>NZ_QETK01000013.1 GCF_003105155.1 Pseudomonas sp. SDI | reverse complement strand
GAGCCCGCTCCCACAGTGGCCGGCGTGACGCTTACCCTGTGGGAGCGGGCTCGTCCCGCGATGCTTGTTACTCCAGCACCGTCACCGGCATCCCCACCTCAAGCACCCCTTCCCCGTCGGCCACCAGGTTCTGCCCGAACATCACCTCGCCTTCTTTCTGCCGGTAGGTCTTGAGCGTCGTCAGCGGCTCGCGATCTTCGCTGCGCTCGCCCGTCTGCGGATCAATGGTGGTGAGGATGCAGCGCGTGCACGGTTTGAGCACGCGGAACGCCAGATCGCCAATGCGAATGCGCTTCCAGCCATCCTCGGCGAACGGTGCGCTGCCCTCCACCACCAGGTTCGGCCGGAACCGCAGCATCTCCAGCGGCCGCCCGACCTTCTGCACCAGGTCATCCAACGACGCCTGGCCGATCAGCAGCAGAGGAAAACCATCGGCAAACGCCACCCGATCCTCCGTCGCGCCATACCCCGACGGCAGAAACCGCGTACGCGATTCCGGCACATGTACCAGACGCACATCCTTGCCAATGAAATGGCTCAGCCAGGCGGCCGCTGCGTCGCCCGCATCCGGTACACGGAAAGTGTCACGCCAGATAGTCACCCCGCGCAGCTCGTGCTCGGCGTCGGGCACCGCCACATGCAACTGGGCGAACCCCGGCGCGCTCAGCAGCAAGCCGCCGTCGGCGGCATACAGTGCCGACAACTGGCTCATCTGTGGATAGGCGCGCTGGGTCAGGAAGCGCCCATTGTCGCGCTCAACCAGCATCCAGCGCCGGTCGCCGGTCAGGCCCAAGGCCCCCGAGGTCGATTGCTCAAGGGCTTCGCCACGGGCGGATTTGACGGGATAACGATACAGCGCACTCAGACGCATGGCGGCCTGCTCCTGGCATTCAAAGACTGCAAGCTTACACCGCCCGCCGGGCCTGCGCCGCCCGGCGCTGCCGCGAAATCAGGCCGGCGCTTCGTCGAGCATCAGGCGCTGCCGGACCACGTCGACCAGCTTGTCGGGCTGGAACTTGGAGAGGAAGTTGTCGCAGCCGACCTTTTTCACCATCGATTCGTTGAAGCTGCCCGACAGCGACGTGTGCAGCACCACATACAGCCCACGCAGACGCGGGTCGTTGCGGATTTCGGTGGTCAGCCGATAGCCATCCATTTCCGGCATTTCAGCGTCGGTGAACACCATCAGCAGCTTCTGGCAGACGTCCTCGCCGGCGTCGGCCCAGCTCTTGAGCAGCTTCAGCGCTTTCAGGCCATCGCTGGCCACGTGCATCTTCACCCCCAACTGGCCAAGGGTTTCGCGCAACTGCGCCAAAGCCACCGTGGAGTCGTCGACCAGCAGCACCTCGCGGCCGCGCGCACGTGCCAGCACCGGGTCTTCCAGCTTGTCGCGCGACACCTTGGCGTTGTACGGGACGATTTCGGCGAGGACTTTCTCGACGTCGATGATTTCCACCAGTTGCTCGTCAACCTTGCTGATCGCCGTCAGGTAATGCTGGCGCCCGGCGCTCGACGGCGGCGGCATGATGGCTTCCCAGTTCATATTGACGATGCGGTCGACGCCCCCCACCAGGAACGCCTGTACCGAGCGGTTGTACTCGGTGACGATGATCGTGCTGTTCGGCCCTGGCTCCAGCGGGCGCATGCCGATGGCCTGGGACAGGTCGATCACCGGCAGGGTCTGGCCACGCAGGTTGACCACCCCGCACACGTACGCATGACGCTGTGGCATCAGGGTCAGCTTGGGCAGTTGCAGCACTTCCTGCACTTTGAACACGTTGATCGCGAACAACTGCCGGCCTGCCAGGCGGAACATCAGGATTTCCAGGCGGTTCTCACCTACCAGCTGTGTCCGT
The DNA here is from genome assembly GCF_003105155.1 of Pseudomonas sp. SDI. Classification (GTDB taxonomy): domain Bacteria; phylum Pseudomonadota; class Gammaproteobacteria; order Pseudomonadales; family Pseudomonadaceae; genus Aquipseudomonas. The sequence goes on along the minus strand of NZ_QETK01000013.1, from coordinate 130,406 downwards.
TGGTCTACCGTGTCGAGAATGCCAGCCATTGAATCCCCCAAGGCTTTGTTGCAAAAAAGAAAGCATCGACCCCGTTATCGGCCGTTTGTGCTGCGGCTTGACCCCGCAAATAAAAACCGTCCCGGGCATTGATGTCACTTTAGCATCATGGTTTACTGCGCTCACGCCCAGCCTGTCGTAACCACCCGCAAAGGGTCGTTATCAGAATCCCCTCAGGGAAACCCTTACCCGCAATCGGGTGAGACCTGATGTTCGCAATATCCAATAGCCATTAATGTGACGCCATTCTCATTGCATGAATGGAGTCAGGCTCTTGTCTGTTACCGCCGTCCCATGGCCAGCACCTGCTCCAGACCTGCCAAACGCCGCTGGTAAGGCCCTATGAGCGCTCTGCACGATTTTCTCACTGACGCCCAGGTGCTGCTGGCCCGCGCCGAGGAATGCCTGCACCACCTGGAACTGATTGGCCATGATGCCGACGCCTGTGATTGCCTGGTTGCAACCCTGGGCCACCTGGCTAGCCAGGCACGCGCGCAGGAACAAGTGCAGATTGCCGAGTTCTGCGAGCACCTGCGCCAACTGCTAGAACCGCCGGCGTGCCGTGAACGCCTGCAGCGCGAATGCCTGAACACCCTTCACGAATGCCTGAAGCTGGTGGCCTGGCAACTCGAACTGATCGATCCGCACACCGGTCAACTCGGCCTGGACCGCCAGGAGCAAATGCAACTGCTGCATACCCTGAGCAATACCCTGGACATGCCGGCGCCCTGTGCCACTGGCCATGAAAGCACGCAGTCCTGCTAGCACCCACTTCTTCGTTGTCGCCCCCTGCCAACACGCCTGCTTCCGACCGGCACACCTGGCCTAACTAAGGGAAAACCTTAGTTGGCTAACATACGAATAAGCCGATGCGCGCTAACTGCACTTCTCTGGTAATTGCGCGGTGTATACACATGCCAGCATGTTGCACAAGCAAAGTACATCAGACCATATACGGACAGTTTCAGATCGCCAGCAATGATATCAAAATGCTAGAATCACTAGCATCCGGAACGCATGTGCCAGCCCCTAAAACCAGACACTTCAGACGATTTCCACGCCCCGCGACCAATCCAATGCGAAGTGATACCATGCGCGATGCAAACCGCTGGCGACAGCCGAAGATGCTCGACTATGGCGGTTTTAGCGTATTAAAAAGTTACCTGACACCCTGCGGAATCCGACTATAAAAAAGTTACCGGAAGGCAACACGACAAACACCTTCGGCTAACCTTTTGGGCGGCTTTAAACCGCGACACTCCAGTGGCTTCATTCCCTATGCTTTCAAGCCTCAAGACACTCAAGCGCAGCCTGCCGGGAGTTTCCCAACTCCACTGGGCCAGTGCCTTGCTTTGCCTGGCGTCGGTGGTGGCCAACCTGGCGCTGTACGTCCAGGCCGTGCCGATGCCGGCCAGCCTGCTGGCCCTGCAAGTGCTGGCGGTGCTCGCGATGGGCTGGCAGTTGCACCAGGCTGCACGCTTGATCGCCATGCGCCCGCAAGAACTGGCCGACCGCTTGCTCAAGGTGCAGGAAAGCGAACGGCAACGCCTGAGCCGCGAGTTGCACGACGACATCGGTCAACTGCTCACCGCTGCCAAGCTGCAGGCCGACTGGTTGCAGCGGCGCATGCCGGCAGAACTGCAGGAACAATGTGCAACCCTGCGCCGCACGCTGGACGATACCCTGGCCAACGTACGTGACGTTTCGGCCATCCTCAACCCACGACAACTGGCCAGCCTGGGCCTCGAAGCCAGCCTGCGTGCGCACCTGTTGCGCACCCTGGAAAACACCGAGGTGCTCTGGAGCGTCGACTGCAAGCAGCGCCTGGACGGCATCCCGGAAGACATGGCGATCGCCGCCTTCCGCATCACCCAGGAAGCCGTTACCAACATGCTTCGACATGCCCAGGCACGCAACCTGGTGGTGCGCATCCAGCGCCTGCCGGAAGGCCTGTCGCTGACGATCAACGACGACGGCCTGGGCTTCGTCCCGGCCAGCCATCCGGCCGACGAAGGCCAGCGCGGCATGTCCGGCATGGCCGAACGCGCGCAGTTGCTCAATGGCAGCCTCAGTGTGCACAGCGAGCCTGGCAAAGGCACACAGATCAACGCCCTCTTCCCCTGGCCGCCCCGAACACTCGAACGCGCTAACACAAGTAAAACCCCATGACCTGTAATTTGCTGCTGGTGGACGACCACTCCCTGATCCGCGCAGGCGTGCGCGCCCTGGTGTCCGACATTCCCGGCTATGCCGTGGTCGGTGAAGCAAGCGATGGCAGCCAGTTGCCGGAGCTGGTACTGCAACTGGACCCCGACATCGTCCTGCTGGACATTTCCATGCGCTGCACCGGAGGCCTGGAGGCCCTCGGCCGCCTCAAGGCCAGCGGCAGTCGAGCCAAAGTGCTGATCCTGTCGATGCACACCGACCCCGAACTGATCATGCAGGCCCTGGAAACTGGCGCCCATGGCTACCTGCTCAAGGACACCACCGCGGTCGAGCTGGAGCAGGCCCTGGCGGCGCTGCGCAACGATGAGCGCTACCTGAGCCCGGCAATCGCGCACACGGTGATCAACCAGGCGCTGGTGCGCGCCCAGGTCAAGCCCGCGCCCAGCGATACCCACAACCTCACCGCCCGCCAGCTGGAGATTTTGCGTCTGATCGTGCGCGGCAAGTCCACCCGGGAAATTGCCGGCGGCCTGGGCCTGAGCATCAAGACCGTGGAAACCCACCGCTCGCAGATCATGAAGCGCCTACAAATCTTCGATGTCGCCGGCTTGGTGCTGTTTGCCGTGCGCGAGCAGATCATCAGCCTGGACGACTGAGCAGCGCCGAACCTTTCGGCAGGTGCACGCGCAGGGCCCCTGGCAATGCGCGGAAGCGCAGGTTATCGCCCTCTAGCGGTTCGCCATCAAGGTTCAGGTAAAGGCCCTCGGCACTCTTGATTTCGACCCACGGCAAGCGCGCACGGACGAAAATGCGCTCCAGGCCCAGGCCATCGCTGAGCAGGTCGCGCAGTGTGCCAACCACTTCCTGCGGTGCCGGCAGAATGCTGATATCAAGTAAACCATCGTTCACGCACGCCGTCGGGCACAACAGGTGCCCGCCGCCCGCCTGGCGGCCATTGCCGATCCCCAACGCGAGCAGTTCGCCTTGCCAGCGAAAATCCGGGCCGTGCAGCTCGATCGAGGCCGCACGCAATTCGGTAAAGCGTGACAACCCGGTAAACAGGTAGGCGGCGGCGCCGAGCATCTTCTTCAGGTCTTCGGAGGTATTCGCCGTGACTTGACTGCCAAAACCGCCTGTCGCCATGTTGAGGAAGACCTGCCCGTCGACTTCGCCCAGATCGATCGGCGTCGCCGGCTCATCGAGCAATGCCAGCGCTGCCGCCGGCTCCAGTGGAATACCGGCAGCCCTGGCGAAGTCGTTGGCGGTGCCCAGTGGCAACAGCACCAGGCTGGCCTCGCTCTGCGCCTCGGCCATGGCGTCGGCGACATCGCGCAAGGTGCCGTCGCCACCGCCGGCAATCAGGTGCCTATAGCCCGCCTGCAGCGCCTCGCGCACCAGGCGCTGGGCATCGCCGCCTTCCCAGGTGAGCCGCACATCCAACCGCCAGCCGCGCTCGCGAGCGGCCTTGACCGCCGCACGGACGTCTTCGTTCATCGCCTGTTTGCCATGCAGCACCAACAGCGCCTTGCCTGAACTGGTCATTGTCTTCCCCCTGAAATGCCCATGCCTGATGGCAGCCTGCCTATCTCGACCACAGCAGCCAGCCGACTACTCCCGACGAGCATCGACAATTATTTGGCTTTATCAAAATTTTCAACTGGAAAAGCCATTATTTTGACCTTTACTTCAGAGACACCGTGCTCTGCGCCCTGCAAGGCTTCGCGCTCCGCGCTTTCTGCCAACGACCTGCAAACGCCCGACCCGGCAAGCGAGAGAAGGTCATGCGCGTACTCTGGACCCTCCCCTACCTGCCCTGGCCGACCACCAGTGGCAACAAGACCCGGCAATTCCACCTGCTGCGCACCTTGGCGCAGCGCGGCCACCGCATCACCTTGCTGGTGCAGTCGAAGATCCCGCTCAGCGAGGCCGCGCGCGAGGCGCTCGAACCCTTGGTCGAGCGCCTGATCGTATTGCCGCGGCGCCCGCTGCAAAGCCCGCTGAACCTGTTTGCCGCGTTCTACCTCTGTTACCCGATGCGCGCGAGCATCAACGGCCTGGCGCCGCACCTGCGGCACCGCTTCGAGCAATTGCTGGAGGAGCCGTGGGATGTTATCCAGATTGAGCATAGCTACAGTTTTCAGCCGTTCGAACAAGCCTTGAAAGCCCGCGGTCTGCCGTTTCTGCTCAGCGAGCACAATATCGAGTCGTCGATGGGGGCCGCCTGCCAGGACCGCCTGCCGCTGTGGCTGCGGCCGTTCAACAGTTTCGACCGCTGGCGCTATCGGCGTTGGGAAGCCCGGGTACTCAGGCAGGCCAGTGAAGTGGTGGCGGTCAGCCCCAGCGATGCCGAGCAGATCAGCCAGTTGACCGGGCGCCACACCGCCCTGGCGGTGAACGGCGTCGACTGCGAGCACTACCGGCACATCAGTTCATGCCCACACAGCCAACGGCTGCTGTTCGTGGGTAACTTCGAGTACGGTGCCAACCTCGAAGCCATCGAGTGGGCACTGGAGGAAATCCTCCCACAGATCTGGCAGAGCAACCCGGCGGTACGCCTGGCGGTGGTCGGCAATGCCCTGCCCAACCACTGGAAACTGCGCTGGAACGACCCGCGCATCGAGTGGGTCGGCTACCTGCCGGACCTGCGCGACCTGCAGCGGCACTCGGCGTTGTTCTTCGCTCCGCTGCGCCATGGCGGCGGCTGCAAGATCAAGCTACTGGAAGCGATGGCGGCGGGTTTGCCGGTAGTCACCACGCACCACGGCGTGAGCGGCCTGGCGGTGCGCAATGGCGAGCACTACGTCGGCTGCGAGGACAGCGACACCCTGGCGCTGACCATCACCCAACTGCTCAACCAGCCGTGGCGCCTGCGCCAGCTCTCGGAGGCGGCGCGCCAGTTTGTCGGCGAGCGGCATGACTGGGACATGGCCGCAGCACAGTTGGAAGGGATCTATACGCGCCTGGCGACGCAGCGCCCACTGGCCGAGGAGGGCCTCGCCAGCGGGCTGTTACGCTCAGCCGAGTAGCTCGCTGAGCGGAATGAAGCGCACGCTGTCGCCCCGCGCCGGCGTGCTGCCTTCCAGCACTTCGACCAACCCTTCGGCCCAGGCCGCGCTGCGCAGCACACCCGAACTCTGGTTCTTGTAGATCAGCGCCTGGCCCTGCGCCATGCGCCCGCGCAGGTATTCGCGACGGTTACCGGCCTTCGGCCAGTCGAAGCCGGCCGGCACGGCAAAGTGCAACGGGGTCACCTCCTGCACGCCCTGACGGCGCAGCAGGTACGGCCGGGTCAACAGGCCGAAGGTAACCAGGGTCGAGGCCGGGTTACCCGGCAGGCCGATCACCGGCACACCGCGGAAATGCCCGAAGGTCAGAGGTTTGCCAGGCTTGATGGCCAGCTTCCACAAGGCCAGCTCGCCCTCTTCGCGCAAGGCGATGCCCAGGTAGTCGGCTTCGCCAACCGAGACCCCACCGGTGGAAAGGATCAAGTCGACACTGTCGAGCTGGCCGAGGCGCGCCCGGGTCTTCTCCAGATCGTCGGGCAAGATCCCGGCATCCAGTACGTCGCAGCCCAGGCGTTGCAGCCAGCTGCAGAGCAAGCGCCGGTTGCTGTTGTAGATCTGCCCGGGGCCCAGCGGCACCCCCGGCTCGACCAACTCGTCGCCGGTAGACAGTACAGCGACCTTCACCCGCCGCACCACCGCGAGCGTGGCCTGCCCCAGTGACGCGGCCAGGCCCAACTCAATCGGCCCAAGGCGGGTGCCCGCCGCCAGCACTTCTTCGCCGGCACGGGTTTCCTGGCCTTGCGGACGCACGTTCTGCCAGGGCCGCAGCGGCTCGCTGAAACTCACCCGCTGGTCGGCCTGGACCACGGCGTTTTCCTGCATTTCGACGCAATCGGCGCCTTCGGGCAACGGCGCACCCGTGAAGATCCGCGCACAACTGCCCGGCTCCAGCGGGCCAGGGGCGTGCCCAGCGAAGATCCGCTGGCTGACCGGCAGCGGCTCGCCGTGCCAGTCGGCCAGGCGCAGCGCATAACCGTCCATGGCGCTGTTCGGCCAGGGCGGCAGGTCGAGGCTGGCTACCAGGCTGGTCGCCAGTACCCGGCCTTCGGCATCGGCCAGGGCGACCTGCTCGGTGTCGACGATCGGTGCCGCCTCGGCCAGCGCCAGCAGGCGCTCCAGCGCGGCCTCGATGGGCATCAGCGGCTTGGCCGCCGGCGCTTCAGCCACGGCTTTCGCAGGGGCTCACCTGCTTCAGGTGAACGACGAAGTTGCACGGGCGGTGACGGACATCCAGCTGTTCGGCGAGGATCCCGTCCCAGGCGGTGCGGCAGGCGTTGGTCGAGCCAGGCAGGCAGCAGACCAGGGTGCCGTTGGCCAGCCCGGCGAGGGCGCGCGATTGCACGGTGGAGGTGCCGATGTCGGCCAGGGAGATGTGACGGAACAGCTCGCCAAAGCCATCGACCTGCTTGTCGAGCAGGCAGGCTACCGCTTCCGGGGTGCTGTCGCGGCCAGTGAACCCGGTACCGCCAGTGATCAGCACCACCTGGACCTGGTCGTCGGCGATCCAGGTCGCGACCTGGGCGCGGATCTTGTACAGGTCGTCCTTGAGCAGCACACGGGCGGCCAGGTTATGCCCGGCTGCGCCGAGACGGTCGACAAACAACTGGCCGGAGGTGTCGGTTTCCAGCGTGCGCGTATCGCTGACGGTCAGCACGGCAATATTGAGGGGCACGAAGGGTACATCAGCCTTGGCTTTCATCTGGCCTTGATCCATTGGGAGGGAGGAATGGCCGAAGTTATATCACAGGGAAGTAACGGGGACATGAGCTGGGTCTATGGAACGCAGACCGTGCGCGCGCGTCCCGCGCCCACAGAGACCACAATGCCAATCAGGAGCCGCTATGCTCAACCTGCAAGGAACTTTGCGGTAACAGCCCGCGTCTCAAAAACATTACACGGAACCACTCTTTACTGGAGAGACACAATGATTCAACGGACCCTCCCTGCTTTCCTCCTCGCACTCGGCCTGGGCACCCTCGCTGGCTGTGCATCGCCGACCGTGATCACCCTAAACGACGGCCGTGAGATCCAGGCGGTCGACACCCCTAAATATGACGACGATTCAGGCTTCTACGAGTTCGAACAACTCGACGGCAAACACACCCGGATCAACAAGGACCAGATCCGCACCGTCAAGGAAATCTGATTTGCCTGGCACACGCATCGCTCAAAGGGGCTTGTCGAGCGCGGAATTTTGAGTAGAATTTCTTCCATCGGAGTGTAGCGCAGCCAGGTAGCGCGTCTCGTTCGGGACGAGAAGGCCGCAGGTTCGAATCCTGCCTCTCCGACCAACTCTTTCCAGCAAAGCCCGCCTCGCGCGGGCTTTGTCGTTTGTGCGGTGCCAGCAAGGGTGCCACGATTGCCCTGCACCGCGCGGCGCAGCAGAATGCACGCCTTTTTCCTACAACCGAGGTTGTTTCAAATGCGTAAGACTCTTGCTGCCCTGACCCTGGGCCTGTTGTTCGCACACGGTGCTGTCGCCGGCGACGGCCAGACAGCCCTGGGGGGCGGCCTGGGCGGTGTGCTCGGCAACGTGGTCGGGCAGAAGCTCGGTGGCAGCACCGGCGCCGCCATCGGCGCTGGCGTGGGTGGCGCGGCCGGTAGCGCGATGGGCGCGAAAAAAGGCAACAAGGCCAAGGCCGCGCTGGGCGGAGGCCTGGGTTCGGCAGGGGGCTCGCTGGTGGGCGGCAAGCTTGGCGGCAGCACCGGCTCGGCCATCGGTGCCGGCCTGGGTGGTGCGGCAGGCGGTGCCCTGGGCAACAACCTGGCGGACAAGAAGCGCCGGCATTGATAAACCGCTAGGGCCTCATCGCGGGACGACTCGTCCCGCGATGCTTTCAGGCCTTCAGCCGCGCCGTTACCTCGCCCAACTGCCCCGACAGCGCATGCAGGCGATGCCCGGCCTGCTCGGTACGCTGCACCGCACCCTGGTTGTCGGTGGCGATCCGGGTGATTTCCACCAGGTTGCGGGAAATATCCTCGGCAACGCTGGTCTGCTCTTCCGCCGCCGTCGCGATCTGCCGGTTCATATCGCGAATCGCCTCCACCGCGTGGGTAATCCGCTGCAACATCGCCCCTGCCTGCTGCACCTGCTCGGCCCCCTCCTCGCTGCGCGCCTGCCCGCTCTCGATGGCTTTCACCGCCTCGACCGCGCCCGACTGCACTGCGCTGATGATCTGGTTGATCTCGGCAATCGACGCCGCGGTACGCTGCGCCAGGCTACGTACTTCATCGGCGACCACTGCAAAGCCACGCCCGGCCTCGCCGGCCCGCGCCGCCTCAATGGCCGCATTGAGCGCCAGCAAGTTGGTTTGCTCGGCAATCCCGCGGATCACCTCCAGCACCTTGCCGATCCGCGCGCTGTCCTGCTCCAGGTCGCGAATCACGGTCGCCGTGCCAGCAATCTCGCGGTTGACCACGGCAATGGTGTCGATGGTCGCCTGCATCACCTGCTCGCCGGCCTGGGCACTGTGATCGGCCTCGTCCGCCGCTCGCGCCGCATCGGCAGCATGGCGGGCCACTTCCTGGGCGGTGGCCGACATCTCATGCATTGCCGTGGCCACCTGATCGGTACGTTGGAACTGATCGTCGGTGCCACGCGCCATGCCGCCGGCCAGGGTGCGCAGTTCACCACTGGCCGCCTCCAGCTCGCCAGCGTTGTCCTGCAGACGGCCAACGGTGTCGGCGAGGAAATCGCGCAGGGTGTTCGCCGCTTTGGCCAGCTTGCCCAGTTCGTCCTGCCGGTCACTTTCGACTCGCGCGTCAAAGCGCCCCTGACTCAAGTGCGCAACGTATTCGATCAATCGACCAATCGGCTCGATCAGGCTGCGGTTGACCCGCCACAGGCTGAGCACACCAATCAGCAGCGCCGAGCCGAGCATCACCAACGCTCCCAGCCACACCGTGCGCTCGGCACTGGCGCTGATCGCCACGGCCTGCCGGTCGGCCGCCGCGCGCAGTTGGCTCACCAGCTCGCTCATCTGTTCGCTGGCCGCGCGGTCGACGCCCTTGACCGCCTGATCGCCCGCGGCTGGATCGCCCCCCGCGGCCAGGAACGCGTCACGCCCACGGCCATACGCTACGCCCAGCTGGGCATGGGCATCCTTGAGCTGTTGCAGGCGCGCGCGCAAGGCCGGGTCGGCGCTGCTGTCGCGCAGCAGTTGGGCAAGAATCTGCTGCACCTGCTGCTCGCGGGCCTGGAACTGCTGCCAGTACTTGTCCAGCTCGGCCGGCTGCTTGCCACGCAGCAGGACGTTCTTCCACTCCTGCACCTGCACCTTGAACTGCAGGTTAGCCTCGTCGATCTGCTGTGACGCGCGCAACGGCCCGTTCACCAATTGGCCGTAGCCCTGCACGCTGGCGGAGAGGAAATGGAAGCACACCAGGGCAATCAACAGCACTGCCAGCAGGCTGCCGCCGAGCAAGGCAAGAATTTGCATCCGCAGGGATTTACGCAAAGACATCGAATGGGGTCTCGAAACAAGGGGTGGGGAACGAAGCCGTCGCGCAGTGGCCACGACCTGCCAAAGACCTCCCTGTCTTCGATTTCCTGGCAAAAAAAAGCTGCCATCGAGCGATGGCAGCCAAACTGCATTGAGCATTACGCAACAGCTGCACTCGATACTCTCAGGGGATTGCTACAGAAATGTGACAAAACCCCGTGCCGCTGTCACAAATTCGTAAAGAAGCTCATTCGGTGTTGAATTGCAGGGCCGCCAGCCGTGCATACAGCGGGCTCTCGACAATCAACTGGCGGTGGTTGCCGATAGCTACCAGCCGGCCCTGATCGATGACCGCAATGCGGTCGGCATGCTGTACGGTGGCCAGACGGTGGGCGATCACCAGCGTGGTACGTCCCGCCATCAGGCTCGGCAGGGCTTGCTGGATCAGGTGCTCGCTTTGCGCATCGAGGGCGCTGGTGGCCTCGTCGAGCAGCAGGATCGGCGCGTCCACCAGCAATGCCCGGGCAATCGCCAGGCGCTGACGCTGGCCGCCGGACAAGCCCAGGCCGGCATCGCCCAGGTGGGTCTGGTAGCCCTGCGGCAGTTGCAGAATGAATTCATGCGCATGAGCGGTACGCGCCGCCGCCTCGACCTCGGCGCTGCTGGCGTCGGCGCGACCATAGCGGATGTTCTCCTCGACCGTGCCGAAGAACAGCGCCGGGCTCTGCGCAACCAGCGCGAAATGCCGGCGCAGGTCTTGCGGGTCGAGGTTGGTCAGGGCCTGACCGTCGATGAGGATGTGCCCTTGTTGCGGGTCGTAAAAACGCAGCAGCAGGTCGAACAGCGTCGATTTGCCAGCACCGGACGGTCCGACCAGGGCCAGGGTTTCGCCGGGCTCGATGCTCAGCGTCAGGCCGTCGATGGCCGCCGGGGTGGGCCGCGACGGGTAGGCAAAATGCACGTCCTGCAGGGCCAGACGGCCGCGGACCCGCGACGGCAGGGTCACCAGGCCCTGTTGCGGGGCCGCGATCTCGCTGCGCGCGGCCAGCAGCTCGGCAATCCGTTCGGCCGCGCCGGCCGCGCGCTGCAACTCGCCGATCACTTCGCTGAGGGTGCCGAAGGCGCTGCCGACGATCAGGCTGTAGAACACGAACGCGGCCAACTCACCACCGGAAATCCGTCCGGCAATCACGTCCATGCCGCCGACCCAGAGCATCACCCCGACCGCGCCAAGCACCAGCACGATCACCAGGGTGATCAGCCAGGCGCGCTGGACGATGCGTTTGCGCGCGGTAGCGAAGGCCGCCTCGACGGTCTGGGCAAAACGCAGGCGGTCGCGCTCCTGGTGGTTGTAGGCCTGCACGGTCTTGATCTGGCCGAGCGTTTCCGCCACGTAGCTGCCGACGTCGGCGATACGGTCCTGGCTCTGCCGCGACAGGCTGCGCACGCGCCGGCCGAAAATCAGGATCGGCGCCAGCACCAACGGCAGCGCCAGCACCACGATGCTGGTGAGCTTGGGGTTGGTGACGAACAGCAGCACGATGCCGCCCACCACCATCAGCGCATTGCGCAGGAACAACGACAGCGACGAGCCGATCACCGATTGCAGCAGGGTGGTGTCGGTGGTCAGCCGCGACTGGATTTCCGAGCTGCGGTTGCTTTCGAAAAAGCCCGGGTGCAGCTCGATCAGGTGCTCGAACACCTGCTGGCGCATGTCGGCCACGCAGCGTTCGCCGATCCACGACACCAGGTAGAAGCGGCTGAAGGTACCCACCGCCAGCGCCAGTACCAGCAGCATGAACAACCCGATGGACTGGTTGAGCAGGTGTGGCGACTGGGTCATGAAGCCCTGGTCGACCAGCAGGCGGATGCCCTGCCCCATCGACAGGGTGATAGCGGCGGTAAGCACCAGCGCCAGCAATGCAGCCATGGCCTGCTGGCGGTAGGGGCGGATGAAGCGCCAGGCGAACTGGATGGCCTGGCGTTGGCGCGAGGAAAGCGGAATGGGCATGAACGAAGCCATAGCGGGGGCGAATGTATGCAGCCTACACCCGACCGCCTGTCGCGCGCCAAGAAACTCTGGGAGTACACCGGGCGTTGCACACCAGACTGGCGCGATACCCGGCACAAGTGCCGCGCAGTAGACGCTAGACTGTTTCGTTCTAACGTGTCACTGGCAGTTTTGCGCGGTTTCTGTTGGACTGACCAGGCGTGACTGATCACCGAAGGCGTTGTCACAGGGCGGTCATCTCGCCGATCTAGTCTGAGCTTGCAACCTGATGAGGAGACAGGAAATGAGCTTGCAAAATAGCAGCGGTAAAGCGGAACATTCGAAACATCCGAACCTGCCCTGCGGTTCGATCATCGACGCGCAAGGGCGCGAGGTGCCGATTACCGAGGACATGATCCAGCATGCCTGCGCAGTGCTGGAGAAAAGCCGGAAAGAGCCCGCCAAGTCCAAGAAAGACTGATTCAACGGAATTCAAATGACCCGGCCTTGTGCCGGGTTTTTTATTGCCTAGGCGGGTCTTATCGCGGGACGAGCCCGCTCCCACAGAGAGCACCACCAACCCTGTGGGAACGGGCTCGTCCCGCGATGAGGCCAACAATTCAAACCACAATGGCACCCAACGCCCGCACCATCTGCACCAGCTCCGGCGCCTGCCCCTCGACCCGCACCGCCAGCCCGTCAATCTCGCGGCGTACCGGGTAGGCCTTGCGCAAGCCGTCGAACGCCGCCCGTTGCTGCAACGGATCGCGGCTCAGGCTGCGGCGAAAATCCGCATCGTCGCGACGCGGGTCGTACACCGCCCGGCACACCGTCGCCAGCGCCCAGGCCGGCTCGGTCGCAGCCTGCAGATCAAGCCGCGCCAGCCACGGCGGCGGCAGCAGATCTGCCAGTTGCACCTGCGGCGTCTCGCCACGCCAGGCACAGAATGCCTGATAGATCTGCGCCGTACCGCGCTGCTTGCCGTCCAGGCTGTAACCGGCAATATGCGGCGTGGCAATCACACACAGGTCGGCCAGGCCCAGGTCGACCTGCGGCTCGCCTTCCCACACGTCGAGCACCGCCTGCACGTCGTCGCGCGCCTGCAACAAGGCGCGCAAGGCCGGGTTGTCGACCACCGGCCCGCGGCTGGCATTGATCAACCAGGCGCCCGGACGCAGTTGCGCCAGGCGTGGTGCATCGAGCAAGTGCCAGGTCGGCTGGTCACCGTCGCGGCTCAGCGGCGTGTGCAGGCTGATCACGTCGCATTGCTGGAGCACCTGCTCCAGGCTCACATAGTCGCCGCCCTCGCTGGCCTGCCGTGGCGGGTCGCAGACCAGCACGTTCCAACCCAGCCCGCGCAGCACCTGCACCAAACGCCCACCGACCTCGCCAGCCCCAACCACGCCATAGGTACGCGATGCCAAGGCCACGCCGTCGAGATCGGCCAGGGTCAGCAAGCTGCCTAGCACGTAGTCGACCACGCCGCGCGCGTTGCACCCCGGCGCGCTGGACCAGTGAATGCCGGCCTCGGCGAAGTAGCCCAGGTCGAGGTGATCGGTGCCGATGGTGCAGGTGCCGACGAAGCGCACCTTGCTGCCGTCGAGCAGGGCGCGGTCGACCTGGGTCACCGAACGCACCAGCAAGACATCGGCGTCCGTCACGCAGGCCCGGTCGATGGCCCGCCCCGGATAACGGCGAATTTCGCCGAAGCCGGCAAAGAAGGCATCGAGCAGCGGGATATTCTCGTCGGCAACAATCAGCATGGCGCTCTCCTGTAGGGGAACGCAGTGTAGGCCCATCGACGCCGCTGGTTCCAGCAGCGCGACGGCTCATCGCGGAGTTTCCTGACCGATACGTCAAAGCGTAGACTACGCGGTTCACTGCCCCCGGACCCTGGACACCTGCCTTGTGACACACACGAACACCGCCCGCCTCTCCCGCCCTGCCCGGGTTCGCACCGAAGTGCGCAGCCTGCTCAGCCTGGCCACGCCGATCATCATCGCGCAGCTGGCGACCACCGCCATGGGCTTCGTCGATGCGGTGATGGCTGGCCGCGTCGGCCCGCGCGACCTCGCGGCTGTAGCCCTGGGCAACTCGATCTGGGTGCCGGTGTTCCTGCTGATGACCGGCATTCTGCTGGCTACCACGCCGAAGGTCGCACAACGCTTCGGCGCCGGACAATCGGCCGAGATCGGTCCGCTGGTGCGCCAGGCCCTATGGTTGGCGCTGGTGGTGGGATTGGGCGGCAGCGCGTTACTGCTCAGTGCCGAGCCGATCCTGCACCTGATGAAAGTCGACCCTGAGCTGATCGCGCCGTGCATGGCCTACCTGCACGGCATCGCCTTCGGCTTCCCGGCCATCGCCCTCTACTACGTGCTGCGTTGCTGCAGCGATGGCCTCGGCCGTACCCGCCCAAGCATGGTGGTCGGCCTTGGCGGGCTGATGCTGAACATTCCACTGAACTATGTGTTCATCTATGGCCATCTCGGCGTGCCGGCGATGGGCGGGGTCGGTTGCGGCTGGGCCAGCGGCATCGTCATGTGGGCTATGGCGCTGGGTATGGCGTTCTGGCTCGGGCGCGCTGCGGCCTACCGCGACAGCCATGTGTTCAGCCGTTTCGACTGGCCACAGTGGGCGGTGATCAAGCGCCTGCTGTCGGTCGGCTTGCCGATTGGCATCGCGGTGTTTGCCGAATCGAGCATCTTCGCGGTGATTGCCCTGTTGATCGGCAGCCTGGGTTCGACCGTGGTCGCCGGGCACCAGATCGCGCTCAACGTCAGTTCGCTGGTCTTCATGATTCCCTATTCGCTGGGCATGGCGGTCACCGTGCGCGTGGGTCAGGCGATCGGCGCCGGCGACCCGCGCCAGGCGCGCTTCGCTGCGGGCGTGGGGATGGCCACGGCGTTGGCCTATGCATGTTTTTCGGCGAGCCTGATGCTGTCGTTGCGGGAGCCGATTGCGACTATTTATACCGCCGACGGCGCAGTGATCCAGATTGCCTCGATGCTGATCGTGTATTCGGCGCTGTTCCAGTTCTCCGACGCCATCCAGGTGACGGCGGCGGGCGCCTTGCGCGGTTATCAGGACACGCGGGTAACGATGATCCTGACCCTGTTCGCCTACTGGGGGATTGGCCTGCCGGTGGGCTACCTGCTCGGCCTGACCGACTGGCTGGCCCCGGCCAGCGGCCCGAGCGGCTTGTGGCAAGGCTTGATTGTCGGCCTGACCTGCGCCGCGCTGATGCTCTCGGTGCGCCTGACCCGCAGTGCGCGCAAGCGCATTCGCCAGGCGCCGCAGGCTTAGTCGAGCTTCTTGCGAATCCAGTACAGGTAGGTGCCGGCGTCTTCCTGCTGCTGGACCAGCTCGTGGCCAAGGAATACGCAGAACTTGGGTATATCGCGACGGGTCGACGGGTCGGTGGCGATCACCTTGAGCAGGCCGCCTGCGGCCAGATCGCGCACGTGCTGGTGCAGCATCATGACTGGTTCGGGGCAATTCAGGCCGGTGGCATCGAGGGTGGCGTCGGGGGTGAGATCGGTCATCGGGGGCTCCGAGGTCGGGGGCGGTTATTGTGGTGCACGTAAGTGCTGGGGTCGACTTGCGGGCCTCATCGCGGCTTCAGATCCAGCCGGCGCAGATGGCAGGTCACTTCTTCGCGGTCGTGATACAGCTGCTTGCAGCCAATCGACACCTTCACCTTGCGCGCCTTGAAGCCTTCCTCGATGCGCTCGAGCAAGCGCCGGACCTCGGCGTAGCGCTGCTTCATCGGCAGTTTCAGGTTGACCACCGCCTCGCGGCACAAGCCCTCGCCCAGCCAGGTTTCCAGCAGCGCCGCACTGCGCGCCGGTTTCTCGACGATGTCGCAGACCATCCAGTCCACCATCTGCTTCGGCTTGTAGGTGAAGCCATCGGCCATCAGGTGTTGTACCAACCCGGTGTCCATCAGGCTCTCGGCCATCGGCCCGTTGTCGATCGCCGTCACCAGCATGCCGCGCCGAACCAGCTGATAGGTCCAGCCACCCGGCGCCGCGCCGAGGTCGACCCCGGTCATGTCGCCCGACAGCCGCTCGTCCCACTGATCGCGCGGGATGAAATGGTGCCAGGCCTCCTCCAGCTTCAGGGTCGAACGACTCGGCGCCTCCCGCGGAAATTTCAGGCGCGGAATACCCATCGGCCACATCGCCGAGTTGTTCGCCGGCGCCAGGCCGACAAACACCCGCCGACCACTGACGAAGGTCAGCAACAGGCGCGGCTTGCTCGCGCTCTCTTCCAGTCGGCCGGCCTTGCTCAACGCCTTGCGCAGCGGCACTTCGAATTTGCGGCAGAAGGTGGAAAGCTCCTTGCCATCGTTGGTGTCCATCACTTCCAGCCACAGGCTGCCGCACACCGGGTAATCGGCCAGGTGTTCCAGCAACACCCCGACGCGGTCGGTCTCGGGCAGCTCGACAAAACTGCCACGCGCCCACTGCCGCGGGAAAATCAACTGTTCGAAACGCAACTCGCGCATCAACTGCGCAGCGCCCTCGGCATCGTTGCAGACAAACTCGGCACAGGCGCTCTGCGGCTTGGCCTTGGCATAGCCGGCAACGCCCAGGCGCGCGGCATGCTCGGCGATCTCCGAACAGACCTCGCCCTCGAAGCCGGGCCGACAATGCATAAACAGGGTATTCATCACTCACTCCAGAACGGCCGGTGGCAGATTTCCACCAAGGCCTGACCGCGCGCAACGCGCAACGGCAGCAAATCGGCGAATGATAAAGGAGTTTCGGAACTGGCGACACGCCCCGCCGGTCCAGTACAGGGTCAGGGAGTGCAAAAGCAGCTAACCTGATCGTTCGCCAGGTCCGTGCCGTGCGGACCGTCACAGAGGCGGTGAACCGGCCCCTGCAAGGAAGATTGCCGCTCACCGGCGCAAAAGGAGTGGGTAGATGTCCTCGATCGACAGCCTGAAAACCCTCAAGACCCTCACGGTAGACCACCGTGAATACCATTACTACAGCTTGACCGAAGCCGCCCGAAGCCTCGGCGACCTGCAACGTCTGCCGATGTCGCTGAAAGTGCTGCTGGAAAACCTGTTGCGCTGGGAAGACCACAAGACCGTCACCGCCAACGACCTGCATGCCCTCGCCGACTGGCTGAAAGAGCGCCGCTCGGACCGCGAGATCCAGTACCGTCCGGCGCGGGTCCTGATGCAAGACTTCACCGGGGTGCCGGCGGTGGTCGACCTGGCCGCCATGCGCGCGGCCATGGCCAAGGCCGGCGGCGACCCGCAACGGATCAACCCGCTGTCGCCGGTGGACCTGGTGATCGACCACTCGGTGATGGTCGACCGCTACGCCAGCCAGGCGGCGTTCGGCGAAAACGTCGACATCGAGATGGCGCGTAACGGCGAACGCTATGCGTTCCTGCGTTGGGGGCAGAACGCCTTCGACAACTTCAGCGTGGTGCCGCCAGGCACCGGCATCTGCCACCAGGTCAACCTCGAGTACCTGGGCCGCACCGTCTGGACCCGCGAAGAAGACGGCCGCACCTACGCCTTCCCCGACACCCTGGTCGGCACCGACTCGCACACCACCATGATCAACGGCCTCGGCGTGCTTGGCTGGGGCGTCGGCGGCATCGAGGCGGAAGCGGCCATGCTCGGTCAGCCGGTGTCGATGCTGATCCCCGAAGTGATCGGTTTCAAGCTCACCGGCAAGCTGCGCGAAGGCATCACCGCCACCGACCTGGTGCTGACCGTCACGCAGATGCTGCGCAAGAAAGGCGTGGTCGGCAAATTCGTCGAATTCTATGGCGACGGCCTTGCCGACCTGCCGCTGGCCGACCGCGCCACCCTTGCCAACATGGCCCCGGAATACGGCGCCACCTGTGGTTTCTTCCCGGTGGACGAGGTGACCCTCGACTACCTGCGCCTGTCCGGCCGCCCGCAGGCCACGGTGGCGCTGGTCGAGGCCTACTGCAAGGCCCAGGGCCTGTGGCGCCTGCCGGGCCAGGAGCCGCTATTCAGCGACAGCCTGGCACTGGACATGCACGACGTCGAAGCCAGCCTGGCCGGGCCGAAACGGCCGCAGGACCGGGTTGCCCTGTCGCAGGTCAAGCAAGCCTTCGATGGCTTCCTCGGGCTGCAACTGAAAGCCTCCAGCAAAGACCTCGGCCGCCTGGAAAGCGAAGGCGGTGGCGGCGTCGCCGTCGGCAATGCCGATCAGGCCGGCGAAGCCAGCTACGAGCACCAGGGCCAGACCCACCTGCTGCGCGATGGCGCGGTGGTGATCGCGGCGATCACCTCCTGTACCAACACCTCCAACCCGAGCGTGATGATGGCCGCCGGGCTGGTGGCAAAGAAGGCCGTGGAAAAAGGCCTGAGCCGTAAGCCCTGGGTGAAGAGCTCACTGGCCCCCGGCTCCAAGGTGGTCACCGACTATTACAAGGCCGCCGGCCTGACGCCGTATCTCGACGCGCTGGGTTTCGACCTGGTCGGCTACGGCTGCACCACCTGCATCGGCAACTCCGGGCCACTCGACGAACCGATAGAGAAAGCCATCACCCAGGCCGATCTCACCGTGGCCTCGGTGCTCTCCGGCAATCGCAATTTTGAAGGCCGCGTACATCCGCTGGTGAAAACCAACTGGCTGGCCTCGCCGCCGCTGGTGGTGGCCTATGCACTGGCCGGCAACATACGCGTCGATCTGACCAGCGAAGCGCTGGGCCTGGGCAAGGACGGCAAACCGGTGTACCTCAAGGACATCTGGCCCAGCCAGCAGGAAATCGCCGACGCTGTGGCCAAGGTCGATACGGCGATGTTCCACAAGGAATACGCCGAGGTGTTCGCCGGCGACGCGCAATGGCAGGCAATTGAAGTACCGCAGGCCGCGACCTATGTCTGGCAGGACGATTCCACCTATATCCAGCACCCGCCGTTCTTCGACGACATCACCGGGCCGCTGCCGGTCATCGCCGATATTCCCGGCGCGCGGATCCTCGCCCTGCTCGGCGACTCGGTCACCACCGACCACATCTCCCCGGCCGGCAATATCAAGGCCGAGAGCCCGGCCGGGCGCTACCTGCGCGCCAAGGGTGTCGAACCACGCGACTTCAACTCCTATGGCTCGCGGCGCGGCAACCACGAAGTGATGATGCGCGGCACCTTCGCCAACATCCGTATCCGTAACGAAATGCTCGGCGGCGAGGAAGGCGGCAATACCGTCCACGTGCCCAGCGGCGAGCAGCTGGCGATCTACGATGCGGCCATGCGCTACAAGGCCGAAGGCACGCCGCTGGTGGTGATTGCCGGGCAGGAATACGGCACCGGCTCCAGCCGCGACTGGGCGGCCAAGGGCACCAACCTGCTGGGCGTGAAAGCCGTACTGGCGGAGAGCTTCGAACGTATCCACCGTTCCAACCTGGTGGGCATGGGGGTGCTGCCGCTGCAGTTCAACGCCGGGCAGACCCGCAAGAGCCTGCGCCTGAGCGGCCATGAGCGCATCGACATCCTCGGCCTGAGCGGCGTGCAGATCCAGCCGCACATGACCCTGCGCCTGCGCATCCAGCGCGACGACGGCAGCAGCGAGCAGATCGAGGTGCTGTGCCGCATCGACACGCTCAATGAAGTGGAGTACTTCAAAGCCGGCGGTATCCTGCACTATGTGCTGCGACAATTGATCGCGAGCTGAGGCCCTGCCCTATGGCCCGGCCCCTTGTGGCCGGGCCTTTTTTCGTCTGCACTGCGCGTCGAAAACGGCGCTTTCTGCACCGGACAGCGCAATCCAACGTGTCCTGAAGCGTTGCCAGGAAGTCGAAAACTTCTTTTTCATCGCAAAGGACTCCGCCATGCGCGCTTCTCAATGGACCGGACTGGCCCTGCTCGGTCTCGGCTACGCCATCGCTCTGGCTTACGGCAGCGTGGGCCTGACCGCCCTTCCCGCCTTTCTTCTGCTGTTCGGCAGCGCCTGGTTGGTGCGGCGCGGCACACACCGCTGGCAGGTCGGCCTCGGCCATGCCCTGTTCGTGCTGTTGGCCGTGGCGTTGGCGCTGCACTGGCTGCCGGGCTTCCACAACCCGAAAGTGATCCAGCCGGTGCAACTGAGCGAGGGCGCGCTGCCGCTGTCGCTGTACCTGAACCTGGACAAGCCGCTGATCGGCTTCTGGCTGCTGCTGGCCTGCCCGTGGATCTTCAGCGTCGGCCGCCGCCAGGGGCTGCTCAGCGTCGCCCTGCTGCTGCCACTGACCTGCCTGGTGTGCCTCGGCCTGGCACTGGCCATGGGCATGATCGGCTGGGCGCCAAAATGGCCGGAGCAGGCCTGGTTGTGGGCCCTGAACAACCTGCTGCTGGCGAGCCTGACCGAAGAACTGCTGTTTCGCGGCTACCTGCAAGGCAGCCTGCAACGGGCCCTCAAGGCGGTGCCACAGGGGCAGAACCTGGCACTGCTGCTGACCGCCACGCTGTTCGGCCTGGCGCATTTCGCTGGCGGCTGGCACTGGGTAGGCCTGGCCGGGCTGGCCGGCATCGGGTACGGCCTGGCTTACCGCTACGGCGGACTGTACGCGGCGCTGGCGTGCCACTTCGGGCTCAACCTGGTGCATTTTGCCGGTTTCAGCTATCCGCAGCTGATCCCACTATGAACGTACGGTCTTTAGCCGACTTATGTGTCAAAAATATGAAAGAATGCAGCTAATTTATTGAAACTTGGACAGTTCCTGTAGCTCAGGTCAGGATGACCTACCTTGCGCTGGATCAACTTTCTATAAATATCCATTCAATAAAAACGCCTTTCTGCCGATACCTCACGAAAGCCTTGCGGATTGAACAGCTTATGCGTAACAACCAGCCGATTACCCAGCGCGAACGGACTTTCCCAGCTCAGCAACGTTTGATCTCGACCACCGATGCCAAGGGTGTAATCACCTATTGCAACGATGCCTTTGTCGAAATCAGCGGTTTCTCCCGAGAAGAGCTGGTTCGCGCTCCTCACAACCTGGTCCGGCACCCGGATGTGCCACCCGCCGTGTTTGCGCATATGTGGAGCACCCTCAAGCAGGGGCTACCGTGGATGGGCATCGTCAAGAACCGCTGCAAGAGCGGCGACCACTATTGGGTCAACGCCTATGTCACACCGGTGTACGACAACAACCAGGTAGTCGGTTACGAGTCGGTACGGGTCAAACCGACCGCCGAACAGGTGCGTCGCGCCGAAGAACTGTACACCCGCATCAACCAGGGCAAGCCGGCCGTTCCGCGCCGCGACAAGTGGCTGCCGGTGCTGCAAGACTGGCTGCCGTTCATTCTGGTCAGCCAGATCGGCTTCCTGATCGGCAGCTGGCTGGGCCACTCCTGGGGCTTCGCCGTGGCGGCCGGGCTGTCGGTGCCGCTCGGCCTGCTCGGTTTAACTTGGCAGCAGCGCGGGCTCAAGCGCCTGCTGCGGCTGGCTGAACAGACCACTTCCGACCCGCTGATCGCACAAATGTACACCGACAGCCGCGGCGTTCAGGCACGCCTGGAAATGGCCATGCTCAGCCAGGACGCACGCCTGAAAACCTGCCTGACCCGCTTGCAGGATACCGCCGAGCACCTCAATGAGCAGGCGCGTCAGTCCGACGCCCTGGCCCATAACAGTTCCTCGGGCCTGGAGCGCCAACGCGTCGAAACCGAACAGGTCGCCGCCGCGGTCAACCAGATGGCCGCCACCACCCAGGAAGTGGCCAACCATGTGCAGCGCACCGCCGATGCCACCCAGGAGGCCAACCGCCTGACCGGCCGTGGCCGCGATATCGCCGGGGAAACCCGCGAAGCGATCCAGCGGCTGTCGGTAGCCGTGGGCGAAACCGGGCAGACGGTGACCCAGCTGGCCCGCGACAGCGATGAAATCGGTGGTGTGGTCGATGTAATCAAAGGCATTGCCGACCAGACCAACCTGCTGGCGCTCAACGCGGCCATCGAAGCGGCGCGTGCCGGTGAGATGGGCCGTGGCTTTGCGGTGGTTGCCGACGAAGTTCGGCAACTGGCGCAGCGCACCAGTGAATCGACCGGGCAGATCCACGGCCTGATCGCCAAGCTGCAGCAAACCGCAAGCAATGCGGTGCAGACCATGGAAGCCGGCCATCGCCAGGCCGAAGAAGGCGTGGCGCGGGTAATGGAAGCCGATCAGGCACTGGCGGGTATCAGCGAAGCAGTGGCCAACATCACCGACATGACCACGCAAATTGCCGCTGCGACCGAAGAGCAAACCGCGGTCGCCGACGAGATCAGCCGCAACATCAGCACCATCGCCGAACTCGCCGACCAGACTTCCGAGCAGGCCCAGCATTCGGCCCTGCTCAGCGAAGAGCTGACCCGCACCGCCACCACCCAGTACTCGCTGGTAGAACGCTTCAACCGCTAAAGCCTGTGGCGCACACCGTTCGCGGTGTGCGCCGGCAGCGCCCGTCTAGAAGTCCAGCGTCAGCCGGCTTTCGAAGTAACGCTCCTCACCACTCAACGGATCTTTGAAGCGCAGGCTATGTGCCAGCAGTTTGAGCGGCTTGCTGTAATCGTCCTCGCCATTGACCACGTCCGGGTAGAACGGATCGTTGCAGATGCTCGCGCCGAGCGCGGTCATGTGCACCCGCAACTGGTGGGTTTTACCGGTAACCGGCGACAGGCCGTAACGCCAGAATTCACCTTGCTGCTCCAGCACCTGGGCAATGGTTTCGCTGTTCGGCGTGCCGGGCGCTTCCTGCATGCGGAAGAACGGCTCGCCGCTGACCATGCGGCTTGTGTGCACCCGCGGAAACGTCAACTCAGGCAAGGCCCGGGCGATGGCCTGGTAGTGCTTGTCGATTTGTCGGGTAGGAAACAACTGCTGATAGGCTGTACGGCTTTGCGGGTTGGCCGAAAACAGCACCAGCCCGGCGGTGTGCCGGTCGATACGGTGCAGGGGCACCAGGTTGGGGTTGTCGAGGCGGCGGATCAGCCGGCGCAGCAAGGTGTGCTCGACGTACTCGCCCGTGGGTGTCACCGGCAGGAAATGCGGCTTGTCGGCGACCACCAGGTGCTCATCGCTGTACAGGATATGTTCCTGCACCGGGATCGGCTTTTCGTTGGGCACTTCGCGGAAGTAATGGATGCGCAGCCCTTGCTTGTACGCAGTTGCGTTACTGATCGGCTGGCCCTGCGCGTCGAGCACCTTGCCACGGGCAATGCGGTCGAGCCATTGCTCGCGCCCGATGGCCTTGAAGTGATCGCACAGGCAGTCCAGCACGGTGGCCCAATTGCCGGGCGGCAGGCACACCGTGCTGGCTTGATGCCGGGCCGGGTCGAAAGTAACGCTCATGGGCACACTCGCAGGATAATGACCCGGCATTATCCTGCATGCCCGGCCGATCAACCAGCCCGGCTGGCCGCAGCCTCGGTGAACTCCTTGAGCCAGCGCAGCACCTGCACCGCTTCCCAGCGGGTTGGATCGTACAAGGCGTACAACAAGCCTTCGTAGCCGACCACGTCCAGAGGACGGTGATAGCCGGCGCGCTGGAACAATGCCTCGATCTCGGCGAAGCAGGTGTTGAAATGAACTTTGCTGAACGGTGTCTTGCCCTCGGTGACCAGGCCATCGAGGCGTAATTCGAGCACCGCCTCCTGAACCTTGTCGGCGGACATGCGGTTGATGCTGTATTTCAATTGTTCGACGTTGACCATCGACTGTTCCCTCAGGCGCATGCAATCGCCCCATTACTGTATTTATATACAGCATAGGGATGAGCAGCGTTATCGTCAATCGGCCGTGCCTGTCAGCACAGCCCCGACAGGTAGCCGGTCCCCTTGCGGATGGTCAGCACCTGCCGGCGCGCACCGGTTTCGGCCAGGCCCACGTGAATCCAACTGTCGTACTCGTAGATGAGCTGGTCGAACACCAGCGTACTGTTGATCAGCCGCTGCGCCAGCTCCCGGGGGGAAAACTTCACCGCGCTGATGTCGGCGGCCAGGCCCTTGGTATGAGCACTGCTGGGTGAACCACCGACCTTCTGGTTCAGTGCCAGGCTGCGAAAGCCGCTGCTGATGAGGATCGGGCAGCCGGCAATGCTGCGCACCTGCTCCAGGGTCTGGCTAAGCCGACGCAGGTTGGCCAGCGCCATGGCGTCGGGGGTATTGTTGATGCCTTCGCGGCTGGCGACTTGCGACACGGTCAGTTCGGCGAGGGTGAAAAACGGGCTCAGGTACATCGGTGCCACTCCTTGGCAGGCGGAAAATCAGCCGCGATTGTCCAACGAGCAGGCGCCCTCTGCACTCGGCACTTTGCATCGCCATGTAAACGCCCCGGCCTGGTTCTCCTAGCGCAGGAACGCCACCACCTGATCGGCATCGAACGGCCAGTTCAGCTCGGCGCCGCTGTCGCAGCGGCGCAGCACCGGGATGATCAACCCGTAGTGTTCGACCAGGCCCTCGCTCTCGGCGATGTCGACCAGTTCGACCAGCAGGCCATGTTCGACGAATGGCATCAGCAGGGCTTCGGCAACTTCGCACAGGTGGCAACCGAGCGTACCGAACAGTTGGCATTCAGGAAGCATGAACAGCACCGACACAAATGGAAATGGAGGGTTATTCTAGGACCCTCGGCCCGCCGCCGTCGACCCGCGCAATACACAGGCCGGCGAGCTGACCTGGATCATTGGTCGCCTGCCCATTACCGGTTAGGCTTGGCGGTTTTTTGCGCTGTTTACATGGAGTGTGTGAGTGTTTGCCAACCTGCTGATCATCCTGGCCTCGTCGCTGGTCGTTATCGCCGTGTTCCGCCGCCTGCAGTTGCCGCCGGTGCTCGGCTACCTGTGCGTCGGCCTGTTCGTCGGACCGACTGCGCTCGACTGGGTCAACGAAAGCGAAGAACTGCCGGACCTGGCGGAAATGGGCGTGGTGTTCCTGCTGTTCTCCCTGGGGCTGGAATTCTCCCTGTCGAAAATGCTCGCCCTGCGCCGGGTGGTCTTTGGCCTGGGCAGCCTGCAGGTGATCTGCACCGCCGTCCTGCTGGCCGGGCTGCTGGCCCTGCTGGGCATGCCAGCGAATGCCGCGCTGCTGCTCGGCGGCGGCCTGGCGCTGTCGTCCACAGCAATCGTCAGCAAGGAACTGACCAGCCTTGGCGAGATTTTCAGCAGCCATGGCCAGAACGCGATCGGCGTGCTGCTGTTCCAGGATGTGGTGGCGGTGCTGCTGCTGACCCTGGTGCCGGTGTTTGCCGGCGACAGCGAGCAGGCCTGGTACTGGGCCCTGCCGCTGACCCTGGGCAAAACCCTGGTGCTCTTCGTCGGCCTGCTGCTGGCCAGCCGCTGGCTGCTGCCGCGGCTGTTCCATGAGGTCGCTGCCTCGCACTCGGCCGAGTTGTTCGTGCTGCTGGCCCTGGTGATCGTGCTGCTGACCGCCTGGCTCACCCACCTGCTTGGCCTGTCGCCGGCGCTGGGCGCGTTCCTCGCCGGCATGCTGCTGGGCGAAAGCCATTACCGGCACCAGATCGAGGCCGACATCCGGCCGTTCCGCGACATTCTGCTGGGGCTGTTCTTCGTCAGTATCGGCATGCTCATCGACCTGCCGCTGTTCGCCAGCCACGGCCTGGAGATCCTCGGCCTGACCGTCGGTCTGCTGCTGCTCAAGGGCTTCGTCGTCGCGGCGCTGGTACGTCTGCGCGGCAGCGATGCGGAAACCGCCTGGCGCAGCGGCCTGGCCCTGGCCCAGGGCGGCGAGTTCTGTTTCGCCCTGATGGCGCAGATGGCGCAAAGCCGGCTGCTGCCCGAGGGCCTCGGCGATCTGCTGCTGGCCGCCACCTTCTGCTCGATGCTGGTCACCCCGCTGCTGCTGCGTGCCGCCCCGAGCATGGCGGCGCACCTGCACCGCAAGCCGAACCAGGAAGTGCACCTGGAAGCCATCGGCGCGCAGAGCGCCGACCTCGATGGCCACGTAGTGATCTGCGGCTATGGCCGCGTCGGCCAATCGATCGGGCGCTTCCTGCGCCGCGAGCAGGTGGACTTCATTGCCCTCGACGACGACCCAGTGCGGGTACAGGAAGCCAGCGCCGGCGAGCACGACGTGCATTATGGCGACTCGCGCCGGGGCGAGCTGCTGAGCGCTGTCGGCCTGGACCGCGCGCGCCTGCTGGTGATCGCCGTGGACAAGACCGATGTGGCGATGAGCGTGCTCAAGGCCGCACGCCACCTGAACACGCAGATTCCGGTGCTGGTGCGGACCCGTGACGACAGCCTGCGCGACGAATTGCGCGCGGCCGGCGCCAGCGCCGTAGTGCCGGAGTTGCTTGAATCGAGCCTGATGCTCGCCTCGCACGCCCTGGTGATGCTCGGCCTGCCGCAGGAGCAGGTGCAGCAACGCGTCGATGAAGTGCGCAAAAACCGCTATCGCCTGCTGCACGGTTTCTATCAAGGCGCCCAGACCAACCCGCTGGACAGCGAAGGCCAGCCAAAGGTGCTGATGCACGCAGTAACCCTTGGCGCTGATGCCTACGCCTGTGGCCGCCCGCTCAGCGAGTTGGCAATCGAGCAGACCGGGGTCGAGCTGCAAGCCGTGCAGCGTGACGGCAACGCGTTGCAACTGGAGCCGCAAACCTGCCTGCACGCCGGCGACGCGGTACTGCTGACCGGCCCGGTCAGCGCCCTCGACGCCGGTGAGGCGCGCCTGCTGGCCGGACGCTAAGGCGTTCTAGTCCTGGCTGGTGGCGCCGATCTTGTGAATCGACACGTCGGCGCCGTAATACTCCTGCTCCTGGCTCAGGCGCAGGCCGCACACGGCCTTGAGCGTGCCGTACACGGCAAAGCCGCCGGCCAACGCCACCAGCACACCGGCCAAGGTGCCGAGCAGCTGGCTGATCAGGCTGACGCCACCAAGGCCGCCGAGCAGCGTCTGGCCGAAGATTCCGCAGGCAATCCCACCCCATACGCCGCAGATACCGTGGAGCGGCCAGACACCGAGCACGTCGTCGATCTTCCAGCGGTTCTGCGTGGCGGTGAAGCACCAGACGAACAACGCCCCGGCAAGCGCCCCGGTCACCAACGCCCCCACCGGGTGCATCAGGTCGGAACCGGCACAGATCGCCACCAGCCCGGCCAATGGGCCGTTGTGCAGGAAGCCCGGATCGTTGCGCCCGACCAGCAGCGCCGCGACAGTGCCGCCCACCATCGCCATCAGCGAGTTCACCGCCACCAGGCCACTGACCGCCGGCAGGGTCTGCGCGCTCATCACGTTGAAGCCGAACCAGCCGACGATCAGGATCCACGAGCCCAGCGCCAGGAATGGAATGTTCGACGGCGCGAACGCCACCAGTCGGCCGTCACGGTAGCGCCCATTGCGCGGACCGAGCAGCAGCACCGCCGCCAGCGCCAGCCAGCCGCCCATGGCGTGCACCACCACGGAGCCGGCGAAGTCATGGAAGCTGGCGCCGAAGCGCTCGGCCAGCCAGGCCTGCACGCCAAGGTTGCCATTCCAGGCCACGCCTTCGAAGAACGGGTAGACGAAGGCGACGATCAATGCCGTGGCGCACAGTTGCGGGGCAAACCGCGCACGCTCGGCGATACCACCGGAAATGATCGCCGGGATCGCCGCAGCGAAGGTCAGCAGGAAGAAGAACTTGACCAATCCGTAGCCATGTTCTGCGCCCAGGGTGGCCGCCGGGTGCATGAAGTGCACGCCATACGACAGCCAGTAGCCGATAAAGAAGTAGGCCAGGGTCGAGACGGCGAAGTCGCTGAGGATCTTCGACAACGCATTGACCTGATTCTTGTGGCGCACAGTGCCGACTTCGAGAAAGGCGAACCCGGCGTGCATGGCCAGAACCATGACCGCGCCAAGCAGGATGAACAGCGTGTTGGAGCCCTGGAGCAGAGAGTCCACGGCGCTTTGCAGATTTTCCATGAAGAGGCAGGCCTGCTGGGTAGAAAAAAGCACCAAAGCGGTTCGCATGAGGTGAATGGCGCACCATGCCGGATCACCCGAGTGCCGCCTAGTCGACAGATACCACACTGCCGTGGAGTTTTTTCCTGGGTTTGTCTTGGATTGGGTTAAGGTTTACAGGCTCAGGCAGGAAGCCCGCGCCCGGATTCGGCGCAGCGCCCTGCCAGGCGCACCATGACAAAGCAAATGCTGTACCAGCCGATGACACTGAACCTTCGGCAGCGCCGCGCACTCGAAATCCCAAACGCCCACATTCGACGGAGAACTCCATGGCCAGCAAAACGGCAAAGACTGCTCAAGAAATTCTGATGGCTGACTTCCAGACCCTGGTGCAGGACACCGAAAAACTGCTGGAGCACACCGCGACCCTGGCGGGCGATCAGGCCGATGCATTACGCGCACAGATCCACGACAGCCTGCAGCGCGCCCGCGACAGCCTGCAGCAAACCCAGGATTCGGCCCGCGAGCGCGGCCAGGCTGCCCTGAGCGCCACCGAAGACTATGTCCAGAGCAACCCCTGGCAGTCGGTCGGCATCGCTGCTGGCGTGGGCTTCCTGATCGGCCTTCTGGCCAGCCGGCGCTGAGGTTCGGGGTATGGAAACCGAAACCACCGGTTCGTCTTCGCGGCGCCTGGGCGCCGCTATCCTCGGCCTGCTGCATGGCCATGTGGAACTGTTCGGCATCGAGCTGCAGGAGCAGAAAGCCCGGACCCTGAGCCTGCTGCTGTTTGCCGGGCTGGGACTGGTGTTCGCGTTGCTGCTGCTCACCGCCCTCTCCGCCCTGCTGCTGGTATTGCTCTGGGACAGCTATCGGCTGGCCGGGATCATCGGCTTGTGCGTGTTCTATGGGTTGGCCGCGGTGTTCTGCGGCCTGCGCCTGAAAGCAGCCGTGTTCGATGAATCGTCGCCGTTCAAGGCTACCCTCGAAGAACTCGCCAAGGACCGGGAGCGCCTGTTGCCATGAGCTTGCCTGAATTGCCACACACCGCCGACCGCCGCGAACTGCGCAAGGCACTAGTGCGCCTGCGCCTGGAGATGCACCGCCAGGAAATCCGCCACGAATCCGGCCAGGTACTGAAACCGTTGACCCGCCTGCGCTCGATGGGCAGTAACCTGCAGGACGGCATCCAGGGCGGCCTGGGTATCAAGCACGCACCGCTGTGGGGAATTGCCGGGGTCGTGCTGCTTGGCTTCCTCACCGGCAAGGGCGCCCGCGGCGGCGGCCTGGCCCGACTGGCCGGCCTGGCGAGCAGCCTGACACCGCTGCTCAAGCTGTTCATGCAGCAAAACGGTGACAAGCGCTAACGAACTGGCGGCATTCTTGCAA
The DNA here is from genome assembly GCF_003105155.1 of Pseudomonas sp. SDI. Taxonomy (GTDB): domain Bacteria; phylum Pseudomonadota; class Gammaproteobacteria; order Pseudomonadales; family Pseudomonadaceae; genus Aquipseudomonas. Next base: position 101,462 of record NZ_QETK01000013.1, on the reverse strand, counting down.
AGCGCAACGGCGGGCTGTGGTCCGCCGTTGCTGGCCAACCGGTCAGCCGTCCTGCGCATCGCAAGGAGCTGCCGTGTTCGACGGGCAACCGCTGGCCTGTTTCCAACCCTTCATCGATACCGCTACCGGGCGTATTGCCGGTGTCGAGGCACTCGGTCGCCTGCACCAGGTGAGCGGCGAGCTACGCTCGGTCGGGCCGCTGTTCGCCAACCCGCAGATTCCCTCCACGGCCCTGCGCCGGCTAGACCGACTGATCCGCGAGGACGCCCTGAGCCGCTTCCACGAAGCCCCGGCCGACTGGTTCCTGAGCCTGAACATTTCGCCGCGCTGGATCAGCGACCTGAGCCACGATCAGCCGCTACCCAGCCTGATCCAACTGCGCCAGCAAGGTGTACCGGCGCACCGGGTGGTGTTCGAGATCACCGAAACCGGTGGCGATCCGGTACGCCTGAGCGAAGTGGGCAGCCGCTACCGCCAGGCAGGCGCGCGCATCGCCATCGACGATTTCGGTGCCGGCTACTCGCAACTGGATCGGGTACTGGCACTGCAACCGGACATTCTCAAGCTCGACATGCGCCTGTTCCAGGCCGCGGCCCGTGGCGGGCCAAGCAGCGAGGTGGTCAAGGCACTGGCACAGATGGCGGAGAAAACCGGCTGCTGGATCATCGCCGAGGGCGTCGAAAGTGCCGTGGAATTGAACTTTGCCCTGGAATGCGGTGCGCGCTATCTGCAAGGTCACCTGTTCGCTCCGGCGGCGCCGACGTTCTTTGCCGCCGATGCGTTCGTCAAGCGATTCGACCAGCTACGCCAGGGCTACGTGCGCAGCAAGCTGGCCGAGCGTGGCCGCCTGATGGCGCTGCGCCAGGATCTGACGGAGCTGATGCGCCAACTGCAGGCCTGGGCGCTGGCCAAAGCGCCGCTCGAAGCCCTCCCCGCGCTTGAGCGCTACCCATGGATGCTACGCTTCTTCCTCTGCGACCGTCACGGCACCCAGCTCACCCCCAACCTGGAATGGCGCGAGCAGCGCTGGCAGGTCGACAACCGCTACCAGGGCCACAACTGGTCATGGCGCCCGTACTTCTATCATCTGCTCGCCGAGGGCTGGGACGAGCGCCGCCTGATCCTCTCCAGCACCTACCGCGACGCCACCAGCAACCAGTATTGCCTGACCGCCGGACAGTTCTTCGACGAAGGCCAACGCCTGTTACTGATCGACGTGGATGCGGGCGGGTTGTGAAGCGCGGCTATAACCGCTCTGCGCCCATGCCACTGAATTGTCGAGCCAGGTGAATGGCGTAGTTGTCGGTCATGCCGCTGACGTAATCGAGCACCTGCATGATTGCACCGTACTCATTGGAAATACCGGCATTGTCGTCCAGCGCCTTGAGGTCGACGCCAATCAGCTCGACCACCCGGCGGGTTTTCGAATCCGCCACACCGCCCTTCCTGACGTAATCCATGGCGGCCGCGCAACTCACATCGAGCAACGTGGAAATCGTGCTGTAAGCGCCGATCTCCAACTCCACCTTGCGCGGGTGCTGGAAGATTTCGTCACGGGCCAGACCTTTGGCAGCACTGACACAGTCGCGCACGTTCTGGTCGCACAGTTCCAGAATGCCCAGCGCCTGGCCCGTCATGATCTGGTCGTGGTTATTCATGAATGCCGTAGCGCCCGCATCGACGAATGCCGAGATGACCTTGCCACGCACCATGGATAGCCGGCGCCCGACCTTCATGCCCTGGATTTCCTTGAGCAACTGGTTCTTCTGCTGGTCGTCCAGCACCAGGCAGAGAATCTCGAAGACCTTGTCCCAGTCCAGAATGCCCATTTCCACACCGTCTTCGAGGTCGAGAATGGCGTAGCAGAAGTCATCGGAGACTTCCATCAGGTTGGCCAGCGGATGGCGGCAGCGCCACCCCTCACCGAGCGCGAGCAAACCGGTTGCATCGGCCACTTCGTTGAACTGGGCCAGCTCGGAGCGATAAATGCCGTATTTGTTGGCGACCGGACGTTGCCGATTGATCGCGTCGGCGGCCAGCCAAGGGTATTTGATGAACGCCCCCAGCGAGGCGTAGGTCAGGCGCATGCCGCCGTCATTGGGGTGATATTCCGAGGTGGTCAACACCCTGAAGCCTTGGGCATTACCTTCGAACCGGCGCAAATCGGTCGCTTCATTGAAGGGCAGCGACTCGATCATCCTCGCGCCAACCCCATTGGAAAACCAGTGCCGAATCGCTTCTTCGCCGGTATGCCCGAAGGGCGGGTTGCCAATGTCGTGGGCCAGGCAGGCGGTCTGGACAATATCGCCAATGTCCGACGCTGAGTGTTGCTCAGGGATCAGCCGCTCGTTGAGCAAGGCCTGCCCCACCCTTACCCCGAGCGTGCGCCCCACGCAGGCCACTTCCAGGCTATGGGTGAGGCGATTGTGAACGTGATCGTTGGTCGCAAGCGGGTGCACCTGGGTCTTTCGGGCAAGGCGCCGGAAGGCGCCGGAGAAAATAACCTTGTCGTGGTCCGAGTGAAACGGTGAACGGCCCAGCTCGGACTTGGGAGGGCGGCCGCCAAGACGGGTGTTGTTCAGCAACTTGTCCCAACTCATGCGTGCCATGTTCGCCTCTTGAATCGTTCACAGGGCCGCCAATATAACCCAGTTGCGGCGCCTCTCGACAGATATCCCCTAGTTCGTCCACTTAGCCCTCACTGGACACTGTGGAGCCCACCGGCCCTTGCGACTCGCAACGAGCTGGAATAGGTTCAGGGTTGCAATAAACACAAACAACCACGAACGTTTAATTCAAAAGATGACAAAGAAAAAAGAATAACCTGTAGTTCAAAGCCGAATATTAAGTAGGATCTTTCCTATATTGAATCTGAGCGCCACTCTATTTATGTGCACACTGCGCTTCTGGGCTAAGGTGCGGCCTCACCATAGGCTTCGCTTGGAAGATGAGTATGCATTCAGTATTTATTGTCGACGATCATCCTGTTATCCGCCTGGCCGTACGCATGCTGCTGGAAAACGAAGGTTATCGGGTCGTCGGTGAAACCGATAACGGCGTGGACGCCATGCAGATGGTCCGCGAATGCCCGCCCGACCTGATCATTCTCGATATCGGCATCCCCAAGCTGGACGGGCTCGAAGTCCTGTCGCGCTTCAGTGCCATGTCACTGCCGTTGAAGGTGCTGGTGCTGACCGCCCAATCGCCGGCGCTATTCGCCATCCGCTGCATGCTCTCCGGCGCAGCAGGTTATGTGGGCAAACAGGAAGACCTGAGCGAGTTGCTCAGTGCGATCAAGGCCGTGCTCTCGGGCTACAACTATTTCCCCAGCCAGGCGATTAACCCATTGCGCCAGCAGGACGACAACTTCGCCGAGATGGATTTGTTCAAAACGGTCAACGACCGTGAACTGATGGTTCTGCAGTTATTTGCCCAGGGCAAGAGCAACAAGGAAATTGCCGCGGGCATGTTCCTCAGCAACAAGACCGTCAGTACTTACAAGAAACGCCTAATGCAGAAACTCAAGGCCAGTTCCCTGGTGGAATTGATAGAAATGGCCAAACGCAACGCCCTCGTATGAGCTGGCGCCTGCCCAGGTTCGCGCAACTGTGCTGCCTTTGGCTGACCGGCATCAGCCTGAACACCGCGGCCGCCCATATGCCCGCACCGGACTACCTGACACTGCTCAGCCGCAGCGGCAGCCTGCCGTTGCCGGTTAGCCTGAACCAGGCGCAGCAACGTTGGCTCAAGGGTCAATCCGAGCTGGTGCTGGGCGTCGCCGCGCCGGACTATCCACCGTTCGACATCACCACCAGTGGCCGCGACTACGAAGGCCTGACCGCCGACTATGTCGGCCTGTTGCGCGCCACGCTGAAGCTGCCGATTCGCATCAAGCACTTCGACAGCCGCATCCAGGCCATCGAAGCGCTGCGCCAAGGGCGGATCGACCTGCTGGGCAGTGCCAATGGCTTCGATGCCGCTCAACCCGGCCTGCTGCTTTCGCAGCCGTACGTCGAGGACCAGCCGGTGCTGGTGACCCGCGACAACGAAATACGCCCGCTGGACAATGGCCTGGCCAACCTGCGGCTGAGCATGATCGACTATTACCTGCCGTTGAGCGAAGTGCGCAAGACCTACCCCAAGGCCACTCTGCTCACTTATCCGTCCTATCACCAGGCACTCAACGCGGTGGCTTTCGAACAAGCCGACGTGTTCCTCGGCGACACCCTGTCGACCCACTACCTGATCAACCAGAGCTACTTGAAAAACCTCAAGATGGCCAACTTCTCGCAGCACGAATCGGTGGGCTTCAGTTTTGCCGTGCGTGCCGACAATCCGCTACTGCTGGAAGTGTTAAACGCCACCCTGAGCACGGTGACCAGCGCCACCCGGAGCAACATTTTCCAACGCTGGAGCGCTGGCGGCAGCATCCTGCTCACCGACCGCAAGCTGCAACTCACGCCCCGCGAAGAAAAATGGCTGATGAAGCACCCGATCATTCGCGTGGCCGTCAGCGACAACGCGGCACCGCTGACCCTGTTCGACAAGTCCGGCAACCTGCACGGGCTGGCCGTCGACCTGCTGGAACTGATCCGCCTGCGTACCGGCATGCGTTTCGCGTTCTACCGCAGCGCCGGCATCAGCGACATGATCAACAAGCTCGACCGAGGCGAAGTCGACCTGATCGCGGCGGTAAGCAACAGCGCCGAACGCGAGAGCAGTCTGTCCTTCAGCCGACCCTACCTGGAAAACGCCTACGTACTGGTCACGCGCAAAGGCGATGGCGAGCCAAGCAACCTGGAGCAACTGGTCGGTCACAAGCTGGCGGTCACCCGCGGCAACATGCTGCTGGAAGAGATGCGCACGCGCTACCCGAACATCGAGCTGGTGGAAACCGAAGGCAGCTCCGCCTCGGCGGCAGCGCTGAACAACCAGCAGGTCGACGGTATGCTCACCGCCCTGATCTACGCCAACTACAACCTCAGCAGCCGGCCGAACCTAACCATCCGCACCACCGTGGGCAGCACCCCGGCCGCCTTTGCCTTCGCCACCGCGCGCAGCGCCCACGACCTGAGCACCATCATCGACAAGGCGTTGCTGAGCATCGCCCCAGAAGACATGAGTACCATCAACAGCCGCTGGCGCAGCTACAGCGGCGAACCGCCCTCCTACTGGCAGAGCCATCAGCAGCGGATCATCCAGGTGATCCTCGGGACGGTGCTGCTGTTGCTGCTGTCGCTGGCGTGGAATGCCTGGATGCGGCGCCAGATCAAACAACGCGAAGCGGCCGAGCGTGCCCTCAACGACCAGCTGGAATTCATGCGTGCACTGGTCAACGGTACACCGCACCCGATCTACGTGCGCGACCGTCAGGGCCTGCTGCAATCATGCAACGACAGCTACCTCGAAGCCCTCGAAGCCAAGGCCGAGCAAGTGCTGGGCAAGTCCATCCATGACGCGCCACTGGCCGGTGGCAGTGCCGCGCAGCAGATCGAAGCCGACTACCAGCAGGTGCTCGATCAGGGCCTGCCATTGATCGTCGACCGCCCGCTGATGCTGAAGAACCGGGAACTGACCATCTATCACTGGATCCTGCCCTACCGCAATTCGCTCGGCGAGGTGCAGGGCATCATCGGTGGCTGGCTGGACATCAGCGACCGTCGCCAGTTGGTTCAAGACCTGCGCCAGGCCAAGGAACGCGCCGATGCCGCCAACCGGGCGAAGAGCACTTTCCTGGCGACCATGAGCCACGAGATCCGCACGCCGATGAATGCCCTGATCGGCATGCTCGAACTGGCGCTCAAACGCGCCGACCACGGCCAGCTGGACCGTCACGCCATCGATGTCGCCTACCACTCGGCCAAGGACTTGCTGGCGCTGATCGGCGACATCCTCGATATCGCCCGAATCGAGTCGGGGCGCTTGCAACTGACCCCGGAACGCGCCGACCCGGCCGAGCTGATCGAGTCGGTAGCACAGGTGTTCGAAGGGCTGGCCCGGCAGAAGCAGTTGCAACTGACGGTGAAAATCGCCCAGGCGGCCCGCCGCGACGTGCTGCTCGACCCTCTGCGTTTCAAGCAGATCGTCTCCAACCTGGTGACCAACGCGATCAAGTACACCGAACACGGCCAGGTGAACATCGAACTGACCTTGCAGGCCGGACCCAGCGCCGAGGTAGTGCAACTGGAACTGAGCGTGCGCGACAGCGGTATCGGCATCGACGCGCAAAGCCAGCAGCGTCTGTTCCAGCCCTTCGTCCAGCTCGACCCGGACAGCCAGCTGGCGCGCAATGGCACCGGCCTGGGCCTGGTGATCAGTCGCAACCTGTGCGAAATGATGGGGGGCCAGCTGAACCTGAGCAGCGTTCCTGGCCAGGGTACCGAGGTGCGCGTCAGCATGCCGCTGACACCGCTAGCGGCCTGTACCGCACCCAAACGCGTCGAGCCGCACGTGCCGCCGCCGCACGCAGGATTGAAGGTGCTGGTGATCGACGATCATCCGGCCAACCTGCTGCTGATGGGCCAGCAGCTGGACTTCCTCGGCGTACAACATAGCCGCGCCAGCGATGGCCTGAGTGGCCTGGAAGCCTGGCACCAGGGCTGCTTCGACCTGCTGGTCGTCGATTGCAACATGCCGGTCATGGATGGCTTTCAGTTTGCCCAGGCAATCCGCGAACAGGAGCGCCTACGCGATCTGTTGCCGTGCACCATTCTCGGCTACACCGCCAATGCCCAGCCGGAAGTGCGCGAGCGCTGCCGGCAGGCCGGCATGGACGACTGCCTGCTCAAGCCGATCGGCCTGCAGGCACTGGGCAAGCGTCTGGCCGAGGTACCGTTGCGCTGTTGCGCCAAAAACCTGGCCAAACAGCCGCTGATCAACCTGCATGGGTTGGAGCCGATCATTGGCGATTGCCCGCTGGAACTGCGCCGGCTGCTCGAACAGCTGGTGCGTAGCAGCCCCGAAGACCAGCAGCAACTGCAGGCGGTGGACACCCAGGGCGATCCACGCGTGTTGCAGGCCACTTCGCACAAGATTCTTGGGGTGGCACGGATCCTTCAGGCAGAGCGCCTGATGCAAGCATGTGAACGCCTGGAGTCGTCGTGCGAGGTAGCGGCCCCCGAAGTCTTGCTGCGGCGGCGCAAACAGCTGGTGCTGCGGGCGATGAAACAGGTGGAAGTGGCGTTGCGCAAGGCGCTGGACGAGTTGTCAGCGAGCGAGGAAGACGCCGCGCAGGGCAATTAGCGAGGGCTTAAGCAAAAACGGCAGCCCGGAGGCTGCCGCTTGAGCGAGGTATCAGGAAGCCGGGTTGATTGGCTTCTCTGGGTACCAGGCGTCCAGCAATGGGCTGACTTCGACCTTGACTACTTCGTCGCGGCCTTTGAGCCAGGCTTCGACCTTAGCGCGCTGCGCTTCGGTAACCGAACCACGTTCAGCCTTGCAGACCAGACCGAAGTCGTCGCCGCCGACGTAGTCCAGGCCGTTGGCATCCATTGCGTCGGTCAGGAAGGCGTCGAGGAAGGCATCAATGGCTTCTTCGGACAGGTCTTCCTTGAAGCCCAGGTTCAGCTCAAAACCCAGCTCCTGGAATTCGTCTACACACAGTTTTTTGCGCAGACGGCGGGAACGGTTAGTGGCCATGAAACAATCCTCTTGAGTATTAACGCGCGGCACTTTACCAGTTCCGAGCCCTGTCTGCCCGACTAAAAGCTGAGATTTCCCGGCCACTTGGCCCATTCGGGGGGCACACGGGCTGCCACCTTGGGGCATAATGCGCGCTATATTTTTCCACACCGGGGCCATCATCTTATTCAGCCCGGTTTTTTTCACCCCTCGCTCGCAGGGTTTCAGTGCACATGATGACTTCACTTCGCTCGCTTCTCCTCGCTGGCCTGTTCCTTCCCCTGGCCATGCCGGCCCATGCCGATCCGATAAGTACCACCCTGCCGGCCAAGGTGCAGCAGGCGCTCAAGACCAACAAGCTGGATAACTCGGCCCTGTCGCTGGTGATGCTGCCGCTCAACGGCCCAGGCACGCCGACCATCTTCAACGCCGACGTCTCGGTCAACCCAGCCTCGACCATGAAGCTGGTGACTACCTACGCCGCCCTGGAAATGCTCGGCCCGACCCACCAGTGGAAAACCGAGTTCTACACCGACGGCACGCTGAGCAACGGTACGCTCAACGGCAACCTGTACCTCAAGGGCGGCGGCGACCCCAAGCTGAACATGGAAAAGCTCTGGCTGCTGATGCGCGACCTGCGCGCCAATGGCGTGCAGAACATCAGCGGTGACCTGGTACTGGACCGCAGTCACTTCGTACAGCCGCAGTTGCCGGCGTTCAACGATGACGGCGGCGACGAGAACAAGCCGTTCCTGGTCAAGCCCGACGCGTTGCTGGTCAACCTCAAGGCCTTGCGCTTTGTGGCACGCAACGACGGTGGCCGGGTGCTGGTGTCGGTCGAGCCACCGATTGCCAATATCCGTATCGACAACCAGGTCAAGGCCGTGGCCAGCAAGCAGTGCACCGGCGATGTACGTTACAACCCGGTGGTCCAGGCCGATGGCGTCAGCGTAACGGTCAGTGGGCAACTGGGCGAAGGCTGCAACTCGCAAACCTACCTGTCGCTGCTCGACCATCCGACCTATGCGGCAGGCGCCGTGCGGGCCATCTGGAACGAACTGGGCGGCAGCATTCGTGGGGCCGATCGGGTCGACCAGGTGCCGAAGAGTGCGCGCTTGCTGGCGCGAGCGTTCTCTCCGGACCTGGTCGAGATCATTCGCGATATCAACAAATACAGTAACAACACCATGGCGCAGCAGTTGTTCCTGAGCCTGGGTGCGCAATACCGCACCGACGCCGATGGCGACGATGCGCGGGCGGCGCAGCGTGTGGTTCGTCAATGGCTGGCGAAGAAGGGCATCACCGCGCCGCACCTGATCATGGAGAACGGTTCGGGGCTGTCGCGGGCCGAACGGGTCAGTGCACGGGAGATGGCGGCGTTGCTACAGGCGGCGTGGAAGAGCCCGTATGCAGCGGAGTTCATCAGTTCGATGCCATTGACCGGGATGGACGGGACGATGCGCAAACGACTCAAACGCACAGCCATGACCGGTGAGGCGCACATCAAGACCGGCACGCTGAATACGGTGCGGGCAATTGCCGGGTTTAGCCGGGACAGCAACGGCAACACCTGGGCAGTGGTGGCGATTCTGAATGACCCTCGGCCGTGGGGCGCTTCGGCGGTGCTGGATCAGGTACTGCTGGATCTGTATCGGCAGCCGAAGCTGGCTACAGTGGCGAGTCAGTTGTAAGTTGGTGGTAGGGGGGGGTACTGCCCCCCCTAACAGCTAACACCCCCTGTGGAAGCAGGCCTTGCCGGCGATTACCCCACTCACGGCAACTCCTGCTCAACCCGGTCACGCCCCGCCTGCTTCGCCGCATACACCCCCGAATCCGCCCGCAGCAACAAGGCATCAGCGCCTTCCCCCGGCCGCCAGCCGGCAACTCCGAAACTCGCGGTCACCCGCCCAACCCCATCCACAGGTACATTCCTCACCCCCTGCCACAGCTCCATCGCCAGGGTATACGCCTGCGCGGCATTACTCCCCGGGCACAGCACCATGAACTCCTCCCCCCCGAGCCGACAAAACACATCCGTACGCCGCAAGCGGTGATTGATCCGCTGACACAAACTCTGCAACACATGATCCCCCACAGCATGCCCGAACTGATCATTGATCCGCTTGAAATGGTCGATATCCAGCATGATCACCGCCAGATCCTGCATATCACGCTGCGCGCGTTCAAGCTCGGCCTTGAGCCGCTCCTGGAAGTAACGCCGGTTGTGAATGCCGGTCAGCGCATCGGTCACCGACAACGCCCGCAACTCTTCCTCCACCCGTTTCAGGTCGGAAATGTCGGTCAGGTAGCCATGCCACAAGGTCCCACCCTCGGGAATCATCTCCGGAGTCGCCTCGCCCCTCACCCAGCGCAACCCGGCCACTGGCAACTGCACCCGGTACTCTTCACGCCAGGGCGTCAGGTGATCGGCCGAATAACGAATCGACGTGCGCACCCGCGCCAGGTCGTCCGGGTGGATACGCTCGAACACCGCCGTGGCATCCTCGCGCAACAACTGCGGCTCGATCTCGTAGATGTCACGCAGGCCCTCGCTGGCATAGCTGAAGCACGAGCGGCCATCCGGGTCCAGACGGAACTGGTAAATCCCCCCAGGCACCTCGGCACTGAGTTTTTCCAGCAACCGATCACGCGCCGCCAACGCCTCGTGCACACGCTTGCGCTCGGTCACGTCGATGCAGATCGCCAGGTGCCCAACCCACAAACCATGCTCGTCGAGCACCGCCGTGACCAGCATGTTCGCCACCAGATGACTGCCATCCTTACGCAACAAGGTCCACTCGCCCGGCTCGCTGTCGCCCTCCTGCAGGGTGTCCGCCAGCATCGCCTGCGCCGCGCTGATCTCGCGGCCATAGCGCAGGCTCAGCGCATGCGCGCGCTCATGCAGCTCCTGTGGCAGCACCAGGTCCTCCAGCGTCAAGTGCTCGATCACTTCTTCACTGCAATAACCAAGCATTCGCTCGGCTCCCGCATTGAAGGTGCTGATCACACCGCGCAAATTGGTAGCGATGATCGCCACCTGGGTCGCTGCCTCCAGCACACTGTGCAATTGGTTGTGGGTCTCGCGCAACGACTGCTCGCTGACGCGCAACTCGGCGGTGCGCTGCTCAACCAGGGTCAGGGCCCGCTGACGCTGGCCAAACAGGCTGTACAACAAGGCGCTGAGCAACAGGCTGAGCAGGCCGCCGAGAAAGCCCACGGCCGCGACCACCGAGGTCTGATTGGCCTGCATGAAGGCCAGACTGGGGCGAATCTCCAACTGGTAGTCATGGTCGGCCAGGTGCAACAGGTGACTGGCCGCCAGGCTGCTCTCAGCTGCCTGGTTGCCCGATTGGAACAGCACCTCATGCTCGGCCTGGCCCGACAGGTCGAGAATCCGCACCACCAGGTTGTCCTGCGCCGACTCCGGCAAGCCGTCGGCCATCAGTTGGCGCATGCTCAGCACCGCCATCACATACCCCTTAGGCTCGGCTTCCGGCGCCAGCGCCGTGAACACCGGTGCCACCACCAGCACCCCACGCGCGTAACTCGGGTCCACACCCACCAGATTCAGCGGCGCCGACACCGCCATGGAGCCGGGCATCGACGCCCGCGCCAGGGTCGACTGGCGCACGCTCTGCGACATCAGGTCCAGACCGAACGGCTGCACCTGCTCGCTCAGCGCCTGGGTATACAACACCGGGTAATACAGCGCGCGTGCACGAGACGCGCGCAACACGCCGGCGGGGGTCAGTTCACGAATAGTGAAATCGGCGCCGAGCACCGCACGGGCATGCGCTTCGAAGTTCGCCCGCTCGCTTTCGACCACCCGCGGCGCCCAGGAGTACGCCTGGGTACGCTGCAACAAGGGACGGGCAAAACCATCGAACTCTGCGCGGGTAACTGCTGTGGCAAACACAAAAAAGCGCCGCAAGCTGTCCAGGCGTTGCACCTGGTCCTCGAAGCGCTCTTCAATTCGGCTGTAACGTTCGCTGGCCAGCAGCTCGAAGCGCTGGCGCAACTGCTGCTGGCTCAGGCCATGCGCGGCCAGTGCCAGCAATGCCGTCAGCAGACCGCCGGCCACCAGCGCCACAAGGGCGACGAGCCAGGCAGACACGTCCTCGCTGATGAAGCCGAGCATTTTCGGACGCGAAACCTGCATCGACATAAATTGCACTCATAACGCCGACCAGCAGCGAATTTCAGGGGCTCCCTGCAACAATAATAGCTACTTGCCACAATCTCGGAAGCCCCTCGCGCAAACGCTTCAGCGTGCCTGAATGCGCCAGGCACGGTGAATCTTGGTGTTCCGCGCAAAATCCGGGTCCAGGGTCTGGGCGCTGATCTCTTCGACGGCGTAACGCTCGGCCAGGCGCTCGTCGAGCTGGAACTTGCGGAAGTTGTTCGAGAAGTACAACACTCCCCCCGGTGCCAGGCGTGCAACCGCCAGGTCAAGCAGCTCGACATGGTCGCGCTGTACGTCGAACACCCCCTCCATCCGCTTGGAGTTGGAGAAGGTCGGCGGGTCGATGAAGATCAGCTCATATTCTTCGCGGCAGTTTTGCAGCCAGGCCATGACATCGCCCTGCTCCAGACGGTTCTTGTCCGAAAAGCCGTTCAACGACAGGTTGCGCCGCGCCCAGTCCAGGTAGGTTTTCGACAGGTCGACGCTGGTGGTGCTGCGCGCGCCGCCCTTGGCCGCATGCACACTGGCCGTGGCGGTGTAGCAGAACAGGTTGAGGAAGCGCTTGCCGGCCGCCTCGCGCTGAATGCGCATACGCATTGGCCGGTGGTCGAGGAACAACCCGGTGTCGAGGTAGTCGGTCAGGTTGACCAGCAACTTGACGCCGCCCTCGCTGACTTCGGTGAATTGCCCCTGGCTGCTCTGGCGTTCGTACTGGCGGGTGCCGGACTGACGCTCGCGACGCTTGATCACCACCCGGCTCTGGTCAACCCCCAACGCTTGCGGGATCGCCGCCAGGGCGTCGAACAGGCGCGCCTGGGCTTTCTCCGGGTCGATCGAACGGGGCGCGGCGTACTCCTGCACGTGCACCCAGTCCTGATACAGGTCGATCGCCAGGGCGTACTCCGGCATGTCGGCATCGTAGACGCGGTAGCAGGTCACGTTCTCGCGCTTGGCCCATTTACCCAGTTGCTTGAGATTCTTCAGCAGGCGGTTGGCGAACATCTGCCCGCCTTCGCTCAGGCGCGCCGGTTCGCTGGCCTGGGACACGGCCGGCTGCGCCGCATCGCTGCCGCGCTCACGCTCGGGCTGCCGGCGCTCGCCGGTGACAAACTGGTCGGGCTGCACCTTGATCAGCAGCAGCTTGCACGGCAGCGCGCCGTTCCAGAAGGCGTATTGCTTGTGGCTGCGAATGCCCATGCGCTTGCCCAGGTCCGGGGCGCCGGTAAACACCGCCGCTTCCCAGTTCAGGCAGGCCTGACGCAGGCGCTCGCCGAGGTTCTGGTAGAGGTACAACAGGCTGGCTTCATCGCCCAGACGCTCGCCGTACGGCGGGTTGCAGATGACCAGGCCTTTCTGGTTCTGATCCGGGCGCGGCTCAAAGCTGCCGACTTCGCCCTGATAGATCTTCACCCAGTCGCTCAAACCGGCGCGCTCGACGTTATTGCGGCCCGGCTGGATCAGCCGTGGGTCGGCTTCGTAACCGCGGATCCACAGCGGTGGACGCGCCAGCCCGGCCTCGGCGCGCGCCAGCGCCTCGTCATGGAGCTTGCGCCACAGCGCTGGCACGTGACCAAGCCAGGCCGTGAAGCCCCAGCGCTCACGCTTGAGGTTAGGCGCGATATCGGCAGCGATCATTGCCGCCTCGACCAGGAAGGTACCGACACCGCACATCGGGTCCGCCAGCGCGCCGCCCTCGGCGGCAATGCGCGGCCAACCGGCGCGGATCAGCACGGCGGCGGCAAGGTTTTCCTTCAGCGGTGCGGCACCCTGCTGCAGGCGGTAGCCGCGCTGGTGCAGGCTGTGGCCGGACAGGTCCAGCGAGAGGATCGCCTCGCCGCGTTCCAGGCGCAGGTGCACGCGCAGGTCTGGGTTGAGCTTGTCCACCGACGGCCGCTCGCCAGCAGCATTACGCAGCTTGTCGACGATGCCATCTTTGACCTTGAGGGCACCAAAGTGGGTATTGTCGATGCCCGAACCATGGCCACTGAACTCTACGGCGAGGCTGCCATTGGACTCCAGGTGGTCCTGCCAGTCGACAGCGTTGACGCCGTCATACAGGTCGTCGGCGTTCCTCATGTTGAAGCGCTTGAGCACCAGCAACACGCGGTTGGCCAGGCGCGACCAGAGGCACAGGCGGTAGGCGGTTTCCATGTCGGCGTCGCCGCGAATGGCCGAGGTGTGCTCGCGCACGTCTTCCAGGCCAAGCCCTCGCGCTTCTTCAGCGAGCAGGCCTTCCAGGCCTTTGGGGCAGGTGAGATAAAGTTCGAAACGGTCCGACATGAGGTATCCAAGCCTTGAGCAATAGGTGAAAAGGCAACGCATCGCCTTTCCGCTGTTTGATCGAACGCCCTTCCAGCAAGCGTTCGAATGGCACTCGGTGAGTGCCGGGCCACCCGGGAGAGCAATTTTGCGACAAGGCAAAACGTCTTTGATCCCCAGACAGAATGAAAATTTACAGAAAAATGATTGCGCGGATGACCCTTCGTCGCTTTCTACCGGCTAAATGAAACTGCCTCTCAACGATGGCCATCTGCTGTGAGCGTCGAGCAAAGCCTGATCATAGCTGGCTTTGCCCGGATTCCCCTCTTGAATCATTTTTTTACTTATCCTTTCACCCTATGAAAGGTTACGTCCTTATGACAAAACGGTCATTCACAGTGTGACTTGCATTGGTTAGAACTCAACTCAGGTTGTCACCGCAACGGGGCAACACTTCCGCTCGCCACGCCGGCAGCGAGCGCTAAAACCGGCAGAACGACTCTGCCCGGCCTCAGCCGAGGCCGACGGGACATTACAGTCAACAAGTGAGGGCAACACCCTATGAGAAGACTTAAGCGTGATCCGTTGGAACGAGCATTTTCACGTGGCTACCAATATGGGGTCACCGGCAAATCCCGCGAGCTTTGCCCTTTTACTCTACCGTCAGTACGCCAAGCCTGGATCAATGGCTGGCGGGAAGGACGCGGCGACAACTGGGACGGTATGACCGGCACTGCGGGTATCCATAGACTCAACGAACTTCACGCCGTTGGCTGAACGAGGATCTGAATTCTAGTTACCATGCGCGCCCTATCCGGGCGGCGGGCTGCGGCCCAAGGGCCCCTTTCAAGGGGCCCTTTTTTATGCCCGCTTACGTCTTGGGCAATGCAGCAATCGCATCCACGGACTCGCGGATCAGCGCTGGCCCCTTATAGATGAAGCCGGAATAGATCTGCACCAGGCTCGCGCCGGCAGCGATCTTCTCGGCCGCGTGCTTGCCTTCGGTGATCCCACCTGCGGCAATGATCGGCATTTTCCCGGCCAGCTCTCCGGCCAGCACACGTACGGTGTTGGTACTCTTCTCGCGCACCGGGGCACCCGACAGGCCACCTGCCTCGTCGCCGTATGGCAGGCCTTCGACACCTTCACGGCTGAGCGTGGTGTTGGTGGCGATTACCGCATCCATACCGGTTTCGAGCAACGCAGCGGCAACCAGCGCGGTTTCTTCATCGGTCATGTCCGGGGCAATCTTGATCGCCAGCGGCACGCGCTTGCGGTGCTCGCCGGCCAGCTGCTCGCGGCGCACCGCCAGCGCATCCAACAGTTGCTTGAGCGAGTCGCCGAACTGCAGGCTGCGCAGGCCCGGAGTGTTCGGCGAACTGACGTTGACAGTGATATAGCTGGCCTGGTCATAGACCTTGTTCAGGCAGATCAGGTAATCGTCCACCGCATTTTCGACTGGCGTATCGAAGTTCTTGCCGATGTTGATCCCCAGCACACCCTTATAGCTCGCTGCGCGCACGCGCTGGAGCAGGTTGTCGACACCGAGGTTGTTGAAGCCCATACGATTGATGATCGCGGTGGCTTCCGGCAGGCGGAAAATGCGCGGCTTCGGATTGCCCGGCTGCGGGCGCGGGGTCACCGTGCCTATCTCGACAAAGCCGAAGCCCAGCTGGGCAAAGCCGTCGATGGCCGCGCCATTCTTGTCCAGGCCCGCGGCCAGCCCAACCGGGTTGGGGAACTGCAGCCCCATCACCGTCACCGGCAACTGGGCCGGGGCTTTGACCAACAGCCCGTTGAGGCCCAGACGGCCACCGGCACCGATCAGGTCCAGCGACAGGTCGTGGGAGGTTTCCGGGGACAGTTTGAACAGCAGCTGGCGGGCCAGGGTATACATGGGCGGGCTTAGCTCGAGGTTGGAGAGGCAGCGATTATAGCGGCGCTGCCCTGCCGAAGACAGGCCCGCATAAATCGCAGGCAAAGAAAAGCCCGGCCGAAGCCGGGCTTTTCTGGAGCATCAGACCAATTACTTGGCTTGAGCTTCTACTTGAGCTTCTACGCGACGGTTAACAGCGCGACCAGCTTCGGTGGCGTTGTCAGCAACCGGACGGGTTTCACCGTAGCCAACCGACTGAACGCGGTTCGACTCAACACCGTACTGGTTGGTCAGAACTTGCTTAACGGCGCTAGCGCGACGCTCGGACAGCTTCTGGTTGTAAGCGTCAGGACCGACGGAGTCAGTGTGACCTTCAACAGTAGTGGTGGTTTGTGGGTACTGCTTCATGAAGTCAGCCAGGTTCTTGATGTCACCGTAGCTGTTTGGCTTGACGACCGACTTGTCGAAGTCGAATTTGACGTCCAGCTCAACACGAACGACTTCAGCAACTGCCGGGCAGCCATCCGCATCAACGGTAACGTTGGCTGGGGTGTCTGGGCACTTGTCGACGTTGTCGCAAACGCCGTCGTTGTCGCTGTCGGAGCAGACTTCAGCTACTGGCGCTGGAGCAACTTCAGCTTTCTTCGGGCTACCGCCGAAGTTCAGGCCGATACCGACGCTTGGAGCCCACTCGGTGTCGCCTTGGTCGATGTTGTACTGCGCTTCAACGCCGGCACGGGCGTAGAACATGTCAGTGATGTACCACTTGGCGCCAGCGCCCAGGTTGGCGAAGGTGGAACCGTTACGACCACCACGGCCGGTCTGGCCGATGCTCTGGTCCGAGAAACCAGCGGATACGTACGGACGCAGGGCGTCGCCTGGGTTGTTGAAGTGGTACAGAGCGTCCAGGGCGGTGTTCGAGCCCTTGATGTTCTTGCCATCTTCGCCACGAGCGTTGTGAACTTCGTCGTAGCCCAGACGCAGTTCGACGTCGTCGGTCAGGAAGTAACCAACCGAACCACCGAACAGGTTGCCGTCGTTTTTGAAGTCGCGCTGGCTGTCGAAGAACTCTTTCTTGTAGAAGCCTTCGACCTCGACCGCGCCTTGGCCTTGTGCCAGAGCGCCGAACGAAGTAGCGGCAATCAGAGAACCAATGGCCAAGCCCAAGGTGTTTTTCAATTTCATCCGTTAAATCCCCATCTGGTGATTGTTAAGCAGTCCCACCAAATCCGGGGGACAACTCGCCGGCAAGTTTAGCAGAACTAGCCGGTACGTTAGAGAATTTTGCGACAGACTAAGTTTCAATCTGGCCCGCAAATTTCTCGCGTAGCTTGTCTAGCGCACGCTTGTAGCGCATTTTCGTGGCGCTCAAGCCCATGTGCATGATGTCGGCGATCTCCTGAAACTCCAATTCTGCGACAAATCGTAGCACCAGAATTTCACGGTCGATGGGGTTCACATGAACCAGCCATCTGTCCAGCCCACCCTTCTCTTCCGGTTTCGGCGCCTTCTCTTCAGAGGCCTCCTCGAGCGGATCGAGACTGAGGGCGTCCATCAACCGACGCTTGCGTCGCTCCTTGCGGTATTGGGTAATGCATTCGTTGTAGGTGATGCTGTAGAGCCAGGTTTTGAACTTCGATTTACCCTCGAAGTTCTTCAGGCCATACAGCACCTTCAGCATTACCTCCTGACAGACATCGTCAGCATCCCGATCGTTCCCCAAATAACGTGAACACACGTTAAAAAGGGTCCGTTGGTAGCGCCGCATGAGTTCTTCATACGCGCGGGTCACATGAAAAAGCTCCTCATGCGAACGCGCCACCAACTCCTCATCAGTGAGCTCGCGGGGGTCGTAACGCATGGGCAGCGAGTGAACTTTATTCAAAACAAATCTGGCCGACAGTCAGGTCATCGTCGCCGCTCGCCCTGCCTGGGCAATTTTGCGGCGGCATACATTAGCAGGATTTGCCCGGTTAGCGGCTATTGACCTGCTTCTCCAGCAAGATTCGATTGGACAGCGAAACCAATTCGCCATCATCGGTCAGCACAGTGGTCTTCACCGTACCGATCTCCTCGATCTGCCCTTCGACCTCGCCAATCTGCACATATTGGCCAACCTGGTAGAGTTCACGCACGTAAATTCCGGCCAGGATCTGCCCGGCGATTTCTCGGCTCCCGAGGCCCATGGCCAGCGCAACGGCCAGACCAACGGTAATCAAACCGATGACAATTACATGGTTCAGCAGGTCGGTTTTGACCTCCAACTGGCTGATTGCCACCGAGATGCTGATGATAATGACCAGACCCTGGGCAATACGCCCGAGGCCTGCCGCATACTCCAGACCAATGCCTTCGGCTGCACCCCGTACCAGACCATTGGCCACTTGCGCCAGCAACACACCACAGAGCAGCACCAGGGCTGCACCGAACACTTTTGGCAGGTACAGGGCAAGCATGTCGAGGGTCGCGGAAACCCGCTCCAGGCCCAGCGATTCAGCGGCCGAGACGAGGAAGATCAGCAGCACGAACCAGTAGACGATCTTGCCGATCAGGGTCGAAATCGGCACCTGAATGCCAACCCGGCTGAGCATCTTGGTCAGCCCGGTGCCCCCCATCAGGCGGTCCAGGCCAAGTTTGGCGAGCAGTTTCGACAGCAGGGTGTCGAGTAGCTTGGCCACCACGAAACCGAGCAATACCACCACCAGGGCGCCGAACAGATTGGGGATGAAGTTCGCTACCTTGGTCCACAACGCAGTCATTGCAGCGACCAGACTCTGGGTCCAGAGATCAAGTTCCATATTCAATCAGCCTTATCAGCTTTACGGGCAGAAGCAGTTCGGCGAACCGGCGCGACATGCGCCGAGCCATTGTTCACGGCGATCATCAAGGCCTGGCTCCAACGGCCCAGCAACTTGAACAGATCACCTGCGCCAACCTGACGATTGGCGGTTTTCAGGACACGCCCCAGGCAAGCATCGTCGTCGCGCTCATGGCCGGACGACGATGACTTGAGCATGTCCCGCAGGGATTCTTCAAACGGATCGTGCATGTGCACCTCGCGCAATGTCTGTAAAAGACGAGACCGTCGCACAACGGGTCACATGCAAGGCCAATACGGGCAACTTCACTGAACGCACCAACACCCCCTTCATACCCAGCGCAGGCGGCGAAACAGCCACCACTGCCCAAGCGCCAGGGCCAGCACCAGCAAGCTGGCAAAGAGGAAGCCATAGGGGCTGTCCGAGCCAGGGATACCGCCGACGTTGATGCCGAGCAGCCCGGTCACGAAGCTCATCGGCAGGAAAATGCAGGTAATGATACCGAAACGGTACATGGTCCGGTTCATCCGCTGGCTCAGGCGCCGATCCTCGCTTTCCAGCACCAGTGCAACCCGCTCGCGGGTCAGCTCCAGCTCTTCGAGGTAGCGGATCAGGCTGTTGTTCAGCTCGTTCCAGTAATCGGCATCGTCTTCGACGAACCACGGCCATTTGTTGCGCGCCAACTGCGCATAGATTTCCCGCTGCGGTGCGAGAAATCGGCGCAAGCCGGCTGCACGACGGCGAATTTGTTGCAGGTCGTCGTGCTCGGGGGTGTACCGCTCGTCGGTTTCTTGCTTTTCTTCCTCGGCATCGACCACTTCGGAGAGGTCCGAGACCAGCGCCTGGACCTTTTCCGTGAGCAGTTGGGCGAGCGTCAGCAGCAGTTCCGAAGCGGTTTTCGGCCCGCGGCCCTCCTCCAACTGCTGCAACAGTTCGTCAGTGGCACGCAACGGCCGCAAACGCAGCGAAATCACCCGTTGCGCCTGGGCAAAGATGCGTACCGAGACCATGTCTTCGGGCTCGGCACCCGGATTGAGGTTGACCCCACGCAAGAACAGCAGCATTTGTGCATCCGGCAGCGGCAATAGCCGCGGCCGGGTGTTCTCTTCAAGCAACAGGTCGCAGGCAAATTCATTCAACCCGCTGTCCTGGCGCAGCCAGGTACGGGTTTGCGGGTGACTGCGGTCCCAGTGCAGCCAGAGGCTTTCCTCCGCCTGCAGGACCAAGGCGTCCAGCTCCGTTCGAGCGATCGAGCGCGCGCCACCCTTGCCATCCAGCACCAGCGCATGCACCAGCCCCCATTGCGCGTTGTCTTCCTCGAACATCCCTACTCCAGTCGATGTATTCAGCGCTTACTCGGGCATTTTCAGCGGACTTGGCGAGACAATCACGCCATTGTTGTCGGCATAGACATATTCGCCCGGACGGAACGTCACACCGGCGAAGGTGACCACCACGTTGAGGTCGCCGATACCGCGCTTGTCGGTTTTCATCGGGTGGCTGGCCAATGCCTGCACGCCGACGTCAGTTTGGGCAAGGACGTCGACATCACGCACACAGCCATAGATCAGCAGGCCTTCCCAGCCATTCTTGGCGGCTTTTTCAGCGAGCATGTCGCCCAGCAGCGCACGGCGCAACGAACCACCGCCATCGACCACCAGCACTTTGCCCTTGCCATCCAGGTCAACCTGCTCCTTGACCAGCGAGTTGTCCTCGAAGCACTTGATGGTGACGATTTCACCACCGAACGAATCGCGACCACCGAAGTTGCTGAACATGGGCTCGAGTACGGTTACCAGCTCAGGGTAGGCGTCGCAGAGATCGGGCGTGAGGTAATGCATGGGAAACTCCTGTCGATGGGCAAGAAAATGCAAGTCGGATTTCACACGTTCATTGAAGTGACGAAGCTTGGCGCGGCAGTTTTAGCCAAGGCTACACGTCGATACCGATGCGGTCACCTTCATAGGCCAAGGCAATCACTCTCAGGCTGTTGCAGCCGGGTTGCAAAGCCTGGCCATCCGGCAGGCTGAAGGCGAAGCCGTGACGCGCACAACGCAGCACATTGCCCTGCACGCTCCCCAGGCTCAAGGCCACGCCCTGATGCGGGCAACGGTCGACGATCAGCAGCGGCTGATTGTCCAGCACCAGCAGCAACAGCTGCTGGCCATTGACCTGGAAGGTACGGCGGTAGCCCTCCTGCAGATTGATCAGCCGCTCAAGTGCAACGAACATAAGTTATGGCTCAAAAACCAAAAATGACCAAAATCACGACAATCGTCACATCTTAACCGTTAGCCGGCTCTGGCGAAATGCCTCGGACCTCTTCGCGCGGGATCATCGCCTGCGGATCGCGTAGCCAGCGCTCGACCAACGGCCACACTTGCGTCTGCGCCGCCTTGCTGACCAGCATGTCGACATGGCCGAAATTGTCGAAGCCCTCTTCGCGCCCCAGGCGCAGGAAGCACTTCTGCTCGCCGCCCAATTGCTCGAACAGCTTGCGACAGGCCCACACCGGGTCCTGATGATCACCGGCACCGGCCACGGCCAGTACCGGCAGTTGCACCTCGGCGAGCCCGGCCCACCAGTCGCGCTGCTTGTCGCCAAAGCGCCCGAACAGGCCAAACCAGCGCATGCTTTCCAGCGCCAGGCCAATCGGCTCGTCCTCCGGGCCGCGCTTGAGCCGCGAGCCGGAAATATGCGCAAAGCGCTTGAGCAACAGGCGTCCGCTCCACTCCACGGGTGGGATTTTCAGCGGCCAGTAGGTACGACTGACCTGGGTGCCAAAGAACGCCGCGCTGGCCACCTGAGACGGCTCCAGGTACTGCCCGCCAAGCGCCGCAGCCAGGGTCGTACCACCCAACGAGTGACCGAGCCAGTGCGGCGCCTGCCCGGCCTGTTCGCAAACAAACGCGGCGATGGCCGGCAGGTCGTAGCGGGCATAGTCGGCCACACGGTTGTGGCGATACTCGCGGTTGCGCGGCGACAGGCCGTGCCCGCGCATCTCCGGAATCCACACGTCGAAGCCGGCCCGCGCCAGGTGCGCGCCCAGGCCGATACCCCGGGGCGAGAACCAGAAGCGCCGGTTGGAAAAACTGCCGTGCAGCAAGATCACCGGCGTGCCACGGACCTCAACCTGATCGGCCATGCCCAGGCGGGTCAGCGCCAGCTCCACGGTACGGTCGGGGCTGTTGCCGGCCTTCAGGCGATAGACGTCTTCGCTGAGGTCACCGCGACGCTCGGCACTGAGCAGGGCGACGGGAAAAAGGGTACTGCTGCTTTGCATAGTGTTCTTGCACAAAAAAGGGCGAGGCCCATCACTGGATCACGCCCTGAATAATACCGGCGAATCGACTGCCGGGCACATTCTGGCCGGCAGCCGTTCGCTTCACAGGATCAGGCTGCGCCTTGGCCTTCGGCCAGGAAGAACCAGGTTTCGAGGACCGAATCCGGGTTCAGCGAGACGCTTTCGATGCCTTGTTCCATCAGCCATTTGGCCAGGTCCGGGTGGTCCGAAGGGCCCTGACCGCAGATACCGATGTACTTGCCAGCCTTGTTACAGGCCTGGATGGCGTTGGCCAGCAGCTTTTTCACCGCCGGGTTACGCTCGTCGAACAGGTGCGCGATGATCCCGGAGTCGCGGTCAAGGCCCAGGGTCAGCTGGGTCAGGTCGTTGGAACCGATAGAGAAGCCGTCGAAATACTCGAGGAACTCGTCGGCGAGGATCGCGTTGGATGGCAGCTCGCACATCATGATCACGCGCAGGCCATTGACGCCACGCCCCAGGCCGTTTTCGGCAAGCAGGTCGACCACCTGGCTGGCCTCGCCCAGGGTGCGCACGAACGGCACCATGATCTCGACGTTGGTCAGGCCCATTTCGTCGCGTACGCGCTTGAGTGCACGGCACTCCAGCTCGAAGCAGTCACGGAACGATTCGCTGATGTAGCGCGAAGCGCCACGGAAGCCGAGCATCGGGTTTTCTTCTTCCGGCTCGTAGAGCTTGCCACCGATCAAGTTGGCGTATTCGTTGGACTTGAAGTCCGACAGACGCACGATGACCTTCTTCGGCCAGAACGCGGCGGCCAGGGTGCTGATGCCCTCGACCAGTTTCTCGACGTAGAAGCCAACCGGATCGTTGTAGCCGGCAATGCGCTTGTCGACGCTTTCTTTCAGCTCTGGCGGCAGGCCCGCGTAGTTCAGCAGTGCCTTAGGGTGCACGCCGATCATGCGGTTGATGATGAACTCCAGTCGCGCCAGGCCAACACCGGCGTTGGGCAACTGGGCAAAGTCGAACGCGCGGTCCGGGTTGCCGACGTTCATCATGATCTTGAACGGCAGGTCTGGCATGGCATCGACCGAATTCTGGCGGATGTCGAAGCCCAGCTCGCCTTCGAAGATGAAGCCGGTGTCGCCCTCGGCACAGGATACGGTAACGCCCTGGCCGTCTTTCAGCACCTGGGTGGCATTGCCGCAACCGACCACGGCCGGGATGCCCAGCTCACGGGCGATGATCGCCGCATGGCAGGTACGCCCGCCACGGTTGGTGACGATGGCGCTGGCGCGCTTCATGATCGGCTCCCAGTCCGGGTCGGTCATGTCGGAAACCAGTACGTCGCCCGGCTGGACCTTGTCCATTTCGGCGATGTCGTTGATGACCCGCACCTTGCCGGCGCCGATACGCTGGCCAATGGCGCGCCCTTCGACCAGCACGGTGCCGGTTTCCTTGAGCAGGTAACGCTCCATGACATTGGCACTGGAGCGGCTCTTCACGGTTTCCGGGCGGGCCTGCACGATGTACAGCTTGCCGTCGTCACCGTCTTTGGCCCACTCGATGTCCATCGGCCGCTGGTAGTGCTTCTCGATGATCATCGCCTGCTTGGCCAGTTCGTTGACCTCGGCATCGCTCAGGCAGAAACGTGCGCGCTCGGCGCGCTCGACGTCGACCACCTTGACCGAACGACCGGCCTTGGCTTCTTCGCCGTAGATCATCTTGATCGCTTTGCTACCCAGGTTGCGGCGCAGGATCGCCGGACGGCCGGCTTCCAGGGTTTGCTTGTGGACGTAGAACTCGTCCGGGTTGACCGCGCCCTGCACGACGGTTTCACCCAGGCCGTAGGCGCCGGTAATGAATACCACGTCACGGAAGCCCGATTCGGTGTCGAGGGTGAACATCACGCCGGCGGTGCCGGTTTCCGAGCGAACCATGCGCTGCACGCCAGCCGACAGGGCGACCAGCTTGTGGTCGAAGCCCTGGTGCACGCGGTAGGCAATGGCGCGGTCGTTGAACAGCGAGGCGAAGACTTCCTTGGCCGCGCGAATCACGTTGTCCACGCCACGGATGTTCAGGAAGGTCTCTTGCTGGCCGGCGAACGAGGCATCCGGCAGGTCTTCGGCGGTGGCCGAAGAGCGCACGGCCACGGCCATGTTCGGGTTGCCCTGGGACATTTCGGCGAAGGCGCTGCGGATTTCCGCGTCCAGCCGTGCCGGGAACTCGGCGTCCATGACCCACTGACGGATCTGGGCACCGGTTTTGACCAGGGCATTGACATCGTCCACGTCCAGCGCGTCGAGCGCCGCATGGATCTGCTCGTTCAGCCCGCTCTGCTCGAGAAAGTCACGGTACGCCTGAGCCGTAGTGGCAAAGCCGCCGGGAACCGATACACCGGCGCCCGCGAGGTTACTGATCATCTCGCCGAGGGATGCGTTCTTGCCCCCCACATGCTCTACATCATGGACGCCGAGCTTATCGAGGGAAACTACGTACTCTACCAAGGTGATCTCTCCACTAACTGTATTGGAAAAGCTCAGGACGCCGGCGTATCCCTGGGGGACCGTCCGGGCGCTTGTGGCCTGGACCTGGAAAATAAGTGAGAATGCCGAGCATGCTCGTTCGGCAAACCGAACGTATCATATCCAAGATTCGTCACCAGCTTAAGGCCCATGGCGCAAATGAAACGATCTGCTTTCTTTATTTCCGACGGCACCGGCATCACGGCCGAGACCCTCGGGCAAAGCCTGTTAGCGCAGTTCGAGAACATTCCGTTCAACAAATTCACGAAGCCGTATATCGACACCGTGGACAAAGCGCGCGTCATGGTACAACAAATCAATGCCGCCGCTGAACGGGACGGCGCCCGCCCGATCATCTTCGATACCATCGTCAACCAGGACATTCGCGAGATCCTGGCGACCTCCAATGGCTTCATGATCGACATCTTCTCGACCTTTCTGGCGCCGCTGGAACAGGAGCTGACCGCACACTCCTCGTATTCGGTGGGTAAATCCCATTCGATCGGCGGCAACTCCAATTACATGGAACGGATCGAGGCGGTCAACTTTGCCTTGGACAACGACGACGGTGCGCGCACCCACTATTACGACAAGGCCGACCTGATTCTGGTCGGCGTGTCGCGTTGCGGCAAGACCCCGACCTGTCTGTACATGGCCATGCAGTTCGGCATTCGCGCGGCCAACTACCCGCTGACCGAAGACGACATGGAGCGCCTGCAACTGCCGTCGGCGCTGCGCAATCACAAGCACAAGCTGTTCGGCCTGACCATCGACCCGGACCGGCTCACCGCCATCCGCCATGAGCGCAAGCCCAACAGCCGCTATGCCAGCTTTGCCCAGTGCGAGTTCGAAGTGCGCGAAGTAGAGAACCTGTTCCGCCGCGAGAACATTGCGCATATCAATTCCACGCATTTCTCGGTGGAAGAGATTTCCGCGAAGATCCTCGTGGAAAAAGGCGTGGAGCGCCGCTTCAAGTAAGGCTTGCGGAGCTCATCGCGCAGGCAGCATTGCTGCCCGCCTGTAAAGAAAAAAGCCCCGGCGGTTACCCCCGGGGCTTTCTTCATTCAGCGCAGACTCAGGACGGCACGACCGCCGCCTGACCACTCATTGCCAGGTCCACCAGCTCGCGGTTTGCCACCGCGTACATGGCATAGTCGGTGCCGGTTGCCGCGCGCAGCTCGTCGAGCATGGCGCGCCAGCGCTCGACCATGACCCGATGCTGATCCAGCCACAGGGCCACCCGCGCATCCATGTCCTGCGGTGCATCGACCATCTGCAGTACCGAGATGGTAATCGCCCGTTGCTGCAGGTCGATATCATCGCGGAACGCCTCGCGGGCCAACGCCTGCCAGTTGTTTTCCACCGGCAGGTTGCTGATTTCCTGCAGGTACCAGGTCAGGTCCAGCGCGCTGCCCACGGCGAAGAACGCCTTGGCCACTTCGGCCGGGTCCTGACCGGTAACGTCGGACGCCTCGATGATCGGCAACAGCGTGTACAGGTGCGTGGTCCCGGCCACCATGCGCGCCAGCAACTCGGGCACACCGGCTTCGACAAAGCCCTGATAGCGGGTCTGCCAGCGCTCACGGGTCGGTCCTTCGAGCAGTTCGTCGAGCTTGAGCCCCAGCGCAGCGATCTTCGGCCCGAAATGCGCCACGTCACGCCCGGCATCCTGCTCGTTGCGGCGGCTGCGCAGGAACCAGCGGGTAGCCCGGCGACCCAGGCGCATCAGCTCGTCCATCAGCGTCAGTTGCACTTCCGCCGGCACCTGGTAGTCCAGCGCCTCGATCTGACGGAACCAGTGCGGCAGGTGGAAGATGTCGCGCACGATCACATAAGCCCCGGCCACGTTCGCCGGGCTCATGCCGGTGGACTCTTTCAGGCGCTGGACGAAGGTGATGCCCATGTTGTTGACCAGGTCGTTGGCGATCTGCGTGCTGACGATTTCGCGCTTCAGCCGGTGGCGGCGCATAGCCTCGGCAAACTTGCTGACCAGTGACGGCGGGAACGCGGTTTCCATGTCCCGGGTCAGGTAGTCGTCGTCCGGCACCAGCGACTTGAGCAGTGCTTCCTTGAGGTCGATCTTGCTGTAGGAGATCAATACCGACAATTCGGCCCGGGTCAGGCCCTGGTTGGCGGCCAGACGTTCGACCAGTTGCTCCTCGGTTGGCAGGAACTCGATGGCGCGGTCCAGCTTGCCACGGCTTTCCAGGTCGGCCATCAGCCGCTTGTACTCGGCAATCCGCTCACGCGCCCGACGGGCGGCCAGCGACAGTGCCTGGGTTTGCTTGTAGTTGTTGCCGAGGACCAGACCGGCCACTTCGTCGGTCATGCTGCCGAGCAACTGGTTGCGCTGCTTCTCGGTCATGTCGCCGGCCTGCACCACTTCGTTGAGCAGGATCTTGATGTTGACCTCGTGGTCGGAGCAGTCGACGCCACCGGCGTTGTCGATGAAGTCGGTGTTGGTGGCGCCACCATTGAGGCCAAACTCGACCCGACCCAGCTGGGTCATGCCGAGGTTGCCGCCCTCGCCTACCACCTTGCAGCGCAGCTCGTTGCCGTTCACTCGCAGCGCGTCGTTGGCCTTGTCGCCGACGTCGGCATGGGTTTCGTCGCTGGATTTGACGTAGGTGCCGATACCGCCGTTCCACAGCAGGTCAACCGGTGCCTTGAGCAGTGCATTGAGCAGCTCGGTCGGGGTCAGCTTGTCGGCCTCGATGGCAAAGCGTTCTTTCATCTGCGGGCTGATGGCGATGCTCTTCGCGCTACGCGAGAAGATCCCGCCGCCCTCGGACATGATGCTGGTGTCGTAGTCGCTCCAGGCCGAGCGTGGCAGATCGAACAGGCGCTGGCGCTCGGCGAAACTGCTGGCCGGCTCCGGATTCGGGTCGATGAAGATGTGCAGGTGGTTGAACGCAGCCACCAGTTGCAGCTTGTCGGACATCAGCAGGCCGTTACCGAACACGTCGCCGGCCATGTCGCCGACGCCGACCACGGTAATGCTGTCCTGCTGGACGTTGATGCCGCGCTCGCGGAAGTGCCGCTGCACGCCAACCCAGGCGCCACGCGCGGTAATCCCCATCTTCTTGTGGTCATAACCGGCCGAGCCGCCGGAAGCGAAGGCGTCGCCGAGCCAGAAGCCGTAGTCGATGGCGATGCCGTTGGCGATGTCGGAGAAGGTTGCGGTGCCTTTGTCGGCCGCCACCACCAGGTACGGGTCGTCTTCATCGTGACGCACCACGTTGGCCGGTGGCACCACGCCACCGTCCTTGAGGTTGTCAGTGATGTCGAGCAGGCCGGAAATGAAGATCCGGTAGCAGGCGATGCCTTCGGCCTGGATCTCGTCGCGACCGCCGCCCAGCGGCAACCGACGCGGCAGGAAGCCGCCCTTGGCACCGACCGGGACGATCACCGAGTTCTTCACCTGCTGGGCCTTGACCAGGCCAAGCACTTCGGTGCGGAAATCTTCTTCACGGTCCGACCAGCGCAGGCCACCACGGGCCACATTGCCGAAGCGCAGGTGCACACCTTCGACACGCGGCGAGTAGACGAAGATCTCGAACTTAGGTACCGGTTTCGGCAGCTCGGGAATCAGCTTGGGGTTGAACTTGAAGCTGAAGTACGACTTGGCGTGGCCCTGGGCATCCGGCTGGTAGAAGTTGGTACGCAGGGTGGCCTTGATCAGGTCCAGGTAGCGCCGCAGGATGCGGTCTTCGTTGAGCACCTGCACGTCGTCCAGGGCGCTGAGGATGGCTTGTTCCAGACGCTGCTGCTTGTCGTCGAGGTCTTCGACGGTGAGCTTGCGTGCCAGGTAGAAGCGCGTCTTGAACAACCGGGTCAGTTCGCGGGCGATGTCGGTGTGGTTGTTCAGGGTGCTGGCAATGTACCCCAGGTCGAAGCCCAGGCGGATCTGCTTGAGGTAGCGGGCATAGGCGCGCAGCAGCGCGACATCGCGCCATGGCAGGCCGGCGGTCAGCACCAGGCGGTTGAATGCATCGTTCTCGGCATCGCCGTTGACGATATGCACGAAGGCGTCCTGCAGGGTGTCGTTGAGCTGCTGGATGTCCAGGTTCAGCCCTTCGCTGTAGGTGAAGGCGAAGTCGTGAATCCAGAACTCGCGGCCGTTGGCGTGGCGCAGGCGATACGGGAACTCGCCGAGCACGCGCAGGCCGAGGTTTTCCAGGATCGGCAGCACGTCGGACAGTGCCAGCGGGGTATCGGCGTGGTACAGCTTGCAGTGCAGCGTGCGCTCACCGGCCTGGGTCAGCGGCTGGTAGAAGCTCATGACCAGCGGCTTGCGCTCGGACAGGGTCAGCAGGTGCTGCATGTCGACCACTGCCGAGTGCGCAGCGAAGCGCTCGCGGTAGCCGGCCGGGAAGCCTTTCGGGAAGTCGGCCAGGACGTTGGTGCCCTGGGCTTCGCCGAAGCTTTCGACGGTCAGGCTGGCAAAGTCGTCCTGCCACGAACGGCAGGCCTGGATGACTTCGTTCTCCAGCTGTTTCGGGTCGATTTCGATGCGGTTTTTCGGGTCGACCCGCAGGATCAACTGCACGCGGGCCAATACCGACTCGGAGAAGAAGGTCCAGAACTCGCAGTCACTGGCCTTCAGGCGCTCCATCAGCACCTGCTGGATCTTCTGCCGCACTTCGGTGGAGTAGATATCGCGCGGCACATAGGCCAGGCAGTAGCAGAAGCGACCGTACGGATCCTTGCGCAGGAACACGCGGATCTTGTTGCGCTCCTGGATCTGCACGATCGACATCACGGTGCTGAACAGTTCGTCGACCGGGGTCTGGAACAGGTCGTCGCGCGGCAACACTTCGAGGACCTGGGCCAGTTCTTTACCCAGGTGGGCCTTGGCATCGAAGCCCGAGCGGCGCTCGACTTCGGCGACCTTGCCACGAATGTAGGGGATTTCACGCACGCTCTCGCCGTACACCGACGAGGTGTACAGGCCCATGAAGCGGCATTCCTTGACCACCTTGCCGTCGGCGTCGAGCTGGCGAATCGACACGTAGTCCGGGTAGGCCGGGCGGTGCACACGGCTTGGGTGCGCGGCCTTGGCAAAGGACAGCAGCAGCGGTTCGTGCAGGTAATTGACGGCGTACTCTTCAATACGCAGGTCGTCCGGCGTCAGGCCGGCACGCAGCAGGCGGGTGAGGCCGAGGAACGACTGCTCGTCGTAGGCCAGTTGACCTCCGCCGGCCTCGCCCTGGACCACGAACTCTTCGTAACCGAGGAAGGTGAAGTGGTTCCCCACCAGCCACTCGAGGAAGCTCTTGACCTCGGCTTTCTCGCCCTGTGCCTGGGCGTATTCGGTCTGGTCGACCAGCGCCAGCAGCTCGCGCACCTTGGCTTTCATCGGCTCGAAGTCGGCGACCGCCACCCGCACCTCGGCCAGCACCTGCTCCAGCTCGCGGGTCAGCAGGTTCAGCTCGGCGGTGTTGGCACAGCGGTCGATCTCCAGGTACATCAGCGACTCTTGCAGTACGCCGTCGCCCTGGGTGCCCTTGGGCAGGATCTCCAGCAGTTCGCCGGTGGCCCCGCGACGCACGCTGAGCACGGTGGTCTGCAGGGTATGGATGCTGTAGCCGCGGCGGTTCAGCTCGGTGCGGACCGAGTCGACCAGAAACGGCAGGTCATGGTGCAGGACTTCCACAGCGGTGTGGGTCGACTGCCAGCCATGACGCTCGTAATCGGGGTTGTAAACGCGTACTTGCGGGACGGCGTGGTCGAAACGCTCGATGATACGCCAGGCAGAGAGGGTGCAACCGGCCAGGTCCGAGAGGCGGCGCTGGGTGAGTTCGTCCAGAGAGATGATGCCGAAGAACTGTTCGGCGAACAGCGCCACTTGTGGCAGTGCCTGTTCGCTGATGTGCTGCGCCAGGGCCGCTTGCAGTTGATGCTGGAAGTCGGCTTTGCTGGCTGCGGTGAAGAACGCCATCTGTGGTACTCCGCTTGGGCTTTATTATTGAGGAAGCGTCGCGCGTGTCCGCCGTGCTCGGATCAACGATAGCCAACCCGCAGCCGGAAGACGGTAAAACCTGTAAGAACGGATGTGGACCAAGCCCAGTACGTACCGTTCCACGCAATGGCCATCTGCAAAAACGACTGCCGCCAAGTGGGCTGGGTCTTTACGGGTGACCATCGACAGCGCAGCTTAACGACTGCCCGGTCACCGCTGCTTGCGGCGCTGCGACATATTCGGTCATTGACGGGCAACCGGCGATTTATCCCACCGCCCAAGACTGGCACACTGACGTTTCAATTCGCCTGTCGAGATTTCCATGCAACTGAAAACCGCCCTGCTCTTCGCCAACCCTTGCGACGACGAAGAAGACAACATGGCCACCCTGTGCTGCCACAGCGACAGCGGTCAGATGTTCCTCATGACCCGTTACCCGGACGAGGACACGGTGGACATCACCCTGGACGATGAACCGTCCACCCTCGATGGCCTCAAAGTCACCCTGAGCGCCAACCGCCTGCTGATCGAGATCGCCGCTGCCGACGCCGACGCGCTGCACGGCGACGATCATCTGGAAATCCTCCTGACCAGCGCGGGCAGCGACCTCGACGAAATCGAGGAAACCCTGCAGAACATCCTCAAAGGCACTGGCACCTACATCCGCGCGTTGTAACAGGAGCGATACATGACCCGGCCGATCTTCGACGCCCACTGCCACATCGTCGACCCGCGCTTCCCGTTGGTCGCCAACCATGGCTTCGTGCCCGCGCCGTTCAGCGTCGAGGACTACCTGACGGCGGTCGCGCCGCTGGGCGTACAAGGTGGCGCAGTGGTGTCGGGCTCGTTCCAGGCCTTCGACCAGACTTACCTGCTGGCCGCGCTAGAACGCCTGGGCCCGCAGTTCGTCGGGGTGACCCAGGTGCCGGCCGAGATCGGCGATACCGCGTTGCTGCAACTGGACGCCGCCGGCGTGCGCGCCGTGCGCTTCAACCTCAAGCGCGGCGGCTCGGAACAGATCGATCAGCTCGAGCGCATGGCTCGTCGGGTGCATGAGCTGGCCGGCTGGCATGTCGAGCTGTATGTCGATTCGCGCGAACTGGGCGAGCTGCACAACCTGCTCGAACGCCTGCCGGCGGTCAGCATCGACCACCTCGGGCTGCGCCGCGAAGGGTTGCCGCAGTTGCTGCAACTGGCCGAAGCCGGCGTGCGGATCAAGGCCTGCGGCTTTGGCCGGGTCGACTTCGACGTCGCCGCCGCACTGCGCGACATCGAAGCCGCCAACCCGCATGCATTGATGTTCGGTAGCGACTTGCCGTCCACCCGCGCACCGCGCCCGTTTGCCGCCAGCGACCTCGAACTGATCGATGCCACCCTCGGCAGCGAAGCCGCCGAGCGGGCACTGTGGCGCAACGCCTGGGCATTTTATCGCTGCGGCTAAGGCTCGACTTGCGCACCCTGCCTACGGCAACAACACTGCAGGCAGGCACACTGCACAGGGTTCGCGACGATGCGCACATGGCTGGCAAGGTTCAATCGCCTGCTCGACCTGGGTTTGAACAAGGACGTCTTCGACAACCTCAGAAACCTGCTGATGTGCGCCCTGCTGTTAGCGGCCGGCACCGAGGCGGTGCGCTCGAAGACCCAGCTGTTCCTCGATGTGTTCAGCGCATTGGTGACCGGCTGGGGGCTGATCCTGCTGGCCAGCGTGCTGATGCTGCTGAACATGTTCGACGGCCTGCGCAAGCTGGCCCAAACCCGCCACCACCTTGGCCTGCAGGTGCTGCTGTGCCTGTTCTACGTGATCGTCGCGGTACGCGTGGTGGAGATCGTGTGGAATTTTCGGGCGGCTTGAAAAGGCCTGGGCACGGTAACTTCTCCTACGCCGATTTATTGACAAGCAAGCGCTCTCCGGGCATTGTCTGACAACCTGATTAGCGAGCCTCCCCGCCCATGCTTGAGCTTCAACGTCCCGACACGCTGGTAGAACGCGTGGTCAGCGCCATCCGTGGCGAGATCGACTCGGGTCGCCTGGCGGCGCAAGCGCGCCTGCCTACCGAGCAGCAACTGGCCGAGCAACTGAATGTCAGCCGCTCGGTGGTGCGCGAGGCCGTGGCTCAACTGAAGGCTGATGGCGTACTGATCGCCCGGCGCGGCCTCGGCTCATACATTTCGCAAACGCCAAGTGGCACGGTGTTCCGCTTTCCGAGCGGGCAAGGCCGTTCACCGGACCTGGTGCAGATGTTCGAAGTACGCCTGTGGATCGAAACCCAGGCCGCCTCGATTGCCGCCCAGCGCCGCGACGAAGCCGACCTGACGCGGATGCGCACGGCACTCAAGATCATGCAGGACAAGCGCAGCGAGTTCGACGTGGCGGCCGCCGCCGACGTCGAGTTCCACCGTGCAATTGCCGAGGCCAGCAAGAACGACTACTTCGTCGCCTTCCACGACTTCCTGCGCGGTCAACTGGCCGCAGCGCGCAAGACCGCCTGGGAAAACTCGGCAGCGCATTCGGTAGGCGGCTCGGCCGATGCCATCCGAGAACACGCCGCCCTGCTCCAGGCGATTGCCGACGGCGACCGGCTCGCGGCCGCAGCCTGCGCCGAAAGCCACCTGCGCGCTTCGGCCCAGCGTCTGCAGCTCGACCTGCCGACCACGGAGTAAACCCGACCACGCGAAAAACGGCGCTGCCAACACAGCGCCTTTTCTTGGCAACCATTAGTCTGACAACCTGATAGCTAGACCATCTGACAAGAACAGCAAGGTGACACCTGCATGATCTACGACTACTGCATCATCGGCGGCGGCATCGTTGGCCTCGCCACCGCCATGGCGCTGCTCAAGCGTGAACCCGGCGCCTCGCTGGTCATCCTGGAAAAGGAAGACAGCCTCGCCCGCCACCAGACCGGCCATAACAGCGGCGTGATCCATGCCGGCATCTACTACGCGCCGGGCAGCCTCAAGGCCGACCTGTGCAAACGCGGCGCCCAGGCCACCAAAGACTTCTGCGACGAGCACCAGGTCAAGTACGAGGTCTGCGGCAAGCTGCTGGTGGCGTCCACGCCGCTGGAAGTCAAACGCATGGCGGCGCTGTACGAGCGCTCGCAGCAGAACGGGCTGAAGGTCGAGCGCCTGAACGCCAGCGAACTGCAGCAGCGCGAGCCGAACATCGTCGGCCTGGGCGGGTTGTTCCTCGATGCCACCGGTATCGTCGACTACAAGCAGGTGTGCCAGGCAATGGCCAAGGTCATCCAGCAGGCCGGCGGCGAGCTCTGCCTGGGCACCCAGGTCAAGGCGATCCAGGAAAGCCCCGACAGCGTCACCATCAGTAGCGAAGGCCGCGCCTGGCGCGCCAAACAGCTGGTGGCCTGCGCCGGCTTGCAGTCCGACCGCCTGGCGGCGCTGGCCGGGGTGAAGATCGACCACCAGATCATCCCGTTCCGCGGCGAATATTTCCGTCTGCCGGCCAGCAAGAACAGCATCGTCAACCACCTGATCTACCCGATTCCCGACCCGGAGCTGCCGTTCCTCGGCGTGCACCTGACGCGGATGATCGACGGCAGCGTGACTGTCGGACCGAACGCCGTGCTCGGCCTGGGCCGGGAGAACTACCGCAAGTTCTCGATCAACTGGCGCGACGTCGCCGACTACGCGCGCTTCCCCGGGTTCTGGAAAACCCTCTGGAACAACCTCGGCTCCGGCACCACCGAGATGAAGAACTCGCTGTTCAAGCGCGGCTACCTGGAACAGTGCCGCAAATACTGCCCGTCGCTGGACGTCGAGGACCTGCTGCCCTACGAAGCCGGCATCCGTGCCCAGGCAGTGATGCGCGACGGTAGCCTGGTGCACGACTTCCTGTTCGCCGAGACGCCACGCATGGTCCACGTCTGCAACGCGCCGTCGCCGGCGGCCACCTCGGCCATTCCGATTGGCGAAATGATTGCCCAGAGGATCTTCGACGCCCGCTGACCCCTGCTGCACAACAATAAATACAAGACCAACAAGGAAACTTTCGATGTCGGTATACGAAGCGGCCAACACCGCAAGCGAAACCCCGGAACAAAAGAAAAAGCGCCTGCGCAAAGTCGCCGCTGCCACCATCTTCGGCTCCATGCTGGAGTGGTACGACTTCTACCTGTACGCCACCATGGCGGCGATTGTCTTCTCGAAGATCTTCTTCGATGCGAGCAATCCGCAGGTCGCCTCGCTACTGGCCTTCTCCACCTTTGCCATCGGCTTCATCGCCCGCCCGTTCGGCGGCATCCTGTTCGGTTACCTGGGCGACAGGTTCGGGCGCAAGCAGGTGCTGGTGATCACCTTCTGCATGATGGGCGTGTGCACCACGCTGATCGGGCTGATCCCCAGCTATGCCACGATCGGCATCTGGGCACCGATCCTGCTGGTGGTGATTCGCATCATCCAGGGCCTGGGCGCCGGCGCCGAGCTGTCCGGCGCAGCCGTCACCTCCTACGAGCATGCCAGCGAAGGCAAGCGTGGCAGCCAGGGCGCCTGGCCGGCGCTGGGACTGAACCTGGGCCTGCTGCTGTCGTCGCTGACCGTTTACCTGCTGACCATGAACGGCAACGCGTTCATGCTGGCCGGCGGCTGGCGGATCCCGTTCATCTGCAGCATCGTGCTGGTCGGCGTCGGCCTCTGGGTGCGCCGCAGCATTCCGGAAACCCCGCAGTTCGCCGAACTGGAAAACGCCCCGGCCAAGCCGACCGAGTCGCCACTCAAAGCGCTGTTCCGTAACGACCTCAAGGGCCTGGCCGTGGTGTTCTTCGTGGCCATCGGCTACAACGCGCTGAGCTACATCTTCAAGACCTTCTCGCTGGCCTACCTGACCCAGTACAAAGGCGTCGAAGCGCACGTCACCTCACTGTCGGTGACCATCGCCAGCCTGGTGGCAATCGTTGCCGTGCCGTTCTTCGGCTGGCTCTGCGACCGCTGGAGCAGCAAGACCGTACTGATGATCGGCGGGCTGTTCTCGGTGCTGTTCGCTTACCCGTTCATGGCGCTGCTTAATACTGGCGAGCCGACCCTGATCTACGTCGCCATTGCTATCGGCACCGGCATCCTTGCGCCGATGATGTTCGCCCCGCAGGGCTCGTTCCTCAGCCGCCAGTTCCCGACCCAGACCCGCTCCTCGGGCTTCGGCACTGGCCGCGAGATCGGTACGGCGGTCGCTGGCGGCCTGGCGCCACTGGGCGGTCTGGCGCTGGTTGCCAGCTCCGCGACCCACTCCACCGACGGCGTGGTGGTGATCCTCGCCGTCGCCGCTGTGTTTGTGGTGGTGTTCGCCCTGTGCGACCAGGGGCACAAGCACTCCAGCTTCAAAAACTGAATGCAGGCGGCTTGCCGTGCAACGCGGCAAGCCGCTTCTCCATGCAACAAAAAGCTGTATATCCATCCACATAAAACTTGCCTGAACGGCGTTCTATGCGCATCCTAGGGGCCATCGGCAATTACCCTAAAGTGTTCCAGCATGCGGCTGTTCCTCTGCGAAAAACCTTCCCAGGCCAAAGACATCGCCAAAGTGCTCGGTGCCAACCGGCGCGGCGATGGCTGCTGGGTCGGCAGCGGCGTTAGCGTCACCTGGTGCATCGGTCACTTGCTGGAAACCGCCCCACCGGACGCCTACGACGCGCGCTACAAGCGCTGGGTGCTGGCCGACCTGCCGATCATCCCGGCGCAGTGGAAGATGCTGGTCAAACCCAAGACCGCCAGCCAGTACAAGGCCGTCAAACGCCTGCTCGGCGAGGCCGCCGAACTGGTGATCGCCACCGACGCCGACCGCGAAGGCGAGATGATCGCCCGCGAGCTGGTCGAACATTGCCGCTACCGCGGGCCGATCCAGCGCCTGTGGCTGTCGGCGCTGGACGACGCCTCCATCCGCAAGGCGCTGGCAGCGCTCAAGCCGGGGGCCGCCACCTTCAGCCTCTATCACTCGGCACTTGGCCGCTCGCGCGCCGACTGGCTGATCGGCATGAACATGAGCCGACTGTTCACCCTGCTCGGGCGGCAAGCCGGCTATCAGGGCGTATTGCCGGTAGGCCGCGTGCAAACACCGACGTTGCGCCTGGTGGTCGACCGCGACCGCAGCATTGCCGACTTCGTGCCGGTGCCGTTCTGGGCCATCGAGGTGCAGTTGCGCAGCGACGACAGGGTGTTCAGCGCACAATGGCGCGCGCCGGAAGACGCCTGCGACGATCAGGGCCGCTGCCTGAACCAGGCCCTGGCGCAACAGGCCGCCGCCGCGATCAGTGCCGCGACCACGGCGCACGTCAGCACAGTGGCCACCGAGCGGGTGCGCGAGGCCGCGCCGCTGCCCTTCGATCTCGGCACCTTGCAGGAAGTCTGCTCGAAAAAACTCGGGCTCGGCGCCCAGGAGACACTGGACATCGCCCAGGCCCTCTACGAAACCCACAAGGTCATCACCTACCCTCGCAGCGATTGCGGCTACCTGCCATTGAGCCAGCACGCCGAGGCCGGATCGATCCTGGCTGCGCTCGGCCGCGCCGATACCAGCCTCGCGGCGCTGCAGGCGCACCTCGAACCGCAACGCCGTTCGCGGGCCTGGAACGACGCGAAGGTCAGCGCCCACCACGGCATCATCCCGACCGCAGCGGCCATCGATCCGGGCCGCCTGCCGGGCAAGCACAAGGCGGTGTATACACTAATCCGCGCACGCTACCTGGCGCAGTTCCTGCCGAACCATGAATACGACCGCACCCAGGCCGATTTCGACTGTGCCGGGCAGGTATTGCGCGCGGTGGGCAAGCAGATTGTCGAGCCTGGCTGGCGGCGGGCACTACCGGAGGCGCTGACCCCGCCGAAAGGTCGCGAGGCACCGGTTGCGCAGGTATTGCCGGCACTGAGCAAGGGGCAGGCGTGTGCGGTTGTCGGCAGCACACTCAAGGACCTGTGGACCCAGCCCCCCAAGCCGTTCACCGAAGGCGACCT
Organism: Pseudomonas sp. SDI; assembly: GCF_003105155.1. Classification (GTDB taxonomy): domain Bacteria; phylum Pseudomonadota; class Gammaproteobacteria; order Pseudomonadales; family Pseudomonadaceae; genus Aquipseudomonas. Next base: position 63,993 of record NZ_QETK01000013.1, on the reverse strand, counting down.
GATCAAGGCAATGAAAAACGTCGCCAAGCTGGTCGCCGACCCCCGCCTGAAGCAGAAGCTCAAGGACACCACCGGGATCGGCACGGAGGCGACCCGCGCGGGCATTATCCAGGGCTTGCTCGACCGTGGTTACCTGCTCAAGAACGGCAAGGCGCTGGCGGCGACGCCAGCGGCGTTCAGCCTGATCGACGCGGTGCCGCGGGCGATTGCCGACCCCGGCACCACGGCAATTTGGGAACAGGCCCTGGACATGGTGCAGAGCGGGGAAATGAGCCTTGAAGAGTTCGTTGCCAAGCAATCGACGTGGATGAGCAAGCAGGTGCAGCGCTGCGCCGGGCTGAGCCTGAACATCAGTGGGCCGGCAGTGGCGGGCAAGGCGCCCTGGAAAAAAAAGCGGCGCAAGGCGCCAGCGGGAGCACCGCGTAAGAAAGCCAAGGGCTAGCCGGCTCCCGCAGGCTTATTCAGCCAGGTGCGGGCCGCACACCGGGATGCCGCTGTGGAAACGCATCTCAACGTCCGGCGAGGTAATCAGCTCGGCCTCTGCCTCGCGCACCTTCGCCACCGTGCGCTGCACATCTTTTTCGTCGCCGTACTGCAGCGCCAGTTTCAGATAACCCTGAAAGTGACGCGCCTCGCTCTTGAGCAAGCCGTTATAAAACTTGCCCAGTTCCTCATCCAGGTGCGGAGCGATCGCCGCAAAGCGCTCACAACTGCGCGCCTCGATAAACGCTCCGACTACCAGTGTATCCACCAGTTTTACCGGTTCATGCGAACGCACCACGCGACGCAGCCCGGAAGCGTAACGCCCAGCCGACAGCGGTCGCAGCGGCACGCCTCGGCGCTTCATCAAACGCATCACCTGCTCGTGGTGCACCAGTTCCTCGCGGGCCAGGCGCGACATCATGTTGATCAGGTCGGCATGGGTGTTGTACTTGGCCATCAGGCTCAGCGCCGTGCTGGCGGCCTTGAACTCACAGTTCTTGTGGTCGATCAGCAGGGTTTCCTGGTCGCTCAGGGCCGCGTCCACCCAGGCATCTGGGGTGCGGCAACCAAGGAAAGCATCGATTTCGGGGATAGGGTGCATAGGCTCACAAACCGGCAAGGCGACAACAAGGCCGGCGATTATACCGGCGACGGAGGCGATCACCAGTGACTATGCTGATATGTATCAACACGCATTGCTGCTGGCGCCGACTATAGTCAACCATCGGTCGCCCTTTCTGAACGGAGTCATCCTCATGCGAGAAGTACGAGACGTACGCAGCATCCTGGTGGTACTCGATCCCGAGCACGCACACAGCCGGGCGCTGACCCGGGCCAAACTCATTGCCGGGGTCACCGGGGCCCGTCTGCACCTGCTGATGTGCGACAAGAAGCAGGACCACAGCGCCCTGCTCAGCCTGTTGGCCAGCCAGTTGCATGACGACGGCTACGACAATGTCAGCCACGAGCAGAGCCGCCACGACGCCCAGCACGAAGCGATCATCAAGGTGCAGGAAGCCGAAGGCTGCGAACTGGTGATCAAGGAACATCGGCCGGACAACCCGCTGAAAAAAGCCCTGCTCACCCCGTCCGACTGGAAACTGCTGCGTCAGTGCCCATGTGCGGTGCTGATGGTCAAGACCGAACGGCCGTGGACTGGCGGCGTGATCCTCGCCGCCGTGGATGTGGGTAACCATGACGAAGCGCATCGGCTGCTGCATGGCGACATCATCAACCACGGCTACGCCATCGCCAGCCTGGCCAAGGGCGAGTTGCATGTGATCAGCGCTCATCCATCACCGATGCTGTCGGCGGCCGACCCGGTCTATCAATTGAAGGAAACCATCGAGCAGCGCTATCGCGAAGAGTGCAAAGCGTTCCAGGCCGAGTTCGATATCAACGATGAGCGCCTGCATGTCGCCGAAGGGCCGGCGGATGTGCTGATTCCGTATACCGCGAACAAGTACGATGCGGTGGTGACGGTGATTGGTACGGTGGCGCGCACCGGGATTTCCGGGGCATTGATCGGCAATACTGCCGAGGTAGTGCTCGATTCGCTGGAAAGCGACGTACTGGTGCTCAAGAGCGAAGAGGCAAAGGTGCACCTGACGGAACTGGCGCGCGGCTGAGGGCGCTATCGCCGGCAACGCAGAGCTGCCTTGCCGGCGATGGGCCGTATGCTAGCCCAGAGCATCCTGCAGAAATCCGGGCGCGATATACCGCTGGTAATGCGCCTCGGATAAAAGAAAGAACTCCCGATCAATGGCGTCGCGCAACTGCGGCAGCTCCCACTCGCGAAACTCCGGCATCAGCACCAGGCCATAGGCCTCCAGCTCGCGGATCACCCGCGCACCGCGCGCAATCAACTGGTAAGCCCAGCAATATTCGGATTGATGAGGCACGAAGCGGATCTTGCGTTGTTCCAGTTGCTGACGCAGGCGTTGCTTGTCGAAAACTTCCAGCTTGGCGGCCATGACCTGCACCAGCAGGTATTCCAGACGCAGCCAGACCGCGCGCTTTTCATCTTCGTTGTAGCCGTTCCAGTGGATCACCTCATGGTGAAAACGCTTGCAACCACGGCACACCAGATCCCCGTAAACCGTGGAGCAAAGGCCGACGCAGGGCGTCTTGATGGACTGATTGGACATGGAAAAATCAACGACATGGCGGCGGAACAGGCCAACATGTTAGCCCTTTGTCTAACGGGGGTCACCCGCTAAAGTCGTTGCGCTCGCCTTACCTTTGTCGAGTTTTTACCGTAGAATCATCCGGCCTTTTTAAGGCGCCAATGTCCGTTAGAAGCTGTTTTCAAAGCGTCACGAGCACAGTTAATCCGGTAGAACGGCGTTGGCACAGGGTATTCGCCCCCCGAATATCCTGCGCCAGCCCTCATCAGCCTCCGTTCTACAGGCGTAAAACTTTGAAAGCAGCTTCTGTAAGGATTTCCTGCAACCCTGGCTACGCGGCCCACAAAGCCGTATTGCGCATGGGTGCCGGAATTTCTGGATGAGCGTCCCGGACACCCATTTGGGACCACTGATGAGGGTAATAACTGTGCTTGAAGCCTACCGCAAACACATCGAAGAGCGTGCCGCCCAGGGTATCGTGCCCCAGCCGCTTAACGCCGAACAAACCGCAGGCCTGGTCGAGCTGCTGAAAAATCCCCCTGCTGGCGAAGAAGCAGTCCTCGTCGACCTGATCACCAACCGCGTTCCACCAGGCGTGGACGAAGCCGCTTACGTCAAAGCCGGCTTCCTCTCTGCTGTTGCCAAAGGCGAAGCGAAAACCCCACTGATCGACAAGAAGCGTGCCGTCGAACTGCTGGGCACCATGCAAGGTGGCTACAACATCGCCACCATGGTTGAGCTGCTGGACGACGCCGAACTGGCTGCCGTCGCCGCCGAACAACTCAAGCACACCCTGCTGATGTTCGACGCCTTCCACGACGTGGCTGAAAAAGCCAAGGCGGGCAATGTCCACGCCAAAGCCGTCCTGGAATCCTGGGCTGCTGGCGAGTGGTTCACCAGCAAACCGGCCATCGCCGACAAATACAGCCTGACCGTATTCAAGGTCCCTGGCGAAACCAACACCGACGACCTGTCCCCTGCCCCGGACGCCTGGTCGCGCCCTGACATCCCGCTGCACGCCCTGGCCATGCTGAAAATGGCCCGTGACGGCATCGTGCCTGAGCAACAAGGCGCCATCGGCCCGCTCAAGCAGATCGAAGAAGTCAAAGCCAAAGGCTTCCCGGTTGCCTACGTCGGTGACGTGGTCGGTACCGGTTCTTCGCGTAAATCCGCCACCAACTCGGTGCTGTGGTTCTTCGGCGACGACATTCCGTACGTCCCGAACAAGCGCGCTGGCGGCTTCTGCTTCGGCTCGAAAATCGCCCCGATCTTCTACAACACCATGGAAGACGCCGGCGCCCTGCCGATCGAGTTCGACGTGTCGAACCTGAACATGGGCGACGTGATCGACGTCTACCCGCACGCCGGCAAAGTCTGCAAGCACGGCACCGACGACGTCATCACCACCTTCGAACTGAAGACCCCGGTGCTGCTCGACGAAGTCCGCGCTGGCGGCCGTATCCCGCTGATCGTCGGCCGTGGCCTGACCGAAAAAGCCCGTGCTGAACTGGGCCTGGGCCCAACCGACCTGTTCAAGCTACCTGAAGCACCTGTCGACACCGGCAAGGGCTACACCCTGGCACAGAAAATGGTCGGCAAGGCCTGCGGCCTGGCTGACGGTAAAGGCGTGCGCCCTGGCACTTACTGCGAACCGAAGATGACCACCGTCGGCTCCCAGGACACCACTGGCCCGATGACCCGTGACGAGCTGAAAGACCTGGCGTGCCTGGGCTTCTCCGCCGACCTGGTCATGCAGTCGTTCTGCCACACTGCGGCCTATCCAAAGCCGATCGACGTGACCACCCACCACACCCTGCCAGACTTCATCCGCACCCGTGGCGGCGTGTCGCTGCGTCCAGGCGACGGCATCATCCACAGCTGGCTGAACCGCATGCTGCTGCCGGACACCGTCGGTACCGGTGGTGACTCGCACACCCGTTTCCCGATCGGCATTTCGTTCCCGGCCGGTTCCGGCCTGGTTGCCTTCGCCGCAGCCACCGGCGTAATGCCGCTGGACATGCCGGAGTCGGTACTGGTGCGCTTCAAGGGCAAACTGCAACCAGGCATCACCCTGCGCGACCTGGTTCACGCCATCCCTTACTACGGCATCCAGAAAGGCCTGCTGACCGTCGAGAAGAAAGGCAAGATCAACGCCTTCTCCGGCCGCATCCTGGAAATCGAAGGCCTGGACGAGCTGACGGTTGAACAGGCATTCGAACTGTCCGACGCCTCGGCCGAGCGTTCGGCTGCCGGTTGCACCATCAAGCTGCCGGAAAAAGCGGTTGCCGAGTACCTGAAGTCGAACATCACCCTGCTGCGCTGGATGATCAGCGAAGGCTACGGCGATGCCCGCACCATGGAGCGTCGCGCGCAAGCGATGGAAGCCTGGCTGGCCAACCCGGTCCTGCTGTCTGCCGACAAGGACGCCGAGTACGCCGAAATCATCGAAATCGACCTGGCCGACGTCAAAGAGCCTGTGCTCTGCGCGCCGAACGACCCGGACGACGCGCGTCTGCTGTCGACCGTTCAGGGCGAGAAGATCGACGAAGTGTTCATCGGTTCGTGCATGACCAACATCGGTCACTTCCGTGCTGCCGGCAAGCTGCTGGACAAGGTCAAGGGTTCGATCCCTACCCGTCTGTGGCTGTCGCCGCCAACCAAGATGGACGCTCACCAGCTGACCGAAGAAGGCTACTACGGCATCTACGGCAAAGCTGGCGCGCGCATGGAAATGCCGGGCTGCTCGCTGTGCATGGGTAACCAGGCACGCGTTGCGGCGAACTCGACCGTTGTGTCGACGTCGACCCGTAACTTCCCGAACCGTCTAGGCGATGGTGCGAACGTGTACCTGGCCTCCGCCGAGCTGGCGGCTGTTGCGTCCATCCTGGGCAAACTGCCGACCGTCGAGGAGTACATGGAGTACGCGAAAAACATCGACAGCATGGCTGCCGACGTTTACCGCTACCTGAGCTTCGACCAGATCGCCGAGTTCCGCGAAGCGGCTGCGAACGCCAAGATCCCGGTCGTTCAAGCCTAAGCTGACTTAGCGTCGAGAAAGCCCCGCCACCTGGCGGGGCTTTTTTATGCCGGCAGGAATGGACGCTTCACTTTTCAGCAACGCCCTCGGCGGACACCCTGATCAGCGCTTCATGCAGCGCTGATAACGCTCATCCACCCGCTGGGCAAACCACGCCGTGGTCAGCTTGCGAGAAATCTTCGGGCTTTTCAGCTCGATGCCCGGCAACAGCGCCCGCGGCAGCGGGTGACCTGCGGCCTTGTCGGCCAACCCATACACGCGCTGATACAAACGCGTTTTCTCGAAATCCAGGCGATCGCCCTGCTCCAACTGGCTGCGGATAGTCGGGTTGCGCAAATCCAGTTGCGCGCCCACCTTGCGCACTGCCCGCTCGGTGGCGCCGGGGAAAATTGCCCCCGGCGCGATCAGGTCGCCATCCAGTGCCAGCGCTACCCCGGAGACACGGCTCAGCGCATGCTGAAACGCCGCATTGCGGCTCGCATACCATCCGGCGTTGAAGTCGGCGAAACGGTACAGTGGCCGCTCGTAACTGGCCGGATAGCCCAGCAGGTGGGCGATGCCGAAATACAGCCCGCCGCGACGGCTGAACACTTCCTGACGAATCGTCCCGCTGTAACGGTAGGGGTAAGCCTGCACATGCCGCTCGGCAAAGGCGATGCTGACCTGCATCGGCCCGCCGGTACGCACCGGATTCAAGTCGCCGAGCAGCGTACGCCCCAGCGGCACAGCGCCGATCAGGTCATCGAAGATGGCACTGAGCTGTTTCTCGCTGCGCGCCGCACTGAGGCGCTGCTCGTAGGTCTGGCCATTCGGCGATGGTGCTTGCAGGGCGGCTTTCACCAGCAGTTGCGGAACATGCACACTGGCTGCCCGACGGTCGATTTCCTCTCGGGCGATGCGCCCCAGACCGGGCACTTGCGGATCGGCCTGAAATGTGGACTCCTGCTCGGTCACCGCCAGCACGGCACACAGGTTGGAACGACTGGGGTCGAGCTTCTGCGCGGTAAAGGCTGTCTGAATGTCCTGGGCCCAGCCCTCACGATCAGTGGCAGCGGCCGGCAACAGGCGCAACAGCTGGGCCCGCACCTGTTCGGCCGAAGGCTGCTCCGGCGCACGCTGGCCGACGCAGCCGGCCAGCAGCGCGGCAAAAAACGTCGCGGGACGAGCCCGCCCCCACAGGGATTGTGGGAGCGGGCTCGTCCCGCGAGAGGCCGTCAAGGCTGCTCACCTACCAGGAAGGTTTTGCTGATCAGTCGGAATTTCTCATGGCTGGCACTGCCGAGCAGTTCGAACAGGACCATCTCGCGGGTCACGATCTGAGCCCCGGCATCGCGCATGCGCTGCAAACCGGCGGCCTTGCTGAAGGCCGTGCGACTGTCGCAGGCGTCCTCGACCACAAACACCTGCTTGCCCAGCGCCCGCAGGCCAAGCACGGTTTGCAGGACGCAGACGTGGGTTTCCATGCCACAGACAATCACCTGCTCGCGCGCCAGCAACGACGCCGGCAGGCATTCGCCGGCCACACAGGAAAAATGCATTTTCTCGACGATTTCGGCGGCGCCGGCCGCTTCCTTCAGGGCCGCAACGGTTGGCCCCAGCCCCTTGGGATACTGTTCGGAAAATACCGTTGGCAGGCCCAGCTCGGCGCCTGCTGCGATCAGCCAGCGTGCACGCGCCAAGGTCCCCGCCGGATCGCTCATCGCGCCGATGAGCTTTTCCTGGATGTCGATGACCAACAGCGTGGATTGGGTGGGATCGATAAGCATGGCAGGCGCCTCCGGGCCGGGCAGTAATCGGGACAGGTTCCCGACTATGCTGGTCAAAGGCGCACTGCGCAACCGCCACGCTTCAGGCCGACAAGCGATGCCGCTCCAGCGATGCACACAACACGCCGAGCACGCGATCCTCATGCTCGTGAATGAAAAAGTGCCCACCTGGGAAGATCTCCAGGGCGAAATCGCCGAGGCTCTCCTGACGCCAGGCCAGCAACTGTGCTTCGCTGGCACGGTCGGTTTCCCCTCCGAGCACATGCAACGGGCACCGCAGCGGCGCCCGCGAACGGTACTGGTAACGCCCACACAGCAGAAAATCGGCGCGCAGCACCGGCAAGGTAAGGCTCATCAGCTCCTGATTGGCCAGCACCTCTTCCGGGGTGCCCTGCAAGGTACGCAGTTCGTCGATCAGCACTGCATCGCTTTTCGGCTCACGCCAGTCCGGGCCATCGTATTCTTCGCGGCGGGTCGGCGCTGCTGTACCGCAGGCGAACAACGCAACCGGCGCCTGGCAACCCAAGGCTTGCAGCTCATGAGCCAGCTCGAAGGCGAGCAAAGCCCCGAGGCTGTGCCCAAGGATGGCATACGGCTGGCTGACAGCCAGCCGTTGCTCCTGCGCCAGCTGCCGGGCCAGTGCCTGCATGTCGGTCTGCAGCGGCTCGCCCAGCCGCGCGCCGCGCCCAGGCAGCTCGACCGGGCGCACGTTCAGCCAGGCCGGCAACTTGCGTCGCCAGCGGCTGTAGAGCATGGCGCTAGCGCCGGAGTACGGCAGGCACAGCAGGGTCAATGACGACACTGGCGCCCCCTTACTGTGCGGCAGCGTTTTCAGCCATTTTCTGGCGAAGGCTCAGCGGACGCATGTCGGTCCAGACCTCATCGATGTAGGCCAGGCAGTCCTTCTTCAGGCCGCTTTTTCCTACACTGCGCCAGCCAGTCGGGATGGCCTTGTAGTCTGGCCAGATGGAGTATTGTTCCTCGTGGTTGACCACTACCTGGAACACGATGTCGTCGCGGTCGAAAACGGAAGTCATTGCTAATCTCCTTCGTTGGGTGAGGGCTCTTGGCGCCGGGCGCACGGAAGCTATAGAGGGAACGAACGACCCAGCGCACAAATTAGGCAAGACTCGCCCACCCGTTAGCGACCGGGTGTAAAGTGTCGCTCTGACTGCTCAGGAACTTCCCAGCATGCTTGGCGTAACCGACTATGGCGCGTTCGTAATAGCCTTCATCGTTCTGCTGGCAATACCCGGCCCTGGCAACTTTGCGCTCATCACTGCCACCGGCAAAGGTGGGATCAGCGGAGGCTTGGCGGCCACCTTCGGGGTGATTTTCGGCGATCAGGTGCTGCTGTGGCTGGCGGTAGCCGGGGTGGCCACCCTGCTCAACAGCTACCCGGCGGCGTTCCATGCCGTGCAATGGCTGGGCGCGGCCTACCTGGCCTACCTCGGCGTGCGCATGCTGCTGTCCAAACCTGGCGATGCGCCGGTACGGCCGATGCAGGCCAGGCACTTCCTGCGCCAGACCATGATGATCACCCTGCTCAACCCCAAGGCGATCATTTTCTACATGGCGTTCTTCCCACTGTTTGTCGACCCGGCCCATCACCAGGGCCTGGTGACCTTCGGCTTCATGGCCGTAACCATTGCCGTGCTGACCTTTATCTACGGGCTGGTGGCGGTGCTGTTGGCACACTTTCTGGCGGAGCGGATGCGCGCCAGCCCCAAGCTGTCGAACCTGCTTGAGCGCTTGGCAGGCATGTGCCTGGTAGGTTTCAGCATCAAACTGGCGGTGTTGCGCTAGCCATCTGCACAGTGGGTTTCCCTATGACCGTCGACGCGGGATAATCCCCGCGCTCGGCTCATCAAGGTATCCCCCATGCAAAACCACCCCCTGAACACCGCAGACTTCGCGTTCATCGAAGACACTCTGCTCCAGTACGGCGACGATCACTCCGTGCTCAACCCTTCCGAGCTCGACGGTTACTTCACCGCCCTGGTCTCCAGCCCGACCCAAGTGGATATCGCCGAATGGTTCCCGGCGATCTTCGGCGGGCAAAACCCGGAATGGCAGACCCCAGCGCAGTGCAAGCAGTTCATCGAACTGAGCGTGCGCCACCTGAATACCCTGGCCGCGCAACTGGCCAATGATAGCCAGGCCTTCTCACCGCGCTTCGAACACACCGAGCACCAAGGCCAGAGGCTGACCCTCGCCGAAGAATGGTGCTTCGGCTACCTGCGCGGGGTTGCCGTCGGCAACTGGCCCGAACTGCCTGCCGAGCACGCTGGCGCGTTGAACGCCATTGCGGCCTGCGCCGAGCAGGACAACTTCGAACTACCAGCGGACCTGAACGTGGCCGAGCACCTCGCTGGGGTCGCCCGCATCGAGCCGGCTGCCCGCGCCTTGCACGACTACTGGCTGGCGCAACGCTAACAGGCAATTCGGAGAGCCAACCTACAAGGCGACCCGTGCCAGACGCTGCAGCTCGGCAATCGTTGCCGGGTTGCGGTGCTCAAGTAGATCCTGCTGAATCTGACAGATGATCGCCTTGAGCAGATCGGTCTGGCTCAACCGAGTCACCTTCAGCAGCACATCGAAGTCAGCCGCCACGTATGAATTCACTTTCATCGACAGGCGCTTCATCGAGCGTGCCGGCGCTACCTGCCGGGCAGCACACTGAGCAGCCAAACCCTGCACAAAGCCCTCGTGGGTTCCGCTCAATTCGACCGCTGCTGCCTGATGCTCGGCCAGTACATGGAAGTAGTAACTGAGGAACAGCTTGCGGACTTGCACCCCGGCCTCCCGCGCCACCGAGTGCATCGCCGCATCCAGCACATCGAGGTACACCGCCGGCAGCCGCGCCTCGATGGAGATCAGCTGTTTTTTCGCCTCCTTGATCGCCGGCGTCGACTGCGCCGGGATTGCCACTACCGTATCGCACTGACTGCAGACGCCGACCAGGATATTCCTTGCCTCGCCAAAGCCGTCGCTGAACGGCACATTGCGCCGGGCATAGACGGTGGTGACCAACTGCTGACACTGCTCGCAGAGCGCCTTGCCCTGCTCACCTTCAAGAAAAATGTTCATACATAGCTCTCACCGATGGACGCTGATGAACCAGACGTCTGGCTCGATAAAGTAAAACTTGATGTACCAGCCCAAGCGCCGCAGCACGTGGACTTCGATGCCCGCCACGCGATGGTGCGCGCTGCTGCAATGGTGCATGCCAGAGCACTGGCGGACGATTTCGATGACCTGCTGGACCGACACCTCGCCAGTTGCCAGCACATTTTTTACGTCGATCGAGCCACGCGCCGCGTGCTGATAGTTGCCCGCCTCCAGTGCCGCCAGTAGATCCTGCCTAGCCTGTTTGAAGCCTCTTTCCATGTTGGCCCCTCTAGGTACGAAGAGTGTCGTACATTTCAAAGGCGGCATCCAGCCGCGATTTGTAACAGGACCGGACGGCTTGCCGTGCAAACCCTCAAGCCCCTGCCTGCACCAAGGCTAGCGGCGCCGAGGCAACACTGACGCGGCAAAAACGTCATCGAACATTTCAGCGGGATGTCGACTGCACACTACTTGCGCTTCTTCTGCAGCGTTTTCAGGCGAGCAGCTGGCACGCTGCGCCGCCGCCATTTTTTCTGGCCGTTTCATCTTCTTCCAGGTGCGGATTTCGTCTTTGCTACGCCCGCAGCTCACACACAAATCGCCACTGAGCTGGCAGGTGGAAATGCACGGGTTCTCGATGTCCTTGGCCATGCTCAACCCCGCGCCGGCCGCAGCCGCGACAGGCGTTGCGCCCAGTCCCCGGCATTGACCCGCCGACACTGCTCTTCGGAGTCGAAATGCACATGCCGCGCCAGCCCCGCGAGCGTCACCTGCGCAGCCTCCAGGGCCTGCCCGGTCAGCTCGATCATGCGCGCGGCCTGGCCGCTGGCCAGTGCCTGATCCTTGTGCTGCTGGGTGTCGAATACCCAGACCACCACCAGACTGGAAGGAAATACCTGGTAATCGATCTCATGGGTCAACCAGCAGAAACCGACCAGTTCCGCCTTGGCGATTTCACAGGCATCGGTAAGGGTCGCCACCAGACGCCGCTCGATGCGTGCCTGCTCGCGTTTGTTCAGGGTCATGCCAGGTCCTCGTTCTGCCGGCCTTCTACAATGGCGCGAATCATACGCCAGCGACGCGCCGCACCGCCTGCCGTCAGCCACTACGGAATGTTTGAACTTACCGGCGGTCGACTCTAGTAACACCGCCATTACCAGCGCCAGGCGCCAACGGGCGCACGGTCGGGTTGGCTCCCCGGCCGCCGGTATGGCGCAGCACAGGATCACGTTGGCTGCCTTCAGAAGGTTCGACCATGCGCCCTATCACCCTGGCAACATTGCTTCTCAGCGTCCTGCTCGTTACACCGCCATTTGCCGCCGAGCCGCTACCCAGCGTCACCGCCGCAAGCGCCGAAAACAAGGCCGAGGTGCTCGAACAGAAGGCCGCCAGCAACAGCCCAGCCAGCGCTACCGCCCCCCTCACCCGCAGTGAAGTACAAGCAGTCGACCCGGCCGGTGCAGCGGCCGTGGACGATGCCATCACCTGCCTGTCGCGCACCATTTACTGGGAAGCCAAGGGCGAAGGCTCGGCCGACATGGAGGGGGTGGCCAACGTGGTGCTCAATCGCGTCGGCCACGACGGCTTCCCCGACACCGTCTGTGGTGTGGTCAAGCAAGGCGTGGAACGCAAGACGTGCCAGTTTTCCTGGTGGTGCGACGGCCGCGCCGATCAGGTACAGGAAGAAACCCGTTACACCGTGGCCAAGGAAATCGCCCGCAAGGCGCTCAATCAGCAGCTCAAGGACCGAACCGCCGGCGCGCTGTATTTCCACGACCGCAAGGTGCACCCGGATTGGGCCCGGCAGTACCTGAAAACCGCCGAAACGGAGAAGTTCCTGTTCTACCGGCCACGCAACGGCAAGGCAAAATAAGCCCCCGCCAGCGCTGAACATTCGCTGGAAAATCGCGCATCATGGGCGCACTCAGCTTAAGGGAGAGTTACATGCGCCTGTCATCCATTCTGCGTATGGCCACGCTGTCGCTAGGCTTGGCGTGCGCCGCCACGGCCATGGCCAGCGAAGAAACGCAACTGGTCGATTCGATCAACAGCTACCGCAGCCAGCCCCAGCGCTGCGCCGGCCAGGGCTCGATGGAGCTGCCGCCGCTGGCCAGCGACCCGCGCCTGGTACTGCCGGCCGCCAGCATCGGCGACCTGCAACAAGCCCTGGCGCAGGCCAGCTACCCAATGGTCAACGTGCAGGCAATCACCCTTTCCGGGCCACGGGATGCGCAAGCGGCGATGCAGGCGGTGCGCGAAAGTTTCTGCCAGGTGGTGCTCGACCCGCAGTTTGTCGATATCGGCGTCAGCCGGCAGAACCGCGATTGGCGAATCGTCCTGGCGCGGCCGTTGCTCGCCGGGCGTCTCGGCGATTCGCTGAGCGAAGGCCAGAAGCTACTCGAAGCGATCAATGCCGCGCGTGCCGCCCCACGCCAATGCGGCAGCCAGCCGTTTGCTGCCGCCACAGCGCTGTCCTGGAACGCGACGCTGGCCGGGGCCGCCGAGAGCCACACGCGCTCGATGGCCAACAACAACTATTTCGACCACAAGGACCGCGACGGCCGCACCCCCGGCGATCGCGCCGAACTGGCCGGCTACAGTGCCCAGTTGATCGGCGAGAACATCGCCGCCGGACAGGACAGCGTGCGCAAGGTGCTCGACGGCTGGCTGGCCAGCCCCGGGCATTGTGCCAACCTGATGAACCCGCAGTTCCGCGCGCTGGGCGCCGCCTATGCCGTCGACCCGAAAAGTGATGCGGGAATCTACTGGACCGCCATGTTTGGCACGCCCTAGGCCTCAGCCGCCGAGGCGCTCCTGCACCAGTACACGGGCGCGGTGAGTCAGCTGGTCGAGGTGCCGATCACGCTTTTTCTCGGCTTCGGTCATTGCCTTCTTGCCGTGCTGCTGCAACAGGTAGGCATGAATCTGCCGGACCTCCAGCGACCGATAGATCGGCGCTACATCCAGCACCGGTAGCAGCCCGGCAGTGCGGTAGTCGCGGGTATTCATCAATACCTGCGGGCCACGCGCCGCCAGCACCTGAAAGCCCATCGCCTCGAAGTACGGCACTTTGCCGACACTGCTCGCCAGCTCGACATGCGGGTAACGGGCCATGAGCGTTTGCAGCAGGCTGCGGGCGATCCCCTGGCGCCGATACGTGGGCCGTACGGCCAGGTAGGCCACGCTGCACGCTTGCGGGTCATCGAGGGTCGGCTGGTAGAGGACGAAGCCGAGCACGGTCTCCGGGGCCTGATCGTCCAGCGCCACGATCAGTTCGACCGGCATGTTGCGCGTGCCGTCCATGGCCTCGAAGTACAGGTGTACCTCGTAGCCGACACCATACTGGTACAGCTGATACAGCGGGTTGCTCGGGGCAATCGCCACCTGGCTGATCTCGCTCAGGTCGTCGATGACCATTTGCTGGACCTGGCTCTTGATGGTCTCGGACGGTGGAGTGTGGAACAGGTGGATACTCGGCATTGCGCGGCGGGCTCGTGATGAATGCCCGTGCATGATAACGCGACTGGTTGCCCCGCTGGCTACGCCCGCCCGGCAGCGACGGGCGTAGTTCGATGGTGCCGATGAAGCGGCCGCTCTGACGTTGCAACGCATCAAGCGCCAGGTCGCGCGCTCGCTAGGCCAACTGCCCCTCCTGCACGGTCAACTCGCGCAGCAGGTTCAGCTCATCGGCCTTGAGCTGCTCCTCCAGCGCCTTGATCCGCACACCGAGTTGCTCGGTCGTTTCGTCCGGATAGCGATCGAGCAATGCCTGCACCTGCGCCTCGAAGTAGCCCTTCAGCACCCGGAAGCGCTCGGCATAAGCTTCTCGCAGATAGTTCACCCAGAAATCGCGATGCACGGCATAGTCCAGGAACTCGCTCCCGCCCTCTCCGTGCTGGACCTGTTGCAATGCCTCCTCCAGTTCAAGCTGGCTGACATTGGCAACGTCTTCGTACAGCATGCGCCTGGGCGGCAGCGGCAAATCCAGCGCCTCGGCCCAACGCAGGCGATACGCCAGGCGTACTTCGGCCTCATCGCGAACACCGGCGCGTGCGCGTGCGGTGCTGTCCAGTTCGTTCAGGCGGTAGAGCCGCCTGGTCAGGCGCAGAAGCGCGGAGCCACGTTGTTCGTTAGCCACCTCCAGCAGCGATTGACGAATAAATACCTGAACTTCCATCTGGTTGAACTCCAGACGCAAACCGTCCGGGCAGGTGTCATGCGCACGGAACTGGGCCAGCGGCTCCTCTGCCATGCCATTGAGCGTCAGTCGCAACGCACCATCCTGGCCGGCCACTTCCAGCACACGCCATACGCGCTCGATCAATTCGGGACGGCTGCGAGCACTGCGATAGTCGCCGGTGTACCGCAAGCGATCGATGAGCGACAACAGCTGCGAGGCATCGTTGCCGTTCACAAGCTGCCCCCATAGCGCCTGACGCTGCTCAACCTCCTCGATGGAGCCATTCAGCCAGCCTTCATGGGGTAACGCCGGCTGCACGATATCCGCGTCCTCCGCACCGGAGTCGGGGTCGGCGTTGCTTTCGTTGCCGTCGGAAGAGTCAGATGCATGTCGATGCCGGCGCAGTTGTGCGATGTCTTCCGGTAAGTCCATGCTGAACTCGAATGATCGGTTGCGCGCCTCGGACAGATGAGCTTCGGTCATGGTTTCCCGCGATAACGGATTGCCGCGCAGATCGATAATGGTCACGGCCTCGGTGCTGCGTGGGTTATCCAGCACCCACTGGGGCAAATCGACAATCTGGTTGCCGTTCAGGTACAGGCTATCCAACGAATGCGGAACCAGTTGCTCAAGCCACGTCGGCCACGCCGTCAGCCCGACCCGCTGCATCGAGAGCATGCTCAGTTTTAGGGAGGCCAAAGCGGAAACATCCGTGATTTCGCCCATAAAGTTGCCATCCAGATCCAGCCATCGCAGCCGGCTCAAGCGTCCAAACGCCTCCATGGCCGCCTGATCGATTTCCTGGCTCATACCGCTCAGGTCCAACGTTCCCAGCGAGCCTAAACGCTCCAGGGCTGTCGGCAGTGCGTTAGGCAGCATACCTTCGCCAATAAATCGCACGTTGCGCAATTGGGCAAACCGGGGCAACAGCTGATTGAGCTGCACAGCATTGTCGGCAGTACCGGTCACCTGCAGGTTACGCACACGCAAGTAGAAAGCATCCGGCAGGAGCTGCGGGAAATCTGCAATTGCCTGTTCGTCCAGACGCAGTACCGCAGTGCCGTGTTCAGCGTAGGCGGTACGGTGCCAGAAGCGTCTGATCTCCAAGGCAGTCTGCGCTCGTGCCGGGTTGGCCTGCCCGGTCGACGTGGAGGCCTGGCTCCAGTCATCCAGCGCTTGCAGAAATTGACCGCGCTCGACTTCGAGCTGATGCAAGTGGGGTTGCAGCTCGACCGGCACATCCATATCGAAGCTGTAACGCGAGCCTGACCACTCGCTGAGCCGGGCCCGAATGATCGTCCGCTGCCCCAAGGGGTTGCCGTTAAGCCGGATATGGGTACGGGGGCCCTCATCGACACCCGCTCGCAGCAGGAACTTGGGGAGCGAATTGATCGAGTTCTGAGCCAAAGAAACCTCGGCAATCGAAGCAAGTCCCTGAGCGGTAAGCGAAGACGGCCAGCGACTTCTCATGGTCCCGTCCAGCCCCAGATAGTCTAGGCTCAAGACAGTGAAATCCGGCTCCTGCTGGAACATGGCGGTATTGCCTAAATCGAGCCGTCGCAGGCGTGGCATCCTGCGAAACTCAGTAAGCTCCCGATCTCCGATCATGACGCCCGGCCCTCTGAGCACCAGCGACTCGAGCTGCGGCAGGCACTCCGCCACCGTGGAAGATAATCTCGAGAACAGCATAAAGTCGCCTGAGAAGTTGAGTGCCGTGAGTGACGTCAGATTTGGGAAGTGTGTGAGCACCCTGTCGAGTGGTTGGAAAAAACGCACTACGCTCCAGTCGCTGACTTGAGTATCCACCAGGGTCAATGACGTCGCCCGTTCGCCAACAAAGCTGGGTAATTCGGACGGAAAGTCGTCGATATAAAATGATTGCAGCACCAGCTCACCCGCACCACGCCCGATCTCCGGCAGAGCACTGGCCCGCCAGAGCTGCCACAACGCCTCACCCAGAGAGGCTCGGCCTACCTGACGTGGCAGCGACATCGATGGCTGATGGCTGGCAGCCGCCGTCCAGTTGTCCAGTACCGTGCGTAGCGCTTGTTGCTCATCGAGCAACTGATTGAGCCGCTCGTTGATCTGAGCACGACTCAACCCGGCATCGTTCATCTGTCGGAGCACGTCTTCGGCGAATACGTCGTCGAACTCGAGCAGGCGGATTTTGTCCAGCAAGCTTTCCTCGGTGATATAGCCGGCCATCCCGCCACTCAATGGATACCCCAGCCGACCGTCGGCCAGGCGCATGGGCGACCGCCTTCCCGGCGTGGTCCGCTGCATCTGCAACGCCTCCATCAGGGACTGACGTGGCAGCAACGGCGAGGCCTGCAACTTCTGCCGCAGCTCGACACTCTGCCCAACATGGGGGACCCCCAGGGCTGCACGCTGCTCGTCCGGCAACGCATGCATCAAGGCGCTCAGGAAGTCATCCCGCCCATGCAGGTGGCCGCCCTCCTCGTCGAGTGCAAGGTAACCGTCACCCTGCTGCACCAGCACCTTGCGCGCTGGCGCATCGAGCGGGCCGATGCTGTCGAGCAACGGGCCATTGAAGTGACCGTCGCGCACTTCGATACGTAACGCGTCGGCCCAGCCGGGAAGCCGCTCCACACTGTGCAGGAACAGCCGTGGTGTATCGACGCTGCTCACCGAATCGAGATACAACCCCTCGTACACCCGGCTGAGCCGTACCTGATGCAGAAACGCCCGGGCTTCCTGCCCCAGGCGCAACGGCACTCGCTGCTCCGCACGCAACTGGGCTAGTTCCTCTTCGCTGGCATGGGCCAACACTTCGTCGATCACCGCGCTCGGCAGCCCGCCAAAGACGCCTTGGAATACCCCCACCTCGGCCGCCTCGCGCACCTGCAGCCGGGCGTAACGCCAGGCGAACAGTTCGCTGCGACCGTCGCGGGCAGCCTGCGCCAGGCGGCCGCGAAGACGCCGGACCCGCACATCCTGGGCAATCCGGCCAGCTCCGGGCTCTTCATCGAGCAACACCTTGATTGCCGGCTCGTCCAGCATGTTCAAAGCATCGACAAGCACATCGCCCGCCCCCGGCACCACGCTGCGATCAACCGGCCAGCCAGGCTGATCGTGCAGCAAGCTGGCCTGCAGTTGCGAGTCGGCACTCGCATCCCCGGCCTCCATCTGCGCAATAAACCGTTGCAGGTCCTGATCGATCTCAAAGCGTTGCACGGTATCGACCAGCAATCCAGGCGGTGGTTCGTTCTCGGCCAATATCCGCCGCAGGGTTGCCTCGTGTGTGCCACTGACCTGCAAAGCCTGGCTGACAGCTTCGTCGGATAGCTCGCTGCCCAGGCGCCCCAGGCGCCGGAACAGCTTCAGGCCTTGCCACTCCAGAGGCTGGTCCAACTCATGCAGCCAGGCACCAGAACCGTTGTGGCGCAGCAACGGTTGGTACCCGCCGTCACGCGCAGGATGCTGTAGACGATGCGCCTTCCCGTCGGCGCCAGCCCTCACTGCGTAGATACGCCCCTCCAGCGGCAGCCACAGCTTGTCTTGATATTCGTAGAGCCCAACAGCGTTGGGCTTTAGCCCGGCGGGCAGGACGATGTCGTGAGCAAAGGGTTCAAGATCCGGCTTCCACAGACGGCTACTGCCGTCGGGCAACTGCACTTCACGCATTCGCCCGACCAGCGCCGGCATTTCTATCGCGGGTATCTTCCCTAGGCCGGCAGTCGCGGTGCCAAGGGCCCCAATCAGGGCCAGATTCTGCACGATGTCCATCAAGTAGCCCCAGGCTTGTGCCTTCTCGTCATGGGCCAGGCTTTCAACACCTTCATACGCCTCATAACTCAGCTGCGCAGCCATCACCCCGAGCATCACCTCGCCCAACCCAGGCACCACGAACGCCGCGATATTCAACGCATTGAAGGCCAGGCCGGCGAGATACTCGAGTTTGGCCACCATCGTCCTGAAGCTTACCTCGGCGGTTGGCACCGCATGAAACAGCGCATCGTCCTTGAGCTGGGCAAATTTCTGCGCCGACAACGCGCTGAGAAAGCTTCCCTTCAACTCGCCCTCGCGCAGGTGCAGCCGCGCGTCATGGCCAATGCCAATTTCATAGATGCGATCGGTGTCGTTCCACACCTTGGGCTCGAGCACTTCTCGCAAGCGTCGGTAAACCATGGCGCGCTGCCGCGCCGGCACGAACCGCTGGAAGAAGCTCATGTAGCGGGGGGTCTTCAACATCCGATCACGCAATTCGTTGTGGAAGGCCTGGCTCGATGCATACAGCTTCAGCGGCGCTACCGGGTCGTCCGGCACATAGACCATGATCGGCTCAATACCCCGACTATCAACGTAGTCCTTACCAATGACGACGATGCCGATCAGCTCGACTTCCCACAACTGCAGGAACGTACAGCTCAATGGCGCACCGTCCAGCGTCGCCGGACGCCCGCGGGCAATGTCGAGGGCGGCATCGCGCAGACGTTCGTCGATGAGGTCGTTCAGATACGCCCGGTGCACCTGAACCTCGAACACCGAATGCTCCAGCAGCTTGAACAACGAGCGACGGTTGGCGGCGCCAATACCTGGCCCCTGCTCCGGCGTGTCCGGCGGGTTCAGCACGGACTCGATCAAGCGCTGGTATTGCCCGCCAAGATCGAGTTCGCGACAGAGCCAGGCGAAGGCCCAGGGCGGAATGCTCAGTAGCGTGCCGTCGATCGAGACGCCCTTGAGCGGATAACTGCCATAAATCGCCGACGCCTGCCCGGCGCCGATATCCATCCCCCCAGGCTCCGCTTCCGATGCCT
This sequence comes from Pseudomonas sp. SDI, assembly GCF_003105155.1. GTDB lineage: Bacteria > Pseudomonadota > Gammaproteobacteria > Pseudomonadales > Pseudomonadaceae > Aquipseudomonas. Next base: position 44,512 of record NZ_QETK01000013.1, on the reverse strand, counting down.
CGAAGTTCTGCAGGGCCGCCTCCAGCAGCGATTGGGTGGCGGCCTTCAAGCACTTCTGCAGACGCACCAGCGGGTCATGCGAGAGTTCTATGAAGGACATTGGCAACTCGGCGCGATGGGCTTTGAACAGGTAGGCCTCGCGTACATTGACGTCCAGGTCAAAGTGGGTCTTGATCGCCGCCGTCAGGATCGGCTCGGCAAAGGCCTCCGCAGTCGGCAGCTGAGCCAGTATCGGGGCCAGGCGTTGTTCGTTGATCCGGTAGTGGACATGCGCCTGTTGTAGTGCCTTGACTGCAGCCGCCGGCTTGTCCGGCCAGGGGTGTGCCCGCATTCCTTGTGCACGCAGTTTCTCGTGTAGCGCGGTGGGCGCTGCGAGCAACCATTTGGGAATCTTGCGGGTCAGCACCTGCGCGGGGCCAGTGCTCAAGCCAGTTGGGGAGGATTCGGTCATGGGTCCAGCCTTCGTCCGGTAAATGGCTGGCCAGAGTAGGGAGATGGCCTGGGAGCCGAGCACTACATAAGTCACCCAGGGAAATACCGACGCATGACCGCGCAACCGCCGACAATCTATGACTGGGCGTTTCCGATCCGCACGGGATGTATTATCGTGGCTGCTTGCGCAAGATGCGTGGCCTGACCTACAGGCATTTGCCAACCGATCGAGGGTGCCATGAGTAACGAAAGCATTAACTGGGACAAGCTGGGCTTCGACTACATCAAAACCGACAAGCGCTACCTTTCCTACTTCCGTGATGGCAAGTGGGACCAGGGCACCCTGACTGAAGACAATGTGCTGCACATCAGCGAAGGTTCGACCGCGCTGCACTACGGCCAGCAGTGCTTCGAAGGCATGAAGGCCTACCGCTGCAAGGATGGCTCGATCAACCTGTTCCGCCCTGACCAGAACGCCGCGCGCATGCAGCGCAGCTGCGACCGCCTGCTGATGCCGCGCGTACCGACCGACGCGTTCATCGACGCCTGCAAACAGGTGGTCAAGGCCAACGAGAAGTTCATCCCGCCGTATGGCAAGGGTGCGCTGTACCTGCGTCCGTTCGTGATCGGCGTCGGCGACAACATTGGTGTGCGCACCGCGCCGGAGTTCATTTTCTCGATTTTCGCGATTCCGGTCGGCTCGTACTTCAAAGGCGGCATGACCCCGCACAAATTCCTGATCTCCGATTTCGACCGCGCGGCGCCACAGGGCACCGGCGCAGCCAAGGTCGGCGGTAACTACGCGGCCAGCCTGCAACCAGGCTACGAAGCGAAGCAAGCCGGCTTTGCCGACTGCATCTACCTCGACCCGCTGACCCACAAGAAGATCGAGGAAGTCGGCTCGGCCAACTTCTTCGGCATTACCGCCAACAACGAGTTCGTCACGCCGAAGTCCGCCTCGGTGCTGCCAGGCATTACCCGCCTGTCGCTGATGGAACTGGCCGAATCGCGCCTGGGCCTGAAAGTGATCGAAGGCGACGTGCTGATCGACGAGCTGAAGCGCTTCACCGAAGCCGGTGCCTGTGGCACGGCGGCAGTGATCACCCCGATCGGTGGTATCCAGTACAACGGCAATCTGCATGTATTCCACAGCGAAACCGAAGTCGGCCCGATCACCCAGAAGCTCTACAACGAGCTGACCGGCATCCAGAGCGGCGACGTTGAAGCCCCGGCTGGCTGGATCGTCAAGGTAGCCTGATTTACCCTTATCGCGGAACAAACCCGCTCCCACAAAGACACCGATGTGCTCTGTCGGAGCGGGCTCGTGCCGCGATTGGGCTGCAACACAGCCCCTCCCCTAGATGAATTTTTCTTTAACCCGGCCACCGCCTATTCTTTGGCACAATCAGGTTCTCAATCTCCGCCCGGGTAAAAGCATGCTCCGCGTACTGACTATCGAAGACGATGCCGTCACCGGCCAGGAAATCGTTGCCGAACTCTCCAGCCATGGTCTCGATGTCGACTGGGTCGACAACGGCCGTGAGGGCCTGGCCAAGGCCATTGCCGGCGGTTATGACCTGATCACCCTCGACCGCATGCTGCCCGAAGTGGACGGCCTGACCATCGTAACCACGCTGCGCAACCTGAAGATCGCCACGCCGATCCTGATGATCAGCGCCCTTTCCGACGTCGACGAACGCGTACGCGGCCTGCGTGCCGGTGGCGACGACTACCTGACCAAGCCGTTCGCCTCCGACGAAATGGCCGCCCGCGTCGAGGTCTTGCTGCGCCGCAACAGCGTGCCGATGGCACAGACCCGGCTGCAGGTCGCCGACCTCGAACTGGACCTGATCAGTCATGAAGCCAAGCGCGGCGAGCAAACCCTCAACCTGCTGCCGACCGAGTACAAGCTGCTGGAATTCCTCATGCGTCATGCCGGCCAGGTCATCACCCGGATGATGATTTTCGAGGAAGTCTGGGGCTATCACTTCGACCCTGGCACCAACCTGATCGACGTACACATCGGACGCTTGCGCAAAAAGATCGACGCCGCCGGGCAAACGCCGCTGATTCGCACCGTGCGAGGCTCCGGCTATGCCATTGCCGAACCCGTCTAAAGGTTGGAGCTCCTCCACCAGCCGCCTGCTGGCGCTGTACAGTTTCCTCTTCGTGGCCTGGAGCAGCATCCTCATGGGGGTGCTGTACTTCGAGGTGTCCGGCTACCTGAACAAACTGACCCGGCATTCCCTGCTGCAGCGCCAGCACCTGTTCGCGCACATGAGCGGCAAACAGCTCGACGACGCGCTGATCGCCAGCCAAGCCTTCGAGGAGCGCAGCTTCGACGCCTACGGCCTGTTCGATGCACAGTTCAACCCGCTCGGCGGACAGGTGCGGCAGATTCCGGCGGAACTCGGCCTGGATGGCAAGATCCACGAACTGAGCCGCTGCCTGGACGCCGACGCCCCACGAATGCCGCGCGACAGCTGCGACGCGGTGGCCTTGAAGGTCAAAGACGGCCGCTGGCTGGTGCTGGTACGCGACAACGGCTCGCTGTTCGTGGTGACACGGATCATCCTGCATGCACTGCTCTGGGGGCTGTCGCTGACGATCATTCCGGGGATCGCCGGTTGGTACCTGCTGCGCCGCCGGCCGCTGAAGCGGATTCGCGCGATCCAGGCCAGTGCCGAGCTGATCGTCGCCGGCGACCTGACCCACCGCCTGCCACTGTCGCAGCGCCGCGACGAGCTGGACATGCTCGCGGCCATCGTCAACGCCATGCTCGATCGCATCGAACGGCTGATGCACGAGGTCAAGGGCGTCTGCGACAACATCGCCCATGACCTGCGCACGCCGCTGACCCGGCTGCGCGCGCAGTTGTACCGGATCCGCCAGCAGGCCGGTGATAACTCGCCGCAGGCCGAGCACCTGGACCAGGCCATTGCCGAGACCGATACACTGATGGCGCGCTTTCGCGGCCTGCTGCGCATCAGCGAGCTGGAGGACCGCCAGCGCCGCGCCGGCTTCGTCGAACTTGATCCGCATGCCTTGCTGAGCGAGCTGTACGATTTTTACCTGCCACTGGCCGAAGACGGCGAAATCCAGCTGACATTGCAGTTGCCGAACCACCTGCCGCCGCTCAATGGCGACCGCGAGCTGCTGTTCGAGGCGTTCGCCAACCTGCTGGGCAATGCGATCAAGTTCACCCCGGCCGGTGGCCAGGTGCTGATGCGGGCGAGCGAAGACGCCCAGGGCCTGCATGTCGAGGTGCAGGACAGCGGGCCAGGGATTCCCGAGTCGGAGCGCGAGACGGTGTTACGCCGGTTCTATCGCAGCGATGAAGGCCATCGGCATGCCGGATTCGGCCTGGGCCTGTCGATCGTTGCGGCGATCGTCGACCTGCATGGGTTCAAGCTGGAGGTGGGCACTGGAGAGCTGGGTGGGGCGAAACTGGTGTTGCACTGCCGAGCCTCATCGCGGGACTAGCCCGCTCCCACAAAAGCACCGAGGGTACCTGGGGGAGCGGGCTAGCCCAGCGACGAAGTCGACGCCGATCAGTCGGCCAGACGCCAGGTGGTACCGCCCTTACCGTCTTCCAGCACCACGCCCATGGCGGTGATCTGGTCGCGGATCCGGTCGGATTCTGCCCAGTTCTTGTCGGCCCGCGCCTGCAGGCGCGCCTGGATCAAGGCTTCCACTGCGGCCGCGTCGACCTTGCCTTCGGCACCGGCACGCAGGAAGTCGTCGGCGTCCAGTTGCAACACCCCAAGCAACTCGCCCAGCTCGCGCAGACGCCCGGCCAGACCGGCCGCTACCTCAGGCTCGGCCTCACGCAGACGGTTGATTTCACGCACCAGGTCGAACAGCACGGCGCAGGCTTCCGGCGTACCGAAGTCGTCGTTCATCGCTACGGTAAAGCGCTCGACATACTCCTCGCCGCCGCTCGCCGCCACCCGTGGCAGCCCCCGCAAGGCGTGATAGAAGCGCTCCAGCGCACCTTTCGACTCGCGCAGGCTGTCTTCGGAGTAGTTGATCGAGCTGCGGTAGTGACTCGATACCAGCAGGTAGCGCACCACTTCCGGGTGATACTTGTCGAGCACGTCGCGAATGGTGAAGAAGTTGTTCAACGACTTCGACATCTTCTCGCCATTGATGCGGATCATCCCGCAGTGCATCCACGACTTGGCGTACTGCTTGCCGGTCGCCGCTTCGCTCTGGGCGATCTCGTTCTCGTGGTGCGGGAACTCCAGGTCGTTACCACCACCATGAATGTCGAAGCTCTCGCCCAGGCAGCAGGTCGACATCACCGAGCACTCGATGTGCCAGCCCGGACGCCCTGGCCCCCACGGCGACTCCCAGCTCGGCTCGCCCGGCTTGACGGCTTTCCATAGGACGAAGTCCAGTGGGTCCTGCTTGGCTTCGTCGACCTCGATCCGCGCACCGATGCGCAGGTCTTCGATTTTCTTGCGCGACAGCTTGCCGTAACCGACGAACTTGCCCACTCGGTAGTACACGTCGCCATTCCCAGGCGCGTAGGCGTAGCCCTTGTCGATCAGGGTCTGGATCATCGCGTGCATGCCGGCGATATGATCGGTGGCACGTGGCTCCTGATCCGGCGGCAGGATGTTCAGCCGGCGCTCGTCTTCATGCATGGCGTCGATCATCCGCGCAGTCAGCGCGTCGAACGACTCGCCGTTGTCGTTGGCGCGATTGATGATCTTGTCGTCGATGTCGGTGATGTTGCGCACATAGGTCAGGTCGTAGCCGCTGTAACGCAGCCAGCGCGTGACCAGGTCGAAGGCGACCATGCTGCGGCCATGCCCAAGGTGGCAGAAGTCGTACACGGTCATGCCGCAGACGTACATGCGCACCTTGTTGCCTTCCAATGGCGTGAAGACTTCCTTGGTCTTGCTCAGCGTGTTGTAGATGTTAAGCACGAGGATTCCTTAGCTGCCCCACGAATCGCGCAGGGTCACGGTGCGGTTGAACACCGGGCGACCCGGCTGGGAGTCTTTCAGGTCGGCGCAGAAGTAACCTTCGCGCTCGAACTGGAAGCGGTCTTCTGGTTGGGCCTGGCCCAGCGAAGGTTCCGCACGACAACCGCTCAGCACCTGCAGCGAATCGGGATTGATGTTGTCCAGGAAGCTGCCGCCCTCTTCGGTTTTCTCCGGGTTGGCCGACCGGAACAGGCGGTCGTACAGACGCACTTCGCATTCGACGCTGGCCGCAGCCGGTACCCAGTGGATAACGCCCTTGACCTTGCGACCCTCGGGGTTCTTGCCGAGGGTGTCCGGGTCGTACGAGCAGCGCAGCTCGACGATGTTGCCGTCGGCGTCCTTGATCGCTTCGTCGGCACGGATCACGTAGCTGCCGCGCAGACGCACTTCACCGGCGGGTTCCAGGCGCTTGTAGCCCTTCGGCGGCGCTTCCATGAAGTCGTCGCGGTCGATGTAGATCTCGCGGGCGAAGGGCAGCACGCGCACGCCCATGTCTTCTTTCGGATGGCGCGGCAGTTCGAGGTTCTCGACCTGATCTTGCGGGTAGTTGGTGATGACCACTTTCAGCGGGCGCAGTACGCACATGGCGCGTGGCGCGGTGCGGTCGAGGTCGTCGCGAATGCTGAATTCGAGCATGGCCATGTCGACCACGCCGTCGGAACGGTTGGTGCCGATCATTTCGCAGAAATTGCGGATCGATGCCGGGGTGTAGCCGCGACGGCGGAACCCGGACAGGGTCGACATGCGCGGATCGTCCCAGCCGCTGACGTGCTGCTCATCGACCAGTTGCTTGAGCTTGCGCTTGCTGGTGATGGTGTAGTTCAGGTTGAGCCGGCTGAATTCGTACTGGCGCGGCGTGGCCGGCACTGGCAGGTGCTCGAGGAACCACTCGTACAGCGGGCGATGACCTTCGAACTCAAGGGTGCAGATCGAATGGGTGATACCTTCGATGGCGTCCGACTGACCGTGAGTGAAGTCGTAGTTCGGGTAGATGCACCAGGTGTCGCCGGTCTGGTGATGGTGGGCATGGCGGATGCGGTAGAGGATCGGATCGCGCAGGTTCATGTTCGGCGAGGCCATGTCGATCTTGGCGCGCAGCACCCGCTCACCGTCCTTGAATTCGCCAGCTTTCATGCGTGCGAACAGGTCGAGGCTTTCTGCTACCGAACGCTCGCGGAACGGGCTGTTCTTGCCTGGCTCGGTCAGGTTGCCGCGGTATTCCTTGGCTTGCTCCGGGGTCAGGTCGCAGACGTAGGCGTTGCCCGACTTGATCAGGTCGATGGCCCAGGCGTGCAGTTGATCGAAGTATTGCGAGGCATAGCGCACCGGGCCGGTCCACTCGAAGCCCAGCCACTTGATGTCGCTCTGGATCGCATCAATGTACTCCTGGTCCTCTTTGGCCGGGTTGGTATCATCGAAACGCAGGTGACAGGCACCGCCGAATTCCTGGGCCAGGCCGAAGTTCACACAGATCGACTTGGCATGGCCGATGTGCAGGTAACCGTTGGGCTCGGGCGGGAAACGGGTGACGATACTGCTGTGCTTGCCCGAATCCAGGTCGGCCTGCACGATCGGGCGCAGGAAGTTCACGGGGACGGCGGGCGCGCCTTTGGCAGCGGCGTTGGGAGCGGTGTCGGCAGTGGGCTTGCTCATAGGATCCTTGAATACGGGTGCTCGGCCCGGGTAGGCCGACTGAAACAAAGCGCTTATCATAGCCGAAGCGGTCGAGCTGCCGACAGGGCAAATAGCAGCTGCAAGCTATAAGCTGCAAGCTTCAAGACGAACGCATCGCGCTTTTTCTTGCAGCTTGGCACTTGAAGCTTGATGCTACCCCGCGCAAAAACCCCGAATAGAGCGAATTACAGCATGTCCAAAGTCAAACTGAGCACCAACCACGGCGACATCGTCCTGAAACTGGATGCCGAAAAAGCCCCGCAAACCGTGGCCAACTTCGTGCAGTACGTGAAGGAAGGTCATTACGACAACACCGTGTTCCACCGTGTGATCAAGGGCTTCATGATCCAGGGCGGCGGTTTCGAACCAGGCATGAGCCAGAAGAAAACCCGCGCCAGCATCCAGAACGAAGCCGATAACGGCCTGAAGAACACCAAGTACAGCATTGCCATGGCCCGGACCATGGAGCCGCACTCGGCCTCCGCGCAGTTCTTCATCAACGCCTCGAACAACGACTTCCTCAACCACAGCGGCAAGAATGTGCAGGGCTGGGGCTACGCGGTGTTCGGCGAAGTGACTGAAGGTCAGGATATCGTCGACAAGATCGAAGCCGTTGCCACCGGCTCCAAGTCCGGTCACCAGGACGTGCCGAAAGACGACGTGATCATCGAGAAAGCCGAGATCATTGAGTGATACTGCTGATCTCCGATCTGCATCTGCAAGAAGAACGCCCGGACATTACCCGGGCGTTTCTTGATCTGATCGGCGGCCGTGCACGGCACGCCGAGGCCCTGTATATCCTCGGGGATTTCTTCGAGGCCTGGATCGGCGATGACGCCATGACGCCGTTCCAGGCGTCGATCTGCCAGGCCTTGCGTGCGCTGAGCGACAGCGGCACACGGGTGTTGCTGATGCACGGCAACCGCGATTTCCTGCTCGGCCAGGCATTCTGCAAGGCCGCCGGCTGTACCCTGCTGACCGATCCGAGCGTGATCGAGCTCGGCGGCGAGCCGGTGTTGCTGATGCATGGCGACAGCCTATGCACCCGTGACGAGGCCTACATGAAGTTGCGCCGTTATCTGCGCAACCCGCTGAGCCTGTGGATCCTGCGCCATCTGCCATTGCGCACCCGGCAAAAGCTGGCGCGCAAGCTGCGCAGCGAAAGCAAGGCGCAAACGCGGATGAAAGCCAACGATATCGTTGACGTTACCCCCGAAGAAGTCCCACGGATCATGCAGCAATTTGGCGTGAAGACCCTGGTGCACGGGCACACCCATCGGCCGGCGATTCATAAACTGATGATCGGCGATACACCTGGGCGCAGGATTGTGCTCGGCGATTGGGATCGGCAGGGCTGGGCTTTGCAGGTGGATGACCAGGGGTTTCAGCTGGCGGCGTTTGATTTCGGCTGAACACCGCAACACCTTCAGCGCGGGACGAGTCGGGTCGCCGCATCGCCACTCCCGCCGTGCTTTTGCCGCTAGCGAGTGCCGCGCTCGCTGAACCTCAGGCAAAAAAAGGCCCGCAGTGTGAGCGGGCAAGGACCTACGAAGATTCTTCTAGCGACCCACTAGCTTCCGCGATAGGTCGAGTAGCTGTACGGCGAGATCAGCAGCGGCACGTGATAGTGATCCTGCTCTTCGCTGATACCGAACCGCAGCACCACCACATCGAGGAACGCCGGCGTCGGCAATTGCACCCCACGCGCACGGTAGTAATCCCCGGCACTGAACTGCAGTTGATACACACCGCTACGGTAATCGTCACCCTGCAGCAGCGGCGCGTCGCAACGGCCGTCGCTATTGGTCAGGGCAGTGTTCACCAGTTCCAGTTGCTGGCCTTCGACCCGGTACAGCTCGACCTTGATCGAGCTGCCAGGGCAGCCATGCGCGGCATCCAGTACATGCGTGGTCAAACGTCCCATTGCGTGCTCGCCTCTTCTAAATCTATGGGCAAAAAATTCCCGCCTCACACCCCGGTTAAACACGGCAGCGGGCGGCTGTCGGATTATTAAGACATTTTTCTCAAAAATTGTACACAATAATTCTGACGATTTTGTTAGCCTGCTGCACACCGCCTGTCTATAGGCCGTCAGTCGCAAACCTACAGGTTTAGCTGACGAATTCGTCATTTGCTGACTAATCAGGCAGGTTTTTTGCACACCCGATCCAGCGCCCTGGCGGAAAGAAATTGGAAAAAACAGGCTTACAAACCGCAAACAAAGTTGTATACAATCACCCCATCAGTGTGGCCGACGGACTACTTCCGCCTCCACACCCCGTTTTCACGCACAAGAAGGAAGACTGCAGTGAGCGCTGATTATCCTCGCGACCTGATCGGTTACGGCAATACCCCACCCCATCCGCGCTGGCCGGGGAATGCCCGCATCGCTTTGTCTTTCGTGCTCAATTATGAGGAAGGTGGCGAACGCAACATCCTCCACGGCGACAAGGAATCCGAAGCGTTCCTTTCGGAAATGGTCGCTGCCCAGCCGCTGCAAGGCGTGCGTAACCTGAGCATGGAATCGCTCTACGAGTATGGCAGCCGCGCCGGCGTCTGGCGTCTGCTCAAGCTATTCAAGGACAGCGGTGTGCCGCTGACCATCTTCGCCGTCGCCATGGCCGCCCAGCGTCACCCCGACGTGATCCGCGCCATGGTCGACGCCGGCCACGAAATCTGCAGCCACGGCTACCGCTGGATCGACTACCAGTACATGGACGAGAACCAGGAGCGCGAGCACATGCTCGAAGCCATCCGCATTCTCACCGAGCTCACCGGCGAACGTCCGCTGGGCTGGTACACCGGCCGTACCGGGCCGAACACCCGCCGCCTGGTGATGGAGGAAGGTGGCTTCCTCTACGACAGCGACACCTACGACGACGACCTGCCCTACTGGGAACCGAACAACCCGACTGGCAAACCGCACCTGGTGATCCCCTACACCCTGGACACCAACGACATGCGCTTCACCCAGGTTCAGGGCTTCAACTGCGGCGAGCAGTTCTTCCAGTACCTCAAGGACGCCTTCGACGTGCTCTACGAAGAAGGTGCCGAAGCGCCAAAAATGCTCTCGATCGGCCTGCACTGCCGCCTGATCGGTCGCCCAGCGCGCCTGGCCGCGCTCAAGCGCTTCATCGATTACGCCAAGAGCCACGAGCAGGTCTGGTTCACCCGGCGTGTGGACATCGCCCGTCACTGGCATGCCACCCATCCCTACACAGCCGAGAAAGCATGATGACCGATTTCAACACCCTGAAGCCTTCGACCCTAGACCGCGCAGCGTTCGTCGAAGCCTTCGCCGACATCTACGAGCACTCGCCGTGGGTCGCCGAAAAAGCCTATGACCTTGGTCAACTGCACGAGCTGGACCAGATCGAAGCCCTGCACCAGCGCATGAGCGACATCCTCCTCAGCGCCGATCATGCCGCCCAGCTGGCCTTGATCAACGCTCACCCGGACCTCGCCGGCAAAGCGGCGATCCAGGGCGAACTGACCGAATCGAGCACCAACGAACAGGCCGGCGCCGGTATCCATCAGTGCACCGCCGAAGAGTTCAGCCGGTTCACCGAACTGAACGATGCCTACAAGGCCAAGTTCCAGTTCCCGTTCATCATGGCGGTAAAAGGCAGCAACCGGCACCAGATCCTGGCGGCCTTCGAAAAGCGCATCCATAACCCGACCGACGTCGAGTTCAAGGAAGCGTTGGCCCAGATCAACCTGATTGCCCTGTTCCGCCTGCTGCAACTTTAAGGTCTGGCGCCCGGCCCACCTGGCCCGAGTACGGCTCGCGAGCGTACCCAGGGCCACAACGGCAACCGCAATAGCGACAGTCCATAACAAACAGAATAAAGAGAGATCCGCATGCGCACTTTAGTGATTGAACCCTTGACCAAAGAAGCCTTCGCCCCTTTCGGTGACGTGATCGAAACCGATGGCAGCGACCACTTCATGATCAACAACGGTTCGACCATGCGCTTCCACAAGCTGGCCACGGTACAAACCGCCCAGCCCGAGGACACGGCGATCATCAGCATCTTCCGCGCCGACGCGCAGGACATGCCCTTGACCGTCCGCATGCTGGAGCGCCATCCGCAGGGCAGCCAGGCTTTCATCCCGCTGCTCGGCAACCCCTTTCTGATCGTGGTCGCGCCCGTTGGCGATGCACCTGTATCGGGTCTGGTCCGTGCTTTTGTCAGCAATGGCAAGCAGGGCATTAATTACCATCGCGGCGTCTGGCACCACCCGGTGCTGACGATCGAAAAGCGGGATGACTTCCTGGTGGTTGATCGCAGTGGCACAGGCAACAACTGCGATGAGCATTTCTTCAATGAGGATGAGCAACTGATCCTCGCCCCCCACCAATAAGAGAAGACTGAGCATCCGGCTACAGGATGCCAGGGTAAGAGGTAAAGACTGTGGAAGCACATCTGTTGGAATGGCTGAACCTGAGCGTGCGCTGGGTTCACATGATCACTGGCGTGGCCTGGATCGGCGCGTCGTTCTACTTCGTCTGGCTGGAAAACAACCTCAACCGGGCCAACCCGCGCGACGGTCTGTCCGGCGATCTCTGGGCGATTCACGGTGGCGGTATCTACCACCTGGAAAAATACAAGCTGGCTCCGCCAAAAATGCCGGAGAACCTGCACTGGTTCAAATGGGAAGCCTACTTCACCTGGATGTCGGGTATCGCCCTGCTGTGCCTGGTGTTCTACTGGAACCCGACCCTCTACCTGCTGGCCCCTGGCAGCACCCTGAGCGGTGGTGAAGGCATCGCCATCGGCGTTGGCTCGCTGATCGCCGGCTGGTTCATCTACGACTTCCTTTGCGACTCGCCGCTGGGCAAGCGCCCTGGCTTGCTCGGCCTGGTCCTGTTCGTTCTGATCATTGCCGCCTGCTTCGGCTTCAGCCAGGTGTTCAGCGGCCGCGGTGCGTACCTGCACACCGGCGCGATCATCGGCACCATCATGGTCGGTAACGTGTTCCGCATCATCATGCCGGCCCAGCGCCAGCTGGTGGCCGCGATCGAGAAGAACGAGACGCCAGACCCGAAACTGCCGGCCAAAGGCCTGCTGCGTTCGCGTCACAACAACTACTTCACCCTGCCTGTGCTGTTCATCATGATCAGCAACCACTTCCCGAGCACCTACGGTAGCCAGTACAACTGGCTGATCCTGGGCGGCATCGCTGTGGCTGCGGTGCTGGTACGTCACTACTTCAACACCCGTCACGACAGCGCCAAGTACGCCTGGACCCTGCCGGTAGGCGCTCTGGCAATGATCTGCCTGGCCTACGTTACCGGTCCTAAGCCGCTGCCTACCGCCCCGGAGCAAGCCGCCGCCAAGGTTCAGTACCAGCCGCTGCCGGAAACCGCACTGGGTGGCAAGACAGCTGCCGAGAAGGCCGCCGAGCAAGCCGCAGCCCCAGCACAACCCGCTCAGGTTGCCACCCCGGCCGAAGCCCCTGCTGCCGCTACCGCCAAGCTCGACGATGCCGGTTTCGACAAGATCCACAGCGTCATCCAGGAACGCTGCGCCGTGTGCCACTCGGCCAAGCCGACCAGCCCGCTGTTCAGCGCTGCACCTGCCGGGGTCATGCTCGACACGCCGCAACAGATCCAGCAACAGGCTTCGCGGATCCAGGCGCAGGCCGTCGCCAGCCAGATCATGCCACTGGGCAACATCACGCAGATGACCCAGCAAGAGCGTGAATTGATTGGGGCATGGATCGCCAAAGGCGCGCCAACCAACTAAGCGCTACAAGCTGCAAGCTTTAAGCGACAAGCTATGACTGCAAGCTCAGCGCCATCGGCTTTTACTTGAAGCTTGGCGCTTGAAGCTTGCAGCTACTCAAGAATAAAAACAAAACTCGAGGTGCTGCATGTCCGAGTCACGCAAGGCGTATATTCCCATTGCGCCGCCACGACAGCCCCTACCCATGCTCCAACTGATTCTGGTCGGCCTGCAACACGTGCTGCTGATGTACGGCGGCGCCATTGCGGTACCACTGATCATTGGCCAGGCTGCCGGACTCTCCCGTGAAGAAGTCGCCTTTCTGATCAATGCCGATCTGCTGGTCGCCGGTGTCGCCACCGTGGTCCAGTCGTTCGGCATTGGTGCTGTAGGGATCCGCATGCCGGTAATGATGGGGGCCAGCTTTGCCGCCGTGGGCAGCATGGTCGCCATGGCTGGGATGCCCGGCGTTGGCCTGCAGGGGATTTTCGGGGCGACTATCGCTGCCGGTTTCTTCGGCATGCTGATCGCCCCGTTCATGTCCAAAGTCGTACGTTTCTTCCCGCCGCTGGTGACCGGTACGGTCATCACCTCGATTGGTCTCTCGCTGTTCCCGGTTGCTGTCAACTGGGCCGGTGGCGGCGCGACCGCGACGACCTTCGGCTCGCCGATCTACCTGACTGTCGCGGCCCTGGTGCTGGCCACCATTCTGCTGGTCAACCGCTTCATGCGCGGCTTCTGGGTCAACGTCTCGGTGCTGATCGGCATGGGCTTTGGCTACATCCTCGCCGGCTCCATCGGCATGGTCGACCTCTCCGGTCTCGACGCAGCGCCCTGGGTGCAGGTCGTGACCCCGCTGCACTTCGGCATGCCGACCTTCAGCCTCGCACCGATCCTGTCGATGTGCCTGGTGGTGGTGATCATCTTCGTCGAGTCCACCGGCATGTTCCTCGCCCTGGGCAAGGTAACCGACCGCGAAGTGACCCCAGGCATGCTTCGTCGCGGCTTGCTGTGCGATGCCGGCGCCTCGTTCGTCGCCGGTTTCTTCAACACCTTCACCCATTCCTCGTTCGCCCAGAACATCGGCCTGGTGCAGATGACCGGCGTACGCTGCCGCTACGTCACCGTAGTGGCCGGGTTCTTCCTGATCCTGCTCAGCCTGCTGCCCAAGGCCGCCTTCCTGATTGCCTCGATTCCGCCTGCCGTGCTTGGCGGGGCATCGATCGCAATGTTCGGCATGGTCGCGGCCACCGGCATCAAGATCCTCCAGGAAGCCGACATCGCCGACCGCCGCAACCAGTTGCTAGTAGCCGTCAGCGTCGGCATGGGGCTGATCCCCGTGGTGCGCCCGGAGTTCTTCGCACAGATGCCCCAGTGGATGGAACCGATCACCCACAGCGGCATTGCCATGGCCACGGTCAGCGCTCTGATCCTCAACCTGCTGTTCAACATCCTCGGTGGTGCCGAACGCGCGGCACACAACGACGCCGCTCACCAGCATTGAGTCATTGGGCGGCACCTTGCCGCCCTGCTCTACCCTGCAACACCGCTAGACCGTCGGCCCGTGGGAGTGGGCCGTCCGGGGCGCACTCGCGCCAAAAAAACCGCAAGCGAACAATAACAATAGCCGGGAACCACAACATGAAACGCATCGCCTCTTCCCTCCTGCTGGGCAGCAGCCTGCTGGCCACCGTTCCAGCCATGGCGGGGGACCTGCTGCTTTGGCAGACCAACAGCCTGACTTACCTGTATGGCACCAAGTTCGAGGTCAACCCTGCGATCCAGCAGACCGTGACCTTCGAACACGCCGACAAATGGAAGTACGGCGACAACTTCCTGTTCGTCGACAAAATCTTCTACAACGGTGGCCAGGACCGTAACAAAGGCAGCAACACCTACTACAGCGAGATCAGCCCGCGCCTGTCGTTCGGCAAGATCTTCGATCGCAAGTTCGAGTTCGGACCGATCAAAGACGTGCTGCTGGCCATGACCTACGAGACTGGCGAAGGCGACAACGAGGCGTACCTGATCGGCCCGGGCTTCGACCTGGCTATTCCCGGCTTCAACTATTTCACCCTGAACATCTACCAGCGCAACACCGAGGGCAGCCGCCCGGGTGACGGGGTCTGGCAGATCACCCCTGCGTTTTCCTACACCATCCCCGTGGGCCGCTCCGACATCCTCATCGACGGTTACATGGACTGGGTCACCGACAACGACGAGACCCGTCGCGGCACCTACCACGCCAACCTGCACTTCAACCCACAGGTCAAATATGACCTGGGCAAGGCCCTGAACGTCGGCGCCAAACAACTGTATGTGGGCTTCGAGTACAGCTACTGGAAAGACAAATACGGTATCGAGAACAGCGGCAGGCTGGACACACAGCAGAGCGTGGCCAGTGCCCTGGTCAAGTTCCACTTCTGATTCCTGACCGAACGCACAGCTTTAGATCGACCTGCTCCAGGACGGAGCACTTGAGGGACAGCGCGCAAGCCAGTAATCTGCGCGCCCCCTCGATCAAGGCAGGACGGATCCTGCCTGCGTTTGCTGACCGCTCAGTCAATGAATTCGGGCGGTTGGCAGGCGTTACGCCAACCTGAAATACCCTTTTCATCTGTTCAGAAAGACGTCGAGCAGGACTGCTACCGCCACCTCGGAAAGTTGGCGCGGCACTTGCCAATTGTCTGTGGCCAATCGAAAAAAACTGACTCGCTGGACAACTTAATAAACAAAACGGCGCCATTCCAGAGTGCCGACAACAGATTCAATCAAGGGAGCAACATTGCGATGCGCACGACCAACCGCCTGATTCTTGCCGGCGCCCTGCTGGCCGCCAGTTCCGCCGCGACCGCCGGCGATCTGCTGCAATGGCAGAACAACAGCATCACCTACCTGTACGGCAAGGACTTCACCGTCAACCCGTCGATCCAGCAGACCTTCACCTTCGAGCACGCCGATGGCTGGAAGTACGGCGACAACTTCCTGTTCGTCGACAAGATCTTCTACAACGGTAAGAAAGACGCCCTGGCCGGCCCGAACACCTACTACGGCGAATTCAGCCCGCGCTTGTCGTTCGGCAAGATCTTCGACCAGAAGATCGCGTTCGGCCCGATCAAGGACGTGCTGCTGGCCATGACCTACGAGTTCGGCGAAGGCGACAACGAGTCGTACCTGATCGGCCCAGGCTTCGACCTGGCGATTCCTGGCTTCGACTACTTCCAGCTGAACTTCTACCAGCGCCAGACCGAAGGCAACCGTGCCGGCGACGGCGTCTGGCAGATCACCCCGGTGTGGTCGTACACCCTTCCAGTGGGCAAGTCGGACATCCTCATCGACGGCTTCATGGACTGGGTAGTGGACAACGACGAGACCCGCCGTGGTACCTACCACGCCAACCTGCACTTCAACCCGCAGATCAAGTACGACCTGGGTAAAGCGCTGAACTGGGGCGAGAAGCAGCTGTACGTCGGTATTGAATACGACTACTGGAAAGACAAGTACGGTATCGAAGACACCTCCAGCTTCGACACCGACCAGAACACCACCAGCCTGTTGGTGAAAGTGCACTTCTAAGCACTACGTGGCGATAAAAAGTCCGTGCCTCGCACCGAGGCACGGCAAACCACGTAAGCAATAACGCACACACAACGGGAAATTTCCTACAACAGTTTAAATTAGATCAACCATTCAATTTAAATACACGCGACGGCATAGCACCGCCAGCAGCACGGCCGGCAAAGCAATACCGAAACTCAATAGCGCGTACTCAACGGTTTCGTGCCCATACAGCGCCCAGATATCCAGTGCCAGCAGGCCCAGACAAATCAATAGCGCGCAGGTTGGCGCCAGGTAGCGGCCCAGTTGCGCCAGGCGCGGCGCCAGTAAGTGAGCATTGAACAGAAAGGCCAGACACAACCCCAGCCAGGTCAGCGCGGCCAACAGATAGATCGCCAAGTGATAGACGCCATACACAAGCGTTTGCCCGAACACGTTGCTGCCTCCTTGTTATTGATCTCGTGTTTCGCGATTCCTTATTGAGCGAAGCAAGCATAGCGCTGAATTTCACATGAACATTGCAATAAGTTGACAAATTTTTCTCTTCTCCTTTGCTACATTCGTTGAAATAACACCCCCTGACTTCAGTTTGCCCATATCCCCGCATTGATGTGGCGCCGATGAGCATCCAGGGAAAGGAAAAACGCAGCACACAAGGAACCGCTCACCATGCTCCCCCTGCGCTCGGCGCCATTGCGCTACCTCCTCCTATTGACCGCTACCTGGCTCGGCATTTTTGTACTGACCCGCAGCGTCTTGCTGTTCAGCCACCTGAACGAAGCCGGGCATGCATACTTTTCGATCTTCGCAATCGGGCTGATCTACGACCTGGCCTTCCTGCTCTACGCCGCCGTCCCCATCAGCCTGTACTTGCTGCTGTGCCCGCCGCGGCTGTGGCGTTCGCGCTTCAATCGCTGGCTGCTGCAAGGGGTGCTGGCCGCGAGCATCTTCGCCATGCTGTTCACCGCGGTCGCCGAGTGGCTGTTCTGGGATGAGTTCGGGGTGCGCTTCAACTTCATCGCCGTGGACTACCTGGTGTACTCCGACGAGGTGCTGAACAACATTCTCGAGTCGTACCCGATCGGTCTGCTGCTCGGCAGCCTGGCCGTGATCGCGCTGGTGCTCTGCGTGATTCTGCGCAAACCGCTGCGCCTGGCCCTGAACGCCCCCATGCCGGCGTGGCGCCCGCGCGTGCTGAGCCTGCTCGGGCTACTGCTGGTCGCGGGCCTGTGCCTGCAACTGGTAGACCAGGACAGCCCGCGCGGCCAGGGCGGCAATGCCTACCAGCGCGAACTCGCGAGCAACGGCCCGTACCAGTTCTTCGCGGCCTTCCGCAACAACGAACTGGACTACCAGCAGTTCTATAGCAGCCTGCCCGACACGCAAGCCTCCGAGCAGATTCGCGCCGAACTCAACGAACCGGACATCCAGTTCCTCGGCAAGGAACCCATGGACATTCGTCGCCGGGTCAGCAACAACGGCACGCCACGCCGGCCGAACATTGTCCTGGTGACCATCGAAAGCTTCAGCGGCAAATACCTGGGCAGCAATGGCGACAGCCGTAACCTCACCCCCAACCTCGACGCGTTGCGCAAGCAAAGCCTCTACTTCAACAATTTCTACGCCACCGGCACCCGTACCGACCGGGGCCTGGAGGCGATTACCCTGTCGATGCCACCGACGCCGGGGCGCTCCATCGTCAAACGCATCGGTCGCGAAAGCGGCTTTGCCAGCCTCGGCCAGCAACTCAGCGAAGTCGGCTACGACAGCGTGTTTGTCTATGGCGGGCGCGGTTACTTCGACAACATGAACGCGTTCTTCAGCGGTAATGGCTACCGCGTAGTCGACCAGAGCAGCGTCGATGAAAGCCAGATCCAGTTCAAGAATGCCTGGGGCATGTCCGACGAAGATCTCTACAACCAGACCTTGCGCCTGGCCGATGCCGACCATGCCAACCAGGTGCCGTTCTTCCTGCAACTGATGACCACCTCCAACCACCGGCCGTACACCTACCCGCAAGGACGCATCGACATCGCCTCGGGCAATGGCCGCGACGGCGCGGTGAAGTACACCGACTATGCCATCGGCAAGTTCCTCGAGCAGGCGCGCAGCAAACCGTGGTTCGACAACACCCTGTTCATCTTCGTCGCCGACCACACCGCGGGCAGTGCCGGCAAGGAAGACCTGCCGGTGCAGAACTACCAGATCCCGCTGTTCATTTATGCGCCGAAGCTGATCGAGGCGCGCGAGGAGGCCAAACTGGCCAGCCAGATCGACCTGGCACCCACCTTGCTGGGACTGCTCAACCTGAGCTATACCTCGACCTTCTTCGGCCGTGACTTGCTGCTCGAAGACAGCCTGCCGCCACGGGTGGTGATCGGCAACTACCAGCACCTGGGCCTGTTCGACGGCAAGGACCTGGCGATTCTCAGCCCGCGTGATGGCCTGCGCCTGCACCAGGATGCACTCGGCGAAAGCCGCGAGGTATCGGCTAACGACGACGACCCGCTGATTCGCCGCGCCATCGCCTACTACCAGGCAGCCAGCCACGGCTTCAAGCAGCACCTGCTCGACTGGGTGCCGGAAGCGAGCCAGCAGACCGCCCTGAAAAACTGACCTGCAGGCACGGCGCGCCCTACCCGGCCGCCGTGCTCAACCCTTACAGGCAGACCTTGAAGATCAGCCCTTGACCACGCGCCAGACCTTGCCTAGCAGCGCCACCACCGCCAATACCGCGGCGCCAGCAACGATCCCCACCCCGGCATTGAGCAAGGTCGCCGTCAGCACCCCACCGCGTTCGGCGCTGAACGCCTCGATGGCGTGATGCAACGGCGCCACGCCATGCACCAGAATCCCGCCGCCGACCAGGAACATCGCGGCAGTACCGATCACTGACAGGCTTTTCATCATGTACGGCGCCGCACGCAGGATGCCGTTGCCGAGAGCCTGTGCGGCACCCGAGGCCTTTTGCGTGAGCCACAGGCCAAGGTCGTCGAGCTTGACGATACCCGCTACCAGCCCGTACACGCCGATGGTCATGACAATGGCGATACCCGAGAGCACGATGATCTGTTGCGGCAGCGGTGCATCGGCAACGGTGCCCAGGGTAATCGCGATGATCTCGGCAGAAAGGATGAAGTCGGTACGCACCGCGCCCTTGATCTTGTCTTTCTCGAAGGCCACCAGGTCGACCGCCGGGTCGGCCACAGCTTCGCTGAGCTCGGCGTGGGCGCTAGCGTCTTCACTTTTGCTGTGGAGGAATTTGTGCGCGAGCTTTTCAAAGCCTTCGAAGCACAGGAAGGCGCCACCGAGCATCAACAGCGGCGTGACCGCCCAGGGAATGAACGCACTGATCAACAGGGCCGCCGGCACCAGGATCAGCTTGTTCAGAAACGAACCCTTGGCCACTGCCCAGACTACCGGGATCTCTCGTTCGGCACGCACGCCGGTAACCTGTTGCGCGTTCAGGGCGAGGTCGTCGCCAAGGACGCCGGCGGTTTTTTTCGCCGCGACCTTGGTCATTAGCGAAACGTCGTCGAGCACTGCGGCGATATCGTCGATCAGTACCAGGAGGCTGCTGCCTGCCATGTGCGGTATTCCATTGAGTGAGATGGCGCAAAGCATAGCCGCTGAGCGCGCAAAGGGGCAGCCTTGAGCGCCCTGCAAACGCGGTGCTACCATGCCCCACCGCCGTTTCCGGCAAGGAGTTTCCCGGTCCATGAGCACCATTCGCGAGCGCAACAAAGAACTGATCCTGAAGGCTGCCAGCGAAGAGTTCGCCGACAAGGGCTTCGCCGCCACCAAGACCAGCGATATCGCCGCCAAGGCCGGGCTGCCCAAGCCCAACGTCTACTACTACTTCAAGTCCAAGGAAAACCTCTACCGCGAAGTGCTGGAAAGCATCATCGAACCGATCATGCAGGCCTCGACGCCGTTCAATGCCGAAGGTGAGCCGCAGGAAGTGCTGAGCGCGTATATCCGCGCGAAAGTGCGCATCTCGCGCGACCTGCCGTTTGCCTCGAAGGTGTTCGCCAGCGAGATCATGCACGGCGCCCCGCACCTGAGCCCAAGCCAGGTGAAACAGCTGAACGAACAGGCGCGGCACAACATCGAGTGCATCCAGGGTTGGATCGATCGCGGGCAGATGGCGGCGGTAGACCCGCACCACCTGATGTTCAGCATCTGGGCGGCGACACAGACCTATGCCGATTTCGACTGGCAGATTTCCGTGGTGACCGGCAAGGCCAAGCTGGACGATGCCGATTACGAGGCGGCGGCGCAGACCATTATTCGACTGGTGCTCAAGGGCTGCGCACCGGATGCCTAAAAGCATCGCGGGACGAGCCCACCCACAAGAGCACTGAGCACCCGGTGGGAGCTGGCTCGTCCCGCGATGAGGCCAGCAAGCCTTACAATGAAATCGGCTTGCGCCCGGCAAACGAATGCGCCAGCGTGCCGCCATCGACCAGTTCCAGCTCGCCGCCCAGCGGTACCCCGTGGGCAATCCGCGACGCCACCAGGCCCTTGTCGGCCAACAGCTGCGCGATGTAGTGCGCGGTCGCCTCGCCCTCCACGGTCGGGTTGGTCGCCAGAATCACCTCGGTAAAGCTGCCCTGTTCGGCAATCCGCGCCATTAGTTGCGGGATCCCGATGGCCTCGGGGCCCAGGCCATCGAGGGGCGACAAATGCCCCTTGAGCACGAAATAGCGCCCGCGATAGCCAGTTTGCTCCACCGCATACACATCCATCGGCCCCTCGACCACGCACAGCAGCGTGTCGTCGCGGCGCGGGTCGGCGCATTGCGGGCACAATGCCTGCTCGGTCAGCGTCCGGCACTGCTGGCAATGCCCTACCCCATCCATGGCCTGGCTCAACGCCTGGGCCAGTCGCACCCCGCCGCTGCGGTCGCGTTCCAGCAACTGCAACGCCATACGCTGGGCGGTCTTTTGACCCACGCCAGGCAAAATACGCAGCGCATCGATCAGTTGGCGAATAAGGGGGCTGAAGCTCATGGTCAAAGGCCTGGCAAGTGAAAAGGACGAACGAAAAACGACAATGGGAGCCACGGCCTCGCAGCCGCGCTCCCACCGTTAGTCAAACAGGCAATGCCTTAGAACGGCATCTTGAAACCTGGTGGCAGTTGCATGCCAGCGGTCATGCCGCCCATTTTTTCCTGGCTGTTCTGCTCGACCTTGCGCACCGCATCGTTCACGGCGGCGGCGATCAGGTCTTCCAGCACTTCCTTGTCTTCCTGCATCAGGCTGTCGTCCAGGCTGATGCGCTTGACGTCATGACGGCCGGTCATGACCACGCTGACCAGGCCGGCGCCGGATTGGCCGGTCACTTCGGCATTGGCCAGCTCTTCCTGCATCTTGGCCATTTTTTCCTGCATCTGCTGTGCCTGCTTCATCAGGCCGGCCATGCCACCTTTCATCATGGGAGTCACCTCGGTATCAAGTTACGTAACGCGCCACGGGCAGTGCCGGACGCTGGGGTATACGGTTATTCGCTCTGGCTGACCAGAGCCTCTACGGGTTCAATACTATCGTGGCGCACGGTGGCGCCGAACTGCTTGATCATCTGCTGGATGAACGGATCGTTCTCGATCGACGCCTCGGCATCGCGCTGGCGGTTGGCCCGCTTGCGCGCTGCGGCCTGGGCCGGGGTTTCCTGCTCCGGGCGGATGAGCTCGATGGCCAGCGTGAGTGTGCGCCCAAAATGCTGATTGAGGGCATCGTTCAGGCGACGCTGCTGCGTGGTGTTGAACAATGCGCTGTGCGCCGGGTCCAGGTGCAGCAGCCAGTGATCGCCATCCATCGCCATCAGGGTACAGTTGGCGGCGATATTGCCGGTCATGCCGGAGATCGGCAACTGCGGGAACAATTCCAGCCATTGCAAGGCCAGCCCGGTGGCCGGCTGTGCAGCCGGTTCCGGCTCGGGTTCGACCAGCGGCGCGGCCACGCTTTCGCTGGCCAGTTCGTCCAGGTAGCTGTAGCCCGCCGGGTCGATCTCGACATCGTAATAGTCTTCGTCGAGCGGCGGCTCGTCGTCGCGCTCCATACCGGCCGGGCTGTAACTGATATCGTCGGCCGGTGGCCCGTCGTGGCGTGCAATGGCTGGCGCAGCCACCGGCTGCGGCACGACGGCGGCTGGCTCGGGCGCAGGCTCCGGTTCTGACTGCGGCACGGCTTGCGGCTCGGGCACGGCATCGACCGACGCGACCGGCTCGTTCCAGGGCAAATCGACTTCGACCTCGACAGGGGCCGGCTCGGCTTCTGGCACGGGCTCAGGCACCGCCGCTTGCACCGGCTCAGGCGCTACAACCGGCTCAGGCTCAGCCGGCGGCAGTGACGCAACCACAGGTGCAGCACCAGTGACCGGAGCCACCGCCGCAGGGGAGTCAGCTGTGGCCTGGCTGATCCCCACTGGCTTTAGCGTCGGTGTCGGCGCATCGGCCGTGTCGGCCGGGCGGAAGGCCAGCATGCGCAGCAGGACCATTTCAAAGCCACCGCGCGGATCGGGCGCCAGCGGCAAATCGCGCCGGCCGATCAGACCCATCTGGTAATAGAACTGCACGTCCTCAGCCGGCAAGGCCTGGGCCAGGGCCAGCACGCGCTCGCGGTCGCCCTGGCCGTTGTCGACCGCCTCGGGCAGGGCCTGGGCAATGGCCACGCGGTGCAGCACATTGAGCATTTCCGAGAGCACGCCGTTCCAGTCCGGGCCCTGTTCGGCCAGATGCCGTACGGCTTCCAGCAAGGCCCGCGCATCGCCTTCGAGCAAGGCCTGCAACACACCGTAAACCTGGCCATGATCGAGGGTGCCGAGCATCGCGCGCACATCGGCCGCCAGCACCTTGCCTTCACCAAAGGCGATGGCCTGGTCGGTGAGGCTCATGGCGTCGCGCATCGAACCGTCGGCGGCGCGCCCGAGCAGCCACAGGGCGTCGTCTTCGAACGGCACGTTCTCGACCCCGAGTACATGGCTGAGGTGCTCGACCACCCGCTCGGGGGTCATGTTTTTCAGCGAAAACTGCAGGCAGCGCGAAAGGATGGTCGCCGGCAGTTTCTGCGGATCGGTGGTGGCGAGGATGAACTTGACGTAGGGCGGCGGCTCTTCCAGCGTCTTCAACAAGGCGTTGAACGAGTGGCTGGAGAGCATGTGCACTTCGTCGATCAGGTAGACCTTGAAGCGCCCACGGCTTGGTGCGTACTGCACGTTGTCGAGCAACTCGCGGGTATCTTCGACCTTGGTCCGGCTCGCGGCGTCGATTTCGATCAGGTCGACAAAGCGCCCTTCGTCGATCTCCCGACACACCGAACAGGTGCCGCACGGGGTAGAGGTAATGCCGGTTTCGCAGTTCACGCACTTGGCGATGATTCGCGCGATGGTGGTCTTGCCCACGCCGCGGGTGCCGGTAAACAGGTAGGCGTGGTGCAGGCGCTGGTTGTCCAGCGCGTTGATCAGGGCCTTGAGCACATGGGTCTGGCCGACCATTTCGCGGAACGAGCGCGGACGCCATTTACGTGCAAGAACCTGATAACTCATCGAAAACCGTCGAATAGATAAACCAAAGACCGCTAATCCTAGCGGAGCGAGGCATAAATTGCATCCGCCACAGGAAGCACTCCCCCTGTAGGCGCTGGCAACCAAGCCACTTCTTCGGGTAGGCTGCGCTGCTTTCCGCCCCACGCCCCGCGCGAAAGGAGCCCTGCATGAAAGTCCTGTCTCTGTTCGGAACCCGCCCCGAGGGCATCAAGATGGCCCCGCTGGTGCAGGCGCTGGCCGACGCCGAGGGCGTGCAGAGCATCGTCTGCACCACCGGCCAGCACCGACAGATGCTCGACCAGGTGCTGCAACTGTTCGACATCCGCGTCGACCATGACCTCGACGTGATGCTGCCCGGGCAAACCCTCAATGGCCTGTTCGCCCGCCTGATGGGCCGCGTCGACGCGCTGCTGGAAGAAGTCCAGCCCGATTGCGTGCTGGTGCATGGCGACACCTCCACCGCCACCGCCTGCAGCCTGGCCGCCTTCCACCGGCGCATCCCGATCGGCCACGTCGAAGCCGGCCTGCGTACCGGCGACCTGAGCCAGCCGTTCCCCGAAGAGATGAACCGCCGCGTGGTCGATGTGATGGGCAACTGGCTGTTCGCGCCGACCCTGGCTTCGCGCGCCAACCTGCTTCAGGAGAACCTCCAGGGGCGCATCCACGTCACCGGCAACACAGTGATCGACGCCCTTGAGCTGGCCCTGCGCAAACTCGACGCCCGCCCCGAACTGAGCGCCAGCCTGGCCGCGCGCTATCCATGGCTGGATGCCTCGCGCAAGCTGGTGCTGGTGACCGGCCACCGCCGCGAGAACTTCGGTGCCGGCTTCCAGCAGATCTGCGCGGGCCTGGCCCGCCTGGCCCAGCGCGACGACGTGCAGATTGTCTACCCGGTGCACCTCAACCCGCAGGTGCGCAATGTGGTCATCGGTAGCCTGTCCGAGCACGCCAACATCTACCTGATCGATCCGCTGGACTACCTCGACTTCGTCTGGTTCATGCGCCGCGCCTACCTGATCCTCACCGACTCCGGCGGTGTTCAGGAAGAAGCCCCGCACCTGGGCAAGCCGGTGCTGGTGATGCGCGACACCACCGAACGCCCGGAAGCAGTCAGCGCTGGCACGGTGCGCCTGGTCGGCACCGACAGCACGCGGATCGTCCAGGCGGTCGGCAGCTTCATCGATGATGCCGCGCTGTACCAGCGCGTAGCGCGCAGCGTGAACCCTTATGGTGACGGTCAGGCCAGTGCCCGGATCATCGCTGCGTTGCAGGGTCGGCCATTCGTCGAATTCAACCCGCAAAGCGTGACCGCACCAAGGTAGTGCGCGTCGGATTTAGTCGGAAGCATGGGTTAGTCAAAAAAACGTCACAATATTTCCGCCGCGACTTAGCGTCGCGCTGAAACGTTTAATCAAAACCAAAATCTTGACACGCCACACACTGATCCTACACAGTCCGCCCGCTGTAATGTCAGACAAATGGCTCGTCACATGGAAGTTGCGGAAAACAGCACGACCACCGTCAGGTTTTCCCCTAGATAACGACCCCCTTCCCAGAGCACCTCGCTCACCCGAGGTGACAGACGACTGCTGCCGTCATTTTTCACTCAAGCACCGTATGGAAAGTCCATTGATTCGTATGCCTTGCTCCAGCCTGTTCACGCGCGCCCTGTTGCTCGCCCCGCTCGCCCTGCCCCTGACCGCCCTTGCCTCGCCATCCGGCGATGCCTTGCGCGCGTTGGCCCAGGACGACTGGGTCGTGCGCAGCGTGTCGCTGGCTGAACTGGGCATCAGCAACCCGGTGGTGCTGGAGCAAAGCGACAATCATCAGGCGTTCTTCCTGCCGGTACCGCGCGGTGTGCCCCTGAGCCAGGCGCAGGTAGAGGTGCAGGGCAGCTTCATCAAGGGTGAGCGCGTCGCGCCCACCCTGAAGATGTCGATCGATGGCCGCCCCCTGCTGGCCCGCCGCATCGACGAGGCCGAAGGCGACCTGGCGCGCAACCTGCCGGTGGAAGCCCGTGGGCATGAGTCGGGCTTCGTCAATTTCAGCATCGACTGGAGCTCGCCAACCGGCGAGCGCCTCTGCGAGCCAACCCGGCAGACCGCCAACGTGCTGACGGTGTCGCCCGACACGCGGCTGACCTACCGTTTCCCGATGAGCGCGCTGAGCAACCTCACCGACGCCTGGAATACCCTCCCGGGCAAGCCGGTGATTCTGATCGCCAACGGCAAGCTCGATGCGCGCAGCTTCGACAGTGCCTGGCGTCTCGGCGTGACCCTGGAGCGTGCGGCCAAGCGCGCCCAGGTGCGGGCCCTGCCCGCTGTCGGCGACAGCGTGAGCCTCAAGGGCGTCAGCGTCCCGCCGGCCCTCACCGGCGTACCGGCGTTCGCCGCGCTGGCCGGCGCCGGCCGTCACACCCTGAACACCCCGGCCGAACTCGGCGCGCTGTTGCTGCTCGACGCCCCGGCCACCCGCGCCGACCTGGCGATTGCCGACGACGCCCTCAAGGGCCAGCTCGACAGCGCCCTGCAGGCCCTGCGCGAACAGCTGCAAGGCGATGCCGATGCGCTCAAGGCCTTCGACGATTGGCGCGCCCGCCGCGCCTCGCTGGCCAGCAAGACCTTCGCCAGCCAACACGTGGCGTTGGCCAGCCTCGGCGGCCAGGCACTGATCGCCGTGGCGGCCGACGCCGGGGCCAAAGCCTCTGGCCTGTTCGACAACCAATGGCGCAACGTCCTCACCGCCCCCGAGGCCACCGTGCATGCTGCCGGCGGCAGCCTGAACAACGATCAGCGCCACCTGCGCCTGAGCAATCTGGGCGGCAGCCACACCACCTTCGACGTGGTCACCCGCGGCGAATGGGCCGCGACCTTCCCGCTCAGTGCCGTGTCAGTCGACGGGCACATGCCCGGCGAATTGGTGCTCGACCTGGCTGCGGCCCCCGGCGCCTCGTCGACCCGCCCGGTCGCCTCGGTGATCTGGAACGGCGTGCTGCTCAATGCCCGTCAGCTCGACGCCAACGGCCAGGCCGAGCGCCTCAGTGCGCGGGTGCCCGGCTACGCCCTGGGCGTGAACAATACCCTGCAGGTGCAGTTCCAGCGCCAGCCGGTGTCGCCGAACTGCGCGGAAATCCCGCAGGGTTTCCCGGTCAACGTGCTGCCTAGCAGCTACCTGCAAGCGGCCAGCGCCGAACCCGACGGCACTTTCGTCGGCCTGCTGCCGCTGCTGGCCGGCGAAGCCCAGGTGATCGTGCCCAGCGCTGCGCTGCAAACCCCGGCAGCCAGCCTGAACCAGGTCATCCGCCTCGCCACCGCCGCCTCCATTTCGCCGGTGAAAGCCGAACTGACCCTGGCCGACCCAGCCCAACCGTTCGCCCCAAGCAAGCCATTCCTCTCGCTGCTGGTGCCGCTGCAAGGCGCCAAGCCGCTGGTTGACGTGCAGGACGCCGAGCGCCTGCGTGCACAGAACCACGACCAGCTTGCTGTCGACGTGCAGGGCCCGCAAGACCTGAGCGCCGTCTCGGTGGTCGCGTCGGCGGGGCAGAACGGCGTGGTCTGGTACGCCCTCGGCGCGCAGCCGGTGGTGCCGCACAAGGCCTTCGTGCTGACCCGCGGCAATGCCGTGGTACTCGGCGCCAATGGCCCGCTGATCTGGGTCGACACCACCGACCCGGAACTGAACCTCAGCGCCAGCCCATTCCACCAGTGGCGCAAATACCTGGTGTGGGCGCTGCCGACCTTCGCCGCGATCCTCCTGCTGTTGCTGGTACTGGGCGTGCTCGCCCGTAGTAGCCGGCTCAAGCACAAAGGCAAGTAAGGCCGCCAGGAACAGACCATGTCCTCGCTCTATTGGCCTTACCTGCTGGCGGACTACTACCGCGGTCTGGAGATCGTGACCGCGGTCGTGGGCGTGCTGATCCTGCTGTCCAGCCTCGACGACCTGTTCATCGACGCCTGGTACTGGGTGCGCCAGGTCTACCGCAAGCTGCTGGTGCGGCGTAAGCGCTACACGCCGCTGACCGCCGAGCAACTGCGCGCCAAGCCGGAACAGCCGCTGGCGATCATGATCCCGGCCTGGCTGGAATACGACGTGATCGCGCCGATGCTGGAGAACATGGTCGGCTCGCTGGAGTACAAGAACTACTACATCTTCGTCGGCACCTACTGCAACGACGCGCGCACCATCGAGGAAGTCGAGCGCATGCGCCGGCGTTACAAGCAGCTGATCCGCGTCGAGGTGCCGCACGACGGCCCGACCTGCAAAGCCGACTGCCTGAACTGGATCATTCAGGCGATCTTCGCCCAGGACGCGCGCCAGCCCGAGCCGTTTGCCGGGGTGATCCTGCATGACAGCGAAGACGTGCTGCATCACCTCGAACTGCACTACTTCAATTACCTGCTGCCGCGCATCGACTTCATCCAGTTGCCGGTCACCTCGCTGGAACGCGACTGGTACGAACTGGTCGCCGGCACCTACATGGACGAGTTTGCCGAATGGCACACCAAGGACCTGGTGGTGCGCGAGAGCATGTCGCGGATGGTCCCTTCGGCCGGGGTCGGCACCTGCTTCTCGCGCCGTGCGCTGGTCGAGTTGTCGGCGGAAACCAACAACCAGCCGTTCAACACCGACACCCTTACCGAAGACTACGACATCGGTGCGCGCCTGGCACGACGCGGCATGAAGCAGATCTTCGGCAAATTCCCGGTGGACTATGTGGCGCGCCGCACCACCTGGTTCGGGCACGGCGCAGAAAAGATGGTGGCGGTGCACATGCCCCTGGGCGTGCGCGAATACTTCCCCGACACCTTCC
Source organism: Pseudomonas sp. SDI (assembly GCF_003105155.1). Taxonomy (GTDB): domain Bacteria; phylum Pseudomonadota; class Gammaproteobacteria; order Pseudomonadales; family Pseudomonadaceae; genus Aquipseudomonas. The sequence goes on along the minus strand of NZ_QETK01000013.1, from coordinate 15,770 downwards.
GCACCGCCTACCGGCAGAAAGCGCGCTGGACCCTGGGCATCGGCCTGCAGGGGTGGAGCCAGGTCGGCTGGGCCGGCTCGCTGGCGACCAAATACCTGCTCTACCGCGACCGCAAGGGCCTGATCACTTCCTTTATTGCGATCCTTGCCTATGTGCTGCTGGCACAGCACCTGCTGTTCCTGCTGCTCAGTGCCAGCGGCCTGTGGACCACCTTCTTCCCCTCGACCTTCAGCCCGCACAGCGGCCTGCTCGACCTGATGTGGGCGAACACCGTGGCGCTGAGCCTGCGCATCCTGCAACGTGGTTACTTTGTCGGCCGCCTGTATGGCTGGGAGCATGCGCTGCTGTCGGCACCACGGATGATCATCGGCAACTTCATCAACGCCATGGCCGCCGCCCGCGCCTGGCGCCTGTACCTGGGCTACCTGTTCCTCGGCAAGCAACTGGTCTGGGACAAGACCATGCACGACTTCCCCAGCGCCGATCAGCTCAGCCAGCAGCGCCTGCGCCTGGGCGATCTGCTGATGTCGTGGCGAGCCATCGACGAGGCCTCGCTGGCCAAGGCCCTGGAAGCCCAAGCCCTGGAACACAAGCCACTGGGGCAGATTCTGCTCGAACACGGCTACCTCGACGAAGACACCCTCAACGAGGCGATTTCCTTCCAGCAGGAAAGCGCCGAGAGCCACAGCAAAGCTGCCACTGAACAACGGTCCCCTGCCCTGTCATGACGCCGATTACCCACGCCCTGCTGCTGAGCACCGCCCTGTGCTGCAGCGCCACGCTGCTGATGCCGGCGCCGGTCCTGGCCGCCGAAGCCGCACTGGAAGGCGTCGCCTGGCAGCAGGCGGACCTGGCTTATCGCAGCTACCAGAAGGGTCGTTACCGCGACGCCCTCAGCCAGGTCAACGCGGCGCTGCAACTGCGCCCGGAGGTGGCCCGGCTGAACCTGCTCAAGGTCTACACCCTGCAGAAGCTTGGCCGCGCCGGCGAAGCACGCCAGGCCGCCCAGGCCGCCCTCAAGCGCGGGGTCGAGGATCCAGGCTTGCGCGCCGCCGTGACCAACCTGCAAAGCACCCCGGGGGCGGCCAGCGGCGCGGCGCCGTCGGCGGCCTATCAGCGCGCCTTCCCGCTGGCAACCAAGGCCTACGCGGCGTACAACGCCGGCGACATGCCAGGTGCCGCGCGCGACGCGGCACAAGCGCTACGCATCGACCCCAGCCAAGGGCCGTGGGCGCTGCTCTGGCTCGACGCGCTGGAAGCTCAGCAGAAATGGGCGGAGGCCGAACGCGCAGCCGGCACGGCGATTGCCCTCGGCGCGCCGAACGCCAACGACCTCGACGCGCGCCGCCAAACGCTGAAGCGGCGCATGGCCGTACGCCCGGCCGAGCAGGCCTATCAGGCGCTGATCGGCAACCGTCCCGGCGAGGCCGTGCCGCTGGCCGCCGAGGCCGTGCACCTGGCACCGGACATCGCCAGCCATCGCCTGCTGCTGGTGACCGCGCTGCTGCTCGACCAGCAACCGGGCGCTGCCGAACAGGCCGCCAGCGCGGCGCTGGAGCAGGACGACGAAAGCACCGTGATGTGGGTGATGCGCGGCTACCTGCGCCAGCTCCAGGGCAACAGCGACGCTGCCCGCGCCGACTTCGACCAGGCCCTGAGCCAGGACTGGCTCGACGAAGAGCAACTGCGCAACGTGCGCCTGATCGCCATCGACGCCGCCGTGGTGCGCGCCGACAAAACCCGCGCCGATGAGCTGCTGGCGAGCATGGACGCGGCCGACGCAGCGGTGCTCAAGCGCCGCGCCGCCGTGAAGAACGCGCGCAAGCCGAGCACTGCGCTGACCCTCGCCAGCTACCCGGCGCCGCAGCAGTCCTGCCAGGACACGCCCTACGGCACCCAGTGCGAATTGCTGCCCGCCGACAGCGCCATCGGCCCGGCCGGCCCGGCCACCGAGGCGTATGCCGCCTATGCGCGTGCGGACTACCCGGAAGCCATTCGCCAGGCGCGCCTGGCCGTGGCCCAGGCCCCGGACAGTGTCGAGATGCAGCGCCTGCTGACCACTGCGCTGGCCGCCGGCGACAGCCGCCAGGCCGCCGAGGCCGAGCAGCGCTTGAGCGATGCCATCGCACGCGCGCCGAACGATGCCAACCTGCTCATGCAGCGTGGCTACCTGCGCCAACGCACTGGCCAGCCGGCCCGCGCCCGGGAAGACTTCCGCGCCGCGCGACGCACGCGCAATGCGCCGCCGACAGCGATCCTCGACGAGGCCTATGCCACCTCGGCCATGGGCGACAACCCCGGCGCCGTGCGCCAGCTCAAGCACGCCATCGACATGGACGATGCCGGCACCCTTAAGCTGGACGCCGCGCAGCGCTACAACACCCGCAATGCGATTGCCGGCCTGGACCGCGAATGGGGGGCAACCGCAGCCATGGGCTTTCGGGGCTCGCGACCGACCACGACCGTCGCAGGCGCCGGCCTGAGCACCTCGGGCGATGCCGTGTTCAGCACCAACGAGCTGTACTGGCGGCCGACCCAGCTGAACAACCGGCACGGCATGCTCGAAGTGTATGGCCGGCTGACCAACACGCTGTACGACGAGGGCGGCAAGTTCGAATCGCAGAACGTCATCGACCCGTGCAGCGGCGCCTCCAGCAGCGACAACCGCAGCAAGGATGAACGCACCAACGGCGCCAGCTCGGTGACCGGCGTACCCAGCACCATCGGCTCGCTGGGGGTGCGCTACATGCTCTCCGACACCGGCTTCACCGTCGGTCTCGAACGGCGCTTCTTCCTCGGTTCGGCTACCCGCGAGGGCACGGTTTACCCTGCCTCGCGTGACGACCAGTGCGTGATCCAGCAACGCATCCAGGCCGCCAACGCCAGCAACGACCCAGACATCAACGGCCTGCTCACCCGCTACAAACTGGGCGGCAGTGCCGGCGGCTGGCTGTCGTACATCACCTACGGTTTCTACCAGGGCACCGAGCTGCGCCGCGACGAAACCAGCTGGTTCACCATGGAAGGCTATGCCCAGCTCGGCTACGCCTGGGAAGACAACGCTGCGCGCTTTAGTGCCTACGACGTCAACGGTAGCAAACCGACTCGCGAACTGGCCGAGTCCAACGGCCGGCTGAAACGCCAGCAGACCTTCGTCAGCAGCGAACTGCGGGTGGGCCGCAGTGTGCGCCTTGATGCGCTGAGCCCCAACCTGGTCGTCTATCCATACCTGGTCGGCGCCGTCGACTGGATCCGGCAGAAAGACCGCGCGAGCGATCTCAATTTCGCCCAGACCGATTTGATCGACCTGAGCGGTATCGACGCGTGGTCGCTGACCCGCGATGCCAGCACTTGGTCGATGGGCGCCGGCCCCGGCGTGAACCTGCGCTACTGGTTCCGCGAAGACCACTACAACACCCCACGCTCCTACCTCGACTGGTCGATGCAATACCGCTTCGCGATTGGCGGTGGCGCCACCGAGCGAGCCAAGGGCCTGTTCATGAACCTGACGCTGTCGTACTAGCGCCCCGATAAGGATGTTTGCCATGACCCTGTCGCACCTGTTCGCCCCGGCCGCCAAGCGCCTGGGCACGACCCTGCTGGCCGCCACGCTGGGCCTGTCGCTGGCCAGTGCGCACGCCGACGACTCGTCGATTGTGCTGCGTGGCAACGACGGCTGGCTGTTCCCTGGCTGGGGCAGCCTGACCGAGGTCGATAGCCGCGGCATCGACAGCTCCACTCAGCTGATCAAGGACGCCCAGCAGGCCCTCGCCGCACGCCACGTGCAGTTGCACGTGCTGGTGCTGCCGGACAAGACGCGGTTCTATCAGGACAAGCTGCCCGCCGGCAAAAGCCTCAGCCCGCAGGTGCAGCAGCGCTACCAGAGTATCCTCGCCGCACTGCACAAGGCGGGCATCCCGGCGTTCGACGCCGCCGCCGTGCTCGGCCAGCTGAAACAGGCCGGCCAGGAGGTGTTCTACCGCACCGACCAGCACTGGACCCAGGCCGCCGCCGACGCCACGGCCGTGGCCACCGCCGCGCAGATCAAGCGCGACGTGGCGCAGCTGAATGGCAGCGCCGGCAGCGGCATGGCCCTGGGCAGCGAGTTCAAGGAGCGCCGCTTCGGCGACCTGGCCGAGCGCTTCCTTACCCCCGAGCAGCGCAAGCAGACCGGCCGCGAAACCTTCACCGTACGCCGCCAGGCGGCTGCCGGCGGCCTGCTCGACGCCGCCCCGGCGCCGGTGCATGTGACCGGCCACAGCATGGTTCAGCCGTACTTCGGCTACCCACAGAAACTCTCCAACGCGCTCGACCGGCCGGTGTCGGTGAACTGGAAACCGGGCAACGTTGGCCAGTGGGTCATGCTGCTCGAATACCTGGAGTCGGCCGAGTTCAAACGGAACCCGCCGCAGGTGCTGGTGTGGCAGATGTTCGAACCGACCTACGCCCAGGGCCCGCAAGCCACTGGCCTGTGGGACAACGCCTCGATCATCAGCGCCGACGCCTGGCGTGCGCGGCTGCGCGCGGCCAGCGGACAATGATCCATGGCTGACGTCGAGAAACCGCCGAGCCCGTCGCACCGCCGCTATGCCGCCGCGGTGATCGTCCTGTTGCTGCTCGCCCAGGGTTGCGGCATGTGGCTGCTGCTGCGCGGCAAGCTGGAGGCGCAGCAGCTGACCCCGGCGGCGTGGCTCGACGGCAGCGCCGGCAAACTGCTCGACCGCGCCCTGCAACCGCCACTGCAAGCCAGCACCGATACGCTGAACGCCGCGTTGCGCTACCGCCTGCTCGGCGACCTCGGCGCGCAAGTGGCCCAGGGCTGCCCAGGCTGGCTGTTCTACCGCGACGGCCTGCGCGCCCAGCCAGGTGTGCACGGCGCCTACGAGGCGCGGCTGCGACTGATGCGGCACTGGGTCGACACGTTGCGCGCGCAGGGCTTGCAGGTGCTGCTGGTCGCCGTGCCAGACAAGGCCCGGGTACAGCGCGAGGCGTTGTGCGGCCTGCAACAGAGCCGCCTGCTCGACCAGCGCCTGACGCATTGGCAAAGCGCCCTGCGCCAGGCCGAGGTGCCTTATACCGATCTCTATCCGGCACTGGCCGAAGGTGCGGCGCCGCGCTTCTTCCACACCGACGTGCACATGACCGCCGTTGGCGCCCAGGCCGCCGCCGATGCCGTCGCAGCCAGCGCGCTGCGCTTGCTCGGCAGCCGTGGCAACCAGGCATTCGACAGCAGCGCGCCGGGCCCGGCCCGGCCGCGCATGGGCGACCTGATCAGCCTGGCCGGCCTCGAACAGGCGCCGGCCGGCTGGCGCCCGGCACTCGACAGCGAACAACCGGTACACATCGACGCGCGGCGCAGCGGCGGCCTGCTCGACGCCACCCCAGCGGTAGAAGTGCTGCTGGTCGGCAGCTCGAACGGCCGGCGCAGCGAATTCGCCGAACGCCTGGGGCGCAACCTCGGGCGCCAGGTCTGGAACCAGAGCCTGGACGGTGGCCAGTTCGCCGGTGCCCTGCTCGCCGCCCTGAAAAAACGCGAGCGCTGGCCGTCCACGCTCAAGCTGGTGATCTGGGAGTTTTCCGAAATGGCCCTGTCGCTGCCGCTGACTGCCGACGAACAAGCGGTGCTCGCCACCCTAGCGCCAGGAGCGGCCGACCATGCTCTTTAACTCCTACCTGTTCCTGCTGTTGTTCCTGCCGCTGACCCTGGCTGCGCACTACCTGATCGGCGCCGTCAGCCTGCGCCTGGCCGCAGTCTGGCTGTGCTTCACCTCGCTGCTGTTCTACGGCTGGTGGAACCCGCAGTTCGTGCTGCTGCTGATCGGTTCGATTGCCTTCAACTACCTGATCAGCCAGATCATCCTCAGTCTGTCCGGACGCGCCCGCCTGCAACTGCTGGTCACCGGCCTGGGCGTGGCGGCCGACCTGGCATTGCTGTTCCACTACAAATACTTCGTCACCCTGGTCAACTTCGCCCACGACTGGGGCCTGGGCAGTGGCCGGCTCGACGACATCATCCTGCCGCTGGGGATTTCGTTCTTCACCTTCACCCAGATCGGTTTCCTGCTCGACTGCCGCGCCGGCATCGTCAAGGAACGCAGCCTGCTCAGCTATGTGCTGTTCGTGACCTTCTTCCCGCACCTGATCGCCGGGCCAATCCTGCACCACAAGGAAATGATGCCGCAGTTCGCCCAGCGCGACAGCTATCGCTTGCGCGCAGAAAACCTCAGCGTCGGCGGCATGCTGTTCGTCATCGGCCTGGCCAAGAAGGTGCTGCTGGCCGACCCGATAGCGCCCTACGCCGACGCCGGTTTTGCCGAGCCGGGCGCGTTGCAGTTCTGGGCCGCCTGGGGCACCGGCATCGCCTATGCGCTGCAACTGTACTTCGACTTCTCCGGCTATTCGGACATGGCCCTGGGCCTGGCGAAAATGTTCGGCATCCGCTTCCCGCTGAACTTCAACTCGCCGTACAAGGCCAGCAGCATCATCGACTTCTGGGCGCGTTGGCACATGACCCTGACCCGCTACCTGACCGCCTACCTGTATTACCCGGTGGCCATGGCGGTGTCGAACTTCCGCAGCAAGCGCAACATGCCGGTGGGTACCCAGGGCGTGTCGAGCCCGGGCGGCTTTGCCGCCACCATCGTCCTGCCGACCGCCTTCACCATGGGCCTGGCCGGGATCTGGCACGGGGCCGGTTTGCAGTTCCTGATCTTCGGCCTGTTGCACGCCGCCTACCTGTCGATCAACCACGCCTGGCGGATCTTCGTGGTCGGCCGCACACCCGGCGCCAAGCGCCCGCCAACACGCCTGAAAAAGGCCGGCTACGTGCTGCTGACGTTCGCTGCGGTGATCGTCGCCCAGGCATTCTTCCGTGCCGAAAACAGCCATGACGCGCTGCTGCTGGTCGAAGGCATGTTCGGCCTGCGCGGCATCGGCCCGCTGCCTGGGGTAATCTACCCGGCCGATATTGCCTGGGGCGATGCCTGGCGGCTGTTCATGGGTCGCCACCTGCAAGCCTTCCACGTGCTGGCGCTACTGGCCGTGGCCTGGTGCCTACCGAACTCGCACCAGATCATGGGCGCGTTTTCCCCGGCACTGGCGCGCGCGCAATTGACCGGCCCGGCCTTGCTGCGCTGGGCGCCGAACCTCAAATGGCTGGGGATCATGGTGCTGCTGTTGCTGCTGTGCCTGATGAACCTGCACAAGGAAGCGCGCTTCCTGTACTTCCAGTTCTAACTTTTTTGGAGCAATCACCGTGAGCAATGAAGCCATCCAAGCCCAGCTGGCAAGCATCATCGAAGACGTCATCCAGACCTCGGTCGGCGCCGACGACCTGCTGATCGAGTCCGGCCTGATCGACTCGTTGACCGCCGTGGACGTCGTCCTGGCGGTGAAAAGGACCTTCGGCTGCCGGTTCCCGGCCACCGAGATCGACGAACACCTGGAATCGCTGAACACGCTGACCGCCTACGTCGCGGCGCACAGAACGCTCTGACGCTGAGAGAACGCCCATGTATTTCGACTTCGACCGCTGCACCTTCGCCGACCTCGACCACGCCGCCGAGGCGCCGGCCCTGCGCGATGCCCGGCGCCAGCTGAGCTGGGCCGAGCTGCGCGCCGAAACGGCTGCGTGGCAGGCCCGTGCGCTGGCCGCCGGGGTTAGCGCCGGCACCGCGCTGGTGCTCAGCGGGCACAAACAGGTCGAATTCGTGGTGGCGATGCTGGGTTGCCTGGAGCTGGGGGTGGCCTACGTGCCGGTCGATACCATCAACCCGCCGCAGCGCCTGCAACGCACCCTCAAGCAGGTCGGCGCGGGGTACTGCTACGACGCTGCCGTCGACACCTTCGAGGCCACCGGCACCCAGGCGGTGACGCTGGCCGAAGTGGGCCTGGCCTACATCATGTTCACCTCCGGCAGCACCGGCGAGCCCAAGGGCGTGCAGATCGGCCGCGACAGCGTGGCGCTGTTCGCCGGCTGGATTCGCGACTGCCTGGGCCTGGGCGAACGCCCGGTGTTCATGAACCAGATGCTGTTCAGCTTTGACTTCTCGCTGTTCGACCTGTGCGGCGCGCTGGCCCTCGGCGGCCAGTGCGTGCTGTGCCCGCGCGAGACCATCGCCGCGCCGCAGGCCTTCGTCGACTACCTCGCCGACAGCCGCGTGCAGGTGTGGGCCTCGACCCCGGCGTTCGTCCGTCAGCAACTGCTCAACGACGCGTTCGATGCCAGCCACCTGCCGCACCTGCAGGTGTTCGTGTTCGGCGCCGAAGCGCTGACCACGCAATTGGCCGAACAGCTCTGGGAGCGCTTCCCGGCAGCACGCATCATCAATTCCTACGGCCCGACCGAAGCCACCTGTTCGACCACCTGGGTGGAAATCCTGCCGCCGCTGGAGAGCAGTTGCCAGCCGCTGTCGATTGGCCGGGCCAAGCCGTATGCCGAGCTGTTCGTCGAAGATGGCGAGCTGTGCATTGCCGGCGACCACGTGATGCGCGGCTACCTCAACCGCCCCGAGCTGAATGCGCAACGGCTGTTCTTGCACAACGGCAAGCGCGCTTATCGCAGCGGTGACCTGGTTAGCATCGATGGCGCGGGCCTGGTGTATTTCCACGGTCGGCGCGACGAGCAGATCAAGCTCAACGGCTACCGCATCGAGCTGGGCGAAGTGGATGCCGCGCTGGCCGCGTTGCCGGGCGTGCGTGGCGCCGCCACGGTGGCCCTGCGCCGCCCGGACGGCACGCTGGTGCGCATGATCGGCTTCGTCGAAACCCCCGAGACACTGGCGCCGGCCACCCTCGGCGCGCTCCCGACAGCGCTCGGCGAGTGGAAGCAACTGCTGGCAGAGCGCCTGCCGCCCTACATGATTCCGTCGCAGTTGCTGGCCTGTGGGCAGTTCCCCACCAGCGCTTCCGACAAGGTCGACCGCAAGCGCCTTGAAGCGCTGTACCTGGACGCCCGCCTGAAAAAGACCAAGGAGAACGCATGAAGCCTGTCTCAACCCTGCGCGCCGTCCTGCTGCTGGGGGCCTGCCTGAGCGGCAGCGCCCAGGCCGAGGGCGTGCTGGCGCAACTGTATGCGCCCAAGCCACCGGCCGGCTCGGCGTTCGTCCGGGTGCTGAACCCGGCCAGCACACCGATCAAGGTGCAGGTCGCCAGCGCCGACGTGCAGACGGTGGGCCCCACGTATGTGGCCAGCCGCTACGCCATCGTCAAGGGCGGCGAGCACTTCTCGATCAAGGTCAACGGCAAGCTGCTTGGCGAGCTGAGCGTAACCCCGGACAGCTTCAACACGCTGATCGCCCACGCCGACAAGCTGCTGCTGATCAAGGATGTGGCCAGCGGCGAAGACGGTCTCAAGGCCGAGTTGCGCTTCTACAACCTCGCTAGCGACTGCCCTTCCGGCACGTTGCAGGTGGCCGCGCCTGGGCCGACGCTGTTCGAAGCGGTGGGCCCGGCCAACACCGACGCGCGCCTGATCAACCCGGTCAGCGCGCTGCTGACGGCAGGCTGCGGCGAAACAACGAGCCCGGCCTGGCAACTGCCGCCGTTGCAGCCAGGCGACCACTATTCGCTGTTCCTCACCGGCAGTGCGGCCAAGCCGGTGCTGCGCGGCGAGCTGAGCCGCACCGACGCTTACCGCCCATAGGCCTGCCCATGCGCACGATTTTCCGCGACGACCACCTGCTGTTCCGCGACCAGGTCCAGCGCTTCATCAACGAGCGCATCCTGCCGCATTACGCTGCCTGGGAAGCGGCTGGGGTGACCCCCCGCGCACTGTGGCGCGAAGCCGGCGCCCAGGGCCTGCTGAACTCGGCGCTACCGGCACCCTATGGCGCCGATGGCGACTTCGGGCATGCCGTGGTGGTGATCGAGGAACTGGCACGCGCCAACTGCCTGGGTATCGGTTTCTCGATTCACTCCGACATGGTCGCGCCGTACCTGCTCAACCTCGGCAGCACCGTGCAGAAAGACCGCTGGCTAGCGAAAATGGCCGCCGGCGAGCTGATCGGTGCCATCGCCATGACCGAGCCTGGCGCCGGCAGCGACCTCAAGGCCATCCGCACCCGCGCGGTACGCGATGGCGAGCACTATGTGCTGAGCGGGCAGAAAACCTTCATCACCAACGGCGTCAACGCCGGGCTGGTGATTGTGGTCGCCAGCACCGAACCAGAGCTGGGCGCGCGCGGGCTGTCGCTGTTCTGTGTAGAGGAAGGGCTGCCCGGGTTCAGCAAAGGCCCGGCGCTGCGCAAGATCGGCCAGCATGCGCAGGACACCTGCGAGCTGTTCTTCGACGAGGTGCGTCTGCCGGTCGATTGCTTGCTGGGCGAAGCCAATGCCGGCTTCGAGTACCTGGGCCGCGAACTGGCCCGCGAGCGCCTGGCAATTGCCTTGCGCGCGGCGGCGTCGGCCGAAGGCATGCTGGAGCAGACCAAGGCTTACACCCGCGAGCGCAAGGTGTTCGGCAAGCGGGTAATCGATCACCAGAGCAACCGCTTCACCTTGGCCGATGCACAGGCGCGCCTGCACATGCTGCGGGTGTTCCTCGACGATTGCGTGCGCCAGCTGATGGCCGGCACGCTCGACCCGGTGGTGGCGGCCATGGCCAAGCTCAATGCCAGCGAAATGCAGGGGCAGATTCTCGACGATTTGCTGCAGCTGTATGGCGGCTATGGCTACAGCAGCGAATACGGCATCGGCCGGGCCTGGGCCGATGCGCGGGCGTTGCGGATTTTCGGCGGCACCAGCGAAATCATGCGCGAGATCATCGGGCGGGCGCTTTGAGCAACGGCAAAAAAGGGCCGGCCTTACTCCCCGACAAATCTTCCAGCTACTGCTAGAAATACCAGCTGGATCAGCTCCGCGCGCGCAGCCATTCGCGGCGCAGACGTTGTGTTTGCGGGTCGCTACCGAAGGCCCAAGGGTCGACCGCGAAGGCCACCACCTGCTCGGCGCCGGTGGTGTCGGCCCATTCCAGTTGGCGCTTCACACGGGCGAAGTCGGCCGAGCGGGCCTTGAAATCGCTGCCGTCGTTTTTCTCCGACGGTAGTTGCTCGAACAGCTCGACAATCACATCGAAGGTAGCCTGGCGTTGGCGCAGGTAGAGCAGCAGCGGTTCGATGGCCTGGATGTTCGGCCAGCCGGCCACACCGACCCCGTCCTGGACCATGGGCCGCAGTTGCGTGCGGTCGAGCAGGGTTTGCCAGAGCTGCACCAGCGAGCCCTGGGTGTCGAGGGTACTGAAATAGGTGGAGATCGCCGGGACGCCGTGGCCGGCTTGTTGCGACACCTCGGACAGGCCGGCCAGCCAGGTGGCCAGGCGCTGCTGGCGGGCCGGCTCGGCCCAGTGGTACTGCTCGAGTTCGTAGGGGATGTACCAGCCGGCGAAGCGCCGGTGTTGCGACCAGCGCGCTTCGCGCATGTAGCGACTGGCGCTGGCGCTGGAGCGGACGAAAAAGCTGGCTTCGGTGGCGCTGTCCTTGGCGGCGAGGGCTTGCCACCAGCTGTTGTCGTACGGCAGGCCGATGCGCACGCGCAGGCCTTGCTGGTCGGCGCTGTCGAGGAGGGTTTGCATGACGGCATCGGGCAGCAGCCAGTCGGGGTCGCGGCCGCCGTGCAGGCCGACCCATTGCAGGAGGACTTCCTTGCAGCCGAGCTCGCGCATGGCGTGCATGCGTTGCTGCCATTGTTCGCGGGTGAGCTGGAAGTGGCTTTTCCACAGCTGGAGGAAGCTGGCGTCGAGGCGCGGTTGCCGGGCGCAGCCGGGCAGGCTGGCGATAGCGGCCAGCACGGGCAGACTGGCGGCGAACTGGAGGAACTGGCGGCGATTGCGGGTGGCGTTCAGGGGATATCCTTGGCGATTGCAGTTGATCCTGGTGGGGGGAGCTTACCTCGCCACGGCGGTGGGATCGATGGCTATGGCGGCGACCGCCATCCCACAAGAAGGCACCGCACTTCACCTGTGGGAACCGCGGTGCGACGACTCGACGTTGCCGGCGATGGGCCGCATCGGCGGCCCCACGGCAGGCGACTACGGTTTCACCTGCCGCGCCTCAACCCCATCCAGCACTGCATCGGTCAACGCCTTGGCCATCTCCAGCGAGTGCTGGCCCGCCCAAAGCAAGCCCCGAAGCTCATCGCCAGCCTTCTCACACGCTTGAACATTAGTTTCATAGGCTGCCTTGACCAGCACCGAGATGTGTACCAGGGCATCCTCCATATCGACGCCTTCTCTGACGGCGAACAGCGGTGCATGGCTGCCAGAGCAGGAGCCAAAGGTCGCGTGTGCAGTGGTGGGCAAGGTATTGCCGAGGGGTGGGTCAGGAACGATTTTTATCATTGTGCAGCTCCTTGATTGGTGGAGCCGCCACACATCGCTACCAAACGAATAGGTGGCGGCTGTACGCAGGTTGGTAGACCGGGAATCAAGGAACCCGGCGCGCACGGGGGCGCCCCACGCACAGCCGCCATAACACAATTTTGCAGGCACAAAAAAAGCGCCAGCTCATTGGATGGGGCGCTTGTGCGCCTTGATTATTTGCCGGGCTACCAAACCCGGTCGCTGGATTGACAGCGACTGCGGCAGAGTAACGGCCCATAGCAGAACCTTCAAGGCAGAAATCGTTTCAGACCGGCGGGCCTCATCGCTGGCAAGGCAGCTCCCGCAGGTAAGCCAAACCTTCGTGTAGGCGCTGGCTTGCCTGCGATCTGGTGCGGGGCACCAGCAGTCATCTAAAGTGCAGCCTCAGCATTCACCTGTGGGAGCCGCGGTGCGACGACTCGACGTTGCCGGCGATGAGCCAGAGCTGCCCGACACAAAACCTACGGACAGCAAAAATCGCCAGGCGACTGCTCGCTTGGAGAAAATAAAATTCGGGAGAGTAGATGGAGGCAACCCCACCAGCCACACCCCGGCACACGATGTTCCCGCTATGGCTGCTCCCTTCCGGGCCTGACCAGGTTGACGGGTAATCGTTGCGGGGGGACCGATGGGGCCACCACTACGCGGCTCATCAAGCCTGGTTTAGAGCCTTTGGCAGGACGTTGCCGCTTCTGTACGGGCCTTTCACTTTCCACACGGAAGATAGAAAACTGACTCATTGTACGCGACTACCCGTGCATCCTTGCAAGGCTTCTTGTATCACCTTTTTGCCCCCCTTTTGTACCACTTGAGAGACAAGCCAGGGCACTAATTGGTACAACGGTCTATATCAACAATGGACACCTAGGTATGCCCATGCACACCACAGAAGACATGCTGAAGGCCGAAGATCGGACCCACACCTTCGCTGTGCTCCTAACGGAGTATCTGAAAGAAGCATTCAGCTACAAGCGACCTGCAGTAACCCTTGGAATATCTCCTTGTACAGTCTGTGCAAAAACGGCCAAGTACGACCTGTACTTCCGCGTCACTCCGCCCTCCGCCCTAGACTGGGAAAGCAATACACTAGTAGTTTCACGGATTGGCTTCACACAGAAACGCAGGGGCTACGGCAAGGACCTGATGCAGTTTCTAACTGGCGTGGCCCCTAGCCTCCCCTACACCCACATCTGCATTGAACAAGCGAACCTCGATGCTAAAGCTTTTGGCACCAAGCTGGGATTCACCCGACTGGGGGAAAGCAATAACATGCTAGCGTCGGTCGAGGAGGTCTTGAAGCACTTACGCTAGCCCTCTGCGCCACTTAGTTTTCGATTACCCTTCTGGAACATCAGGAAAATCATGCCTGATTGAGGCGAAACCATGAGCTGTCGGGCAAGTGTCATACGATTCGAGCCAACGGAGCCCGCCTCTTTATCCCAGTGGAAACCAACAAAGCCCGACATTTACCACATCTCCAGATGAACCGAAGCGACAGCGTATTTATCTGGAGTACCACCGAAGCTTTGGTCTCGCATCAGAGGACTAGGCCAGCCGCTGGTGCAGCACTCAACTGCAAGGAAATTCTTCTTGCCAAACCAGTTGCAAGCTCATCGACACCGGATTTTCTAGAAGTAAACGCTTCTGCTCCTTTAGCTCGTCAGTATCCAGTTTATTTAACGCCTTTTTTAGCGACAGCATGGCCATCAGCCGCAACTCTTCGGTCTGAAGGTCTTGACTCTCGGGGAAGCAAATCGTGGCTCTTTTCCGATCTTTCCCAGCCATCGACGAAATCCAGAACCCTTCAGCAATACCACCAAGATACAGCCGCGCCATCGAAGCCTGGGATCCCCCCTTTTCGTCCCAATCAAGAACCGATTCGGTTGAGAGAAATGCGTTAGCCTGTTGGGTTGCAGACAACAACAGCGAAGCGATCAACAGCTTTTTAATCATCACTTGTCTTCCATGCTTGATGATGTAATGAATCGAGATGTTACACGAAGGCACGCCGGGGCGGAGCACCCACTGGCATTTCCAGGCTCATCCCCCCTATACAGCGGACAATTTATCCAAAAAAATCTGTGCGACTTTATATGTATAGGCGCGCGTCTTTATCCCCCCTCCCCCTTTACGTTCTTGAAAAAGCCACTACCCGGCCCCCTTCGACTCGCAATCAGGAGATACCGACGGCTCAACGGACCTGAAGTTTCTGTAGAGGCAATGAGTGCTGCAATGGACCTTGCCCCAACGCAACGATAGGAAGTGTTGCAGGAATCGTTGCATAAGAATTGACTTTGATATTTTGCAACGGTAGCCTTAAAACATCTTTAGACTTCAATGCAACACTGCAGATAACGGAGACCATCACATGCGAATCGGCTATGCACGCACCTCAACACTGGACCAAGTGGCAGGCTTTGAAGCCCAGGAAAGGGAGCTGACTGCAGCGGGAGCTGAACGCATCTACAAGGAACAGGTCTCGTCCGTCGCGGCTCGTCCCGAGCTGGAGCGGATGCTGACCGATATACGCCCTGGAGACGTCCTGGTCGTAACGAAGTTGGACCGCCTAGCTCGGAGCGTCCACCACCTTGGCGAGATACTGAAGCACCTAGACAACATCGGCGCGGGGCTGAACATCCTCGGTATGGGCATCGACTCCACCACGGCAGGCGGACGCCTCATGCTCAATGTCCTTGGGTCTGTTGCTCAGTTCGAACGGGAGATGATGCTGGAGCGTCAGCGCGAGGGCATCGACAAGGCCAAGCGCGAGGGCAAGTACAAGGGACGCAAGCCGAAGGGACAGCCGTTGCTGGAACAGATACTGACGATGAAGGCCGAGGGTCTGGGGGACACCGAGATTGGACGGCGCCTAGGCATAGACCGCGCAACCGTCTTCAGAACAAGGAAGGCCGCCGAGACACTAGCCTGACGACGACCACGTAACCCCAACTACGATACCGCGAGCCGCAATCTGGACAGGCTCAGGGCATGAACACGGCCCCCAAGGTGTCCAGCGCATATCCGGGTCTTTGTCGTGGGTGGACCAACAGCGCCTCAAGCACCATGACCCGCTAAGCTACAGGCCACGCCGTTCCTGGGCTGCAGGCGATTTCGTCGAATTGGGGCCAGTCCTAGCAGAAACCACCGTCGAGCCCACGTTGCCGACGTTACCTCGCTAGCCCGAGGCCTTACCCGAGTACTCCCACGACCACCCTGGGCTACTGGCCTCCCTGCAAGCTTCCACATTTAGTGAACCCCGACCCTGCCCGGACTAATCCTGGCGGGGCAACCTCATTTTTCTATCACCAAGGAATACTGGGCCTGTCCCGTGACAACGGACGCCAAGAAGCGATACTTAAGTCGCTCTCTTGGAGGTTGCCATGTACCCAAGTACTCGCCGTAACTACACCGATGA
>NZ_QETK01000012.1 GCF_003105155.1 Pseudomonas sp. SDI | reverse complement strand
GTTAACCCGAGGCCGAGTGGAGCCTGCGATCTGTGGGGTGAGGGCCATGGATGGCCCGAAAGCGCCGTTGGCCCATGGATGGGCCGTCGGCGCGGTCCCTGCGGATCGTAGGCGGAGGGAGGGGACCCGAAGCGCAGCGTAGGGCCGAGAGGTGGGGCAAGCCCTTTGCTTACTTTGGGGCGTTTGCCAAAGTAAGCCGCCGTCAGGGCGGAAAGGTGAAGTGGCCTCGCCACAGCCAATGGATATGTACACAAAGATCAAGCACATCGTCGGCAAGGCCACACACAGAGATGCCAGGTCCTATAGGGAATCTAGAACCCACGATGGAATGTCAGCCCTCAAGCCACCAGATGCAGATGGTTGTCCCAAAGCCCGGAAGGCAGTTGCATCGGCACCCCGGTCAGTTCTGCCTGGCGGCAATCATAGAACCGGCACCGCCCTTGCCCGGACGTCACCACAAAGCCATCGGCAACCGCACCAACCCCAGCACAGTCGGGCATCGACGCATCGAGCTTGACCTCGGCCGTATCCAGGTCCCAGATAAACAACCGATTCGCCCGTGGCGCCGTCAGCGCCACCAGCCGCAATTCATCATGCACCGCCACACTGGCGGTATATTGCGCCATCGACTGCAACTGATGCTCCGGCACCGCAAAGGCGGCAAACGCCTGCCCCGGCCGTTTGATCGCCAGCAGCTCGGCGGTCTCGTCGGCGTCGCCCATGAACTGCTGACAGGCGATCACCGTGCCATCTTTGGCAATCGCCAGGTGCCGCACACTGTTCATCTGCTGGCCGAGGGTCTCTTTGCTCAGCAAGGTGCCATCGCGCTGCATCAGCACCAGGCTCGGCTCCATGGCATGCAGGTTCATTTCCACCCGGCTTTCGGCCTCGGTGCGAATGCCGCCGTTGGCCACCACCAGCGTTTCGCCATCGGGCAGCCACGACACTTGGTGCGGGCCGATGCCATGGGTGGAAATCTCACCGCTGTGCACCAGCCGCTCCCCCTCGAAACGATAGACCCCCAATACCCCACGCCCAGGGTCGGTGGTGTCGTTTTCGGTTGCATACAGCCATTCACCGCTGTGATGGATGACCGCATGCCCATAGAAGTGCCGATTCGGTTGCGAGGCGAGCGTTTGCAGCAAACGGCCGTCACGTAAGTCGATCAGGTAGCTCTCGGTGCCGGGGCGACGTGCGACGAATAGCGCAATCGGCAATTGCGGGTGATTGATGATGTCGTGGCAACGCTGGCCGACCCGGGTGGCAAACACCTGGGTGCCATCGAGGCGATAGCCGACGGCGTAATGGCTACCATCGGCATCGTCCCGTGCAGACAGCAGCAGGGGCGGCTGCTGCTTGTTCCGGAACAGGGTCCAGCCGCCTAGCGTCAACGCGCTGAGCAGCACACTACCGAGTTTCAGCGCCTGGCGTCGCAACATGATCAGTCACCGTCGTTGGCATTGAAGCCCAGCTGGATATTGAGTGCCTTGGCCAGTTCACCCTCATGCAGGCGATGAACGAGGTTCAGGCTGTCGTAGAGGGTATTCAACTGCTGACGACCCGCTTCGTCCTCAAGCAGTTCGCCGAGGGTGCGGTTGTTGTCGGCCAGCAGTTTCAGCGCTGTCGCGTACGCCGCGTCGATCTTCTCGGCCAGCGGCTTCTGCGCTTTGGGCAGCAGGCCACGAATACCCCGGTTGTCGACGCCGACCCAGACGGTCTCGGCGGCTTTCAGGCTGGCTTCCAGGCTTTTCAGCGAGGAATGGCTGCGCCACGCTTCGGCCTGCAGCGGCTGCGGGATGCCCTTGCTCAGACGGCCCATCGGCGTGCCGAGCTTTTTCTTCAGGGTGTCCAGGGCCGTGACCTGGGCGCGCAGCAGGTCGGCGATCGCTTCGTGCGAATCGGCGTAACGCTGGTTCGGGAACGTGGTCAGTTGCGCGAGCATGCCGTCGGTGTTGTTCCAGCTCTTGAGGATCTCCTCGGCCAGAACCTTCTGGTGCTCGCCGATGGCCACCAACAGCGGACAGTAGCGCGCCTTCTGTTCGGCGTTGGCAGCGTCCGGCTTGCTGTCGAAGAGGATGTACTCGTAGGCCGACAGGCCGCGCACCACCACGCTGGATTTGGCCACGGTGGCAGCGTCCAGTGGCTGGTCGCCGTTGACCAGTTGCTCGACCTGACGGCCGACCAGGTTTTTCTTGTCCGGCCAGAACTGTACCTGCCAGGCGCGGTTGCCTTCGGCCAGCGGGCCGATCAGCAGGGGCTGCAACTCGGCCCAGGCCTTCTGCGCGTGGAGGAAGTCGGCGCGGGCGGTGGCCAGGTCGGCCTTGCCTTCACAGAAAGCCAGGGCACTGACGGCCAGCTGGCGGTCGGCTTCGACCCAGCGGCTGTAGGTCGGCAGGATCACCTGTTTGGCAATCGCGGCGGAGGTCACGGCCTGTGGGTCCTGCGGCGAGCAGGCGCCTAGCGCAAGGGCAGCAAGGCTGGTGAACAACAGCTTGGGACGGAACATGTCCGGCTCCTTTCTCTAGAGTGAGTTCAAGAACGCCAGCAGCGCAGCGCGCTGCTCGGCATTGAAGGTCAGGACGTGCTGGCGTGCCGCTGCTGCTTCGCCGCCGTGCCAGAGCACGGCTTCGAGCAGGTTGCGTGCCCGGCCGTCATGGAGAAACTGGGTGTGGCCGCTGACGGTCTCGTTCAGGCCGATACCCCACAATGGTGCGGTGCGCCAGTCCTGGCCACCGGCAGCGAATTCGCTACGGTTGTCGGCCAGGCCCGGGCCCATGTCGTGCAACAACAGGTCGCTGTAGGGGCGGATAGTCTGGTTGGCCAGCTCCGGTTCGGCGGCCTCGGCGGCCGTGGTGAAGCTCGGGGTATGACAGCCCTGGCAGCCGGCCTCGAAGAACAGGTTCTTGCCGGCCAGCACCTGCGCCGAGTCGACATCCCTGCGCACCGGCACGGCCAGGTTGCGGGTGTAGAACAGCACCAGACGCAGGATATTGTCGCTGACTTCCTGCTCGCCATTGGCGTCGTTACCGTTCGGTGCGGCCAGGCAGTCGTGCTGCGCCGGCGTGCAGTCGTCGACAGGGCGCAGGCCGCTGGTCAGGCCCATGTCGCCGGAGAACGCGTGCACGTTCTGCTGGTTGAGGTTCGGTTGCCCAGCCTTCCAGCCGAAGCGGCCCAGCACGGTCTTGCCCAGGGCGTCGTCCCAGACACGGTTGGGGCGCCCGCGAATGCCGTCGCCGTTGCGATCGTCCGGGTCGGCATTGGCCAGCAGGTCGGCTTCGGGGATGGCTTCCAGCAGGCCCAGGCCGATCATGGGCGGGGCGACACGGGCGGAGAACCGTGTGTCGGGGTGCATCGGTCCGTAGCCGAGCTGGCTGATCTGCAACTGCGGCTGGCGCAGCTCGACACTGCTGCCATCCTTGAAGGTGACGGTGTGCGTGCTGTACTCGACGCGTACCTTGCCTTCGGGGGCGACGCCGGGCACGGCCATGTCCTGGAGCTGGCCGCCGTAGGTCGGCTCGGGGACGATGCCCAGTTGCTCGATCAGCTTGGCGTACTGCGGCTGGTCGGGAATCGACAGGCGCACCAGCATCGATACTGCGTTGCTGGCGCCGGGCGCCGGCGGGTGGCCGCGGCCGTCCTTGATGTGGCAGTTCTGGCAGGCATTGGTGTTGAACAGCGGGCCGAGGCCATCGCGGGCAGTAGTGGTCGACGGGGCGATCACCCAGGGGCTGCGGAAGAAGCTGTTGCCCACGCTGAAATCCAGGCGGCGGCTCGGCGCGAGGTTGGCCGAAGGCATGGAGTAAGCGTTCTGGTCACGCTTGTTCACCGTCGCTGCACCGCCGGCGCGCGCTTCGCCCGGTTCGGCCTGGGTGAAGCGCGGAGCTTCATCGCAGCCGGCCAGGGTCAGGGCCAGAAGCAGAGGTGTGAGGCGGCGAAGCAACAAGGACATGGAGAATCCTGTAGAGCGAGCGAAAACCGGCGTGCAAGCTTAGCAGGAGCCAAGGGGTATGAATAAGAGGGATTTGCGTTTGCTGGATGAAATCGCTTTCAACGTGCCATCGCCATCGCGGGACGAGTCGTCCCGCGATGCGTTTAAAACCTGAAAACGGCGATCAGAATTCGTGATCGGCGGTGTCCGGGTTCAGGTCGCTGATGCCCAGCTTGCCTGCCGCCTGCTCGATTGCACCGGTCTGCTTGACCAGCGCGGCAATGGCGTCACGCACGATCTGGTTGCCGGCCGCGTTGTCGGCGGCGATCAGTTGGTCGTAGTGCTCACCCTTGTTGGCGTGATCAACCATGACCTGGAGCTTGGCTTCGGTCGCTTCCAGGTCGGCCTTCAGCGTGCTGTCGGTCGCAGGGTCGACCTTGGCCACCAGCGAAGACAGGCTTGGGCCGCTCAGTTTGCTGCCGTCGGCACGGGTGTACTCGCCCAGGTAAACGTTACGAATGCCCTTGGCATCGTAGAAGTGCGAGTTGTGGGTGTTGTCGCTGAAGCAGTCCTGCTCGTCTTCCGGCGAGTTGGCTTCCAGCGAGACCTTCATGCGTTCACCAGCCAGTTCGCCGAGCGACAGCGAACCCATGCCGAAGAGCATTTTGCGCAGGCCATTGGCAACCGGCTCAGCTTCCAGGGTGGCGCGGTAGTTGTCGGTGACGTCCGGTTTCCAGTTGCCGACCATTTCTTCCAGGTCGTTCACCAACAGTTGGGTCACGGCCCTCAGGTAGGCGCGCCGACGCTCGTTGTGCTCGCCGGTGGCACCTTTGCCTTCCAGGTAGTCCGACGCTGGGCGGTTGCCTGCGCCAGGGCCGGTGCCGTTCAGGTCCTGGCCCCAGAGCAGGAATTCGATGGCGTGGTAGCCGGTGGCGACGTTCGCTTCGGAACCGCCCAGTTCGTTCAGGCTGGCCAGTTTCTCAGGGGTGATGTCCTTGACGTCGACCTTGTCTTCGCCAACCTGGATCTCGGTGTTGGCGATGATGTTGGCGGCAGCACCAGGGTTGCCCAGGGCGTGCTCGTAGCTCTTGTCGACGTAGTCGATCAGGCCTTCGTCCAGTGGCCAGGCGTTCACCTGACCTTCCCAGTCGTCGATGATGGTGTTGCCGAAGCGGAACACTTCGCTCTGCAGGTACGGCACACGGGCGGCAACCCAGGCAGCCTTGGCTGCGTTCAGGGTGTCGTCGTTCGGGGTGGCGAGGAAGGCGTCGATGGCGCTCTGCAGGGTTTTTGCGGTGCTCAGCGAGTCGCTGTACACGGCAAACACCATGTCGGTGTAATGCTTGACCACGGCCTTGGCGGCGGCCTCGTCGACTGCGCCAGCTGCCGGGGCAGTCGTGGCGGCGGCCGGCGCTTGCGCTTGTGGGGCAGCGGCCTTGTCCTTGTCATCGCCACAGCCGGCGAGGGAGATGGCAATGGCCAGCAAACTGGCGGTGGCCAGAGGCATACGAATCATGGCGAATTCCTGCGTCGAGAGGTTGAACAGGCGTGCCCATGCACGCAAATCCGTCACATAATGCGAAAGATTTGCATTTTGTGTAAAGGGGGTGCCGTGGAAATATTCAAATGGATGTTTCCCGGCAAGGCCCCGCAGTACCGGGTGTTCAGAGAATCGAAACGGAGTTGCGCTGGGCCTGCTTGAGGAATGCGGTCAGCTCGCGTGCGGGCAGGGGTTTGCTGTAGAGATAGCCCTGACCTTCGTGGCAGCCCTGGGCGATGATGTAGGTTTCCTGCTCGGTAGTTTCCACGCCTTCGGCAATGACCTGCATGCCCAGGCTCTTGCCCAGCTGGATGATCGCCCTGACGATGGTGGCATCATCGTCGTCGTCGAGCAGGTCCTGGACGAAACTCTTGTCGATCTTGATCTTGTCCAGCGGCAGCGACTTCAGGTAGCTGAGCGACGAGTAGCCGGTACCGAAGTCGTCGATCGCGATCAGCGCGCCGGAGCGCCGCAGGCTCAGCAGGTGCTGGGCAGCGGTGCTGATGTCTTCCATCAGGCCGGTTTCGGTCACTTCCAGTTCCAGGCTGCGCGGCGGTAGGCGGTAGATCTGCAGCAGGTTGTTGACCACCCGCGGCAGCTCGCTGTGGTGCAGTTGCACGGTGGACAGGTTGACTGCCATGCGCAAGTCGCTGAAGCCTTGATCGTGCCACTCGCGCAGTTGTCGGCACGCCTGGTCGAGCACCCACTCACCGATCACGATGATATTGCCGTTCTGTTCGGCCAGCGGGATGAACTGGTCCGGCGGCACCATGCCCAGTTCCGGGTGCTGCCAGCGCAACAGCGCCTCGACGCCGACCACGCGGTGGTCGCGGTAGCTGATTTGCGGTTGGTAGACCAGGTACAGCTGATTGCGCGGCAGGGCTTCGCGCAGGTCTTTTTCCAGTTCGCGGCGCCGGCGCATCTCGCTGTCGACGCTGGCGATGTAGAACTGGTAGCGGTTGCGCGAGCGGGTCTTGGCCAGCGTCATGGTCTGTTCGGCTTTTTGCAGCAGCTTCTCGGTGCTGTCGCCGTCTTCCGGAAACAGGGTGATACCGATGGTGGCGCGCAGGCGGATTTCCTGGTGATCGAGGGCGAACGGGGCCTCCAGGTCGTCGAGGATGCTCTGCGCCAGCTCGGCGGCTTCGTAGGGCTGCTCGATATCGGCCTGGACCAGGGCGAACTGGTCGCCGCCCAACCGGGCTAGCGCGCCGAGGCGGCCGCTGTGGGCGCGCAGACGGTCGGCCAGGGCCAGCAGCAGTTGGTCGCCGGCCTGGTAGCTGAATTGCTCGTTGATCCCCTTGAAGTCGTCCAGGCCCACACACAGCACAGCGACCCGGCGTTGCAGGCGGCCCGCGTCGACCAGGATCTTGTCCAGCTGTTGCTGCAATTGCTGGCGGTTCGGCAGGCCGGTAAGGAAGTCGTACTGGGCCATGCGCAGCAGGCTGTTTTCCGCCTCGTGGCGCAAGTGCGTATTGCGCTCGATCGAGGCCAGCAGCTGGTTGGCGGTATCGACCCACAGGCCCAGCTCGTTCTTCTCGTGGCCCTTGAGCAGCGGTAACTGGTGCTGGCTGGGGCGGTCGGGGTTGATTTGGGTGAGGTGCTCGATAATCCGCGACAGCGGTTTGGTCAGCAGCCAGTGGTAGACCAGGTACAGCACCAGGCCCATGGCCAGGGCGCGCAGTACGCCGGAAATGAAGATGATCACCGAGCTGACGATGAAACCCTTGCCGTAGTCGGCGGTGTCCAGGGTGATGCTCAGGTCGCCGTAATACTCGCTATACGGGCCGCGACCGACCAGCTGGATGCTGAAGGTGCGTTCCTGGCCGAGGATCAGGTCGGTGAGCCAGCGCGTAGGCTCTTCCTGCAAGGGCCGGGATTTTTCCGCAAGCATGGTTTCGTTGGGGTGGCCGATGGCAGCCATGCGCACCGACTCGTCCTGGAACAGGCCTTCGATGACCTGCATGCCCATTTCCCGGTCGAGGCTGTACACCGCCTGGGTCGAGGGGTCGCGAAACATGTCGAGGATGCGCTGCGCATCGCTGGCGACCGCCTGGCGAGTCTTGTAGGCATCGAAAACGATCTGCGCACAGCTGAGCACCACTCCGACGACCAGCGCCGAGAGCAGGACGACCCTGAGCAACTTGACCGATAAGCTGTTCTTGAGTTCCAGCTTCAATGGGGTTTCCTTAATCCATGCGCATGGCAGCATTTTGCCACCATTTTGTGGCAATCCACTATCGGCCGTCCACAGGCCCTCTAACAGGATCCTGAATCACTGTATCGGTTACCCCGGCCTGCGACTTTAATACGAGGGAAGTAGTTTCCCAACATTTGATGTTAGCGCGCTCTGGGTGGGGGGCAAGCGGTGGGCAGATATTCCTGTGGGATAACCCGGAGGCAAAAAAAAACCCACCGCAGTGGGTGGGCTTTTCAATCAACCGTGGTCGATTCAGGCAGTGAAGGTCTTGCCTTCGAACTGCTCGGCAACGAACTTCCAGTTGACCAGGTTCCAGAACGCCTCGACGTACTTCGGACGCACGTTGCGGTAGTCGATGTAGTAGGCGTGTTCCCAGACGTCGCAGGTCAGCAGCGGGGTGTCGCCGTTGGTCAGCGGGTTGCCGGCGCCGATGGTGCTGGCCAGGGCCAGGGAACCGTCAGCCTTTTTCACCAGCCAGCCCCAGCCGGAACCGAAGGTGCCGACGGAGGTCTTGGTGAACTCTTCCTTGAACGTGTCGAACGAACCGAACGCCGCGTTGATGGCTTCAGCCAGGGCGCCGGTAGGTTGGCCGCCGGCGTTTGGCGCCAGGCAGTTCCAGTAGAAGGTGTGGTTCCAGACCTGAGCGGCGTTGTTGAAGATACCGCCCGAGGAAGTCTTGACGATTTCTTCCAGGGTTTTGCCTTCGAACTCGGTGCCTGGCACCAGGTTGTTCAGGTTCACGACGTAGGTGTTGTGGTGCTTGTCGTGGTGGTATTCCAGGGTTTCCTTGGAAATGTGCGGCTGCAGGGCATCGTGGGCGTAAGGCAGCGGCGGCAATTCAAAAGCCATGGTGAATCTCCTAATCAGGTCTGTTGCGGTGAGCGCAAGGCCGATCACGGGCGGCCGGAAGAGCGTCGGCGAGTTTGTACTCTTTGCGACGCAAGGGCCCGATCATAGCACCGGGCCCCAGGCTTAACCACGCAACAAGTGTACGGAAAAGAGGTTCCAGAGCCTTTGCCGGCAGTTGACCGACGGCGACTTAGCCGAGGATCAGTTGGGTCGCCACGGCAAACATCATCACCGCTACCATCAGGTCGAGCATGCGCCAGGTGCCTGGCCGCGCCAGCCATGGAGCCAGCCAGGCGGCGCCGAGGGCGAGGGTCGAGAACCAGATCAGCGAGGCGCTGGCGGCACCGGCCACGTACGCGCCGGGCACGCTTTGCTGGGCGCCGAGCGAGCCGATCAGCAGTACCGTGTCCAGGTACACATGCGGGTTGAGCAGGGTGACCGCCAGCGCACTCAGCAGCACCGCGCGGCGCGAGCGCAGGCCCTGGCCGTCGCCCTGCTCCAGGCTTTGTTTCGAGCAGGCGCGCAGCAGGGCCTTGGCGCCGTACCAGATGAGGAAGATCGCCCCGCCCCAGCGCGCCATGGCGAGCAGGGTCGGGTTTTGCGCCAGCACCGTGGCCAGGCCGAATACGCCGGCGGCCACCAGCACCGCGTCGCAGAACACGCACAGCATGGCCACCGGCAGGTGGTGCTCGCGGCGCAGGCTTTGCGCCAAGACAAAGGCGTTCTGGGTGCCGATCGCCATGATCAGGCCGAACGCGACCAGCAGGCCATTCAAATAGCTTTGCCACATGGCGCTAACTCCAGGAAAACAGCCCGACAGGCTGTGGGAAACAACGAGAGGATGCTGGCTATTCTGCGGACAACCTGGGTATAAGAAAAACAAATAAAGCTGATCAGGCATTAGGAAAAATAATGTTCGATTACAAACTGCTTTCGGCGCTCGCCGCCGTGGTCGAGCAGGCCGGTTTCGAGCGTGCGGCACAGTTGCTCGGGCTGTCGCAATCGGCAATCTCGCAGCGGATCAAACTGCTTGAGGCGCGGGTCGGCCAGCCGGTGCTCGTGCGGGCCAACCCGCCGACCCCGACCGAGGTCGGCAAGCGCTTGCTCAACCATGTGCAGCAGGTACGCTTGCTTGAGCGCGACCTGCAAGGCCAGGTGCCGGCACTGGATGAAGAAGGCCTGCCGGAACGTTTGCGGGTCGCCCTCAACGCCGACAGCCTGGCGACCTGGTGGGGCGTGGCGGTAGGCGAGTTCTGCGCCGGCCAGCAGGTGTTGCTGGACCTGGTGGTGGAAGACCAGGAAGTCGGCCTCAAGCGCATGCGCGCCGGCGAGGTGGCGGCCTGCGTGTGTGCCAGCGAGCGGCCGGTGGCCGGGGCGCGCAGCGAGTTGCTCGGGGCCATGCGCTATCGTGCGCTGGCCAGCCCGGCGTTCATGGCCCGGCACTTCCCGCAGGGTTTCGATGCCAGCCGGCTGGCTCATACGCCGGGCATCGTGTTCGGCCCGGACGATTTTCTGCAGCACCGCTACCTGGCTTCATTGGGCATTACCGGCGGTTTCCTGCATCATCTGTGTCCGTCTTCGGAAGGCTTCACCCGCCTGACCGAAGCCGGCATCGGCTGGGGGCTGGTGCCCGAATTGCAGGTCCGCGAACAGCTGGCCAGCGGGCAACTGGTGGAAATCCTGGCCAATAAACCCATCGACGTGCCGCTGTACTGGCATCATTGGCGCAATGGCGGGCAACTGCTCGAACACCTCACCGATCACTTGCGGCAGCACGCCGGCACTTGGCTGGTGCCGTGGGCGGGGTTGCCGGCGTCAGCAGCATCTGGAAAAAATCTGTAGGCGGAGTGCTTCATGCGAATTCTGGTCACCGGCGCGAGCGGCTTCATTGGCGGGCGCTTTGCGCGTTTTGCCCTGGAGCAGGGCCTGGACGTGCGGGTCAATGGCCGGCGTGCCGAGGGCGTCGAGCACCTGGTGCGGCGCGGCGCGCAATACATTCCCGGCGATCTCGGCGACCCGGAGTTGGCCCGGCGCCTGTGCCAGGGCGTCGACAGCGTGGTGCATTGCGCCGGTGCGGTGGGCAACTGGGGACGTTATCAGGATTTCCACCAGGGCAACGTGGTGGTTACCGAAAACGTGGTCGAGGCCTGCCTGAAGGAACATGTGCGCCGGCTGGTGCACCTGTCGTCGCCGTCGATCTATTTCAACGGTCGCTCGCAGAGCAATATCCGCGAAGAACAGGTGCCGCGGCGGTTCCACGATCATTACGCGAGCACCAAGTTCCTCGCCGAACAGAAGGTCTTCGGGGCCCAGGAATTTGGTCTCGAAGTGCTGGCACTGCGCCCGCGCTTCGTCACCGGCGCGGGCGATGTGAGCATCTTCCCGCGGCTGTTGCAGATGCAGCGCAAGAAGCGCCTGGCAATTGTCGGCAACGGCCTGAACAAGGTCGACTTCACCAGCGTGCAGAACCTCAACGAGGCCTTGCTCAGTGCGCTGAACGCCGGCAACGAAGCCCTCGGCCAGGCCTACAACATCAGCAACGGCCAGCCGCTGCCGCTGTGGGACGTGGTCAACTACGTGATGCGCCAGATGCACTTGCCGCAAGTGACCCGCTACCGCTCCTTCGGCCTGGCCTACAGCGCCGCGGCCTTGAACGAGGCGGCTTGCCTGCTCTGGCCGGGGCGTCCGCAGCCAACCCTGTCGCGTCTCGGCGTGCAGGTGATGAACAAGGATTTCAGCCTGGACATCAGCCGCGCGCGGCAGATGCTCGACTACCGACCGCAGGTCAGCGTGTGGACCGCGCTGGATGAATTCTGTGGCTGGTGGAAGGCGCAGCAGCGCCCGCAGTGAACCGATGTGCTGGAACGCGGTCGACCGGGGTGTCATTTTGACGGTTTATACTAGTGCTCATTTGCTATCACGGCGGTTGAAAACCCTACATGCGTAACGATGCTCGCGATGACGATTTTGACAATGTGCCCACCCTCAAGGCAGTGGTGCGCGATGACGATGAGTTTGCCCCGCTGGCCAACCCGCGCATAGCCAAGCTGCAGGCGGCGCGCAAGCCGCTGACGGCGCCGTTGTGGGCGTTGCTGGGGGCGTCGTTCATTGCCTTGGGCGGTCTGGGTTGGTGGAGCTTCCAGCAGATGTCGCTGATGGAGCAGCAACTGGTGGCGACCCAGGAAGCCTTTGCGCGGATCAGCGAAGAGGCGGCCGGGCGCTTGCAGGCGATCAGCGGCAAGGTCGATGCCAGCGAGAGTACGGTGAATTCCGGCAGCGAAGCGCTGAAGTTGCAGATCAAGCAGTTGCAGGCCAGCCTGCTGGAGCAGGGCAAGCAGCAGGAGGGGGTGGCCGGGCAGGCCGGCGATCTGGGCAAGCGGCTGAACGAAGCGCTGGCGCAGGTGGCTGCGCAACAGGCACAGAATGCCCAGCTTCAGGAGCAGATGAAAGTGCTCGCCACGGAGCTGACCACGCTGAAAGCGGCGCAAGCCGACACCAGCAAGGTCGATGCACAGCTCAAGGAGTTGGGGGCGGAGATTGCCGCGCTGAAGAAGCAGGGTAATCCGAACGTGGCGATCCAGCGGCTGGAACAGGACCTGATCGTGCTCAAGAGCGAGCAGGAGAACCGCCCGGCACCTGCAGCCAATGGTGCATCGACGGCAGAGTTCGACGCCTTCCGTGGGCAGGTGACGCGCAACATCAATACCTTGCAAAGCCAGGTGCAGAACCTGCAACAGCAGATCAACGCGCGGCCCTGAAAAACATCGCGGGACGAGTCGTCCCGCGATAGGGGCCTCAGTTACAGCCGCGGATAATCGATGTAACCCACCGGGCCCTTGCCATAGAAGGTCTCCGGGTGCGGCTCGTTCAGCGGTGCATCCGCTGCCAGCCGTGCCGGCAGGTCAGGGTTGGCAATAAACGGAATACCGAACGCCACGGCGTCCGCCGTGCCGTTCGCCAGCGCCGCAT
Organism: Pseudomonas sp. SDI; assembly: GCF_003105155.1. GTDB lineage: Bacteria > Pseudomonadota > Gammaproteobacteria > Pseudomonadales > Pseudomonadaceae > Aquipseudomonas. Next base: position 143,877 of record NZ_QETK01000012.1, on the reverse strand, counting down.
TGGCGCTGGCCTTGTCGAAGCGCTCGTTGACGATGTATGGCCCGCCGAAGGCTTCCTTGATCAACGGCCCGATGCTGTCGTCGCCTTCCTTCTCCCGCGAGCAGATGAATGCCACGCCGCGCTTGCCCAGCTCACGCGCCACATAGGTAAAGGTTTCGGCCCGATTGGCATCGCCCATGTCGTGGCTGTCGGCGCGTGGTGCCAGGTGTACGCCGACCCGGTGGGCACCCCACACCTCGATGGCCGCATCGGTCACTTCCAGCAGCAGACGCGCGCGGTTCTCCAGCGAGCCGCCATACAGGTCGGTGCGTTGGTTGGTGCTGCTTTGCAGGAACTGGTCGAGCAGGTAGCCGTTGGCCCCATGAATCTCTACACCATCGAAACCGGCCGCCTTGGCATTCTCGGCCCCCGTGCGGTACGCCTCGACGATATCGGCGATTTCTGCCGTTTCCAGCGCCCGCGGCGTTGGGAACTCGGTGATCGGTCGCACCAGGCTCACATGCCCCTTGGGCTGGATGGCGCTCGGTGCTACCGGGGTTTCGCCGTTCAGGTAGCTGGGGTGGGAAATCCGCCCCACGTGCCACAGTTGCAGGAAGATCCGCCCACCGGCGCCGTGTACCGCCTTGGTGATGTTGGTCCAGCCCCGCACCTGGTCGTTGGACCAGATCCCTGGGGTGTCCGGGTAGCCAACGCCCATCGGCGTCACCGAGGTGGCTTCGCTGAGAATCAGCCCGGCGCTGGCGCGCTGCACGTAGTACTCGGCCATCAGCGCGTTGGGCACGCGGCCTTCGTCGGCGCGGCAGCGGGTCAGCGGGGCCATGATGATGCGGTTCGGCAGTTGCAGATCGCCGAGGGTAATCGGGTCGAAAAGAGTCGTCATGTGCATGAACCTCGTAGCAATCAGTGAGTGGCAGGAGCCAGTTCGGCGTCGGCGCCGTTCTGACGGAAAGTAATCAGCGTGACGATCAGCGCCAGCACCGCGAGGGCCGCTGCCGCCAGCGGTACGCGGGTCAGGCCCAGGCCTTGGGCGATGACCGTGCCGCCAACCCAGGCGCCCAGGGCGTTGCCCAGGTTGAACGCGCCGATGTTCAGGGTCGAGACCAGGTTCGGCGCAGCCTTGCCGAAGGTCACCACGTTGACCTGCAGCGCCGGCACCGCGGCGAAGGCGGCGGTGGCCCAGAGGAACAGGGTGATTTCTGCCGGGATCAGCGCAGCGCTGGTCCAGCTCAGTACCGTGGACACCAGCGCCATGCTGGCGAATACACCGAGCAGGGTGGCGCCCAGGCGGCGGTCGGCGAGCTTGCCGCCGACGATGTTGCCCAGGGTCAGGCCCAGGCCGATCAACAGCAGGGTCCAGGTCACACCGCGTGGCGAGATCCCGGTAACGTCGCCGAGCAGCGGCGCAACGTAGGTGAACAGGGTAAACATCGACGCCGAGAACAGCACGGTCATCGACAACGACAGCCAGATACCGGCGCCTTTGAGGGCGGCCAGCTCGGCGCGCATGTCGAGTTTTTCCTCGTCATGGCGCAGCGGCAGGAAGCGGATCAGGCCGATCAGGGCAACCACGCCGATCACGGTCACGGCCCAGAAGGTCGAGCGCCAGCCGGCTACCTGACCCAGCGCGGTTCCCAGCGGCACGCCGAGCACGTTGGCCAGGGTCAGGCCGGTGAACATCAGGGCCACGGCCGAGGCGCGGCGATTGGCCGGCACCAGGCTGGCGGCGACCACCGAACCGATACCGAAGAAGGCGCCGTGGCACAGCGCGGTGACCACGCGGGCAAACATCAGCACGTTGTAGTCGCTGGCCAGCGCGCACAGCAGGTTGCCGACGATGAACACACCCATCAGGGCCACCAGGGCGGCCTTGCGCGGCAGGCGCGCAGTGGCCAGGGCCATGAACGGCGCGCCGATGGCCACGCCCAGGGCGTAGCCGGTAACCAGCCAGCCGGCGCCGGGGATCGACACACCGAGGTCGCTGGCCACCTCGGGCAACAGGCCCATGATGACGAACTCGGTAGTGCCGATGGCGAAGGCGCTGAGCGCCAGGATCAGGAGTGAAAGGGGCATTGCAAGGTCCTTGTCAGAGCTCTTGGCTCATCTGCTTGAGGAAGGCCTGGATGGTGTCCTCGTTGCGTTTGAAGAAGTTCCACTGCCCGACCTTCTGGCTGGTCACCAAGCCCGCGCGCTGCAGGGTCGCCAGGTGGGCTGAGACCGTCGACTGCGACAGGCCGCAGCGTTGATCGATCTGGCCGGCACAGACACCGTGTTCGGTGCTGTGATGCTGGTCGGGGAACTGCAGGTCCGGGTCTTTCAGCCAGTTGAGGATTTCTCGCCGTACTGGGTGGGCCAGGGCTTTTATTATTTCGTCGAGATCGAGAGGCATGGGAGTTGGGCTCGTGTTGTAGCGGTATATCGCGATGGAGCGAAATATAAATCGGTATTTCGCGATATACAAATATGATGTGGTTCTTAGCGCAGCGTAAATCGCTATATCGGGTTATAACGATATTGGTCGCCCGGTGCTAGACTGCGCAGCATGAACTACCTCGCACACCTTCACCTGGGCGGCGAGCAGCCGCAGCAACTGCTCGGCAGCCTCTATGGTGATTTCGTCAAAGGCCCGCTGGCTGGGCGCTTTCCGCAACCGCTGGAAGCGGCGATCCGTCTGCACCGGCAAATCGATGTGTTCACCGACCGCCACCCGCTGGTGCTGGCCGCGCTGGCGCGCTTCCCGGCGGGACGGCGACGCTATGCCGGGATCATGCTCGATGTGTTTTTCGACCACTGCCTGGCCCTGCACTGGCAGGATTACGCCGGGCAGCCGCTGGAGCAGTTCACCGGGCGCGTGTACCGGGTACTGGCGGCGCAAGCGGACTTGCCAGGACGGCTGGCGCAGATTGCGCCGTACATGGCCGCCGACGACTGGCTGGGTTCGTACCGTGAGTTCACAGTGCTCGGGCAGGTGTTTCGCGGCATCGCCCGGCGCCTGTCGCGGCCCGAGGGCCTGGAGGGCGCACTGGACGAAGTGGCAGCGTTGTACCAGCCGCTGCTGGATGACTTTCGCGCGTTCTACCCCGAGCTGCAGGCCTTTGCCGGCAAGGCCCGGCAACCAGCTTAAGCGGCTTTCGCCCGCCGCGGCAGCGGCATGGCCGGCTCGGCGCCGAACAGTGCGATTTGCACCGCCTGTTGCGCCTTGAACGCTAGCGCCGCACGTTCTTCACCCGCGCTGGCAATCGGCGTCAGCAGCTTGATTTCGACCTCGGCGCAGTCATTGGCAAACAACCGCAGCAGGTGCGAGAGCAGGTCGTCGTCGCCGATAAAGGGCGCTACCGGGTCGGGCTTGCCGTCGCGCAGGTAGCGCAGGGCCACTGGTTGCAGCGGTATGCCGGTGTCTATGGCGCTGGCCAGCAGCCGGCCGTGGAAGGTGCGCAGGCTGCGCCCGTCGGTGGTGGTGCCTTCGGGGAAGATCAGTAATGAGCAGGCCTGCTCCAGGTGCTGGCTGATCTGCTGGCGCAACCGTTGGCTGTCGCCACCGCCACGCCGGATGAACAGTGTGCCGGCCTTCAGTGCCAGCCAGCCGGCCACCGGCCAGGCGCGCACTTCGGCCTTGGACAGGAACGACAGCGGGGCAAGCATGCCGAGCAGTGGGATGTCGGTCCACGACACATGGTTGCTGAGCCACAGCATCGGTCGGCTCGGCAGTTGGCCGACTACCCGCACCTTGAACGGCAGAGCGCCGGCCAGGCGGCGCATGAACAGCTGCGACCAGCGTTGCCGGCGTTGTGCCGGGGCCGGCATGCCGAGGCGCTCGTAGAGGCTGAACAGGGTCGCCATGCCCAGGCCGAACAGCACCACCAGCAGCACCCGCAGGATGCGCGCGGTCACGCGCACGCGCTGCATCAGACTGCCGCCTTGAAGTGCCGGGCGTAGCGCGGGCACAACTCCTCGCGCTTGAGCAGGATGAATACGTCGGCGACCTGGAAGTCTTCGTCCCAGCACGGCTCGCCGCAGATCTTCGCGCCGAGGCGCATGTAAGCCTTGAGCAGCGGCGGCATTTCGGCGATGACGTTGCCCGGCAGGTCGAGGCTCGGCAATGGCTTCTTCGGTTCGGCGCGCAGGTGTTCGGTGCACAGGTAGCGTTCACGCAGGCGCTGCATGATCGCGTGGGCCTGCACGCCGCCGTCCTGCATGGGGATGCTCGCGCAGCCCATCAGGTAGCTGTAGCGGCCTTCGTTGAGCACTTCGGCCAGCTCGCCCCAGAGCACGGCGATGGTGCCGCCGTTGCGGTAGGCCGGGTCGACGCAGGTGCGGCCCAGTTCGAGGATTGGCCCTTGCAGGTGGCCGAGGCCGTGCAGGCTGAATTCCTCTTCGCTGTAGAACCGGCCCAGGCTACTGGCAGCCTGGTGATCGAGCAGGCGGGTGGTGGCCACCAGGCGGCCGCTGTTCAGATCGCGCACGCCGATGTGTCGGCAATGGATATCGTAGTCGTCCATGTCCAGGCCCAGTTCGGCGCCTTTGAGTTTGGCCTTGAACTCCGCGCTGAAGACGCTGAAGCGAAGGGCTTGGGCTTCCTGCAGGGCCGCCGGGCCAACCAGACGTTCGGCTTGCAGACGGCGGTCAGTGCTGTTGTCGCCAGAGCGAGCGATCTGAGTCATTGCGAGTCTCCATAAGCCAGCCATGGGGTTGCGGCCGGTCGACTTTGTTGTGCAAGCTCAGCCTAGGTAGCCGTGGTGTCACCGCCGTGAACAATTGGTGATGCTTGGATGACAGCCCCCAAGGAGTGTGTGCATGACCTGGTTGGAACGACTCAATCACCCGCAGGCGCAGCCGCTGCTGGGCAGCCTGGGCGACACCTACGCCAGTTTGCTTGACGGTCTGGGCCCGGTCGGCCCGTTCGAACTGGCTGTGCTCGGCGGTCAGCGGATGCCCACGCCGGGGCTGGCCTTCCTGGTCGGTTACCAGGCGGCATTGCGCGTGTTATGGCCCAGCGCACCGCCCAGCCTGGGTGCGTTGTGTGCGACCGAACAGCGCAGTGTGCGCCCGGCCGACATGCGCATGCGCCTGGACCTGGACGCGCTGCGCCTTACCGGCAGCAAGGATTTCGTCACCGCCGGGCTGGAGGCCGACTGGCTGCTGGTCGCCGCCCGTGTCGAGGCGCCTGGCGAGTCGCCCTGCCTGCGTCTGGCGGTGGTCTATCCCGGCGAGCCGGGGGTCAGCCTGGAACCGTTGCCGACGCTGCCGCTGATGCCCGAAGTGGGCCACGCCCGGCTGCACCTGGAGCAGGCCCTGTGCGAGCGGCTGGCCGGGGATGGCTGGGACAACTACGTGAAGCCGTTCCGTTCGCTGGAAGACCTGTACGTGCTCAGCGCACTGGTGGCCTGGCTCTATGGTGTGGGCCGCGTCAGCCAATGGCCGCAAGGCTTGCAGCTACGGTTGATCAGCGTGCTCGGTGGCTGCGCCGAAGCCAGCCGGCAATGCGCCGACGCGCCGTCCACGCACCTGTTGCTGGGTGGTCTGTTTGCCCAGTTTGGTGCCTTGCGCGGCGAACTCGATGCGGCGCTGCTGACGGCCCCGGGCGCCTGCGCCGAGCTCTGGCAACGCGATCGCGGCATCCTCGAACTGGCTGGCGCGGCGCGGGCCAAGCGCCTGGCTAAAGCCTGGGCCGCTGCGGGATTGTCATGAACGCCTGCTAGCCTTGGCCGATCATCGCCTTGAGAGCGGGTCATGGGTAAAACGCGGCTGTCCTGGCTGTTGATCGTTGCCGGCTGCTGGAGCACCACGGCCGGCGCCGAAAGTTGGCCGATCCCGGATTGGCAGGTGGCACCGGTGAATACCGGGCCGGCGGTCCAGGCGCTTGGCCAGTACGCCTTTCCCCCGCGCGACTCGAGCCAGCGTAGCGGCGTGCGCAGCGATGCGCTGCTGGTGGTGCAGGCAGGGCGCATCGTCTATGAACGCTACGCGGCGCCCACCACGGTGACCACCCCGCACCTGACCTGGTCGATCAGCAAGAGCGTCCTGGCGACCCTGCTCGGCGTTGCCTACGGTCAAGGTCGGTTCACCCTCGACGACTCGGCCGCGCGTTTTTACCCGCCGTTGCAGGCGCACCCGGGGATCCGCCTCAAGGACCTGCTGCATTGGGCCAGCGGCCTGGAGTGGCAGGAGGACTACGAATACGCCCCGCTCAAGTCCTCGGTGGTGGCCATGCTCTACACCCGTGGTCGCCTCGACATGGCCGCCTACACCGCCGGGCATGAGACGCTGGCGGAGCCGGGTAAGCGCTTCCGTTATTCCAGTGGTGACAGCAACCTGTTGGCTGCCGCCTTGCGCGGTATGCTCGGCAGCCAGCAGTACGACGCCTACCCGTGGCAGGCATTGTTCGAACCGTTGGGGATTCGCCAGGCCACCTGGGAGCAAGACCCCAGCGGTACGTTTGTCGGCTCCTCCTACCTGTACCTGAGTGCCCGCGACCTGGCGCGCATCGGCCTGTTGATGCAACGCAATGGGCGCTGGAATGGCCAGCCGTTGCTGCCGGCCGAGTGGGTGACGTTCAACCGCACGCCCTTTGTACAGGCTGGCGTCGAGCCGGGCGAAGCGACACCGGGCGGACACTGGTGGTTGAACAGCTCGCTGGGTGATGCATCACGGCCGTGGCCAGATGCCCCGGCGGACACCTTCGCCGCGCTCGGGCATTGGGGCCAGGCACTGTATGTGCTGCCGAGCCGGCAACTGGTGATCGTGCGCTATGGCGATGACCGCGATGGCAGCTACCAGCACAACGAGTTGCTCAAACGGGTGCTGGCGGCGTTTCCCGGAGACTGGCCATGAAGCGTTTGCTGCTGATCCTGCTGGCGCTGCTCGGCGCTTGGGCCTGGTACGAGCGCGAGGCGCTGGGCGACTTTCCGGATGTCCTCAGCGCCTACTCGGCCAAGGAATACTGTTCCTGCCGGTATGTCATGGGGTTCGATGCCGCCTACTGCCAGGGTTACGTCCAGCAGTACCTGCCGTTGAGCTGGCTGGAGGACGAGCCGCCGCGTCGTCGGGTCAGCGCCGAAGGCCTGGGCCGACGCAATACGGCAGTGTGGCTGGGCACCCGCGAGGGCTGTCGCTTGCTGCCGCAAGGCTCGGGCGGTTAAGGTTGGCGACCCCTACGTTTCAGGATTTCGCATGTTCAGCCGTTGCCGCCTCCTTCTCGCCCTGTTGGCCCTGTTCACCCTGCCGGCCCAGGCCAACTGGTATCTGGACAACGAGTCGTCGCGGTTGTCGTTCATCACCAGCAAGAACGGCGACGTATCCGAGGTGCATCGGTTCCTGGTGCTGCACGGCAAGGTCGACCGCAAGGGCGCCGCGCAGTTGCAGATCGAGATGGACTCGGTAAACAGTGGCATCCCGCTGCGCGACGAGCGCATGCGCAAGGAACTGTTCCAGGTGGCCAGCTTCCCCGAGGCCACCGTCGAGGCGCAGCTCGATTTGCGTCCGATCAACGACCTGGCCAATGGTGCCCAGGTCGAGTTGCGCCTGCCGCTGACGGTCAACCTGCATGGCAAGTCGCACAGCTACAACGCCCAGTTGCTGGCGACCCGGCTGGACGAGCGACGTTTTCAGGTGGTGACCCTGGAGCCACTGGTGCTGCGCGCCGAGCATTTCGACCTGGTGCCGGGGCTGACCCGGCTGCGCAAGCTGGCTGGGCTCAAGTCGATCAACCTGTCGGTGCCGGTGGGTGCGGTGCTGATCTTCACGGCGCGCTGAGATGGCCGGGCCGGTCTTTCCCTGGCGCTCCGGCAACCAGTTCGAGCTGCTGATTGACGGCCCCGCGTTCTTTCCGCGCATGCTCACGGCGATTGTTCGCGCCGAGTTCCAGGTCGATCTGGAACTGTACCTGGTCGAGGCCGGGGCGTGCGCCGAGGTGATGGTGCAGGCGCTGGTCACGGCGGCCGAGCGTGGCGTGCAGGTACGCTGCCTGTTCGACGATTACGGCTCGCTGGCCCTCACCCTGAGCCTGCGCCAGCGCTTGCAGGCGGCCGGGGTCGAGCTGCGCTTGTACAACCGGCTGCGCTGGCGACGCGGTGTGCGCAATCTTTACCGCGACCATCGCAAGCTGGTGCTGGTCGACCAGCGCTGGGCGATGGTCGGCGGGACCGGGGTGACCGATCAGTTCTGGCGGCCGGGCGAAGACAGCAGCGAATGGCATGAAGTGATGGTGCAGATGGAAGGGCCATTGGTGGCGGACTGGCAGATGCTGTTCGACCGGCAGTGGCGGGCCAACCTGCGGCGCACGGCCTGGCGACCGCCGACGCATTTCGGTTTGGCGCATTTGCCACGGGTGCCGATGAGCGGCGTAGGGCTGGGGCGGGTGGCGTATGCCGATGCCCGTCAGCACCGCGACATCCTGCAGGCGCTGGTGCGGGCGTTGAACAGCGGCAGTCGGCGGATCTGGCTGGCGACGCCGTATTTTCTGCCGACCTGGAAGGTGCGCCGGTCGTTACGTCGGGCCGCCGCGCGGGGCATCGACGTGCGCTTGCTGCTGACCGGGCCGCGTACCGATCACCCGTCGGTGCGCTATGCCGGGCATCGTTATTACCCGCGGTTGCTGCGCGCCGGGGTGAGGATTTTCGAGTACCAGCCGTGTTTCCTGCACCTGAAGATGGTGCTGGTGGATGACTGGGTGAGCATTGGTTCGTGCAATTTCGATCATTGGAATTTGCGCTTCAATCTTGAGGCGAATGTCGAGGCGATCGATCCGGGGTTGACCGGTGCGGTGGCGGCGAGCTTCGAGCGGGACTTCGCGCAGAGCCTGGAAGTCGATCTGGATCACTGGCAGGCACGACCGCTGTGGCGGCGGGTGCAGCAGCGGGTGTGGGGCTGGCTGGACCGGTTGGTGGTGAATGTGCTGGATCGGCGCAACTGAGTGGCGGGAGGCTGTCTCCCCCTGCGCCCCTTGGCGCTGCGCGCGCTGGCCTTGCCGGCGATGCTGTCCGTCTGCGCGGCGGCCTGTCAGCGGCGAACGCTGGACGGCGACAGTGACCAGGCCCATGGGTCTCGCTCGACCAGCGAGGCGGCGTGCAGGGCTTCGTCGATATGTGGGTCATGAATGTAAGGGTCGGTAACGCTGAGCGCGTCGTCTAGTTTTCGCACGAGCGGATCTGGAGTATAGCCCGACGCCATGAAGCGCTGACCGTGCGGATATGAAGGCGGCAGCACGAAAGGTGTGTAGGCCGGCGGCATCCCGTTTGCCACTGGGGGAATCGCTACGTTGGCGCCTTCGGCGGTATAAGGCGGTGGGGCGGGGCGGGCGAATCGGCTGTAAGGCGGCGGGGCAGCTGTGCCAGTAGCCGTGCTGATGGGAGTTGCCACTGGCGGATTGTCGACCCGCGTGGCTGCACGCCTCAGCGGCTTGCCAGAGCCGAACAGCCTTTTCAGGGCTTTCCACGGGTTGGGGAAATGCCCGCTCGGGTCGCGGGTATTGACCGGATCCCCCAGGCAATACCCGTAGGTATTCAACCCACCCTGGCCAAACGGGCTCCAACTGTCGGGGCTGTTGAAGCGCATCAACTGCGGGAGATACGCGCGGTAGCCATTGCCCAACAGATAGTGCCCGGTTGTCGGCTCGCATGGCTCGCCGTTGAACCCCGGCAAGCCCGCCACCTGGCTCATGGGGGCGTGGAAGCCAAACGGCAGATAGGCTGACCCAGAGGTGGTCGCCGCTACGCCCAGAATCGACTGTTGACGATCGGTAAGCAATAACGCTGTCTCGCCCGATCCAGTTTGGCCTCGATGTTGGGCGAGCAGTCGATCGTCGTGCAACAACAGCGAGCGCTGTCGGTTGTCCGCTACTTCGGTGACCCGGCGTTTGCCGCTGTAGAAACAAAGTAGGCTCGCCTGCTCGGCAAGGTCTACGCTGCCTAGCCGATCCAGGACGTCGTAGCGATTACGGCACAACAGGTGTTTATTGCACGGCAACATGGTGAGGTTCCGCAAGGGCTATCCCGGTGCCCACTGTGTTCCTCGCTTTACAGCCTGTCACCTGGCAAAAATATCAGGTACGCAAGCCTGGGCGTGGCGCAGGAGCGCTGAGCGCCACTTCATCGGGTTTCAGTTACCTGAATCCCTTGCAACATCACCTCCAGCGCCCCCAGTGCCTGGTGCAACCGCGCCTGCCCATATTCCTCCTGGGCAATCCAGCCGGCCGCCTCGGCCAGCGCGCCATACAGCATCCGCGCCAGCGCTGCGGCATCCACCTGGCGCACCACGCCCGCATCCATGAGGTCCTGCAACATTCCTTGCATCGACCCAATGCACTGCTGTTGCGACACCGCCGTCGTCGCGCCGAGCACCGCCCGCGCATCCTGCAACACCAGTCGTTGAATCTCCGCCTCCTGGGCCATCTGCAGATACGCCCGGCAGCGCTCGCTGAACCCCGTCCAGGCATCCGGCGCCGCCGCGGAAATTGCGCGCAGGCGCGCGTCCATTTCCGCGTCGATCTGCGCGACCACCGCCGCCAGCAAGCCCTGCTTGTCGCCGAAATGGTGATACAGCGCCCCCCGCGTCAAGCCGGCGCCGGCGGTGAAATCGTCCATCGACGCCTGCGCGTAGCCCCGGCGCCCAAATGCCTCGCGGCCTGCTGCCAGCAGCCGGGCGCGGGTGTCTTCAATCATGTCGGCACGGGTTCGACGGGGCATGAATGACTCCAGAATGTGATTTGACATACGTAGCGTATGTAATATTCACTGTTCGCCTTATCGAAAGCAAGAGCGTGCCAAGATGGCCAACCCCTACCGTGAACTGTTCGACCAACCCGGCAGCCGCGGTTTTGTGCTGGCGGGGCTGATTGCCCGCCTGCCGATCGGCATGACCGGTATTGGCCTGATTACCATGCTCGCCTTGTTGCGCGACAACTACGCCCTGGCCGGGGCGGTGGCCGCCACTTTCGCCCTGACCACGGCGCTGCTCGCCCCACAGATTTCCCGGCTGGTCGACCGCTTCGGCCAGCACAAGGTCCTGCCCGGCGCCGCAGCCATCAGTACCAGCGGCCTGCTCGCGCTGCTGGCCTGCGCGCACTGGCCAGCGCCGGACTGGAGCCTGTTCGTCTGTGCCGTGTTCAGCGGCTTCATGCCGAGCATGTCGGCCATGGTGCGCGCCCGCTGGACGCAGATCTACCGCGGCACACCGCAGCTGAACACTGCCTATGCGCTGGAATCGGTACTCGACGAAGTCTGCTTCATCGCCGGCCCACCGCTGGCCGTCGGCCTCAGCGTGGCCCTGTTCCCGCAAGCCGGGCCGCTGGTGGCGGCGCTGCTGCTGGCGATCGGCGTGTACGCATTCGTCGTCCAGCGCCGTACCGAACCTCCTGTGCAGCCGGTCACCGCCGAGCACCGGCAATCGGTGATCCGCCTCGGGTGCATGCGTGTGCTGGTGTTGCTGCTGGTCGCCATGGGCACCATCGTCGGTACCATCGATGTGGTCAGCGTGGCGTTCGCCCAGCAGGAAGGCCAGCCGGCAGCTGCGAGTATCGTGCTTTCGGTGTATGCCCTCGGGTCGTGTATCGCCGGGCTGGTCTTCGGCGGCCTGAAACTGCGCACGCCGCTGCCGCGACTGTTCCTCTGGTGCGGGCTGGCGACGGCCGCCACCACGCTGCCGCTGCTGGTGTCCAGCACGATTTTCGGGCTGTCGCTGGCGGTGTTGATCGCCGGCATATTCTTCGCCCCGACCTTGATCGTGGCCATGACCCTGGCCGAGCAGATGGTCCCCGGCGCGCGCTTAACCGAAGCGCTGACCTGGCTGATCTCCGGCCTCGGCATCGGCGTGGCACTGGGCGCGGCAGCGGCGGGGCAGGTAGTGGATGCGTTCGATGCGCGTAGCGGCTTTGTCGTGGCGCTGCTGGCCGGCGTCGTGGTGCTGGGCGTGGCGCTGTACGGCCAGCGCCGCTTGCAGCTACACGCCAGCGCGGCCAGTCAGTCGCTCTGAAACGAAAAAAGCGGCAAGGGGTCTGCACCCATTGCCGCTTTTTCGCTGAAACAAACCCGCAGGTTTACTTCACTTCCACCGCCAGGCTTTCGGCGATCTTGTTCTGCCAGATCGCTGGGCCAGTGATGTGCACCGACTCGCCGTTGCTGTCCACCGCGACGGTGACCGGCATGTCCTTGACTTCGAACTCGTAGATCGCTTCCATCCCCAGCTCGGCGAACGCCAGCACTTTGGATTTCTTGATCGCCTGAGCCACCAGGTAGGCAGCGCCACCCACGGCCATCAGGTACACCGCCTTGTTGTCCTTGATCGCTTCGATTGCGGTAGGGCCGCGCTCGGATTTGCCGATCATGCCCAACAGGCCAGTCTGCTCGAGGATCTGACGGGTGAACTTGTCCATCCGCGTGGCGGTGGTCGGGCCCGCCGGGCCAACCACTTCGTCGCCCACCGGATCAACCGGGCCGACGTAGTAGATGAAGCGACCCTTGAGGTCGACCGGCAGCGCTTCGCCCTTGTTCAGCATCTCGACCATGCGCTTGTGCGCCGCGTCGCGGCCGGTGAGCATCTTGCCGTTGAGCAGGATGGTCTCGCCCGGTTTCCAGCTCTGCACGTCTTCCGGGGTCAGGGTGTCGAGGTCGACACGACGGGCCGACGGGCCGGCTTCCCAGACGATTTCCGGGTAGGCGTCCAGCGACGGCGCTTCGAGGTCGGCCGGGCCGGAGCCGTCGAGCACGAAGTGCGCGTGACGGGTGGCGGCGCAGTTCGGGATCATGCACACCGGCAGCGAGGCAGCGTGGGTCGGGTAGTCCATGATCTTCACGTCGAGCACGGTGGTCAGGCCGCCCAGGCCCTGGGCACCGATGCCCAGCTGGTTGACCTTGTCGAACAGCTCCAGACGGATCTCTTCGATGCGGTTCTGCGGGCCGCGGGCCTTGAGCTCGTGAATGTCGATGGATTCCATCAACACTTCCTTGGCCATGACCGCGGCTTTCTCGGCAGTACCGCCGATACCGATACCGAGCATGCCCGGTGGGCACCAGCCGGCACCCATGGTCGGCACGGTCTTCAGTACCCAGTCGACGATCGAGTCGGACGGGTTGAGCATGGCCATCTTCGACTTGTTCTCGGAGCCGCCGCCTTTGGCCGCCACGTCCACTTCCACGGTGTTGCCCGGGACGATGGAGTAGTGAATGACCGCCGGGGTGTTGTCCTTGGTGTTCTTGCGCGCACCGGCCGGGTCGGCCAGGATCGAAGCACGCAGGACGTTTTCCGGCAGGTTGTAGGCGCGGCGCACGCCTTCGTTGATCATGTCGTCCAGGCTCATGGTGGCGCCATCCCAGCGCACATCCATACCGACGCGCACGAACACGGTAACGATACCGGTGTCCTGGCAGATCGGCCGGTGGCCGGTGGCGCACATGCGCGAGTTGATCAGAATCTGGGCGATGGAGTCGCGCGCGGCAGGCGACTCTTCACGCAGATAGGCCTCATGCATGGCCTGGATGAAGTCAACGGGGTGGTAGTACGAAATGAACTGCAGGGCGTCGGCAACGCTCTGAATCAGGTCGTCTTGCTTGATCACGGTCATGCAGCGCGCTCCTCTTAAAGACGGGAACATTCATTAAGGTAGTTCGGCGCGGACAGGCCAGGACGCCGAAGCCACCTTTCAAGGCGCGCCGACACGCAAGGGTCGACGCAAAAAAGGCGCGGCAGTATAGCGCGTCTGCGCTCCAGGCACATGGGCCAGTGCTCCCCACCAAGGTCGCCTGGCGGCAGGCACTGTTTTTGCCTGCCAAGCCTGGCAAACATGGCAATAACGTCAGACACCCCCTAAAGTGGCAGCTGGCCATAATTTTCTTTGCCATTACCAGGGCCGGTATTTCACCTGTGACCGAATCCGCGCTGCAGAAACTTCTCCTCAAGCGCTTCCTGCTGGCCGGCTGCACCTACCTGATGGTGTTGCTGCTGGTATGGATGGCGATTCTTGGCGGCCATGTGCTGGCGCCACTGGCGGTAATGACCGTCGGCACCGGGCTGTTGTTGTTCAGCCAACTGCTGCTCGGCTGGGTGTTCGTCAGCGGACGCAACCTGCGCTGCCGCGATCCGAGCCTGACCGAGTGCCAGGTATTGCTGGCGCTGGCCTGGCAGACCTGGCTGCTGGCCAACCTCGACCAGGCCCGCGGGACGTTCCTGGTGATCTACCCGCTGATCCTCATGTTCGGGCTGTTCCATCTCAGCGGGCGGGCCTTCGTGCGCTGTGCGCTGGTGGTGTTTTTCAGCTTTACCGGGTTGATCCTCCTCGAAGCCCATGGCGGCACGCTCAGCGACCCGCCGTTGGCGGTGTTGCAGGTGTGTACGCTGTTCGTCGTGCTGACCTGGTTGTGCCTCTATGCCAGTTACGTGCAGGCCTCGCGCCAGCGCATGCGTCAGCGTCGCTTCGCCTTGCAGGCGCATCGGGACACCCTGCGGGGCATGATGGGCCAACTCGAAGAACTGGTGGCCACCGACGAGTTGACCGGATTGTTCAACCGTCGGCATTTCCTGCGTCTGGCTGGCCGCGAGCTGGAGCAACTGCGCGGGAATGTGCGGCACGGGTTGGCGCTGATCGACCTCGATCATTTCAAACGGATCAACGACGTCTACGGCCACGCCGCCGGCGATCAGGTGTTGCAGGCCTTTGCCCAGGCGGCGAACGGCTGCCTGGACGACAACGCGGTGCTCGCGCGCTATGGCGGTGAGGAGTTCGTGCTGCTGATGCCTGACTGCACGGCGGAGGCCTTGGTGGAACGCTGCGAGTGCATTCGTCTGGCCTTTGCCGATACCCAGCCGGGTGCAGTGGGGTTGCGCGTGGCGCCGTTGAGCCTGTCGGCGGGGATGACCCTGCTGACCGAGGGCGACGACCTCGATACCGCCCTGCACCGTGCCGACGAGGCCTTGTACCGGGCCAAGCGGCTTGGCCGCAACCGTTGCGAAGCGGCATGGGAGGTGGTCGATGCCTGAGTTACGGGTAGCCGCGCGCAGCTGGGCGGTAGCGCCGGGCAGCAACCTGCTCGATGCCTTGAATGCCGAAGGTTTTGCCGTGCCCTACAGCTGCCGGGCGGGGAGCTGTCATGCCTGTCTGGTGCGATGCCTGGAAGGGCTGCCGGCGGATGCCAGGCCCGAGGCGCTGAGCGCCGCGCAACGTGACGAGGGCTGGCGGCTGGCGTGTCAGTGCCGGGTCGATACGGATTTGCGCGTGGCGCTGTTCGACCCGCTGCACGATGGCTTGCCGGCGCAGGTGTGCGCGCTCGACTGGCTGGCGCCGGACGTGTTGCGGCTGCGTGTGCAGCCGCAGCGGCCGTTGCGCTATCGGGCCGGGCAGCACCTGGTGTTGTGGAATACTGCGGGCGTGGCGCGGCCGTACTCGCTGGCTAGCCTGCCGGAGGAAGAGCGCTTTCTCGAGTTTCATCTGGATTGCCGCCAGCCGGGGGCATTCTGCGATGCGGCGCGTGGCTTGAAGGTGGGCGATCCGTTGCGCCTGGGCGAGTTGCGCGGTGGTGCGCTGCATTACGATCCCGACTGGCAGGCGCGACCGTTGTGGTTGCTGGCGGCAGGCACCGGGCTCGCGCCGTTGTGGGGGATCTTGCGCGAAGCGCTGCGCCAGGATCATCAGGGGCCGATCAGGCTGCTGCATGTGGCGCAGGACGCTGGGCAGCATTACCTGGCCGAGGCGTTGCGCGGGTTGGCGACTGGGCATCCAGCGTTGCAGGTGGAACTGGTGACGCCGCTGGCGTTGCCGCAGGCGCTGGCGGCGTTGCGCGTGCAGTCGCGCCAGACGGTGGCACTGGCCTGTGGCGCACCGGCGAGTGTCGAGCAGTTTGCGCGGCAGATGTTTCTGGCGGGCTTGCCGAGGAATCAGCTGTTTGCCGATGTGTTCGTCGGGCATGCCTGAAAACCCACAAAAAACCCCGCCATGAAGGCGGGGCTCTTTCACTTCAGGCCACGTCTCAAACCAGTGGATCGCCCACGTGCAGGATCTTCATCCCGTTGGTGCCACCGATGGTGTGATAGCTGTCGCCTTTGGTCAGGATGACCCAGTCGCCTTGCTCGACCACGCCGCGCTTGAGCAACTCGTCGACGGCCGCCTGGCTGACCTTCTCCGGTGGCATTGCCGCCGGATCGAACGGGACGGTGTAGACGCCACGGAACATGGCCACCCGCGCCTGGGTCTCACTGTGCGGCGAGAAGGCGAAGATCGGGATCGAGGAGCGGATCCGCGACATGATCAGCGGGGTGTAACCGCTCTCGGTCAAGGCGATGATCGCCTTCACGCCCGGGAAGTGGTTGGCGGTGTACATGGCGGCCAGCGCGATGCTCTCGTCGCAACGGGTGAACTGCGTGCCCATGCGGTGGCTGGAGGTCTTGCTGGTCGGGTGCTTCTCTGCGCCGAGGCAGATTCGCGCCATGGCCTGCACGGCTTCCAGCGGATAGGCACCAGCAGCACTTTCGGCCGAGAGCATCACGGCGTCGGTGTAGTCGAGC
This sequence comes from Pseudomonas sp. SDI, assembly GCF_003105155.1. Taxonomy (GTDB): domain Bacteria; phylum Pseudomonadota; class Gammaproteobacteria; order Pseudomonadales; family Pseudomonadaceae; genus Aquipseudomonas. The sequence continues at coordinate 127,392 of NZ_QETK01000012.1, read as the reverse complement.
ACGGCGTTGGCCACGTCGGACACTTCAGCGCGGGTCGGCATCGGATTCTGGATCATCGACTCCATCATCTGGGTTGCCGTGATCACCGCTTTGTTGTGGCGACGGGCGTGCAGAATGATCTTCTTCTGAATACCCACCAGCTCGGCATCGCCGATTTCCACACCGAGGTCGCCACGGGCAACCATCACTGCGTCGGACGCACGGATCAAGCCGTCGAGGGTTTCATCGTCGGCGACCGCTTCGGCGCGTTCGATTTTCGCCACCAGCCAGGCGGTACCGCCGGCTTCGTCGCGCAGGCGACGGGCGTACTCCATGTCGGCGGCATCGCGCGGGAAGGAAACGGCCAGGTAGTCCAGTTTCATCTCGGCGGCCAGCTTGATGTCGGCCTTGTCTTTTTCGGTCAGGGCCGGGGCGGTCAGGCCGCCGCCGCGACGGTTGATGCCTTTGTGGTCGGACAGCGGGCCACCGATCAGCACGACGCAGTGCAGGGCGTCGGCCGTGGCGGTTTCGACACGCATGACCACACGGCCGTCGTCGAGCAGCAGTTCGTCACCGACACCGCAGTCCTTGACCAGGTCCGGGTAGTCGATGCCGACGATGGACTGGTTGCCATCGGTCAGCGGGTGGGCGGTGGAGAAGGTGAAATGGTCGCCGACCTTGAGTTCGATTCGCTTGTTGGCGAACTTGGCGATACGGATCTTCGGACCTTGCAGGTCGCCGAGCAGGGCGACGTGGCGGCCGTGCTTGGCGGCGGTCTCGCGGATCAGGCGGGCACGAGCCTTGTGCTCGTCCGGGGTGCCATGGGAGAAGTTCAGGCGGGCGACATCCAGGCCGGCGAGGATCAGTTGCTCGAGTACTTCCGGCGAGTTGCTGGCGGGGCCAAGGGTGGCGACGATTTTGGTACGGCGGATGGTCATGCACAGACTCCTGTAGTGAAGCGCAGCGAAAGGCTACTCTGGAAAATGTCTGTAGTCATTGTTCCTTTGCACTACCTTGGTGGGTTGGGAATGCTGCAAGTGACAAGCTGCAAGGGCTGAGGCTGGCGCTTCTGGCTTTTCTCTTGCAGCTTGAAGCTTCAGCTTGCAGCTACTCTGCCGATACACTCCTCATCAAAGGAGATCCCCCATGCGCGCCCTGATCGTTTTGGCGCTGGCGACCAGTGTCGTCGGCTGCACCCGCTGGTCCATGGACCACCACCTGAACAACGCCTACCGCGCCTACGACCGTGGCGACTGCGAGCGCGTCACCCTGGAGCTGTCGCAGGTTGACCGTACCAGCCGCGCGCGGCCGTTCATCTGGCCGGAAACCGCGCTGCTGCGTGGCCAGTGCCTGGAGCGCCAGAAGCTCTATGTCGACGCCGCGCAGACCTACCAGTACATCATTGCCCAGTACCCGCAGAACGAATATGCCTACCGCGCCCGGGCCCGCCTGCAAACCCTGGAGAAGCTCGGCCACCTGCGCGACGCTCAACCGGTCGTCACGCGCCCGGCCAGCACCGCCAGCTGGCGCTAAGACTAAAGTGTCAAGGCGCAGTTATGACGCCAGGGCCAGCTTGGGCTAAGCTTCAGTTGCAGCGCCACACAACAAGCAGCACTAGCGCGACCCTGCTCAAGGGTCTTCGACAGCGACCGCGACCATGTTTACCGAACGCCGTATAGAGCGTCATCTGCTTCCTTATTACTTGAAGGTCTTCAACCGTTACACCGACCAGCCGATCGGCTACCTGGGTAACGTGTCCGAAGATGGCCTGATGCTGATCAGCGATCTGCCGTTGCTGGTTGGCCCGGATTTCGAGTTGCAGCTCAAGGTGCCCGGCCCTGCCGGCGCCCTGCACCTGATCAACCTCACTGCCAGTTGCCTGTGGTGCCACGAGGATGCCAACCCCGGGCATTACGACTCCGGCTTCATGCTGTTGCAGGCGCCGCGCGAGTACGAGCAACTGGTGGGCGCCCTGCGCAACTATTTCAGCTTCAGACCGTTGAGCGCATCGGCTTGAGGTAGACTCACGGCGACTTTTTGCACAGGACGCCGCCGTGAGCTCGATCTTCTGGCACGACTACGAAACTACCGGTATCAACCCGCGCAGCGACCGCCCGCTGCAGGTTGCCGGGATCCGCACCGACCTGGAACTCAACGAGATCGAAGCCCCGGTCAATCTTTACTGCCAGCCCAGCGACGACATCCTGCCGCACCCGGCCGCCTGCCTGATTACCGGGATCACCCCGCAGCAGCTTGCCGAGCGCGGCCTGTGCGAAGCCGAGTTCATGACCCGCGTGCATGCCGAACTGGCGCGCCCTGGCACCTGCGGCGCCGGCTACAACACCCTGCGCTTCGACGACGAAGTGACCCGCTACAGCCTCTACCGCAACTTTTTCGACCCGTACGCCCGCGAGTGGCAGGGCGGCAACAGCCGTTGGGACCTGATCGACACCGTACGCGCGGCCTATGCGTTGCGCCCGGAAGGTATCGAGTGGCCACAGCGCGAGGGCCGGGTCAGCCTGAAGCTGGAACTGCTCAGCGCGGCCAACGGCATCGACCATGGCCAGGCCCATGAAGCCCTCTCCGACGTGCGCGCGACCATCGCCCTGGCCCGACTGATTCGCCAACGGCAGCCACGCTTGTACAACTGGCTGTTCCAGTTGCGCAGCAAACAGAAAGTGCTCGATCAGGTGCGCCTGTTGCAGCCGCTGGTACATATTTCCGGGCGCTTTTCCGCCGAGCGTAACTATCTCGGCGTGGTTCTGCCATTAGCCTGGCACCCGCGTAATCGCAATGCGCTGATCGTTTGCGATCTGCACCTGGCGGTTGAACCGTTACTCGAAGAAGCCCCGGAAGTTCTCCGCCAGCGACTTTACACCCGGCGCGATGCATTGGCCGAAGGTCAACTAGCGGTGCCGCTGAAATTAATACATATCAACCGTTGCCCGGTGCTCGCGCCATTGAATGTAATCCGCGCCGAAGACCGTGAGCGGCTGGGCCTGAATATAGCCGATGTGCAGGCGCGGGCGAGCCAACTGATAAGCACCCAGGCGATCTGGCAGGAGAAACTTGCCAGCCTCTATAGCGGCGATGAATGTGCGTCGAGCGAAGATCCCGAGCAGCAGTTGTATGACGGTTTTATCGGTGATCGCGACCGGCGCCTGTGTGAACAAGTACGCAGTGTCGACCCCGAGCAGTTGGCCAGTGGCCAATGGATGTTCGACGATGCGCGGCTGCCGGAATTATTGTTCCGTTATCGTGCACGCAACTTCCCGAACACCCTCAATAGCCAGGAGGCACAGCGCTGGCAGCAGTTCTGTCAGCAACGCCTGAGCGACCCGGCGATGGGCGCGCCGAATACCCTGGTGGCGTTCGAACAGGCCTTGCAGGCCGCCTGGACCGATGCCGATAGCGCGCAGCAGGCTTTGCTGGAGCAGTGGCGGGAACATGCCACAGGCTTGCGGCAACGTTTGCAGTTGTAATCAACAGGCAATAAAAAACGCCAGGATGCTGGCGTTTTTCAATAGCGGTAAATCTGGCCGTTATGCCGGATTTAGCTAAATCGCGATTAGCCGAGCAGGGTAGCCCAACCTTCAACGACGTCGCCGCCCCACTTGGCTTTCCACTCTTTCAGGGTCTTGTGGTTGCCACCTTTGGTTTCGATGACTTCGCCGTTGTGTGGGTTTTTGTATTGCTTGACCTTGCGCGCGCGCTTGGTGCCGGTGGTTTTCACTGCACCCCGTGGGCCTTTGCTCGATTTGGCTTCTGGGTCCAGCAGAGCAATGATATCGCGCAGCGACTTCTGATATTCGCCCATCAGGTTGCGCAGCTTGCCTTCGAACTCCAGCTCTTTCTTCAGCTTGTCGTCATTCGACAGATTGGCCAGGCGTGCCTGCAGTTCTTTGATGGCTTCTTCGGTAGCGCGGTATTCGTTGATCAGGGACATTATGACGTTCCTAGGTAAAGGGGACAGGGTAACAGTGCTGCAATAATAGTCAGGCAGTTGGGCCAAGTAAACATTAAACCGAGTAATTCCTTCAATGCCTTTTAATGAATAGGTGTATTCAAGTGTGTGAAATTTACAAATGACTGACTTTTTGCAACACATAACTTTGCCTGACTGTCAGGGGGAAACCATGCCCGGGGCAGCCGGCGTCGGCGGCGGCTGGCGGAGGCGTGGTGTGCAATGAATACTGCAGTTTTCCCGGGCAATCGTTAGAATGTGCGCCTTTGCGAAGTTCTTGGAGTCCGTTTCATGCGCACCTATCGCCTGGTGATTGCTTGCCCCGACCGTGTCGGCATCGTCGCCAAAGTCAGTAATTTCCTGGCGTCCTACAACGGCTGGATTACTGAAGCGAGTCACCATTCCGACAGCCAGAGTGGCTGGTTCTTCATGCGTCACGAGATTCGTGCCGACACCCTGCCGTTCGGTATCGAAGCGTTCCGCGAGGCTTTTGCGCCCATCGCCGAAGCGTTCTCGATGGTCTGGCGGATCACCGACACCGACCAGAAGAAGCGCGTCGTGCTGATGGCCAGTCGCGAGTCGCACTGCCTGGCCGATCTGCTGCATCGCTGGCACAGCAACGAACTGGACTGTGATATCCCGTGTGTCATTTCCAACCACAACGACCTGCGCAGCATGGTCGAGTGGCACGGCATTCCGTTCTTCCATGTGCCGGTCGATCCGAAAGACAAACAGCCGGCCTTCGCCGAAGTCTCGCGCCTGGTCAAGGAGCACACGGCCGACGTGGTGGTGCTGGCGCGCTACATGCAGATCCTGCCGCCGGACCTGTGCCAGGAATACGCCCAGCAGGTGATCAACATTCACCACAGCTTCCTGCCTTCGTTCGTCGGTGCCAAGCCGTACCATCAGGCCTCGCTGCGTGGCGTGAAACTGATCGGTGCGACCTGCCACTACGTGACCGAAGAGCTTGACGCCGGGCCGATCATCGAGCAGGACGTGGTGCGTGTCAGCCATAGCGATAGCATCGATGACATGGTGCGCTTCGGTCGCGACGTCGAGAAGATGGTGTTGGCCCGTGGCCTGCGTTATCACCTCGAGGACCGCGTGCTGGTGCACGGCAACAAAACCGTGGTGTTCAACTGATACGCCGGGCCGGGCAAGGCAGGTAAGCGTATGGGCAACCCGTTCGACAAGGCCTGCGCCACGGCGCCGCCGACGCTGGGCGAGGGGTGCCTGAGCCGCTACGACCCTGAAGCCCTGAGCAGCGACGATGGCACCGAGTTCCCCGGTGCCGCCGCGCTTTGGCAGCAGTTGTCAGCGCCGCACCAGGCGGCGCTGGCTGACGCCGATGCGCAAGCGCGCCAGCCGGCAGCTATTCAAGCGCAAGCCGCCGAGGCGACTTAGCCGCCCGGCCTGCTGGCCAGCCAGGCCATCTTGGTCATCGGCGTCCGGCCGTCGCGCAGCAGGCGTTGCAGGCTGTCGAACCAGTAATCACGGGCGTAGCCGTGGCGCATATCCACCGGGTGCAGGCCCAGGCGCACGGTCGCGGCCTGTTGCAGGCGTTGCTCGTGCAGCTCGCTGAAGGCTTTCGACAGTCCACGCCGCCAGGCACTGCGCGCACTCCAGACCAGACCGGGGGCCCTGACCCGGCTGAAATCCGGCAGCCGATACAGATGCTGCCGGTCGCTGGTGTAGCGCAGCGGTAATTGGCGCAGGGCCTGGCGTGTGCCGGCGCTCATCAGCCAGGCCGGCGCAACGAAGCCGGACAGCGGCCAGTGGTGGCGCTGGAACAGCGCAATGCCGGCCTCCAGCCGGTACAGGGCCTGGGCTTCGTCCAGCCCGTAGAACTCGCCTTCCCAGGTGTACACACGGCGCATGAACCAGGCGCGTGGGCTGCGCGGCGGTGGGTCGTCGTCGGCATGGTAGTAGCCGTGCAAGGCCAGTTCGTCGCCGCGCAGCAGGCGCCGCTCCAGCATTCGGCGAAAGTCCGGGGCGTGCTCCAGGTCGTTGCGTTTGTGGAAGTCCGGCACCACCAGCCAGGTCATCGGCACGTTACCGAGGGCGTCGACGGCTTCGACAAAGGGCCGGTAGTCGGGCCAGGTTTCCGGGGCAACGTCGTGCAGCACCAGCAGCACGCTGCGCCCGGCGGCGTTGCAGTTGCTGGCCTCAGGCATGCGCGCGCACCGGTTGCGCGTGGTCACCGAGCACTGCGTGATAATGCTCGAGCAGGCCGTTGACCACGGTGTCCCAGGCGTAGTGCTGTGCCACGTGAGCGCGCGCTTGCTGGCCGAGTTGCTCGACGCCGTCTTCGAACACTTCGCGTACCGCGCGGGCCATGGCCAGGCTATCGTTCGGCGTGCACAGCCGGCCGCAGTGCGGCCTGACGATTTCCTTGAACGCCCCGGCAGCCACCGCCACCACCGGGATACCGCTGGCCATGGCTTCGAGAATCACCAGGCCAAAGGTTTCCTGATCGCCGGCATGCAACAGCAGGTCGGCGCTGGCGAGCAGGCGGGCGAGCTCGGTGGCCGGGCAGAAGCGATTGATGATGCTGACGTTGGCCGGCACATTGCTTGGCATGTTGGAGCCGACCAGCAGCAGGTGGTAATGCTTGCCCAGGCGCCGCATGCACTCCAGCAGCAGCGGCAGGTTCTTCTCCCGCGAGCCACGTCCGGCAAACACCAGCAGCCGGGTGTTGTCGGCAACCCCCAGTTCGCGGCGCAGGTCGGGGGCGCGCCGGGCCGGCTGGAAAGTCGCCAGGTCGACGCCCAGGTGCTGCACATGCACATTGCCCAGGCCCAGCCCGCGCAACTTGTCGGCCATTACCTGGCTGGGCGCCAGCACCCGGTCGAAATTGCCGTAGAGCTTGCTCACGTAGGCTTCGACATTTGGCGTGACCCAGTTGCCCATGCGGTTACGCACCAGCAGTGGCAGGTCGGAGTGGTAGAAGCCGATCACCGGCACATCCAGATAACGCCGTGCGTCCAGCGCTGCCCAGGCAGTAAGGTAGGGGTCGCCGACTTCGATCAGGTCCGGATGCAGCTCGCGCAGCACATTGCGCCAGGGCCCCAGGCGCAGCGGAAAGCGGTAGCCGTTGCCAAATGGCAGGGCAGGGGCGGCAACGTGGTGGATGCCGTTTTCATGGCCGGCGGCCGCGCCGGGAATCAACAGGCTGTGACGCACGCCGGGGCTCAGGCTGAGACGACGGTGCTTGGCATCCAGATAGGTACGCACACCGCCGCTGGCGGGGGCGTAGAACATGGTGATGTCGGCTATGTGCACGATCAGCATCCCTCCGAGATCGTCTCCAGGGTGTGTCATCGGCAACTGCAACGCAGCGGATGACGCGCCCTAGGGTTGACCTCTATGAAGGATAGTTTGTTCGATCGCGATTGGCTGCCCGGCGCCGTACTGGCCGCCGGGCGTTTGCGGTTTAGATGCGGAAGCTGCCGACCAGGTGTTTCAGGCGGCTGGCCTGCTGCTCCAGGTCGGAACAGGCGCGCAGGGTGGACTGCAGGTTCTCCACGCCTTCCTGGTTGAGCATGTTGATTTCGTTGATGTCCATGTTGATCGAGTCGACCACGGCGGTCTGCTCTTCGGTGGCGGTGGCCACCGACTGGTTCATCCCGTCGATCTCGCCGATACGCTGGGTCACGCTGCCCAGGCGCTCGCCGGCCTGGTTGGCGATCGACACGCTGTCCTGGCTATGGCGCTGGCTTTGGCTCATGGTGTCGACCGACTCGCGGGCGCCGACCTGCAGTTCCTCGATCATGTTCTGTACTTGCTGCGCTGATTCCTGGGTGCGGTGGGCCAGGTTGCGGACCTCGTCGGCTACCACCGCAAAGCCCCGTCCGGCTTCGCCGGCGCGCGCCGCTTCGATGGCTGCGTTGAGTGCCAGCAGGTTGGTTTGCTGGGAAATGCTGGTGATCACTTCGAGGATCTGACCGATGTTCACGGTTTTGCTGTTCAGCGTCTCGATGTGCGCGCTGGAGGTGCAGATCAGGTCCGACAGGCGGTTCATCGCCTGAATGCTGCGGTCTACCACCTGCTGGCCTTCTTCGGCCAGGTGCCGCGCCGAGCTGGCCTGTTGCGAGGCTTGCGCCGCGTTATGGGCGATTTCCTGGGCGGCGGCGCCGAGCTGGTTGATCGCGGCGGCGACGCTGTTGGTGCGGTTGGACTGCTCGTCGGAGTTGACCATCGAGGAATTCGACGCGCTGACCACGCGCAGGGCGACTTCGTTGACCTGTTCGGTGGCCGAGGACACTTCGCGAATCGACGTGTGGATACGCTCGACGAAGCTGTTGAAGGCCTTGCCGAGGATGCCGAACTCGTCGTGGTTGTGAATGGCCAGCCGCTTGGTCAGGTCGCCTTCGCCTTGGGCGATGTCTTCCATGGCGCGGGTCATGGTGTGCAGCGGTGCCATCAGCACGCGAATCAGCAGGCCGAGCAGGGCGATGATGATCACCACCGCGACCAGGGTGGCAATCACCGCCGAGGTGCGGAACTTGCTGAGCATCTTGTAGGCCTTGTCCTTGTCTACCGACAGACCGATGTACCAGTTGGCCGACGGCAGGCCCTTCACCGGGCTGAAGGTGAGGATGCGCTCCTCGCCGTTGAGCTGGACTTCGGTCAGTTCCTTGGTCAGCCGCGGGGTGTTCTGCGGGAAGATGTCGGACAGGTTCTTCATCACCAGGTTCTTGTCCGGGTGCACCAGGATCTTGCCCTGATCGTTGACCAGGAAGGCATAGCCCATGCCGCCGAAGTTCAGCGAGTTGATGATCTCGACCAGGCCGTCGAGGGCCAGGTCGCCGCCCACCACACCGATATTACGCGCAGCCGTAGCGACCACCGAGATGACCATCTTGCCGGTGCTCATGTCGATGTAGGGCTCGGTCAGCATCGGCCCGTTGGCCGCCAGACCGTCCTTGTACCAAGGCCGTACACGCGGGTCATAGCCATCGGGCATCTTGGTTTGCGGGCGAATGGTAAAGCCGCCGTTGACGTCGCCCAGGTAAATGGTCAGGAAGCTCGACACCAGCGCTTGCTGGCCAAGCAGGTTACCGGCACTGTCGGGGAAGCTGGCGATGTTCTGGGCGACGTTGCTGACCAGCTGGATGCGGCCATCGAAGAGGTTCTTGATGTTGGTCGACGTCGAGTCGCCCATTTCATTGAGATAACTTTCCAGATTTTCGCGAATCGCATTACGCTGCAAGTAATCGTTGTACAGGGTGAAGAGGGTGAATGCGACCATCACGATCAGTGAGGCGGCCAGCAAAATCTTGTGGCTGAAACGGAGGCTTTTGTTCATGGCGTAGGGGTCCGCAAAGGTCTTGTTATCCGGGTCGTTCGCACACAGGGCAGTTTGAAAGCAGTGCAGTTCCCATGTCCTTGTCGGGGTGTACCTGTCTTTCCATTGATCTATCACTAGAGTGTTATCGGCTGTTTCAGGGCAAAGCTTAAACAAAGGGTGAAAAAATCATGGCTGATTCATCGCAATTCGTGCTGGGCGCCGACCTTGCCGGGCAACCGCTGGGGCAGGCGATGCGCCTGGCCAACCGCCACGGGCTGGTGGCTGGCGCGACCGGTACGGGCAAGACCGTCACCCTGCAACACCTCGCCGAGGCCTTCAGCGACGCCGGCGTGGCGGTGTTTGCCGCCGACGTGAAAGGTGACCTGTGCGGGCTGGGCGCCGTCGGCAACCCGCAGGGCAAGGTGGCCGAGCGGATTGCCGGGATGCCCTGGCTGGATTATCGGGCGCAGGCTTATCCGCTGACCTTGTGGGACATTCACGGGCAATCCGGTCATCCGCTGCGCACCACCCTGAGCGAAATGGGGCCGTTGCTGCTGGGTAACCTGCTGGAACTGAACGACAGCCAGCAGGCGGCGCTGTATGCCGCATTCAAGGTGGCCGACCGCGAAGGCTTGTTGCTGCTGGACATCAAGGACCTCAAGGCGCTGCTCGCTCACCTCAAGGACAATCCCGAGGTGCTGGGCGAAGACAGTGCGCTGATGACCAGCGGTTCCAGTCAGGCGTTGTTGCGCCGGCTGGCGACGCTGGAACAGCAGGGTGCCGAGGCCCTGTTCGGCGAGCCGGCATTGCGGCTTGAAGACCTGCTGCAGCCGGGCAGCGATGGCCGCGGGCGGATTCACCTGCTGGACGCCAGCCGCCTGGTGCATGAGGCACCGAAGGTCTATGCGACCTTCCTGCTGTGGTTGCTGGCCGAGCTGTTCGAGCAGCTACCCGAGCGTGGCGATGCGGAGAAGCCGCTGCTGGCGCTGTTCTTCGACGAAGCGCACTTGCTGTTCAATGGTACGCCGAAGGCTTTGCAGGATCGGCTGGAGCAAGTGGTGCGGCTGATTCGCTCGAAGGGCGTGGGAGTGTATTTCGTCACCCAGTCGCCGGGCGACCTGCCGGACGATGTGCTGGCACAGCTCGGTTTGCGGATTCAGCATGGCTTGCGCGCGTTCACGGCCAAGGAGCAGAAGTCGCTGCGGGCGGTGGCGGACGGCTTCCGGCCGAATCCGGCGTTCGACACCTTGAGCGTGCTGACCGAGCTGGGGATTGGCGAAGCACTGGTCGGCACCTTGCAGGACAAGGGCACGCCGGCGATGGTCGAGCGCGTGCTGATCGCTCCGCCGCAGTCGCGGATCGGGCCGTTGAGTGCGGCGGAGCGGGCGGCACTGATTGCCGCGTCGCCGTTGCTGGGGCGCTATGACAAGCCGATCGATAGGGAGTCGGCGTATGAAATGCTGCTGGCGCGCAAGGGCGCCGCCCCGGCCGGACAAGCGCCGGCGGCGCCGGCCGAGGAGAGTTTTGCCGACAAGGCTGGGGAGTTCCTGCAGAGTGCGGCCGGGCAGGCGATCAAGTCGGCGGTACGGCAGGCAGCGAACCAGTTTGGTCGGCAGTTGGTGCGCGGCTTGATGGGGTCGTTGTTGGGTACTAAGCGCAAGTAGCGAAGGGCCCCATCGCGGCACGAGCCCGCTCTCACAAGGGGTTGTGGTGCTCTTGTGGGCGCGGGCTCGTCCCGTGATGGAGGCTTCACTGATGCCAACAAAAAAGGCGCCGAAGGCGCCTTTCTCATTGCTGGATCAATCAGTTGATCGCTTTCGACGCCAGCCAGAACAAACCGGCAGCCAGGCCCATCGACGCCGGCAGGGTCAGCACCCAGGCCAGCAGGATGGTCTTGACGGTGCCGCCTTGCAGGCCGCTCTTGTTCGCCACCATGGTCCCGGCCACACCGGACGACAATACGTGGGTGGTCGATACCGGCAGGCTGAAGATGTTCGCCAGGCCAATCGCACAGGCGGCGGTGATCTGCGCCGACATGCCCTGGGCATAGGTCATGCCCGATTTGCCGATCTTCTCACCAATGGTCAGTACTACGCGCTTCCAGCCAACCATGGTACCCAGGCCAAGTGCCAGGGCCACTGCCAGGATGACCCAGAACGGCGCATATTCGGTGGTCGCGGTCAGGTCTTTACGCAGCTTGTCCAGGTCGGCCTTCTCGCGCGCCTGCAGGCCCGGCAGCTTGCCGACCTTCTTCGCGGTGTCGTCCAGGCAGAGCAGGTAACGACGGACTTCGACACGCTGCTCAGGCGACAGCGAGCGGTAGTCGGATACGCCTTTGAGCGACTGCAGCAGGGCATTGATGGTCGGCTCGGTCTGCTGCGGGTTGCAGCTGAACTGCTCCGGCAGGTCGCCTTCCTTCGCCTTGCCCAGGGCCAGGAACTCGCCCAGGGTGGCTTCGTTGCGCTGGTAGAACTGGTTCAGGTGCAAGGTGGCGTCACGGGTACGCTCGATCTGGTAGGTGGTGCTGTTCAGGTCCAGTACGAACTGGGCCGGGACGATACCAATCAGCACCAGCATGATCAGGCCGATACCTTTCTGGCCATCGTTGGAACCGTGCACGAAGCTCACCGCCATGGCCGAAATTACCAGAACCAGACGGTTCCAGAACGGCGGGTGCTTCTTGTCGTCGAGCTTGCGACGCTGTTCCGGCGTCTTGTGCATCTTCGACAGTGGGCGCCACCATTTCAGGCCGATCAGCAGCAGGGCCGCCACCGCGAAGCCCGCCAGCGGCGAGGCCACCAGCGACATGCCGATGTCGATCGCTTTCTGCCAGTTCACGCCATCGCCCAGCGGGATGTCATTGATCAGCGCGTTGGCCAGGCCCACACCGAGGATCGAACCGATCAGGGTGTGCGAGCTGGACGCCGGAATACCGAAGTACCAGGTGCCCAGGTTCCAGGTGATGGCTGCTGCCAGCAAGGAAAAGACCATGGCCAGACCGTGCCCGGTGTTCACATTGATCAGCAGCTCGACCGGCAGCAGGTGGACGATGGCGTACGCCACGCCGACACCGCCGAGCAGAACACCGAGGAAGTTGAACACGCCGGAGAAGAACACGGCGAGGTGCGGTGGCATGGCTTTGGTATAGATGACTGTAGCTACCGCGTTAGCGGTGTCATGAAAGCCATTGATGAACTCGAAGGCGAGCACGAAGGTCAAGGCGAGCAGCAAGCTCACCAGTACCCAGGCATCAAGTCCGCTGAATAAATCGATCATGAAGGTTTTCTGACCCGGTCATAAGGGGGCGCGATTATGCCAGAAATCCCTGTAAATCGATGCACCAGGTGCTGATTGGTGCATGCCGTCTGACGGGCGTCAGGTCACATTTGCAGAGCCGGTTTTATCCGGAAAGTTCCCTGGAAGCCCCGTAAATAGCGGATTTCAAACGAAAAAATGAAAATTGGCAGATGCTTGAAATGTTTCAAACGGCTGTATGAAATTTGTGAGAATCCGTTTCCAGGTTGCAATCGGCAGGGTAAATGCACGACCGGGGCCGCCCATGCAGGGGCCCCGAACCTCGCTGGCGTAGCGGCTGAAACCGCTCAGGGCTCCTCGGCCTTGAGTTCCTTTTCGATCTTTTGCAGTTCCTGGGCGAAGGCCTGGTCGAGAATGCTGGCGCGTTTGCGCCAAGGCTTGCGCTCCGGGTCGGGTTGCGCGGCGTAGGTGGTGACTTCCCCGCCGTAAACGTCCTTGTAGCGTTGTTCCTGGCGCTCAAGTTCCGCGCGCAGTTCATCTTTAGTCACAGTGCTACCTGATAGTTGAAAGTTACGCTGGCAGTAACGTGGTTGTGCCACCGGCAAGTTGCACGTTGCACACACGGCTACGCTGCCAAGTAGTAGTGGCTGTCGCAGCAACAGTCATGAATATCCTCACGCGTGCCTGCCAGAGAGCTGTGGCCTTGGCCTGGCAGGGGCGGGCGTGGTTAAAGCCGGATCCATTCGACCCCGTTTGAGCGCGGTCGGGAAGTGCTGAGTATAGCAAGCACTTCGCCTGACGGAATCTCTCCCTACGTATGAAGTCCCGACATTAAGTGCAGGGCTTTTGTTCATTTAAATGAAGTCGCCGCTGCTGTGTTGTCACGCTGTAAATAAAAACGGCCTCGCTAGGTAACGAGGCCGTGCCTGGGACTTCTACGGTGGGTACCTGACCAGTCTCTCCAAGAAGCCACATGGTGGCAGAGGAAAGGTATAAGTAATTGTGTGTGTCGGTCAATTGCGATTATCGGTCGATGGTTCGATAATCGCCCCTAGCGTGTGTTGCCGAGGTGAGTCATGAGTGAAGAAACAACCCCCAAGGGCGCAGGATTGAACGACAACGTGCGTAGCTCCTTTGCGTCCCTGGCACCGCCGATCGTGGCGTCGCCGGCCAAGCGGATCCAGGCGTTTACCGGCGATCCGGATTTCATGACTTCGCTGGCCCGTGGTCTGGCCGTGGTGCAGGCGTTCCAGGAGCGCAAGCGGCACCTGACCATCGCCCAGATCAGCCACCGCACCGAGATCCCCCGCGCAGCGGTGCGGCGCTGCCTGCACACCCTGATCAAGCTGGGGTACGCGACCACCGACGGGCGCACCTACTCGTTGCTGCCCAAGGTGCTGACCCTGGGCCATGCCTACCTGTCGTCCACGCCGCTGGCGGTGTCGGCGCAGCCGTACCTGGACCGCATGAGCGACCAGTTGCACGAGGCCTGTAACATGGCCACCCTCGAAGGCGACGACATTCTTTATATAGCCCGCTCGGCCACGGTGCAGCGGCTGATCTCGGTGGACCTGTCGGTGGGCGGGCGATTACCGGCTTATTGCACCTCGATGGGGCGCATCCTGCTGGCCGCGCTGGACGACGCCACGCTGCATGAATACCTCGAACATGCCGACCTGCAGGCCAAGACCAGCCGCACCGTGCATGATCCGCAGGCGCTGCTGGAGATCCTCCAGCAGGTGCGCGAACAGGGCTGGTGCGTGGTCGACCAGGAACTGGAGCAGGGCCTGCGGTCGATTGCCGTGCCGGTATACGACGCCTCTGGCCAGGTACTGGCGGCGCTGAACGTCAGCACCCATGCCGGGCGCGTCAGCCGCAGCGAGCTGGAGCAGAAATTCTTGCCGATCATGTTGGCCGCCAGCCGGGATCTGAGCACCCAGCTGTTTGCCTGATAGGGCCTGATCGCGGGACGAGCCCGCTCCCACAGGGTCCGGTGTGAACTCTGTGGAAGCGGGCTCGTCCCGCGAAGCTTTTTAACTTCCTGTTCGATAAACGCACAGAGTCGTATTTGGCGAATTGCGCCCCGCCCGGCAGCTAATTAATGTCCCTCGCAATAATAATGAACGAGAGGCACCGCCCCATGACTCGCTCCCCATCCTTGTTCCGCCTGCAGCGTTTTATCTGTCGACTGCACGGCCGTTAGCCATTCCCGAATAACCGTCCCTGACTGTCTGTGCCGTTCACGCGCGCACCCGCACACTCGCGCGCTTCTTCTGGATAAAAATAATGAATAGTCCTCAAGCGGCTGTCGGAAACTGCCTGGATGTGCAGGCTTTTATCAATGCCCAGCCGTTGTCGCGTTATCAATGGCGTGTGGTGATTCTTTGTTTTCTGATCGTCTTCCTCGATGGCCTGGACACCGCCGCGATGGGCTTTATTGCCCCGGCGCTGTCGCAGGACTGGGGCATCGACCGCGCCAGCCTCGGCCCGGTGATGAGTGCTGCGCTGATTGGCATGGTGTTCGGTGCGCTTGGCTCCGGGCCGCTGGCCGACCGCTTTGGCCGCAAAATGGTGCTGGTGGGGGCGGTGCTGCTGTTCGGTGCCTTCAGCCTGGCCTCGGCCTACGCGACTAACGTCGACCAACTGCTCGTGCTGCGCTTCCTGACCGGGCTGGGGCTGGGCGCGGGAATGCCGAACGCCACTACGCTGCTCTCCGAATACACCCCGGAGCGGCACAAGTCGCTGCTGGTCACCAGCATGTTCTGCGGCTTCAACCTGGGCATGGCCGGCGGCGGTTTCATTTCTGCCAAATTGATCCCGGCGTTCGGCTGGCACAGCCTGCTGTTGATCGGTGGCCTGCTGCCGCTGCTGTTGGTGGTGGTGCTGCTGATCTGGTTGCCGGAGTCGGCGCGCTACCTGGTGGTGCGTAATCGTGGCACCGAGAAGGTGCGCCAGACCCTGGCGCCGATCGACCCGGCCAGCGTTGCCCTGGCAGCGAGCTTCAGCGTGCCGGAACAGAAGAGCGTGAAGGCGCGCAACGTGTTCGCGGTGATCTTCTCCGGCACTTACAGCATTGGCACCTTGCTGCTCTGGCTGACCTATTTCATGGGCTTGGTGATCGTCTACCTGTTGACCAGCTGGCTGCCGACGCTGATGCGCGACAGTGGTGCGAGCATGGAGCAAGCGGCCTTCATCGGCGCGCTGTTCCAGTTCGGCGGCGTGCTCAGCGCCGTGGCAGTGGGCTGGGCGATGGACCGCTACAACCCGCACAAGGTGATCGGTATCTTTTACCTGCTGGCTGGGGTGTTTGCCTACGCCGTGGGGCAGAGCCTGGGCAGCATTACCGTGCTGGCGACGCTAGTGCTGATTGCTGGCATGTGCGTGAACGGTGCGCAGTCGGCGATGCCGTCGCTGGCGGCACGCTTCTACCCTACCCAGGGGCGGGCGACCGGGGTGTCGTGGATGCTCGGCATTGGCCGTTTCGGCGCGATTCTGGGCGCGTGGATGGGCGCGACCCTACTAGGCCAGGGCTGGAACTTCGAACAGGTGCTGACCGCGCTGGTAATCCCGGCCGGGATCGCGACGGTGGCGGTGGTGATCAAGGGGGTGGTCAGTCACGCGGATGCCACTTAGGGGCTAACGGCTCCTTGTCGGCGCAGGCACGCCAGTGTCGACAAACATCTGTTCGATAAACGAACGGATAGTCGATTATCGGATTGAATCGGCCGGGTTCAGCGCCGTAATCTGGCTGCATACCGGCGCTGTCCCTGGCGCCCTGTCCAGCGTATCTCCAGGAGTCTGCAATGGCTGAAATCCTCTCGCTCCACGACGCCGTGAAGCAGTTCGTCAACGATGGTGACAGCATCGCTCTCGAAGGCTTCACGCACTTGATCCCGACCGCTGCCGGTCATGAAATCATTCGTCAGGGCAAAAAGGATCTGACCCTGGTACGCATGACCCCCGACCTGATCTACGACCAACTGATCGGCGCCGGCTGCGCCCGCAAGCTGATATTCTCCTGGGGGGGCAACCCGGGCGTCGGCTCGCTGCACCGCCTGCGCGATGCCGTTGAAAAACAATGGCCGCACGCCATGGAAATCGAAGAGCACAGCCACGCCGACCTGGCCAACGCCTACGTGGCCGGCGCCTCCGGCCTGCCGTTCGCGGTGCTGCGCGCCTACGCCGGCTCTGACCTGCCGAAGGTCAACCCGCTGATCAAGAGCGTCACCTGCCCGTTCACTGGCGAAGTGCTCGCCGCCGTGCCTTCGGTGCGCCCGGACGTCACCGTGATCCACGCCCAGAGAGCCGACCGCAAGGGCAACGTGCTGCTCTGGGGCATCCTCGGTGTGCAGAAGGAAGCCGCCCTGGCCGCCAAGCGCTGCATCGTCACCGTCGAAGAAATCGTCGACGACCTCAACGCACCGATGAACGCTTGCGTATTGCCGACCTGGGCACTGTCTGCCGTGTGCCTGGTCCCAGGCGGCGCGCATCCTTCCTACGCCCACGGGTACTACGAGCGCGACAACCGTTTCTACCAGGCCTGGGACCCGATTGCGCGCAACCGCGACACCTTCAGTGCCTGGATCGACAAGTACATCCGCGGCACCGCCGACTTCACCGCCTTCAAGGCAAAACTGGCCTGCGCCCCGGAGGCTGCACAATGAGCTACTCCACCCACGAAATGATGACCGTCGCCGCCGCCCGTCGCCTGCAAAACGGCGCCGTGTGCTTTGTCGGCATTGGCCTGCCATCGAAAGCCGCCAACCTGGCGCGGCTGACCTCCTCGCCGGACGTGGTGCTGATCTACGAGTCCGGCCCGATCGGTGCCAAACCGAGCGTGCTGCCGCTGTCCATCGGTGACGGCGAACTGGCCGACACCGCCGACACCGTGGTGCCGACCGGCGAGATCTTCCGTTACTGGCTGCAAGGTGGGCGTATCGACGTCGGCTTCCTCGGCGCCGCCCAGGTCGACCGCTTCGGCAACATCAACACCACCGTGGTCGGCGCCTACCACAACCCGAAAGTGCGCCTGCCAGGTGCCGGCGGCGCACCGGAGATTGCCGGCTCGGCGAAGAAGGTGCTGATCATCCTCAAACAGTCGGCCCGCGCCTTCGTCGACCAGCTCGACTTCATTACCTCGGTCGGGCATGGCGAAGGTGGCGATTCGCGCAAGCGCCTCGGCCTGCCCGGCGAAGGGCCGGTGGGGATCATCACCGACCTGTGCATCATGGAGCCGGAAGCCGGCAGCCATGAGTTCGTGGTTACCGCGATTCATCCGGGGGTGACCCGCGAGCAGATCGTCGCCGCCACCGGTTGGGCGATCCGCTTTGCCGACAACGTCGCGATCACGGGCGCGCCCAGCGAAACCGAACTGGCCGCCCTGCGCGATCTGGAAGCGCGCACCGCCGCCGCCCACGGCCAAGCGCCAGGAGAAGCGTGATGCGCGAGGTATTTATCTGCGACGCCATTCGTACCCCCATCGGCCGCTTCGGCGGCGCGCTGGCCGGCGTGCGTGCCGACGACCTGGCGGCCGTGCCGCTCAGGGCGTTGATCGAGCGTAACCCGTCGGTACAGTGGGCGCAGCTCGACGAAGTGTTCTTCGGCTGCGCCAACCAGGCCGGCGAAGACAACCGTAACGTCGCGCGCATGGCCCTGCTCCTGGCCGGGCTGCCCGACAGCGTGCCAGGCGTCACCCTGAACCGCCTGTGTGCCTCGGGCATGGACGCGGTCGGCAGCGCTTTCCGTGCCATTGCCAGTGGCGAGATGGAGCTGGCGATTGCTGGTGGGGTCGAGTCGATGTCGCGTGCGCCGTTCGTCATGGGCAAGGCCGACAACGCTTACTCGCGCAACATGAAGCTGGAAGACACCACCATCGGCTGGCGCTTCATCAACCCGCTGATGAAGGCCCAGTACGGCGTCGATGCCATGCCGCAAACCGCCGACAATGTCGCCGACGACTACCAGGTCTCGCGCGTCGATCAGGACGCCTTCGCCTGGCGCAGCCAGCAACGCACCGCCAAGGCCCAGGCCGCCGGTTTCTTTGCCGAAGAAATCGTCCCGGTGCGCATTGCGCATAAGAAGGGCGAGACCGTGGTCGAGCACGACGAACACCCGCGTGCCGACACCACCCTCGAAGCGTTGGCCAGGCTCAAACCGGTCAACGGCGCGGACAAGACCGTCACCGCCGGCAACGCCTCGGGCGTCAACGACGGTGCCGCAGCGCTGATTCTGGCCTCTGCCGAGGCGCTGAAAAAGCACGGCCTGACGCCGCGCGCCCGGGTGCTCGGCATGGCCAGCGCCGGGGTGGCGCCACGGCTGATGGGCATCGGCCCGGTGCCGGCAGTGCGCAAACTCACCGCGCGCCTGGGCCTGGCGGTCAGCGATTTCGATGTCATCGAACTCAACGAAGCCTTTGCCAGCCAAGGCCTGGCGGTGCTGCGCGAACTCGGCCTGGCCGACGACGCGGCGCAGGTCAACCCGAACGGTGGGGCCATCGCCCTTGGGCATCCGCTGGGTATGAGTGGTGCGCGGCTGGTCCTCACGGCCATGCACCAGTTGGAGAAAACCGGCGGACGCAAAGGCCTGGCGACCATGTGCGTCGGCGTCGGCCAGGGCCTGGCCCTGGCCATCGAGCGCGTGTAAACCAATGACCCCGTCGCCGGCGGCTTCCACGCAAGGCCAAGGGCGACGGGGTGATTGTTCTGCGGAACGTGGGTGTTACTAAGTGTGTCTAGACTTCAGTGGCCCTCCAGGAGTATTCCCTCATGCCCACAACTTTTTACACTGGCGAAGAACGCAGCAAGCGCATCTTCGCCATCGTCGGCGTCATTGCGGCGGTGATCTCGCTGTTCCTGCGCCGCTCGCTGGAAGAAACCAGCAGCGCCGAAACCCGCCAGGACAAGGACGCCGGCAGCATCGCCGGGCTCGGCTACACCGCCGCTGGCTCGCTGATCTTCTACACTTTCACCACCTACATGCAGAAGTATCTGGTGAACACGGCGGGCATGAGTGCCAAGACCGCCAGCTTCATCATGACCGGCGTGCCGATCCTGCTGGCGCTGAAAACCGTCAGCAGCTCGCTCCTGGCCTTTTACTGCTACGTTACCGCGATGATGGCGATTGCCTTCCTGTTCAGCCTGCGCCTGCCCAAACAGGCCGCGTACCTGCACCACGACCATTGACCTGCCGGTGCGCCCCTTGCGGGCGCGCCCTGTTGAAGGACCTGCCATGACTCAACGACCGGGCAATCAGTTGTTCGATGCCTACTTCACGGCGCCGGCCATGCGCGAGATTTTCAGCGACCGTGGCCGGGTGCAGGGCATGCTCGATTTCGAAGCGGCGCTGGCCCGTGCCGAAGCCAGTGTGGGGCTGATCCCGCAGGTGGCGGTGGCGCCGATCGAGGCCTCATGCAAAGCCGAGCGCTACGATTTTGGTGCGTTGGCCGAGGCCATCGCGGTGGCTGGCAACTCGGCGATTCCGCTGGTCAAGGCACTGGGGCGGGTGATCGCCAGCGGCGTGCCGGAAGCCGAACGTTATGTGCATCTGGGCGCGACCAGCCAGGACGCGATGGACACCGGGTTGGTGCTGCAACTGCGCGCTGCGCTGGCGCTGATCGAGGCCGACCTTGCACAGTTGGCCAACACCCTGGCGCATCAGGCCCAGGTTTACGCCGACGTACCGCTGGCCGGGCGCACCTGGCTGCAACATGCCACGCCGGTGACCTTGGGCATGAAAATCGCCGGCTGGCTGGGGGCGCTGACCCGGCATCGGCAGCGCCTCAGCGAGCTCAAGCCGCGCCTGCTCAGCCTGCAGTTTGGCGGTGCTTCCGGGACCCTGGCGGCGCTTGGTGACAAGGCCCTGCCGGTGTCCCAGGCATTGGCCGAGCAATTGTGTCTGAA
This sequence comes from Pseudomonas sp. SDI, assembly GCF_003105155.1. Lineage (GTDB taxonomy): Bacteria > Pseudomonadota > Gammaproteobacteria > Pseudomonadales > Pseudomonadaceae > Aquipseudomonas. The sequence continues at coordinate 107,006 of NZ_QETK01000012.1, read as the reverse complement.
CGTGCCGGAGCAGCCGTGGCATACCCAGCGCGACCGGTTGGTAGAGTTGGCTTCGGTGCTCGGTCTGATCGCCGGCAGCCTGGGCAAGCTGGGGCGCGATGTCAGCTTGCTGATGCAGACCGAGGCGGGTGAGGTGTTCGAGCCTTCGGCACCGGGCAAGGGCGGTTCCTCAAGCATGCCGCACAAGCGCAACCCGGTGGGCGCGGCGGTGCTGATCAGCGCTGCGACGCGGGTGCCGGGGCTGCTTGCCACGTTGTTTTCGGCGATGCCGCAGGAGCACGAGCGCAGCCTTGGTTTGTGGCATGCCGAGTGGGAAACCTTGCCGGAAATCTGCTGCTTGGTGTCTGGCGCCTTGCGTCAGGCGCAGACCATTGCCCAGGGGCTGGAAGTAGACAGCGCGCGCATGCGTCGCAACCTCGACCTGACCCAGGGCCTGGTGCTGGCCGAGGCGGTCAGCAGCGTGCTGGCCCAGCGGCTGGGCCGCGATACCGCCCATCACTTGCTGGAGCGCTGTTGCCAGCGCGCCGTGGCCGAGCAGCGGCAGCTGCGCGCGGTGCTGGGCGACGACCCGCAGGTGAGCGCCGAGCTGTCGGCCGACGAGCTGGACCGTCTGCTTGACCCGGCGCATTACCTGGGCCAGGCCCGCGTCTGGGTCGCCAGGGCGGTCACCGAACATCAACGCTTGAGTGCCTGAAGGAGGTTTTTGTGGGAAGCGTACAACTCGCCGATGGCGTACTGAATTATCAGCTGGAAGGGCCGGCGACTGCGCCGGTGCTGGTGCTGTCGAACTCGCTGGGCACCGACTTGCACATGTGGGATACGCAGATGCCGGCGTTGACCGCGCATTTTCGGGTGTTGCGTTATGACACCCGTGGGCATGGTGGCTCGCTGGTCACCGAGGGCCCCTACAGCATCGAACAGCTGGGCCGCGATGTGCTGGCGCTGCTGGATGCGCTGAACATCGAGCGCGCGCACTTTTGCGGGTTGTCGATGGGCGGCTTGATTGGCCAGTGGCTGGGCATCAATGCCGGCGAGCGTTTGCAGCGTCTGGTGGTGTGCAACACGGCGGCGAAGATCGGTAGCCCGGAGACCTGGAACCCACGGATCGAGAGGGTCTTGCGCGAGGGACAGGCGGCGATGGTCGGTTTGCGCGATGCCTCCATCGAGCGTTGGTTCACCCAGGCCTATGCGGCGGCCAACCCGGCGCAGGCCAAGCGGATTACCGACATGCTCGCGGCGACCTCGCCCGAAGGCTATGCGGCCAACTGCGGGGCGGTGCGCGATGCGGACTTCCGCGATCAGGTGGGGGCGATTCGGCTGCCATTGCTGGTGATTGCCGGCACCGAGGATGCGGTGACGCCGCCCGCCGGTAGCCTGTTCATTCAAGAGCGGGTAGTGGGGGCGGAGTACGCCGAGTTTCGTGCGGCGCATCTGTCCAACGTGGAAGTCGGCGGGCCGTTCAGCCGGCGTCTGATTGATTTTCTGCTGGCCCGTTGAGGAGCGATTGGTGGACGAGAAAGAGCGCTATGAAGCAGGGCTGCAGGTGCGTCGGGCAGTGTTGGGCGATGCGCATGTGGACCGGAGCCTGAACAACCTGAATGCGTTCAATGGCGAGTTTCAGGAAATGATCACCCGGCATGCCTGGGGCGATATCTGGACCCGGCCGGGGTTGCCGCGGCATACGCGGAGCCTGATCACCATTGCGATGTTGATCGGGATGAATCGCAATGACGAGTTGAAGTTGCATCTGCGCGCGGCGGCGAGCAATGGGGTTACGCGGGAGGAGATCAAGGAGGTGCTGATGCAGAGCGCGATCTACTGCGGGATTCCGGCGGCCAATGCGACTTTCCACCTGGCCGAATCGGTGTGGGATGAGTTGGGGGTTGAATCGCGGGAGTGACGTGCGGGCCTCATCGCGGGACGAGTCGGCTCGCCCCGCGATGGCGTCGGTCAGATCACCGCCTTCTTCTGCCGAACCGCCACCGGTCCGGCATTCTGCTCGATGGCTGCCTTCAATTCCGCCCGCAACCCGAGCAGGAACGCCAGCTCCGCCACCACGAACAACGGCCCGACGATCAACCCACTCAGATCATCGACAAACGCCGGCTTGCGCCCTTCGTAATAGTGCCCGACAAACTGGATCACCCAGCCCAGCACGAACACCCCCAGTCCAGCGCTCAGCCAGGCCATGGTGCTTTGCACCGCCAGTGCCTGTCCGGCCCACAGGCACAGCCCCAGCAACGCACTCATCAGTAGCCCGAAGCGCCCATCCAGGCGCAGGTAGAACCACGCCGACCACGCCGCCACCAGCAACGCCGGCGACAGCCATACGCCGCCGACATCCCAGCCTGGCCGCGATAACAGCACCGTCACCGCCACCACAATCATCGGAATCCCAACAAAGTGCGTAGCAATATTGCGCGGGTCACGGTGATACGCCGCATATTGACTGAGGTGTTGCACGAGGTTTTTCATTATTGTGCCTCCTGTAGGGTAGGGCCGAGCATGCACTGCCCGGTTATCCACCGTCTGTCGCCTAGCCGACAGAGTCAGCGTCGAGGCGCGGATGAACACAACGCACATTTGGCGTGAGCAACTGTTGCACGGCCACTGGTTCAAGCACTTGCCCGTTACCTTGCAGGATAGCCTGTTGCGGGCCGCCCGCCCGCGCGCCCTGGCCAGCGGCGAATGCCTGTTCCAGCGTGGCGACGCGCCCTGCGGCGTGTATGCGGTGGTGCACGGTGCGATGCGCGTCGGTGCGGTCAGCGCCGAGGGCAAGGAAGCCCTGCTGGCGCTGGTCGAAGCCCCGCAGTGGTTTGGCGAAATCAGTCTGTTCGACGGTCAGCCACGCACCCATGATGCGTTCGCCGAAGGCCCGGTGAACCTGCTCTGGGTGCCTCAAGCGGCGGTGTTGGCGCTGCTGGAAAAACACCCGCAGCACTGGCGCGACTTCGCCCTGCTGATGAGCCAGAAACTACGCTGGGTATTTGTCGCCCTGGAGCAGCAGGCGCTGCTCGGTGCGGCACCCCGGGTCGCCTGCCGGCTGTTGCAGATTGCCGCCGGCTACGGCGAGGTGGAAGGGCCGCGCCGGCTGTTGCAGTTGTCCCAGGAGCAGTTGGCGCTGATGCTTTCGCTGTCGCGCCAGACCACCAACCAGATCCTCAAGACCTTGCAACAGGACGGCGCGTTGCGCCTGGGCTACGGCGAGATCGAAATCCTCGACCCTGCTCACCTGGCGCGGATGGCTAATCCGGCTGGCACGGCGCCTGACTGAGGATTACCCCGCTCTCTGCGACATGCTCCTGCCACTCGCCGCGTAACGTCAGCAACGTGTCCGCTGGCGACTTGGCCAGGTCATGGGGCTCAGCCGGTGGCCAGACCGATCGACGTTACCTGCGGGTGATCGGGGTTACGCTGCTACTGCCTGGCGATCCACGCTGATCAGCGTCTCGATCATTGCCCGGGCTGCCGGCGACAGGCGATACCCGCTGCGGCTGACGATGCCGCAGCGAACATTCATGCTTTCCATGTTCGCCGGCAGGTTGCGCCAGTAAAGGCGAGCCAGTTCGCCACGGGCGATGGCCTCGCTGAATGCTTCTTCGCTGCCGATACCGATGGCATTGGTGCTCAGCACGATCTTCACCAGCGTCGGCAGATGCTCGGATTCCACCTGCGGCGAAAAATCGGTCTTGCCGCTCAGGTTGGCCAGTAGCTTGCGCACGCCGGGCGGAATCAGCGTGGTTGCCAGCGGATAATCGAACATGTCGTTGGTCGACAGGCTGTCCTTGGCCAGCAGTGGGTGCCCGGGGCGGCAGTAATACAGACTGCGACGTGGTTTCAGTGGCTGGGTCTGGAAGTTCGGATCGGCCTCGAAATGACGGATGTCGGCGACAAAGAACTCGATCGTTTCGCGGCTCAGGGCGCGGCTGAGCTTTTCCCAGTTATCCACTTCGAAGCAGGTGCGCACCTTGGGGTAGCGGTCGATGAACTGCGCCACCGCCTGCGGTACCAGGTTCACCGCCGGCACCGGGCCGCAGCCGAAGCGCAGTTCGCCGGCGTCGAGCTTGGTCATTTGCTGCACCTCGCTGGACAGCTGCGCCGCACCCTGCACCAGGCGCAGCGCATGCTGCAGCACCACCTGGCCTTCGGGGGTGGGGCGCAGGTCCTTGTTGCCACGGTCGACCAGTACGCAGCCGAACGCCTGCTCCAGGCCCTGAATGCTGCGGCTGAACGCCGGCTGGGTGATGCCCATGGCGTCGGCGGCGCGGACAAAGCTGCGGTGTTCGGTGAGGGCGATGAAGTAACGTAGCTGACGGAGGTCCATGTGCTTTTCCGGCATTCCTAAAAGAGGGCGAAGGTTGTTGTCGCCACGGCAGACTGCGTTTTTAAATGCACGCCATTATTCCGTCAATTAAGTATCTTTATGTTTTTTAGAGTTTATTTGCATATGAATAGAGCCCGTGGGTCAACGGTACATGTTGTGAAAGCCGCCTGAGGGCGGGTGAGTCCGCTCCCCGGAAGCGCAGCGCCGTGCAACGTTTCTGAAGCAGCGGGCTCGTCCCGCGATAGTGTCGCCGCCGTTACAACAGGCTGATCGGGTAGCTCACGATCAGCCGGTTCTCATCGAACGCGTTGCTGCTGAAATCGCGCCGCAGGGTGGAGTTGCGCCACTTGAACGACAGGTTCTTCAACATTCCGGACTGGATCACATACGCCAGCTCCGACTCCCGCGCCCACTCCTGGCCATCGCTGACACGCGCGGTATGCACGTTGTCACCCTTGATGTAGCGGTTCATCAGGGTCAGCCCGGGTACGCCAAGGGCGGCGAAGTTGTAGTCGTGACGCAGTTGCCAGGAGCGCTCCTGGGCGTTGTCGAAGCTGGCGTTGTAGCTGTCGTTGGCCAGGGTGCCGCCACTGGTGCCATTGACCCGCATCCAGGCATCGTCGCCGCTGACCTTCTGCAAGCCGACATAGAACGTGTTGCCGCCATAGCGCGCCGAGAGCATCGCCGACGCCGTACGGTTGTCCAGTTTCCCGGCACGTTCGCTGCCGTCCTCCTTGCCGCTGAAGTAGCCGAGGTTCGCCCCCAGGGTCCAGTCGCCGAGCGGCTGGCTGTGCACCAGGTTGAGGTACTGCTGGTTGTAGATGTCCTTGAGCTGGGCATTCCACACCCCGACCACAGTGCGCTTGTCGTTGAAGCTGTATTCGCCACCGGCAAAGTTGAAGCGCTCGGTAGTGAACGCGGCTTTGCCGTTCATCGACATGTCTTCCAGGCTCGCGTCGTTGCGTGGGCTGTTGCCACGGAACTGGCCGGCGTAAAGGGTCAGGCCGGCGATTTCCTGGGAGGTGAGCTGGCCGCCGCGAAAGGTTTGTGGCAGCGAACGACCGTCGTCGGCACGCAGGATCGGCAGCACCGGCATCCATTCGCCGACCTTCAGTTCGGTGTTGGAGACCTTCGCTTTCAAGGCGACGCCAAGGCGCCCGAAGTCGTCGGCCGGACGGCCGTCGTCGTGCACTGGCAGCAGATGGGTACCGGCGGTGCCTTTGCCACCGTCGAGCTTGACCGAGTGCAGGCCGAGGATGTTCACGCCGAAACCGACGGTGCCCTGGGTGAAGCCGGACTTGGCGTCGAGGATGAAACTCTGGGTCCATTCCTCGGCCTTGCTCTGGGCATTGTTAGGGTCGACGAAGTTGCGGTTGATGTAGAAATTGCGCAGGTTGACGCTTGCCGTGGCGCCTTCGACAAAGCCGCTGTCGGCGGCCAGGGTGGGGGCCGCGCAAGTCATGACGAGAAGACCGGAAAGCAAGTGGCGTGCGGGCTGCTGAGTTGTCATCGGGTGCTGTTCTCTTGTTTTTATTAAGCCGAAACCCTGCGCTGCGACGGATAAGCGTCTCAGGCCGGGGCACGATCTTTTAGGGTGAGCGTTGCAGGAAGCTGCGCTGCGATGGTGTGCGAGCGGGCGAGGGCGAAGCAATTCGTTGCAAACGGAATTGGGCGGTAATCGAACGGGATTATGGTGAATCCATCGCGGGACGCATAAAAAAGCCCGGCGGATGCCGGGCTTCTGCAACACAAACCGCACTCAACCCTTCGGCGTTGCTGCCTTGGCTTGTGGCTGGGTCTGCTCGTACCAGCCGCCGCCCAGCGCCTTGTACAGGTTGACCTCGCTCACCAGCTGCGACAGGCGATCGCTGATCAGCGACTGCTGCGCACTGAACAAGCCACGCTGGGCATCGAGGAAGGTCAGGTTGCTGTCGATACCGATCCGGTAGCGACGCTCGGCCAGGCGGTAGTAGTCCTGGTTGGCCGCCACCAGATCGCGCTGTGCCTGCAACTGTTCGTTGAAGGTCTGACGCGCCGCCAGGCCATCGGAGACTTCCTGGAAGGCGGTCTGGATGGTCTTCTCATACTTGGCAACGTTGATGTCTTTCTGGATTTTCGAGTAATCCAGGCTGGCCTTCAGGCTGCCGGCGTTGAAGATCGGGATGCTGATCTGCGGCTGGAACAGCCAGGTGCCCGAGCCACCCTTGAACAGGCCACCCATGTCCGGGCTCAAGGTCCCGGCATTGGCGGTCAGGCTGATGCTCGGGAAGAACGCCGCACGCGCCGCACCGATGTTGGCATTGGAAGCCTTGAGCAGGTGCTCGGCTTCCATGATGTCAGGACGGCGCTGCAGCAGCTCGGACGGCAGGCCGGCCGGTACTTCGCTGAGCAGGTCGGCATCGAGCTTTTGCGCCGCCGGCAGGGTCGCTGGAATCCCGGTCCCGACCAGCACGGTCAGGCTGTTCAGGTCCTGGGCTACCAGGCGCTGATACTGCGCCAGCTTGACCCGCGCCCCTTCAACCGCGGTACGCGCCTGGCTCAGGTCCAGCGCCGAGGCCACCCCCACTTCGTTGCTACGGCTGGTCAGCGCGTAGCTTTCCTCGTAGGTCTTGAGGGTATCTTCGGTCAGCTTGAGCAGGGCCTGGTCGGCCTGCCAGGTGAAGTAGGCATTGGCCACGCTGGCCACCAGGGCGATTTGCGTGGAACGTCGCGCCTGTTCACTCGACAGGTAGGTTTCCAGTGCCTGCTCGTTGAGGCTGCGCACCCGGCCGAACAGGTCCAGCTCGTAGGCACTGACGCCGACGGTGGCCGAGTATTGGCTGTTGATAGCCGCTTCGCCGCTTTGCGAGACGTTGGCCGGCACGCGCTGGCGGCTACCGCTGCCATTGGCGTTGATGGCCGGGAACAGGTCGGCACGGCTGATGCGGTATTGCGCGCGGTAGGCGTCGATGTTCAGCGCCGCGACACGCAGGTCGCGGTTGTTTTCCAGCGACGTCTGGATCAGCTGTTGCAGTGCCGGGTCGTGGAAGAACTGACGCCAGCCCTGCTCGGCCGCCGCGACCGCGGCCGACTCGGCCGGCGAGTACGCCGGACCTTGCGGCCACTGGGCCGCCACCGGCGCCTCAGGGGTCTGGTAATCGGGGATCAGCGAACAGCCGCCAAGAATGAAAGCGGTGACCGCCAAAGACAACAGGGACTTACTCATTGCCCAGCCTCATAGCGTGGAGTTTCGGGGGCATCGTCGGTTTCGGGCTTCTTGCTGCCGAACCATGACGACACACTGACAAAGAACAGCGGTACCCAGAAGATCGCCAGTATCGTGGCCGTCAGCATCCCGCCGATTACCCCGGTACCGATAGCGTGCTGGCTGCCCGAGCCGGCACCGCTGGAGATGGCCAACGGGACCACGCCGAGAATGAACGCCAGCGAGGTCATGATGATCGGCCGCAGACGCATCCGGCAGGCTTCGATGGCGGCATCGATCAGGCTGCGGCCCTGTTCGTGCAGTTCCTTGGCGAACTCGACGATCAGGATCGCGTTCTTCGCCGCCAGACCGATGGTGGTCAACAGGCCCACCTGGAAGTACACGTCGTTGGACAGGCCGCGCAGGCTGGTGGCCAGCAGCGCACCGATGATCCCCAACGGCACCACCAGCATCACGGCGATCGGGATCGACCAGCTTTCATACAGCGCCGCCAGGCACAGGAACACCATCAGCAGCGATAGCGCATACAGCGCCGGCGCCTGGGAGCCGGACAGGCGCTCCTCGTACGACAGGCCGGTCCACGAGTAACCGATACCGGCCGGCAGTTGACCGGCCAGGCGCTCGACCTCGGCCATGGCCTCGCCGGTACTGTAGCCAGGGGCTGGCGCACCGAGAATTTCCATGGCTTCGACACCGTTGTAACGCGACAGCTTCGGTGCACCGTAGATCCACTCACCCTTGGCGAAGGCGGAGAACGGCACCATCTCGCCAGCGGCGTTGCGCACGTACCATTTCTGCAGGTCTTCGGGGCTCATGCGCGACGCGGCTTCGCCCTGGATGTAGACCTTCTTCACCCGACCGCGGTCGATGAAGTCGTTGACGTAGCTGGCACCCAGGGCAATCGACAGGGTGCTGTTGATGTCGGTGATGGTCACGCCCAGGGCACTGGCACGCTCGTCGTCGACGGTCAGTTGGTACTGCGGTTCATCGTTCAGGCCGTTCGGACGCACCGCCGAGAGGATCTTGCTCTGCGCGGCCATGCCGAGGAACTGGTTACGGGCTTGCATCAGCTTTTCGTGGCCAACGCCGGCACGGTCCTGCAGGAACACGTCGAAACCGGTGGCGTTACCCAGCTCCAGTACTGCCGGCGGGGCAAAGGCGAACACCATCGCATCGCGGAAGCTGAAGAAGTGCTGCTGGGCCCGCGCCGCCAGGTTGAACACGTTGTTCTCGGCGGAACGTTCGCCCCATGGCTTGAGCATGATGAACGCCAGGCCCGAGCTCTGCCCACGACCGGCGAAGTTGAAGCCGTTCACGGTGAACACCGAGGCGACGGTGTCGGCCTCTTTGTCCAGCAGGTAGGCGCGCATCTCGTCGATCACCACCTGGGTACGCTCGGCACTGGAGCCGGCCGGGGTCTGCACCTGGGCGAAGAGTACGCCCTGGTCTTCTTCCGGCAGGAACGCGGTAGGGATGCGGGTGAACAGCCAGATCATGCCGACCACGATCAACAGGTAGGCCAGCAGGTACGGCGCCTTGTGCCGCAACATGTTGCCGACGCCGCGTTCGTAGCTTTGCACGCTGCGGTCGAAGTTGCGGTTGAACCAGCCGAAGAAGCCGCGCTTGGCAACGTGATGCTCGCCTTTCTGAATCGGCTTGAGCATGGTGGCGCAGAGCGCCGGGGTGAAGATCAGTGCGACCAGTACCGACAGCGCCATGGCCGAGACGATGGTGATGGAGAACTGCTTGTAGATCACCCCGGTGGAACCACCGAAGAACGCCATCGGCAGCAGTACCGCCGACAGAACCAGGGCGATACCGACCAGGGCACCCTGGATCTGACCCATGGATTTCTTGGTCGCTTCCTTGGGTGACAGGCCCTCTTCGGACATCACCCGCTCGACGTTTTCCACCACGACGATGGCGTCGTCCACCAGCAAGCCGATGGCCAGCACCATGCCGAACATGGTCAGGGTGTTGATGCTGAAGCCGGCCGCCGCGAGGATGCCGAAGGTCCCCAGCAACACCACCGGCACCGTCATGGTGGTGATCACCGTGGCGCGGAAGTTCTGCAGGAACAGGTACATCACCAGGAACACCAGCACGATCGCTTCGACCAGGGTATGGATTACCCCGCTGATCGATTCGGTCACCACCGGGGTGGTGTCATACGGGAAGACCGCCTTCATGCCTTGCGGGAAGAACGGTTCCAGGTCGGTAATGGTCTTGCGCAGGGCCTTGGCCGTGTCCAGGGCGTTGGCACCGGTGGCCAGTTTTACCGCCAGGCCGGACGCCGGCTTGCCGTTGAACTGGGCGCTGATGGCATAGTTCTCGCCACCCAGGCCAACCTTGGCGACATCGCCCAGGCGCACTTGCGAGCCGTCGCGGTTGACCTTGAGCAGGATCTTCTCGAATTGCTCGGCGGTCTGCAGACGGGTCTTGCCGATGATGGTCGCGTTCAGTTGCTGGCCGGGCAGGGCCGGCAGGCCGCCGAGCTGACCGGACGACACCTGGACGTTTTGCGCGGCAACCGCGGTGCGCACGTCGACCGGGGTTAGCTGGAACTTGTTCAGCTTCGCCGGATCGAGCCAGATACGCATGGCGTACTGCGCACCGAACACCTGGAAGTCACCGACGCCCGCGGTACGCGAGATCGGGTCCTGCATGTTCGAGACGATGTAGTTGGCCAGGTCGTCCTTGCTCATGCTGCCGTCTTCGGACACCAGGCCGATGACCAGCAGGAAGTTCTTCACCGCCTTGGTCACGCGGATACCCTGCTGCTGCACTTCTTGCGGCAGCAGCGGGGTGGCCAGGTTGAGCTTGTTCTGCACCTGGACCTGCGCGGTGTCGGGGTTGGTCCCCTGCTCGAAGGTCGCGGTGATGGTCATGCTGCCGTCGGAGTTACTTTCCGAGGAAACATAACGCAGGTTGTCGATCCCGTTGAGCTGCTGCTCGATCACCTGAACCACGGTGTCCTGCACGGTCTGCGCCGAGGCGCCCGGATAGGTCACGGCGATGGCGATGGCCGGCGGGGCGATGCTCGGGTACTGGTTGATCGGCAATTTGAGGATCGACAAGGCGCCGACCAGCATGATCACCAGGGCGATCACCCAGGCAAAAATCGGGCGATCGATAAAGAATCTCGACATGGTTTACTCCCCTTTGGCCCCTGCAGGTGCTGCATTGGCCTGGGTTGGCTGGGCTTGCTTGACGTTGCTGGCAGGGTTGGCCTTGACTTCGATCCCCGGCTTGACGAACTGCAGGCCTTCAGTGATCAGGCGGTCGCCGGCGTTCAGGCCTTCCTCGATCAGCCAGTCGCTACCCACGGTACGGCTGGCCTTGAGCTGGCGCAGTTCGACCTTGTTGTCCTGGTTGACCACCAGGGCCGTTGGCTGGCCCTTGAGGTCGCGGGTCACGCCTTGTTGCGGGGCGAGAATCGCGGCGTCCTTGACGCCGGCGCCGAGCAGGGCGTGCACGAACATGCCCGGCAGCAGGTTGTGGTCGGGGTTCGGGAACACCGCGCGCAGGGTCACCGAGCCGGTGGTCTGGTCGACCGAGACTTCGGAGAATTCCAGGCGCCCGGCGTGGGCGTACTGGCTGCCGTCTTCCAGCACCAGCTTGACCTGGGCGGCGTTGCTGCCGATCTTCTGCAACTGGCCGTTTTCCAGCTCGCGGCGCAGCTTGAGCAGCTCGGCCGAAGACTGGGTGACGTCAACGTAGATCGGGTCGAGCTGCTGGATCACCGCCATGGCGTCGGCCTGGCCGTTGTTCACCAGTGCGCCTTCGGTAACCGAAGAACGCCCGATACGACCGCTGAGCGGGGCCAGCACCTTGGTGTAGCGCAGGTCGATCTGGGCACTTTTCAGGCTGGCTTCAGCCTGCAAACGTTTGGCGTTCGCGTCGTCGTATTCCTGGCGGCTGACCGCCTGCTCGGCGACCAGTTGCTTGTAGCGCTCGGCCAGCGAACGGGTCGATTGCAGGTTGGCTTGCGCGCTACCCAGGGTGGCCTCGTATACCGACGGATCGATCTGGTAGAGCTGCTGCCCTTCCTTCACGTCGCTGCCTTCCTTGAACAGGCGCTTGAGAATGATGCCGTTCACCTGTGGGCGAACCTCGGCTACGCGGAACGCCGTGGTGCGGCCGGGCAGGTCGGAGGTCAGGGTATAGGCTTGTGGTTGCAGGGTTACGACGCCGACCTGAGGAACCTGCGCCACGGGCGCCGCTTCTTCCTTTTTACAGCCGCTGAGCAGTGTTGCCAGGGCGACGGCGGAAACCAGAGCGGTAACAGCTGGCTTGAATTGCATGAAGATCCTCGGGTCAGAAAGAGCTGAAGACGCTCAAGAGTAATGGAAACGGGGTGTAGGAAAAAACATTCCTGAGTGGATAAGTAGCTTACTAACGAATATACTTACATTCATGGTTGTTTGTAAACACCTCACGTTTGGTCCAGCATGACCCGCGTAGAGCAATATTAGACATTCGGTAGCTGCCCGAGCCCGGCATTACCGGCATAGCACCCAGGCGCCTGCAGCGTGCGCCCGGCCCTTTGATGAGGTTGTACTGCCATGGTCCGTCGAACCAAAGAGGAAGCCCTGGAAACCCGTAGCCAGATCCTCGAAGCCGCGGAAAAAGCCTTTTACAAGCGCGGGGTTGCCCGTACTACCCTAGCCGACATCGCCGAGCTTGCCGGGGTGACCCGAGGCGCCATCTACTGGCATTTCAATAACAAGGCCGAACTGGTTCAGGCCATGCTCGACAGTTTGCGCGAACCGCTCGATGCGCTGGCCCGGGCCAGTGAAAGCGAAGAAGAGCCGGACCCGCTCGGCTGCATGCGACAGTTGTTGATCCAGGTGTTTCATCAGACGGTCCTGGACCCGAAAACCCGGCGCATTTATGAAATTCTGCACCACAAGTGCGAGTTCACCGATGACATGTGCGACATTCGCCAGCAGCGGCAGGCCTCGACGCTGGACTGCCATGGCGACATCGTGCTGACCTTGCGCAACGCCGTGAACCGTGGGCAACTGCCCGCCGACTTGCACGCGGAGCGGGCGGCCGTGGCGATTTTTGCCTATATCGATGGCCTCATCAGCCGTTGGCTGCTGCTGCCGGAAAGCTTCGAACTGCAAAAAGATGCCGGCAAATGGGTCGACGCCGGGCTGGATATGCTGCGCTTGAGCCCTGCCTTGCGCAATTGAGCATTTGTGAGCGATTGTTAAACTTTGTAGCACGCGCCTAGGCATTTGTTTCCTGGGGCGGGCCGGGCAAGAATAGCCGGCCCGGCGCAGTTTAAGCGCCGGGCAATGTCCGGTTAGTTAGCCGGCTAATTAATTATTTTTCATCGAGCCGTGCATGACCGCAGCCAAACCCAGCCTTGGCGGAGCCGAACAGCCCCTCAAAGGGATCGCCCTGATCTGCCTGGCGGTGCTGCTGTTCGCCAGTCACGATGCGCTGTCGAAGTACCTCTCCGGGTTTTACGCCATCGTCATGGTGGTCTGGGCGCGCTACGTCGTACACACGGTGTTGATGCTGGTGGTCTTCGTGCCGCGCAGCGGCTTCTCGGCGGTGGTCCGCACTCGCCGGCCCGGCCTGCAACTGGCGCGGGCGTTGTGCCTGATCGGCACCAGCCTGTTCTTCACCACCGGGCTGCGCTATATCCCGCTGGCCGAGGCTACCGCAGTGAACTTCCTGGCGCCGCTGCTGGTGACTGCGCTGTCGGTGCCGCTGCTCGGCGAACGGGTCAGCCGCCACCAGTGGCTGGCAGTGATTGCCGGTTTCCTCGGGGTGCTGATTGTGGTGCGGCCGGGTGGGGTGCTGTTCACCCCGGCGATTCTCTACCCGCTGTGTTCGGCGTTCTGTTTCGGTTGTTACCAACTGCTTACGCGCAAGCTCAGCGGCATCGACAGTCCAACCACCAGCAACTTCCTCACCGGAATCCTCAACAGCCTGATCATGACCGCGCTGGTGCCGTTCTTCTGGACCACCCCCAGCCTCAGCCACGCGCTGTTCATGCTCGGCCTGGGCACCTGCGGCATGCTCGGGCACATGCTCCTGACCCAGGCGTTTCGCCACGCCGCGCCGGCCATGCTGGCGCCGTTCAGCTACGGCCAGATCGTCTTCGCCGGACTCTATGGCTACCTGCTCTTCGAGCACATGCCCGACCTGTTCGGCATTGTCGGTATCGCTGTGATCTGCTTGAGCGGCCTGGCCGTGGCCTGGACCCAGCGCCGCGCTTAGGCGCTACCTCGCCGGTAGTTCTGTGAGGCGACAGCTTGCGAGGCGTGCAGCAAGCTGCGCAGCGGAATAATCCGCTGTCAGGAACCCTCGCGATGGCTTCACTTCATGCAGGCTCGACTCACCGTCAGCGCTACGATAGCCTCGACCGGCTCAGCAGTGTTCAGGCATCTGGACAGCCGAGCCGGCATTATTTTTATGCGCACCAGCGCCGGGTCAGCGAAATAGACGGCGACGCGCAGCGCTCGCTGTTCCAGCACGCTGATCGGCTGCTGGCCCAGCATCGGCGCCAGCCCGGGCAGGTCGAGGCAGCGTTGCTGCTGGTCGACGCGCAGCAATCGGTTCTTGGGGCATCCGGCTCGGCGGCCGAGGTCCGGTGTGCCTACCTGCCTTATGGGTTCCACCTTGCCAAGGACGACGCGGACGACCTGCCGGGGTTCAACGGCGAGGTGTTCGAGGCGGCCACCCGGCACTATCCGTTGGGCGCCGGCTACCGCGACTACATTCCGCTGCTGATGCGCTTTAACAGCCCCGATAGCTGGAGCCCTTTTGGCGCAGGCGGGATGAATGCCTATATGTATTGCCTGGGAGACCCGGCAAACGGCAAAGACCCGACGGGCCATAGTCCTTTTTCAAAGGCGGTTTCAGTGCTTGGCGATCTGTTTCCACTGCGCCGGGTTCGTCCCCGTGCGCCCGCGCTGCGCAGCCTGGCGGAAGCGCCCAACGGCCTTGGTTGGCAGGTACTGGACCCGATTCCACCGGTTTATCCCGGCAGGAGGGCCAGCGACGTCGGCTCGGTTGCGTCGATACACTCGGGGTATCCTCCGCCGTATTCGCTGGTGGACCCGCATCCTGCTGCCCCCAGAGAGGCAGCACCGAGGTATGAACTCGCCGAGCGCCCGAGCACCTCACCTTTTGCCCCGGATGTCTTGGCGCAACAGGCCCGAGCTCGCCCAACGCGGGAGCTGGAGGCTCGCCTTCTGCGACTTAGGCAGGAGAGCAACACGGCACGAAGGGAAGGGCGGCGCTTTCCGTCCAGCAGCGAGCAGGAAATGCACACGTTGCAACGCGCGATACGGCGGATCAGGGGCCAGGCGCAGCCACGTGTGCAAGGCTCGGAAGGTCCACCGGCCGCTCAGGGCGCAAGTGCGTCCTCAGGACAGGATTCCCGCTCGTGACCTCAATAGCGAGCACCTGCCAGCGTACTCAATGCCCGCGTAGTTCGCGGTTGGGCAGGGCAACCGCCGCCACCAGCCCGAGCAATGATACCGCCGCGCTACCGAGCAGCAGGTTGCGGAAGGTCTCCAGTAGCTGTGCCTGCAGTGCCGGTGAGGCTTCGCGCAGCAGCTCGACCATGCCCTGTTCGAGCCACCTGCAACGATTCAATCAATTGATTGAACGACAATTCCGCCAACAACCGAGCATCGAGCCGTTGGCGCATCAGGTCGGGGTTTCGCTGGCGTCGCTGAACAGCCTGTGCCGGCAATTGGCGGGGCAGTCGGCGCTGCAGATCCTCCCTCAGCGGCTCCTGCTGGAAGCCAAGCGTGACCTGATCTACACCCGCCTGACCATCAATCAGCTTTCGGACAGCCTGGGTTTTGCCGAGCCAGCGTACTTCTTGCGGTTCTTCCGCCGACTCACCGGCCTGTCACCGCGCGAGTTCCGTCGTCGCGAGCCGCGGGCGTCTACCTCAACGCACTGAGGGTCGCAGTGTGCGGTACGCAATGCGCCAGGCTGCAACTGGCCGCCGAATACGGTTGATGGCGTGCCTGCTCGACGCGGTAGGCGGCGGCTGCATACAGGCCGACGACGGCGGCAAGGGCGCAGACCACAGCGCATTTTCTGGAGTTCAGGATCATCACGCTTACCTCCTGTCAGCCACACTGGCGTGCTGTTCACAAGCATAGTTCAGCGTTGGCGGCGGTGCTGTGCCGCTAGGCCAGGTCGCGGTCCCACAGCGGTTCGGCAGTGAAGCGTTCGGCGAGGAAGTCGAGCATGCTGCGCAGGGTGGCCGGCATGTGCTTGCGCGAGGTGTACACGGCGTTCAGGTTCAGCTCGCGCGGCTTGGCATCCGGCAGCAGGCGCACCAGCTCGCCGCTGCGCAGCGCACAGGCGGCCTGGTAAGTCGGCAGCATCGCCACGCCGGCGCCGGCCAGGGCCGCCCGTTGCAGGGTCATTGCTTCGTTGGCGCTGATGTTGCCCTGCACCGGCACCGAGACCGGCTCGCCGGCCACGTCGAAGTGCCAGAGGCTGCGGCCGAAGTAGGAGTGGGTCAGGCAGTTGTGCCGGCTGAGCTCGGCCACCTGTTGCGGCGCCGGGTGCTGGCGCAGGTAGGCCGGCGAGGCGCAGATCACCGAGCGGCACACCGACAGGCGCCGGGCGATCAGGTTGGGGTCGATGTCGTTGCTGGTGCGGATCGCCAGGTCGATGCGCTCGTCCACCAGATTCACCGTGCGGTCGAGCATTTGCAGGTCGACCTTCACCCCCGGATAGCGTTGCACGTACTCGGCCACCGCCTGCACCAGCTGGGCCTGGCCGAACGAGGTGCTGACGCTGATGCGCAGCTCGCCGCGCGGCGCTTCGTCGGGGGTGCTGACGGCGGCTTTGAGGTCGCCGGCCAGCTCGATCAACTGCCGGCAGCGCGGCAGGGTTTCCACGCCGGCGGCGGTCAGGCTGAGCTTGCGCGTGGTGCGCTGCATCAGGCGTGCGCCGACCCAGTCTTCCAATTCGGCGAGGTAGCGCGACACCACCGGCCGCGACAGGTCCAACTGGTCGGCAGCGGCCGATTGGCTGCCCAGGTCGACGACGGTGACGAAGACCCGCATTGCGGTAAGACGATCCATGATTTGCCCGATTTCAGAAACAAACTATGTCCAAGCATCGCATTTTTTGTGACGGTTTGTGCAACTAAGCTGTGCCCCATCGACCCCTTGCACAGGTATTGCCCGATGTCCCGATTCATTTCCCTACGCCGCGTACTGCTGGCCGCCGTCACTGCTGGCGCGATGGGCCAGGCGCTGGCGGCCGCACCGCTGAAGCTGGATGTGTACAACCCTGGCAGCGACGCGCTGTTCCCGGTCAGTTCGGTGATTGTCAGTGGCGAGCACGACGCCATCCTGGTCGATGCCCAGTTCGGCAAGGGCCAGGCCGAGCAGTTGCTGAACAAGCTCAAAGCGAGCGGCAAGCAACTGACCACCATCTATATCAGCCATGGCGACCCGGATTACTATTTCGGCCTGCAGACCCTGACCCGCGCCTACCCGCAGGCCAAGGTGCTGGCCTCGCAAGCGACCGTGGACCATATCAACCAGACCAAGGATGCCAAGCTCGCCTACTGGGGCCCGCAGATGGGCGCCGACAAGCCTGAGCGGCTCGTCGTGCCGCAGGTGCTCAAGGGCAACCGCCTCAGCCTGGAAGGTCAGCAACTGGAAGTGCTCGGCCTGGACGGCCCGCAGCCAGACCGCAGCTTTGTCTGGATTCCCTCGATCAAGGCCGTGGTCGGTGGTGTGGTGGTCGCGGAAAACCTGCATGTGTGGATGGCCGACACGCAATCGGCCACGTCCCATCAGGACTGGCTCGGCACCTTGCAGCGAATCGAGCAGTTGGCACCGGCCACCGTGGTTCCTGGGCATTACCTGGGCACCAGCAGCCGTGCGCTGGACGCGGTGAAATTCACTGCCGGCTACATTCGCGCATTCGATGAAGAAACCGCCAAGGCGGCCAACTCGGCCGAGCTGGTGGCGGCAATGAAGAAGCGTTACCCGGGCCTGGGTGAAGAGAGCTCGCTGGAGCTTGGGGCCAAGGTCGCCAAGGGCGAGATGAAGTGGTAAGTGTCGTTCCATCCTGATCGGAGGTTTTCCATGAGCAAGATCGCAATTATCGGCGCCACCGGGCGTGCCGGCAGTGAGTTGGTGGAAGAGGCCCTGCGCCGTGGCCACAGCGTGGTGGCGATTGCCCGTGACCCGCGGCAGTTGCTGGCCCGCGACGGGATTACCGTGAAGGCGCTGGATGTGCATGACAGCGCGGCGTTGCAAGCCGCCGTGGCGGGGAGCGACGTGGTGCTGAGCGCCGCGCATTTCGCCACGGTACCGGCGTCGGTGCTGCTGGAGCCGCTGAAGCAGGCGGGCATCAAGCGCCTGCTGGTGGTGGGCGGGGCCGGTAGCCTGCTGCTGCCGTCGGGCGAGCGGGTGATCGACCAGCCGGACTTCCCCGAGGCCTATAAGGCCGAGGCAGCGGCGGGGAGTGCGTTTCTTGATGCGTTGCGCGAGGAACGCGGGTTGAACTGGACCTTCCTGTCGCCGTCGGCATTGTTTGTCGAAGGCGAGCGCACCGGGACGTACCGCACCGGCGAGAACCAGTTGCTGGTCGATGCCAAGGGCCAAAGCTGGATCACTTTTGCCGACTATGCGATTGCCATGCTCGACGAGGTGGAGAACCCGCAGCACCCACGGGCGCGGTTTACGGTCGGGTACTGAAGCACGGTCGTTTTCCTTGTAGGCGCAGGCAAGCCAGCGCCTACACCTGCTTCACCATCCAATCCATCAACTCCAGCAACCCCGGTGCACATGACCTTGGTGGCCGCACCAGGTAATAGCCCTTGCCTGTCGGTACACGCAGAGCGAACGGCATCACCAGCCGGCCATTGCGCAGATCCTCGGCAATCAATGCCCAGTCGCCAATCGCCACCCCATTGCCCTGCGACGCCATCGACATGGCCATGTCCAGCGTCTCGAAGTGCTGGCGTTTACCCTGCTGCGGCAACTCGGCCCCGGCCGCCGTCAACCACAACGCCCAGTCCCGCTCGTTACGCTCTGGGTGCAGCAGCATGTGCTGCTGCAAGTCCGCCACCGCGCGCAGCGGCAACGGCCCCGCCAGCAACTGCGGCGAACACACCGGCGTGAGCTGCTCGTCGAACAGCTTCAACACCTGCACGCTATGATTGGGCTGCACGCCATAGACCACCGCCGCATCGAACGCCTCATGGCGAAAATCCACCCCGTACTGCATCGACGTAGTCAGCTCCACCGGCACATCCGGGCGCAGCGCCTGCCACTCCATCAGGCGCGGCAGCAGCCAGCGCATCACGCAGGTCGGGGCCTTCAAGTGCAAGGTCGCGCTGCGCGCACCCACTTGCTGCACACCATCCTCGATCAAGCCGAACACCTGTTGCACCCGCGGCAGCCAGTCCTGGCCTTCGCGGGTCAGGCTCAGGCCTCGGGCCAGACGCACGAACAACGGGTAGCCGAGGTGTTCCTCCAGCCCGGCAATCTGCCGGCTGACTGCGCCCTGGGTAAGGTGCAACTGCTGCGCTGCACGGGTGAAATTGCAGCACTGTGCCGTGACCAGGAAAGTATGCAGGGCGGGGAGCGGCGGAAGTCGTTTCATGTGCTTGAGCCATGATCTGGGGACATGGCTAGTATGAGGATTTTTGCATTGTGCCGGTAGCCGCCCGACGGTCCAATAACGCTCTGTTCCAGAACAATCACAGGCAGACGAACATGGCCACATGCGGCGAAGTACTGGTAAAACTCCTTGAAGGCTACGGCGTCGATCACGTCTTCGGCATCCCCGGCGTACACACCGTCGAGCTCTACCGCGGCCTGGCCCGCTGCAGCATCCGCCACATCACCCCGCGCCACGAGCAAGGCGCCGGGTTCATGGCTGACGGCTATGCACGCACCCGCGGCAAACCGGGCGTCTGCTTCATCATCACCGGCCCAGGCATGACCAACATCGCCACGGCGATGGGCCAGGCCTACGCCGACTCGATCCCGATGCTGGTGATTTCCAGCGTGCAATCGCGCACTGCCCTGGGTGGCGGCCGCGGCAAGCTGCATGAGCTGCCGGCGCAGAGCACGCTAGTGGCGGGCGTGGCGGCGTTCTCCCACACCCTGATGTCGGCCGACGATCTGCCCGCCGTGCTGGCCCGCGCCTTCGCCGTGTTCGACGGTGCGCGGCCGCGCCCGGTGCATATCGAAATCCCGCTGGATGTGTTGGTCGAAGACGCCGACCACCTGCTCGGTTGCGCGCCAGTGCGGGTCGACCGTGCCGGTGCCGCCCCGGCGCCAATCGCCAGAATGGCCGCGCTGCTGGCCGCTGCCCGGCGCCCGCTGATCCTTGCCGGTGGCGGCGCCATCGACGCCAGCGCCGCGTTGACCCGCCTGGCCGATTACCTGCAGGCACCGACCGCGCTGACCATCAATGCCAAGGGCATGCTGCCGGCCAGCCACCCACTGCTGATCGGCTCGACCCAGTCGCTGCTCGCCACCCGCGCGCTGGTCTGCGAGGCCGATGTGGTGCTGGCCATCGGCACGGAGCTGGCCGAAACCGACTACGACATCACCTTCAGGGGCGGCTTCGAGATCCCCGGTACGCTGCTGCGCATCGACATCGACCCGGACCAGAGCGTGCGCAACTACCCGCCCAAGGTCGCCTTGGTCGCCGATGCCGACGTGGCCACCCAGGCCCTGCTGCAAGCCCTGGCCGACCAGCCGGCGCCGGTACGCGCGGCCGACTGGGGCGTGGCCCGCGCCGCGCGCCTGCGCCAGACCCTGGCCGCCGAGTGGGACGCCTCGATGCAGGCGCAGACGCGCTTCCTGCAGACCATCCTGGAAACCCTGCCGAATGCCGTGCTGGTCGGTGATTCGACCCAGCCGGTGTACACCGGCAACCTGACCCTGGACCTCGACCATCCACGGCGCTGGTTCAACGCCTCGACCGGCTACGGCACCCTTGGTTACGCTTTGCCGGCCGCCATGGGCGCCTGGCTGGGCAGCGCCGTTGAACCGGCCGAGCGTCTGCCGGCGGTGTGCCTGATTGGTGACGGCGGCTTGCAGTTCACTCTCTCGGAACTGGCCAGCGCGGCCGAAGCGCAGGTGCCGCTGATCGTGCTGTTGTGGAACAACCAGGGCTACGAAGAGATCAAGAAGTACATGCTCAACCGTGCCATCGAGCCGGTCGGCGTCGACATCTACAGCCCGGATTTCATCGGCGTGGCCAAGGCCCTGGGCTGTGCCGCGCAAGCGGTCAACAGTGTCGACGGCCTGCGCGACGCGCTGCGCCAGGCCTGCGATCGCAAGGGCCCGAGCCTGATCGAAATCGACCAGAATCAGTGGCTGGAGGCGCTGCGCACATGCTGACACTCAAACAGACCCTGCCCGGCGTTTACATCGACGGGCTCTGGCAGCATGGCCCGCAACTGCTCGGAGTGATCAACCCGAGCACCGAACAGGCCCTGGCGCTGGTGGCCGGCGGCGATGGCAAGACGCTCAACGCGGCGGCTGCTGCCGCGCAGGCAGCCTTCGCCGGTTGGTCGCGCAGCAGTGGCGCCCAGCGCGCCGACGTGCTGCGGGCGATTGCGCGGGGCGTCGAAGCGCGCCGCGAGCGGCTGATCGAGCTGCAATCGAGCAACAGCGGCAAGCCGCTCGGTGAATCGGCCATCGACGTCGACGACGTGATCGCGACGTTCGACTATTACGCCGGGCTGGCCGCAGCGGCCGGGCAGGACAGTGCGCTGGCCTTGCCCAGCGACGAGTTTGTCGCCCGGGTGCGGCGCGAGCCGTGCGGGGTGGTCGGGCTGATCGTGCCGTGGAACTTCCCGATGGTCACCACCGCCTGGAAGCTGGCGCCGGCGCTCGCCGCGGGTTGCTGCGTGGTGCTCAAACCGTCCGAGGTCACGCCACTGGCGGAGCTGGAACTGGCGGCGATCATTGCCGAGGCCGGCTTGCCCAACGGGGTGTTCAACCTGGTGTGTGGCACCGGCCTGGCGGTGGGCGCGCCGCTGGCCGGCGATCCGCGCATCGCCAAGGTGTCGTTCACCGGCAGCAATGCAGTGGGCGTGCAGGTGATGCAGCGCGCGGCAGAAACGGTGAAAGGGGTAAGCCTGGAGCTGGGCGGCAAGTCGGCCTTGCTGGTGCTGGCGTCGGCCGACCTGGAACTGGCGGTCGAACTGGCCTGTGCCGGTGGCTTCTTCAATGCCGGACAGATGTGCTCGGCGACCAGCCGGGTGCTGATTGCCGATGCGCTGTACGAGGATTTCGTCGCTTTGCTCACGGCGCGGGTGGCAGCGATTCGGGTCGGTGATCCGTTCGTGGCCGAGCAGGACATGGGGCCGCTGGTCAATGCGGCGCAGTATCGGCGGGTGCTCGGGCATATCGACAGTGGCCTGAATGCCGGCGCTCGCCTGCTCTGCGGCGGCGCGCGGGTGGCGGATCAGCCGTGCGGTTACTTTGTGCAGCCCACGGTGTTCACCGAGGTGCCGCTGGACAGCGCGCTGTGGCGCGAAGAGATCTTTGGTCCGGTGCTGTGCCTGAAACGGGTGGCCAGCGAGGCCGAAGCCCTGGCGTTGGCCAATGACAGCGAGTATGGGCTGGTGGCCAGCGTGGTGGGGCAGGACCTGGAAGCGGCGGAGCGGGTGGCGAATGCGTTGCAGGCCGGGCTGGTGTGGATCAATGCGCCGCAGGTGATTTTCCCGCAGACCGCGTGGGGCGGCTACAAGCAGAGCAGTATCGGCCGTGAGCTGGGGCCCTGGGGCCTGAGCGCGTTTCAGGAAATCAAGCATGTGCTGAGGGCGCTGTAGGCCCTTTTCGCCGGCCTTGCCGGCGATAGCAATTCAAAGGGTGCTACGTAACCTGGCCATATCCCGTAACGGTGGTGCTCCATACAGCCGGCTATATTCCCGGCTGAACTGCGATGGGCTTTCATAGCCGACCCGATACCCCGCCACCGAGGCCTCCAGCCCATCGTTGAGCATCAAGCGCCGCGCTTCCTGCAAGCGCAGTTGCTTCTGATATTGCAATGGGCTCATCGAGGTCACCGCCTTGAACCGATGATGCAAGGTCGATGCACTCAGGTTCACTTCCCGTGCCAGGTCCTCGATCCGCAACGGCTTGTGGAAGTAATCGTTGAGCCACTGGATCGCCTGGCACACTCGGTGGGTCTGGGTATTGGCCATGGCAATTTCATACAGCCGCGAGCCCTGTGGCCCGCGCAGCAGCCGGTAGAGAATCTCGCGGCGAATCAGCGGTGCCAGCACCGGGATATCCTTGGGGGCGTCGAGCAGGCGGATCAGCCGCAGCAGGGCATCGAGCAGGTGCGTGTCCAGCCGCTCCACATACAAGCCGCGCCCCGACGGCAATGACGGCACGCCCATCGGCCCGGTTTCGGCGATCAGGCTGTTGATTTCGGCCGGGTCGATGTCCAGGCGGATGCCCAGGCTGGGGTTCTCCGGGCTGGCTTCGAGCAGCACGCCGCTGATCGGCATCGCCACCGACACCACCATGTAATGCAGCGGATCGTAGAGGTAGGTTTCTTCGCCGAGGGTCACTTCCTTGCTGCCCTGGGCCAGGATGCACAACGCCGGCTGCGTCAGCGCCGGCATCGACCGCACGCTTTGCTCGTAACGCACCAGGAACAGGTCGGCGATGGCCGACGGCACCCCGGACGTGCCGACGCCATGGCGTTGGATCAGCTCGGCCAGCTCCTGGCGCAGCCGTTCCAGCGCAGGGTCGAGCGGCGGGTGAAGGGGTTCGGGGGCGGACATGGCGGGGATTCCTCGGCGGACCTTCGCAGCATAGGTTTGTGCAAGCGTTGGCGCTAGCTGGATGCTGCCGGGTTCTTGCCTGATCCTGTTTCTGCTGGCTTGCGGACCCCATCGCGGGACGAGTCGCTTCGCCGCACCGCCGCTTCCACATGGTTTGCACTGGCCTTGTGGCAGCGGGCTCGTCCCGCGATGCTCTTGATCGCCGTTCGCGCAGGATCAGGCAATCCGCCGACAGGATCCGCCTACCACCCCGGTACCTGGCCCTCGTAACCTTGGCAGCCTGGCAGATTTCCCTCTGGCCGCTTCACAGGAGCTACGCCCATGACTTCATCACCACCGGTCAGCCATCTCTCCTTCGTTCGCGCCAGCGCAGGGCGCTCGGCCGAACTCGGGGTGCGCCTGCAACAGTTGCTCGAACCGTCCCGACAAACCCCCGGCTGCCTGCAATTCAGCCTGCAACGCTCGACCTGTGACGCCGACCTCTGGCTGCTCAACGGGGTCTGGGCCGATCAATCGGCACTTAACGACTACTTCAGTTCGCCCAGTCTGCAACTGTTTGCCGAACTGGTGCAGGCGCGGGTGATGGACAGCCTCGACCTGCATACCTTCAGCGCAGGGTAGAATGCGCGCTTTCCTGCAACCGATGTGGATGTAACCGGCATGGCACGTAAAGAATTCGCGGCATTCGAAGCTGTTTCGGCAGTGGTACCGGGCGAGGCTGGCTACAGCGCCGCGATCGCCGTAAAAGGCCTGGGCGCTGGCGGCGCGCCGCGCTTTCACAAGGTGCTCGACGGGCAAACCTTCAGCACCGCACTGGCCGCCGACGAAGCGGCTTGCGCCGAGCTCGAGCGCCTGGTCGGGGTCAGCGCCGACGCCGAACTGATCTGGTGATCAGGCCTCGGGGCGCCGCATCTTGAACAGGTTGCCCAGTTCGAAGTAATCCGCCGGGCCGCCGCCGCGCAAGATCGGCTGGGCTGCGGCGGTGTCGTAGACGCCGTCCTTGAGCAGGTGCTCGGCAATGTGCACCGCCACCACTTCACCGAGAATCAGCCAGCTCGGCACCAGCACCTGATCGGCGCGCTGCAGCTGGATGATCTGGCTGACCTTGCATTCGAACGACACCGGGCTTTCCTGCACACGCGGCACGGCGATCACCCGCGAGGCTACCGGGGTCAGTTGGCTCAGGGCGAACTCATCGACTTCCGGCGCCACGGCGGCGCAGCTCTGGTTCATCGCCTGGGCCAGTGGCAGGGTGGCCAGGTTCCAGGCGAACTCGCCGGTCTGCTCGATGTTGTTCAGGCTGTCTTTGCGCCCGACGCTGCAGAAACCAATGATCGGCGGAATGTAGTTGAAGGCGTTGAAGAAACTGTAGGGCGCCAGGTTCAGGCGACCGTCGCGGTCCTGGCTGGAGATCCAGCCGATCGGGCGCGGGCCGACGATGGCGTTGAACGGATCGTGGGGCAGGCCGTGGCCTTTTGCGGGTTCGTAGTAGTACATCGGTGGGCCTTGTGGGCGTGAAGGTGGCCTAGTGTGCCAAGACCGGCGAGCCCTGAAAACGACTAAGCCCGGCCGAAGCCGGGCTGGGGCGACGCGCATCGGGGGTTAGCTGATGCGGTGGGCCGGGGTGCGATCGAAACCATCCTCGGCGACTTTGGCGGCGCCGGTACGATCGAAGCCGTCTTCGGCGACTTTGGCGGCGCCGGTGCGATCGAAGCCGTCTTCGGCGACTTTGGCGGCGCCGGTGCGATCGAAGCCGTCTTCGGCGACTTTGGCGGCGCCGGTGCGATCGAAGCCGTCTTCGGCGACTTTGGCGGCGCCGGTACGATCGAAGCCGTCTTCGGCGACTTTGGCAGCGCCGGTGCGATCGAAACCATCTTCGGCGACGTTGACCGGTTGAGTCTGTTCAACGGCGAAGCTGTGGATGTTGGTGCGCTCGGAACCGTCTTCGGCGAAGGCAGCGCTGGCAGCCAGGACGGAGAAAGCGAAGGTCAGGATCAGGTTGGTTTTCATGGTGGTTGCTCCGGGGTAGTGGGGTTGTTTGTTTCTATGGGTTTAATGCTACGCCGATTAATTTGATTAAAAAGCGCAAAAATTAGCGCTTAAATATCGATTCAATCGATTCGATACTCGGCAGTAATGCTTGAATTGCGAGGTCAGCCCGCGATTGCCAATACCGTCGTTTCCTGGTCCAAGCACAATGCCCAGCTCGAATTAATCGGGCATTAACGCCCTCTCAAATACTTTTTTCATTTCTCCCCAACTGATTTTTCATGCGCTGCTGAGCACCCTTGCCGCACTCAAATAAAGGAGCGGCACCCGATGAATAAACTTCCCCAGATCACGCTTGCGTTCTGGATCATGAAAATCTGCGCCACCACCCTGGGTGAAACCGCAGGCGACCTGCTGTCGATGACGCTCAACGTCGGCTACGCGCTCAGCTCGCTGCTGCTGATCAGCGTGTTTCTCGTCACCCTGGTGACCCAGCTGCTGTCCAAACGCTTTCACCCGGTGCTGTACTGGCTGGTGATTCTTTCCACCAGTACCGCCGGCACCACCATGTCCGATTTCATGGACCGCACCCTGGGCCTGGGTTATGCCACGGGCTCGGCGATCCTTATTGGCATCCTGTTGCTGACCTTCGCGATCTGGCGCCTGAGCGGCGACCCGCTCAACGTCAACAATATCCGCAGCCGGCGCGGCGAGCTGTTCTACTGGGTGGCCATCCTGTTCTCGAACACCCTCGGCACGGCACTGGGCGACTACCTGGCCGACGACTCGGGGCTGGGTTTTGCCGGCGGTGCCCTGCTCATTGGCAGTGCCATCGGCGTTGTGGTGCTGGCACACTACTGGACACGCCTGTCTGCGGTGCTGCTGTTCTGGGTCGCCTTCGTCCTGACCCGGCCGTTTGGCGCCACCCTGGGCGACTTCCTGACCAAGCCGCATGAAAAGGGCGGGCTGGACTTCGGCACCGTCGGTTCGTCCGCCGTGCTTGGCGCGATTCTGCTGGGGATGATCGGCCTGTCCTACAACGTCACCCAGCGCAAAAGCCGACTGGCGGTGGCAGAGCTGTCCTGAGCATTGCCCATGAAAAAGGGGCGCCCTTCACAGGGCGCCCCTTTTTTGGGTGACGGCGACGCTCAGTCGGTGACGATCCGCGAATGCTTGCGGGTGTCCTTCATGAACACATACACCAGCAGCGAACAGGCGATGCAGGCCGTCACGTACCAGTAGTAACCGGTTTCCATGCCCGCGCTCTTGAACCACAGCGCCACGTATTCAGCGGTACCGCCGAAGATCGACACGGTCAGTGCATACGGCAGGCCCACGCCCAGCGCGCGGATCTCGGTCGGGAACAGCTCGGCTTTGACCACGGCGTTGATCGAGGTGTAGCCGCTGACGATGATTAGCGCGGCCATGATCAGGAAGAACGCGCCCCACCAGGTTTCGATGGTGTGCAGGGTGCTGAGGATCGGTACGGTGAAGAGTGTGCCGAGCACGCCGAAGGCGATCAGGATCGGCCGTCGGCCAATCTTGTCGGACAGCGCGCCGATCACCGGTTGCAGGCACATGAACAGGAACAGCGTGGCCGCCGAAATAGTGGTCGAGTCGCTGATGCTCATGCCCACCGTGTTCACCAGGTACTTCTGCATGTAGGTGGTGTAGGTGTAGAACGCCAGGGTGCCGCCCATGGTCAGGCCGACGACAGTGGCCAGCTCTTTCGGGTGGCGCATCAGCGTGCGCATCAGGCTTTCCTTCGGCTTGTCGGTTTCCTGCTCTTTCTTGGTGAACGAGGTGGTTTCTTCCATGCCACGCCGCAGGTACAGCGCAACCACCGCGCACAGCGCGCCGATCACGAACGGCACACGCCAGCCCCAGGCATACAGCTGCTCGGTGGTCAGGGTCTGTTGCAGGATGATCAGTACCGCCAGCGCGATGAGCTGGCCGGAAATCAGTGTCACGTACTGGAAGCTGGAGAAGAAGCCGCGACGCTCCTTGGTCGCCATCTCGCTGAGGTAGGTGGCCGAGGTGCCGTATTCGCCGCCGACCGAGAGGCCCTGCAGCAGGCGGGCAATGACCAGCAGGATCGGCGCGGCGACGCCGATGGTTTCATAACCGGGGGTCAGGGCAATCACCAGAGAACCGGCGCACATCAGCAGCACCGAAGCCATCAGGGCGGCCTTGCGCCCCTTGCGGTCGGCGTACAGGCCCATCAGCCAGCCACCGATCGGGCGCATCAGGAAGCCTACGGCGAAAATCGCAGCGGTGTTGAGCAGTTGCGCAGTGGTGTCGCCTGCCGGGAAGAAGGCCTTGGCGAAGTACAGCGAGAATGCCGCGTAGACGTACCAGTCGTACCATTCGACCATGTTGCCGATGGAGCCACTGAAAATCGACTTGAGGCGGCTGGAGGTGGTTTTTTCCGCAGCAGGCGCTATGGCCGCCCCGGCAGGCAGGGTGGTGGAGTTATCCATGGACGGGACCTTCTAGTTGTTGTTGTGAAGCGCGCCGAAACGCAGCCTTACCCGGCTATAGCAGAAGCCGTGCCAGGCCGCGAAGGCCCGTATTAGAAGGGTTTGTCAGTGATGGTTGAGCGGAAATCCGCTCAATGCTGCGGAGCGATAGGCAAGAATCCGCCTATCGCTAGGGGCGATCGAGAAAGTCTTCGCGCAGCAGGTTGTGCCGCTGCATCTTCTCGTTGAGGGTACGCCGCGGCAGTTGCAGTTCTTCCATGACCGCCTTGATATCGCCTTTGTGCCGGGCCAGCGCGGCGCGCAGGCATTGCGCTTCGAAGGCTTCCTGCTGGGCCGCCAGCGATTGCCCGGCCGTCGCGACCAGTGGCTGCGGTTCACCCAGGCCGAGGGCGTGGCGCTCGGCGGCGTTGGCCAGCTCGCGAACATTGCCCGGCCAGTCCTGGCCGAGCAGCCGGCCCAGCTGTGCAGCGTTCAGTGCCGGGGCACTGCGACCGAGGCGCTCGGCGGCGGTGTGGGCGAAATGTGCGAACAGCAGCGGGATGTCTTCGCGGCGTTCGCGCAGTGGCGCCAGGCGCAATTCGGCGACGTTCAGGCGGTAGGCGAGGTCCTCGCGAAAGCGCCCGGCACGGGCTTCTTCGAGCAGGTCGGGTTTGGTCGCGGCGATGATCCGCAGGTCGACGCTGATGCTCTGGTTGGCGCCCAGGCGCTCCAGCTGCTGCTCCTGCAACACGCGCAGCAGCTTGGCCTGCTGGGCCAGCGGCATGCTCTCGATTTCGTCGAGGAACACGGTGCCGCCATTGGCATATTCCAGTTTGCCGATGCGCTTGCCCTGGGCGCCGGTAAACGCGCCGCTTTCATGGCCGAACAGTTCGGCTTCGAACAAGTGCTCGGGAATTGCCGCGCAGTTCAGTGCCACGAACGGCTGCGCGGCACGCGGCCCGAAATCGTGCAGGCAACGCGCCACGCGCTCCTTGCCGCTACCGGTCTCGCCACGGATCAGCACGTTGACCGGCAAGCTGGCGAGGTCGAGTACCTGCCGACGCAATTGCTGCATGCCCGCCGACATGCCGAGCAGGGTGCCTTCCAGGCGCGACTTCTGGTCGGCCTGTTCGTGCAGGCGGCGGTTCTCCAGCACCAGTTGGCGTTTCTCCAGGGCGCGGCGCAGGCTGTCGAGCAGGGTTTGCGGGGTGAAGGGTTTTTCCAGGAAGTCGTAGGCACCGTTGCGCATCGCCTCGACCGCCATCGGCACGTCGCCGTGCCCGGTGAGCAGGATCACCGGCAGGTCGGCATCGCGCTGTTGCAACTGCTCAAGCAACGCCAGGCCGCCCATGCCGGGCATGCGCACGTCGCTGAGAATCACCCCGGGAAAGTGCGCCGGCAACTGGGCCAGGCAGTCCTCGGCACGGCTGAACGGCTGCACGGCGAAACCGCTCAGGCCCAGCCACTGCTCGACCGCGCTGCGGATACTGGCTTCGTCGTCGACGACAATCACCGAATTCAACATACAGGCTCCGGGTCGATGGGCAGGGTGAAGCTGAAGCGGGCACCACCGGGCTGGTTGTCGACCTGCAGGCGGCCACCGGCTTCGTGGATGATGCCATAGGAAATCGCCAGGCCCAGG
This sequence comes from Pseudomonas sp. SDI, assembly GCF_003105155.1. Taxonomy (GTDB): domain Bacteria; phylum Pseudomonadota; class Gammaproteobacteria; order Pseudomonadales; family Pseudomonadaceae; genus Aquipseudomonas. Next base: position 77,612 of record NZ_QETK01000012.1, on the reverse strand, counting down.
CCCAGGCCTTCGCCCACCGGCTTGGTGGTGAAGAACGGGTCGAACACACTGTTCAGGTGCTCCTCGGCAATTCCGCCGCCGCTGTCGAGCACGCTCAGGCGCCAGCAGTCGGCAGCGATGTCGATGCGTATTTCAAGGCGTTTGTAGTGCTTGTCGGCCATGGCATCGAGGGCGTTGCGCACCAGGTTGATCAGCACCTGCTCCAGGCGGATGGCATCGCCGCGAACCCACGCCGGACGGGCCAGGTACAGCGCCACGCCGACTTCCTCGGCGCGGATTCGTGGGTCGAGCAGTTGCAGCGCCTGGTCGACCACGCCGGCCAGGTCGAGGCGTTCGCGCAGGCCGCTGGGGCTGTTGCGGGCGAAGGTCTTCAGGTGGCCGGTGAGCGCGGCCATGCGCGTGAGCATCTGCTCCAGCGGTTGCAGGGCCTTGCGCGCTTCATCGTAGCGCTGGTTGTCGAGCAGCAGGCGCAGGGTTTCCAGTTGCATGCGCTGGGTGGTCAGCGGTTGGTTCAGTTCGTGGGCCAGGGCCGCCGACATCTGCCCGAGGGCGGCCAGCTTGGTCGATTGCACCAGGCCTTCCTGGGCGGTGCGCAGGTCACGGGTGCGCAATTCGACCAGTTCCTTCAGTTCTTCCCGGCTACGCTGGCGCAGCCGCGACAGGCGCAGGCGCTGGCTGACGAAAAGAATCGCGAACACCAGGGTCAGCCAGATCGCCGCTGCGGCCAGGCCGGCATTGCGCCCGTCGTTGCCCGGCTGCGGTTTGCGCAGCAGGTGCAGGGTCCAGCCTTCGGCTTCCAGCGGCAGGCTTTCCCACAGGTAATCGAGGTTGCCGCCGGGGCCCTGCACGCGGACCAGATGGCTGTTGTCGTCGAAGCGGCTGAGCACCTGGCGCTGCAACGGCACCAGCGGCTGCTTGTCGTACTGCCGGGTGGCCTCCAGCTCGTTGAAGTCGGACGCCGACAGTGGCCGCAGTTCACGGTAGCGCCAGCCTTCCTGGTTGGCAATGAAGACGATGCCGCGCGAATCACTGACCAGCAGGACGTCGCTGCCCTGGCTCCATTCGCGCTCCAGTTCGGGGAACTCCAGCTTGACCACCATGGCGCCGAGGAACTCGCCCTGCTCGCCGTTGATGGCGCTGGAGAGGAAGTAGCCGGGGATGCCGCTGGTTACCCCCACCGCATAGAAGCGCCCGCTACCCTGGGTGCGGGTCTGCTTGAAGTACGGCCGGAAGCCGTAGTTCTGGCCGACATAGCTGACCGGCAGGCGCCAGTTGCTGGCGGCCACGGCCAGGCCGTTGCGGTCGAGCAGTTCCAGGGTCGAGGAGTTGGCGGCGCCGTTGATCCGTTCCAGCTTGAGGTTCAGCGCATCCTGGGTGGCCTGGTCGACTGGCGCGGCGAGGGCGTCGATCAGTTCCGGGTCCAGCGCGAGCACCGCCGGCAAGGCCCGGTAGCGCTCGATCAGGGTGTGCAGCGAGGTGGCGTAGAGGCCCAGTTGCTGGCTGGCGCGCCCGGCATCTTCGACGATGGCCTGGCGCTTGGCCTGGTGCATGGCCCAGCCGGCCGCCAGCAGGGTGCCGGCGGTGATCAACAGGAGGATCAGCCCCAGACGCAGGGCTCGCAAGGAAAAAGGCATGGCGGGCACTATCCCGGCAATGGGGAAGGCTTCCTGGCACTTCCCCGTGAGCATGGGCGCGGCTTACAGCAGCTCGAAACTCTGCTGTTGCACCGCCTCGGAGTCGAGGCCGATCTGGACGTTGAACTCGCCCGGCTCGGCTGCGAACTGCAGCTGGTTGTTCCAGAACTTCAGGTCGTCGGCCTTGATGCTGAAGTGCAGGGTGCGTTCCTCGCCAGCCTTGAGCATGACCTTCTGGAAGTTCTTCAATTCCTTGACCGGGCGGCTCATCGACGCGGCAACGTCCTGAATGTACAACTGCACCACGGTTTCGCCGTCGCGCTTGCCGGTGTTCTTCACCACCACGCTGGCGTCGAGGTTCTGCCCCTGCTTCAGGGTTTTCGCCGACAGGCTCAGCTTCGAAAGGCTGAAGTCGCTGTAGCTCAGGCCGTAGCCGAACGGATACAGCGGGCCGTTAGGCTCTTCGAAGTACTGCGAGGTGTAGTTGCCTGGCTTGCCCGGGGTGAACGGCCGGCCGATGCGCAGGTGGTTGTAGTACATCGGGATCTGCCCGACCGAGCGCGGGAAGGTGATCGCCAGCTTGCCCGATGGGTTGTAGTCGCCGAGCAGGACATCGGCAATGGCGTTGCCGCCTTCGGTGCCGCTGAACCAGGTTTCGAGGATCGCGTCGGCTTGCTCGCGCTCCCAGGCCAGGGCCAGCGGCCGGCCGTTCATCAGCACCAGCACCAGCGGCTTGCCGGTGGCTTTCAGGGCCTTGATCAGCTCGCGCTGCGCCGCCGGGATTTCCAGGCTGGTGCGGCTCGACGATTCGTGGGACATGCCGCGCGACTCGCCGACCACGGCCACCACTACGTCGGACTGCTGCGCGGCCTTGACCGCCTCGTCGATCAGCACCGCGGCCGGGCGCGGGTCGTCGATGATTTCCGGGGCGTCGAAGTTGAGGAAGTTCAAGTAGTCGACAATCGCCTTGTCAGCGGTGATGTTCGAGCCTTTGGCGTAGACCAGCTTGGCCTTGTCGCCCAGTGCGGTTTCCAGGCCTTTGCGCACGGTGACCGAATGCTTCGGCCGGCCAGCGGCGGCCCAGCTGCCCATCATGTCGATGGGGGCGTCGGCCAGCGGGCCGACCAGGGCGATGGTCCCGGCTTTTTTCAGTGGCAGGGTCTGGTTGCGGTTTTCCAGCAGCACCAGGCTGCGGCGGGCAACGTCGCGCGCAGTGTCGCGGTGCAGGCGGCTGTCGGCGTAAACGTCGGCCGGATCGTCCTTGGCCTGGCCGATGCGCACGTACGGGTCCTTGAACAGGCCCATGTCGTACTTGGCGCCGAGAATCTCGCGCACGGCGTTATCGAGGTCGGCCTGGCTGACCTCGCCGGACTTGAGCAGCGTCGGCAGGTCTTCGCCGTACAGGCTGTCGTTCATGCTCAGGTCGATGCCGGCCTTGATCGCCAGTTTCGCCGCTTCACGGCCGTCTTTGGCCACGCCGTGGCGGACCAGTTCGCCGATGGCGCCATGGTCGCTGACGGTGACGCCCTTGAAGCCCCACTCCTTGCGCAGCAGGTCGTTCATCAGCCAGGTGTTGGAGGTGGCCGGCACACCGTTGATCGAGTTCAGCGCGACCATCACGCCGCCAGCACCGGCGTCGATGGCGGCGCGGTACGGTGGCAGGTAGTCGTTGTACATCTTGGCCGGGCTCATATCGACGGTGTTGTAGTCGCGTCCGCCTTCCACCGCGCCGTATAGGGCGAAGTGCTTGACCGCCGCCATGATGCTGTCGGCATTCGCCGGGCTCTGGCCCTGGAAGGATTCGACCATGACGCGGGAGATCCGCGAGACCAGGTAGGTGTCTTCGCCGAAGCCTTCGCTGGTGCGGCCCCAGCGCGGGTCGCGGGCGATGTCGACCATCGGTGCGAAGGTCATGTCGATGCCGTCGGACGCGGCCTCGATGGCCGAGGTACGGCCGACGCGGGCGATGGCGTCCATGTCCCAGCTGGACGCCAGGCCCAGGCTGATCGGGAAGATGGTGCGGTGGCCGTGGATCACGTCATAGGCGAAGAACATCGGGATCTTCAGCCGGCTGTTGTTGATCGCGGCGTCCTGCATCGGCCGGTTTTCGTCGCGGGTGATCGAGTTGAAGGTGCCGCCGATGCGCCCGGCCGCGATTTCCTTGCGGATCAGCTCGCGGGGCATTTCCGGGCCGATGCTGATCAGGCGCAACTGGCCGATCTTTTCTTCCACGGTCATTTGCTTCAACAGGTCGCTGATGAAGGCGTCCTTGTTCTTCAGGGGCTCGGCAGGGGCAGCGGCCAAGGCCGTCTGACTGGCCAGGCTGACGAGCAGGCCCAGCAAACACAGCTTGTTCATGTATTCAGCTCTCGTGGCTTGCGGCCGTATTCACGGGGATACGACCCAGCCGAAATGGGGGAAGCGGCTATTGTTGTAGTGTGCTGGGGCATCTTTTAGCCGATCGGGCCGTCGCCATCCAGCGGCGGTTCGCGATTATGCCTCAAGTCAGAGGCTTTACGCAGACTCAAGGAGCGTTGCCAAGATGCAGGTAATCCATCGTGCAAGATTCGCGGTGCTGGTCGTGCTGGCCAGCCTTCTGGCCGGTTGCGGAATCAACAACATTCCCAACTACGACGAGCAGGTCAAGGCGGCCTGGGCGCAGGTGCAGAACCAGTATCAACGCCGTGCCGACCTGATCCCCAATCTGGTGGAAACAGTCAAAGGCTACGCCAAACAGGAACAGGAAACCCTGACCGCGGTCATCGAGGCGCGTGCCAAGGCCACCTCGATCAAGGTCGATGCCAGTACCCTGGACGACCCGGAGAAACTGCGCCAGTTCCAGGCTGCGCAGCAGCAGTTGGGCGGTGCGCTGGGCCGGCTGATGGTGGTCTCGGAGCGCTACCCGGACCTGAAGTCGAACCAGAACTTCCTGGCCCTGCAATCGCAACTTGAAGGCACGGAAAACCGCATTGCCGTGGCGCGCAAGGATTTCATCGCGGCGGTGCAGCGCTACAACACCGAGATCCGTACGTTCCCCGGACGCATCTGGCACAGCGTGATGTACAGCGACATGCCGCTGCGGGAAACCTTCGAGGCCACCGCCACCGATGCCGACAAAGCGCCTGAAGTGAAATTCTGATGCGCGCGCTCAAGGCTGCGTTGCTGCTGGCGCTGCTGCTGGCCAGTGCGCTGCTGCGCGCCGAACCGGTATTCCCGAGCCTGACCGGGCGGGTGGTGGACGATGCGCACCTGCTCGACGCCGCCAGCCGCGCCCAGCTGGAGCAGATGCTTGCCGCACATGAACAGGCCAGCGGCGGCGAGCAGGTAGTCGTGGTGACGGTGCCCGACCTGCAAGGCCAGGGCATCGAAGACTATGGCTATCAGCTCGGCCGGCACTGGGGCATCGGCCAGCGCGGCAAGGACAACGGCGCGTTGTTGATCGTCGCCCCGAACCAGCGCAAGCTGCGCATCGAAGTCGGCTATGGCTTGGAAGAACGCCTGACCGACGCGCAGTCCTCGGTCATCATCAACAGCGTGATCACCCCGGCGTTTCGCCGCGGCGAGTTCAGCCAGGGCATCCTCCAAGGCACCGCAGCGATGCTCCGGGTACTCGGCGGCGAGCCGCTGGCCGAGCCGGCGCGGGCCGTTGGCAGCAGTCGCGAAGACGGCCCGACGGCCTGGGGTGTGGGCCTGTTCATTCTGTTGATCATCATCGTGTTTGCCTTGCAGGGCCTGGGCGGTGGACGCTCCGGCGGCGGATTCGGCGGTGGCCTGGGCGGCGGTTTCGGCGGTCTGGGTGGCGGTGGCGGTGGTGGCGGTTTCAGCGGTGGCGGCGGCAGCTTTGGTGGCGGCGGTTCGTCGGGCGGCTGGTAAAACAACACTCACAGAGACGTGAAGCGCGATATGGCACTGCTCAGCGAATACGAACAACGTCAGGTCGCCGAGGCGATCGCCGAAGTCGAACGGCACACCGATGCCGAACTGGTCACGGTGCTGGCCGCCCGCGCCGACGACTACACCTATATCCCGTTGCTGTGGGCCAGCCTGCTGGCGCTGGTGCTGCCTGGACTGGTGTTCTACCTGACCGGCTGGTTCAGCGTGCACGGCTTGCTGATGCTGCAGTGGCTGAGTTTCCTGGTGCTGTGCCTGCTGTTTCGCCTGCCATTCCTGACCGCCCGGCTGATTCCGCGTACGGTGCGCCACTGGCGTGCGTCGAACCTGGCGCGGCGGCAGTTTCTGGAGCAGAACCTGCACCACACGTTGGGTAGCACCGGGGTGCTGATCTTTGTCAGTGAGGCCGAGCGGTATGTCGAGATCCTCGTCGACGAGGGGATTTCCCGGCGGCTGGATAACCAGGTGTGGGAGGCCATCGTGCAGCGTTTCACCGAGCAGGTGCGTGCCGGGCAGACGGTGCAGGGGTTCGTCAGTTGCATCGAGGCCTGCGGCAAGCTGCTCAGCCAGCACGTGCCGCTGACCCAGGCGCGCAACGAGTTGCCCAATCGCCTGGTGATCCTGCGCTAGTGCTGGGCAAGCGGCAGCGCTGATCGACAAACGCTGGGCGTGCGCCGGGCATCCACGTAAAATGCCCGGCATCGTGCGCCCTGCGGCGCCCCCGTCATTCCCGAGGCACCCATTCCCCATGTCCGACACCTCCACCGCCCAGGCCGCGCCGGATGCGCGTGCGCAATTTCTGGCGCTGCTTGCGACTGCCCTGCAACAGGAAGCCTTCATCAAGCTGGTGCTGGCGCGCCATGTCGGCGACGAGGTCGACCTGCAACGGGTGATCGCCAAGCCGTTGATGGTCAAGGGCCAGCCCAGCCTGTCGTTTGTCTATCGTTACAAGACTCGCGACATCACCCGCAACCTGCCGCTGGAAGACGCCCAGGCGCTGATTGCCGAGCTGCTGCCGGCATCGTTCCGCAATGCCCACCTGCTTAGCCTGAGCGACGAAGTGCAGTTGGAGTTCAGCAAGAAGGGCAAGCCGATGCTGCACCGCAATGCCGTGCAGCAGGCGCGTGTGGTTCCGGCGGGCGAGCATGACCGCGAGAAGAAGCGCTACCTGGAGCTGAGCCGGCCGTTCCTGCGCGACCTGGGCGTGACCGACCAGCAGCAGGCGCTGATCCCGGCGATGTCGCGCAAGTGGAAGCAGATCAACAAGTTCATCGAGGTGTTTTCCCACGCCCTGAACAGTGCCCCGCTGACGGCAGAGCAGCCGCTGCGGGTAGCCGACTTCGGTTCGGGCAAGGGCTACCTGACCTTTGCGATTCACGATTACCTGCGCAATACCCTGCAGCGCGAGGCGCAGGTGACCGGGGTGGAACTGCGCCAGGACATGGTCGACCTGTGCAACGCCGCGGCGGCCCGCCTGGAGCATCCGGGGCTGGTGTTCGAGCATGGCGATGTGCGCACAGTGGTGCCGAGTGCCATCGAGGTGATGATTGCCCTGCACGCCTGCGACATAGCAACCGACTACGCGATCCATACCGGGATCCGTTGTGGGGCGGCGATCATCATGTGCTCGCCGTGCTGCCACAAGCAGATTCGCCCGCAGTTGCACACGCCGGGGCTGCTCAAGCCGATGCTGCAATATGGGCTGCACCTCGGGCAGCAGGCGGAGATGCTGACCGACAGCCTGCGCGCGTTGTACCTGGAGGCGTGCGGCTACGACACCAAGGTATTCGAGTTCATTTCGCTGGAGCACACCAACAAGAACAAGATGATCCTCGCCACCAAGCGCCGCGAGCCGCTGGAGGCGGGGGCGTTGCTGGAGAAGATTCAGGCGTTGAAGGCGTTCTATGGGGTACAGGAGCATTGCCTGGAAACGCTGCTGCGGGCGGATGGCTTGTTGCCGGCTTAAGGCGTGTGGGCCTCATCGCGGGCTCGTTCCGCGATGAATTCAATGCAATTTAATGACTGACGCCGGATGCACCTTGGTCCGCCGCCCCAGCAGCACCGTCAGGATCACCCCGCCGGCAAACAGCCAGGTAATCGGTTCCACCTGCTCACCAAAGAACAGCGCCGAAAAGGCGATGGTGAAAAAGATCTGCGTCAGTTGCACCTGGCTCACCCGCGCAATCCCGCCCAGCGCCAGACCGGCATACCAGGCAAAGAAGCCGATGAACTGCGAGAACAGCGACACATAACCAAACGCCCACCAGGTCCTGGCGCTGATCGGCGTCTCCTGCTGCCACGCCAGGTACAGCACCGGCCCTAGCAGCAACGGGCTCGACAGCACCAGCGCCCAGCAGATCACCTGCCAGCCGCCCATCTCCCGCGCCAGGCGACCACCCTCGGCATACCCCAGACCGCCCACGGCGATCGCCGCCAGCATCAGCAGGTCGCCCGCCTGAATCTGCCCGGCACCCATGATCAGCGCATAACTCAGCACCAGCGCGCTGCCCAGCGCCGCGCAGGCCCAGAACGCCCGCGACGGCCGCTCGTGCGACAACCAGGCGGCATACACCGCCACGCACAACGGCTGTAAACCATTGACCAGCGCGCCATGCGAGGCCGGCACGGTTTGCATGGCCCAGGCCGAGAACACCGGAAAGCCGAGAATCACCCCCAACGCTACCAGGCTCAGCCCCTTCACTTGCCGCCAGCTTGGCCAGCGCTCGCGTCGCCAGAGCAACAGCAGCGCCGCCGGAATCGCCGCGAACAGTGCGCGGCCCAGGCCGTTGAGCAAGGGGTGCATTTCCTGCACGACAATACGCGTCATGGGCAGGGTGAGGCTGAAGATGACTACGCCGAGCAGGCCGAGGGCCATGCCGGTGTTTTCGCGGGAAGACATGAAGGCGCCTTGAAACGGGGAAGTGCACTCATTGAGCCACAGGCGCGAAGGGGAATCTTGTTACAGCTGGACACAAAGGTGTCCGTACAGTTGCCGCCGGCCACCCGTTGCAGGCGGCCGACGTCGGCTCGGGTCAGAAGAACCGGGTGATGCTGACCTTGGCGTTGCGCCCCTGGCTCCAGACGTTCTCGCCGCTGAGCATGGGGGCGTAGTCACGGTTGAACAGGTTGTCCACGGTGAGGTTCACCTCGGTACCTTTCAGGTACGGCTGCTGCGGGGTCCAGCGGGCGAACAGGCCTTGCACGTCGTACGATTCGTTTTCGCGCTGGTCGTAGTAGCTGTCGCCCAGGACGCTGGCGGCGTTACCCGAGTACTTGTCGCTCGGTACACGGTCGGTCTTGCGCACGAACAGCCCGGTCCAGCCGACCTGGGCATCCCAGCTCGGAATCTTCACACCCAGGCTGGCGAACCATTTCGGTGCCGGCACATCGCGTGCCCAGACGTTCGGGCCCCACGGGTTGGTGTAGGCGTTTTCGTGCTTGCCGGTCATCCATGAGTAGGACAGTGAGCCAAACAGGTAGGTCGAGTCGTAGAAGCTTTCGACATCGAAGCCCTTGTAGACCACATCGTTGACGTTGCGGTAGTTGGCGATCAGGCCCGCTGGGCAGCTCTTGCCGATGTTGCCGCCGGTGATGTTCTGCTGGTTGCACTCGATACCAGTGGATTTGACGATCTCGTCCTTGACCCGGTTCTGGAACAGGGTGGTGCGGATCTGCACGCTGTCGCGTTCGCTGAACACGTCGGACAGGCTGGTGACGCTACCCAGGCGAATGGCGGTGATGCGTTCCGGGTCCAGGCCCCGGCTGCTAGCGGTGCGTGAGCCGAGACCCTGGACTTCGTACTGCTCGTCGATCACCGGGGCGCGCCAGGTCTGGCTGTAGTCGGCGAAGAACGCCTGCTGCTCGGTGGCTTTCCAGAACAGCCCGAGTCGCGGCGACCAGCCGCTGTAGGTCTGGGCGCTGTAATCATGGCCGGCGGCCAGATTGTCATAGTACGGCGCGTCGTTGCCGCCGCCTTCGTTGCGCACGTGGTCGTAACGCATCGACGGGGTCAGGGTGAAGTCGCCCCAAGTGATCGCGTCCTGCACGTAGAGGCTGTCGGTGTCGACCTTGCCCTTGGGCATGAAGTACGGCTGGAAGTGGCCGTAGTTGTACTTGGCGTTGTCGTACATGGCGCCCGGCATCCACATGTCGGTGTCGCGCGTGTGCCGGCGCAGTTGCACGCCCGTGGTCAGTGCATGCTCCAGCGGGCCGCTGGCGAACAGCGCGGTATTGCGCACTTCGACGATGCGGTCCTTGTAGGCGGTCTCCATCTTGCGCCCGCCGGTGGCCATCTGGAAGTACGCGGTGGCGTCGCGCTCGTCGGTCTGCTCGGTGTCGGACTCGGAGTAGCTGACTTCCAGGTCGACCAGCGGGTTGTCGATTGGCTGGTACTTGTAGGTGGCCGACCAGGTGGTGTCGATGGTCTGGCGGTTGGCCAGGAAGCGCCGCAGCGCCCCTTCATAGCCGTACTTGTCGATGTTGGCCTGGCTCGGTGGGGTCGGGTAGCTGATCGAGGAAAACGGTGTCCAGCGTTCGTTGTTCGACCGCGAGTAGGACAGGTTGACGCTGTTCTCGTCGTCCAGGTGCAGGTTCAGCTTGAACAGGCCACCGTCCAGGTCCTGCGCGGTGTTCGGCAGGCGCTTGGGGTTGATCGGGTACTGGTTGTTCTTGTTCGGCTGATGACCGGCCAGCTTCATGTCGTCGCCATCGCGCTTGGTCAGGTAGACTAGGGCATCGGCACGGCCGTCGTCGGTGCGGCCGAATAGCGCCGAGCTGTAGATCTGCTGGTGATCGTTGCTGGAATAGCCGTATTTGACCATGGCGCCGGCGTTACGGCCTTCCTGCAGCAGGTCGGGGGCGTCCTTGGTTTCCATGTGTACGCTACCGCCAAAGCCGCCGTTACCGACGAAGGTCGAGTGCGGTCCTTTTTCCACTTCGATGCGCTTGATCAGCTCGGGCTCGATGAAGATGGTGCCCTGCGAGTAACGCTCGAAGCCGCTTTTGGTGGCACCGTCGACGGTCAGTGGTACGTCTTCGGCATCGCCCATGCCCCAGATATTGATGGTCTGGCCGCCGGGTTCCTGCGAGCCGCCCATGTTCACCCCGGGCAGGGTGGTGAGCAGGTTGGGAATGTTGCTCGGCTGGTGCCGGTCGATGTCGACCTGGGTCAGGGTCGAGCGGCCGACGGTGGCCGCGTCGACCTGTTGACCGTTGCCGACGATACTCAGGGCGTTGAGCTGGATACCGTTGGCATCGACGCTGCGCGGGGTGGTTTCGTCGTCTTTCGGACGCACCACGTAGGTGCTGCCAACCTGGACCACGGCAAACCGGCTACCCGCCAGCAGGCGGGCAATGGCGTCGGCGGCTTCGAACGGGCCGTTGAGAGCCGGGGCCTGGACGTTGCGCAGCAACGATTCGTCAAACAGCAATTGCACCTTGGCTTGCTGGGCCAGCTGGCTCAGCGAGACGGCCAGCGGCTGCGCCGGCAATTGCAGCTGCACCGGCGTGGCCTGGGCCTGCAAGCTCAGTGCGAGGCACGCGGCGAGCAGCGAAGAACGGACCGGCAACGGTTTGAAAGGTCGAAACGCACGCAACATGAAATCCCCCAATACGGCGACACAGGCCAGAAAGGCCTGCAATGACTACGCAGACGGGAGGAAGACGCGGTGCGTCGAAAAACCCTCATATGCGAATGAAAAATATTCTCAGCGATTTACTGCGAACGTCGCTCGATGCGCAGGCGGCCATCGGCCAAGGGCACGCTTTTCACCGGCAGCAGCGCCGGCAGGGCGTTGAGCAGGGCGTCCGGGTCATGCACATCGAGGTTGCCGGAGACCTTGTAGCCAGCCAGGGAACTATCGGCCAGCAGCACGGCGTTGGGGCGGTAGATCGACAGTTCGTCGACCAGGCTGGCCAGTTCGCGGTTGCGGAACGACACATGCCCGCTGCGCCAGTCGGCGACTTCCTGAGCGCTGACGGTCTGCCAGCTCAGGCTGCCGCGGGCGAGGTCGTAGGTGACGCGCTGACGGGCGTTGAGCAACGCCGGCGCGCGGCCTTCGCCGGGGGTTTCCAGGGCCACCGTGCCATGCGCGACGCTGAGCACCAGTTCGCGCTGGCCGCGGCGCAGGTCGAAACCGGTGCCGACCACACGCACGCGGGCCGTGCCGGCGTCGACGAACAATGGCCGCTCCTTGTCCGCGGCGACGTCGATGTAGAGCTGGCCCTGGTCGAGATGGATCAACCGGCGTTCGGCGCTGAAGTCGATACGCAGGCGCGTATTGGCGTTCATGTTCAGTTCGCTGCCGTCGGGCAGGCGCACGCTGTGCAGTGCCTGGTGCGTGCTGGCCAGGTGCTGCTCGAAAACGGTGTTCGGCACGCCGAGGTTGCTCGCCAGCAGCGTACAGACCAGCGCTGCGGCTGCCGCCAGGGCCGGGCGCCAGACCTTGGCCTGGCGCTGCGGCAAGGGCGCCGGTTTGTTCAGTGCCTTGAGCGCGGCCAGGTCGGCCCACAGCTGTTCGAACTGGCTGTAGGCGCGAGCGTGCTCGGGTGTTTCCAGCCATTGCTCGAAGGCCTTGCGCGCAGCGCGCGAAGGCGCGTTCTGGTTGTGGCTGAACCAGCTGGCCGCCTGGGCATCGACCGAACGCTTATCGATTTCAGGGGTGACGCTCATTGGGGCTGCTCCGTGCCGTGCTCGCGGTCCAGGCGCTGTTTGCAATGCAGGAGCGCGGCGGCGATATGTTTCTCCACCATGCTGATGGAAATCCCCATGCGTTCGCTGATCTGCGCCTGACTCAAACCTTCAAAGCGGTGCAGCATAAGGGCTTCGCGGCGGCGCGGCGAGAGTTCGGCAAGAACAATTTTCAACTGCTCAAGGCGTTGCTGGGTCTGCGCGTTGGCCATCGGGTCGGTCACCGGGGAGGCGGGCGCTTCAGTGGAGAGCTCGGCGTCCTCGTCGAGGACGGCATGCCGGACTTTCTGTCGACGCCAGTGATCACGCAGCAGATTGCGCGCCACCTGGAACAGAAACGCCCGGGGTTGCTCGACCCGGTGCTTGTCGCGGTACCCCAGCCATTGGGTAAACACGTCCTGGGTGATGTCGGCCGCATCGCTGGCGTTGTCCATGCGCTTGCGCAGGAAATACAGGATATCGGCGTAGAAACCGCGGCAGGGTTCATGCGCAAATGGGTCGGGTTTAGGGCGCTGCATGCAAGCTTTCCAGAGCGTCGCGGCGAGAAAGGTTGCGAATGGTATCGATAATTATTGTTATTTGCTACGTGGATTTGCACCTGCCCGCTCAATCGAAGCCGACCACTGTGGGGGGGCAGGCGCGGTAGCGTTTTAGCGCCGCCGCTTTACCGCGCTGGCCGCTGGCGCTGGCACATTCAGCGCAGCATCGCCCAGCGGATGGGTCGACGCATCGAAGAACAGCAGCTCAGCCGCAGCCCCCTCGAACAACCGCGTATAGTGCTGCTTCTGGCTGACAATCGCCGCTTCGCTCACCGGCAGGATACCTACCGCCACATGCGCCGGTTGTGCCTCGCGGATCGCCCGTAGCAGGTGCCGGTCGGCCTGGTCCAGATGCTGGCCGAACACGCACAGCCCCTCGTGGTGCGCGGCCAGCTCGGCGTAGCACCAGGTCAGGTAGTCCGATGCACGAATCGCCCGCAGCTTGTCGTCGCTGAGCCCTTCGTTGACGAACAGCGGCACATCCCCCGGCGTGTTGATTGCAAATCCATTGAGCAACTGACTGCCTTCGGCAGCGCGTTGGCGCGTGCCGCCGTCCTGAGTCTTGAGCAGGTGCAGGCCGCCATGCAGGTAGAGCATGCGCGTGCCGCTGCCATGGGTACGGGCGACATCGAAATCGCCTTCCTCGTCGAACAACGACTGGAACCCTTCCGGCGCGGCCCTGACCGCCCAGTGGCCGAGCAGGTCGTAGTTGCTTGAAAACACACTGCGGTAACTGCGCAACTCGGCATTGATCGCCAGCAGGTTCGCCGCCGGCAGCAGCCGGAACGGAATGTGCACGCTGCGCACCGCATGGATCAGGGCTTCCTTGATCGCGTAGTAGCGGTTCAGCGGTGCCGAGGAACTGATCGCCAGTGCAGCATTGACCTGCACGGTGGTGTTCAGCGCGCTTAGCACTGGCTCGAACAGTTCGGTGTCCAGCGACTTGAACAGTGCCTGGTCGGTGAGCCCGAGCGGCTTGTTGCGCACCCGTTGGGCCAGCTCGAACAGCGAGAAGTAGGCGAACGGCCGCCACACCGCGCGGCTGGCGCCGTTGCCCAGCAGCAGGCCGCTGCACGGGTGGCTGCGCTTGAGCTGTGGCCAGGGGGCAAGGGTGGCATCGAAGTCGGCGGCGGACATGGGCATCTCATCGGAGGTTGTTGCAAATCGCAGGGCGCGACTGTAGCACGCAAGCGTGTTCTCATCAGCGCCGGCGACTGCGTAACTGGTTCCGCACGGCACGCCTGGCGTAGACTCTGGCCTTTCGCCTGCCACAGGATCCTGGCCCCGATGACCTTCTCGCTGCTGCTCGCCGTGCTTGCTTCCGGTTTCATTTATGGCATCACGCCCGGTCCTGGCGTGTTGGCCGTACTCGGTATCGGCGCCACACGTGGGCGCCGTGCTGGCGCCGGCTTTCTCTGCGGGCACCTGCTCGGCGACGTGCTCTGGTGCAGCACCGCGCTGGTGGCGATTGTCGGTGCGCGGCAGATCGGCAGTTCGGTGTTCGACATCCTCGGCCTGATCAGCGGCCTGTACCTGTTCTGGCTCGGCGTGCGGGCCTTGCGCAGCCGGCCGGGCAACGGCAGCACTCAGGATGGCCCGGTGCGCCAGCCGTTCTGGCATGGCGTGGTGTTCGGCCTGACCAATCCCAAGGCCTACCCGGTTGCGGTGGCCACCTTTACCGCCTTGCTCTCCAGCCGCGCCGAAGTGCTCGACTGGTCGATGCTGCCGATGCTGATCGCCCTGAGTTTCGTTGGCGGCCTGTTGGCTTATGTAATCCTGATCGGCATCGTCGGCGCCCGGCACGTACGCAGTGTCTACAGCCGCTACGAACTGTGGATCACCCGTGCCTGCGGGCTGATGTTCATCGGTTTCGCGCTGAATGCGTTGCTGCATGCACTGCCGGGTTTGTTGCCGTCGCGCGCCAGCTAAGGGGCGCTGCGCGGTTATGCGCCGGAAGCCTCCCGGCGCAACTTGTTGCGCCACAATCGATACGCTCGAATCCCGGCCCTGACCGAGCCATACAACAGGTGACCCTCCATCTCCCGCGCCAACCCCGAGCGCACCAGCATTCGCAGGAAGCGCCCGCGGGCCCGGGCAATGCCCAGCACGATGCCCTGGGCATGCAGGGTATCGCGCACCTCGCGTAGCGCGGCAATCCCGCTGACGTCGATCGAACTCACCGCCTCGGCATCGAACAGCACGGCTTTCGGCTCTTTCTCGCGTTGCACGGCGTCCAGCAGGCGCATCTTGAAGTAGTCGGCATTGAAGAACAGGATCGCATCGTCGAAGCGGTACACCACCAGCCCCGGTACGGTCCGCGCATCTTCGTGGCGGCTGATGTCGACCTGGCCCTCGATGCCCGGCGACCAGCCCAGCACCGCGTCAGTCGGCTGGTAGATGCTGTACAGCAGGCGCAGGATCGCCAGCGTCACCGCCAGGATGATCCCCGGCAACACGCCTAGCCCGAGTACGCCGACGGTGGTCAGCACACACAGCCAGAACTCGAAGCGGCTGAGCTTGTAGATCTTGCCCAGCGACTTCACGTCGATCAGCCCCCAGCCGGCCATCAACAGCACCGCGCCGAGCGCCGCCTGTGGAATCCAGGCCATCGGCGTGGTGAAGAACAGCAGGATCACGGCAATCACCAGTGCGGCAATGATGCCGACCAGCTGGCTTTTGCCGCCGACCATGTCGTTGACCGCAGTGCGCGAATCGGCGCCGCTGATGGCAAAGCCCTGGGAGGCACCGGCGGCCAGGTTGGAGACGCCGAGGGCGAGGAACTCATGGTTGGCATTGATGGCGTAGCCATGTCGGGCGGCAAAGCTGCGCGCGGTGAGCATGGCGCTGCAGAAGCTCACCGTGGCGATACCGAGGGCGTCGCGCAGCAGGCTTTTCATCTCTTCCAGGTTGGTCTGCGGCCAGGCCAGTTTCGGCATGCCCGCTGGCACATGACCGAGCACTGCGACGCCATGCTTGTCCAGCCCGAACAGCGCGACGATCAGTGTGGCGACAATCACCGTGACCAGTGCCGCCGGTAGTTTCGGGTAGCGCCGTGGCAGGGCGATCAGCAGGCCGAGCGCGGCCAGGCCCAGGGCCAGGGTGAGCCAGCGGATTTCGTTCAGGCGCTGGGCCAGGTCGATCAGGCTGAGGATGAAGCCGTTGCCATGGATTTCGAAGCCCACCACCTTGCCCAGTTGCCCGGCCAGCAGGCTCAGGCCGATGCCGTTCAGGTAGCCGATCAGGATCGGCCGCGAGAAGAAGCTGGCAATGAACCCGGCCCGTGCCACCCCGGCGCCAATCAGCATCAGCCCCACGAGCACGGTAACGATCACCGACAACTGCGCCACCCGCTCCGGGTCGCCCATTGCCAAGGGCGCCACGGCGCCGGCGACCATGGCGCAGGTGGCCGCGTCCGGGCCGACCATCAGTTGGCGGGAACTGCCGACCAAGGCATACACGATCATCGGCAGGATGCAGGCATACAAGCCGACCTGCGGTGGCAGGCCGACGATTTGCGCGTAGGCGATGGCGATCGGGATCTGGATGGCGGCCACCGACAGGCCGGCCTGCAAGTCCGGACGGAACCACTCGGCGCGGTACTGCAGCAGGTTGGCCAGGCCCGGAAGCCAGCGGGAAAGAAACATGTACCAATCCTTTGAATGTTTCGTGGTGGGGCAGGGCTTCAGCTGAGCAGTTCGCGCAGGGCTGCGGCTGCCAGGAAACCCGAGCGGGATGCGTAACGATGATCCTTTTGTACGCGGTCGTCGATACGTTGCAGGAGGTTTTCCGGCAGGCTGGCGTTGAACCGGACCGACTTGCCCAGATACGGCGTGATGTCGAAATCCACCACGGCCCAGATCCCGCCTTCGAAATCCGGGTTGCCGATGTGCACGTCGATTTCCTGGGCGCGCGGCAGCGGCTGGTTGTCGGCGACCAGGCCCTCGAAATGCAGGGCCATGGCCTCAAGGGTGTTCTCCAGCGCCTGGGCAACGGTGGCCCCGGCAGAGAAACAACCGGGCAGATCGGGAATGCTCACGCCGTAATCGGCGGCGGCATCCTTGTGCAGTACAACAGGAAATTGCATGGCTTAAACCTCCTGATAACTCAATGAACCTGCCCGCTGCGCTCGAGGCCGGCCTGCTTGAATATGTTCATCACTGTGCCAATCGGTAGGTCACTTTGCGGGTGCGGGACGGTAACCCGCCCGGCACGCAGCGGGTGTTTGAATTGATGGTGGCTGCCTTTGCAGGCCACCTCGTACCAACTGGCGGCAACGATCATCCTGATCACCTCTCGACTGCGCATGCGTCCCTCCATGGAACGATGGTGTGTATGGTACACACTGAAAATGAGTGCGCCTAGTGCTTTGCTCGGAGCAATGCCGGCTGCAGGGGAAACGATGGCAGACGGTGGCGTGCTCGCGGATCGGCAAGTGATGCGGGAAATTGCCGGACAGGGCCGCGATACAAGGCGTGCAGGCAGAACAGGGTGGGTGCAGGGGCAGGTTCAGGCGTGCGCAAATGCCGCTTGAAAAATCATTGCCAAGTGTGTGAAGCGAACAGGAGGGGTAACGCGGGGAGGGAAACTGGAGCGGGTGAAGGGAATCGAACCCTCGTTATCAGCTTGGGAAGCTGGAGTAATGCCATTATACGACACCCGCTTTCAGGCGCACTTTGTACCAGAACAGCGTGACGATTTGAAGCCTTGATTGCGAATTCTTCTTTGTCGGCGACCTCTGGCGCAGGGTCTGCATCTTCCTTCTGCCCATGCGGGCAGGTGATGCCGGCGGCTGCGCTAGAGGCGCCCGTGTCGTTCAGATGGCCAGCGCATGCTGCTCCTGCACGTAGTGGTAGCGATGGCGCGACTCGCGCAGGGCCGGTTTCAGGAAGCCCAAAAAGGCTTCACGCGTGTCGCGGCAGGCCGCCTTGTGCTCCATGTCGAGGAAGTGCCCGGCCCCCTGGATATGGCTGAAGTGGCTGTTGCGCACGTGCCTGCCAAACTGCCGGGCATCGTCGATGGTGGTGTATTCGTCCCACTCGCCATTGACGAACAGCACCGGAATGTCGATGGCCTGCGCCGCCTTCAAGGCCCGCTCCAGGTCATGCTCCAACACCTGATTGATGTGGAAGTGCATCTGTTGGTATTCGTGGTTGTCCAGGCTGCTCACGTGCCGATAGTTGAAACGTTTGAACAGCGACGGCAAGTGCTTGCCGATGGTGTCATTGACCAGGTTGCCAACCCGGTAGCGATCACAGGCGCTGAGGTACTGGCAGCCACGCTCCAGGTAGTCGCGCATCGGTTCGTTGATCACCGGCGAGAACGAACTGACCACCGCCTTCTCGATTCGCCGCGGCTTGTGCGCCAGCGCCAGCAGCGTGCAGGCGCCGCCCCAGGAGAACGACATCACATGGTCGGCGGCAAAGTGATCGATCAGTTCGAGCAGGATCTGCCCTTCGATTTCCTTGGTCAGCAAACGGTCGTTGCGGTTGTGCGCCTTGGACTTGCCGGCATACGGCTGGTCGTAGAGCACCACGTTGAACTGCGGGTGCAGGTTGCGCACCGTCTGTGCAAAGGAGGCTGTGGTGGCGAGCGAGCCGTTGATCAAAATGATCGTTTTCTCGGCGGCGTCTGCGCGATAGAACTCCGTGTAAACCCGGTACTGACCTTGTATATCCAGCACAGCAATTTCTGGCCTCATGTCATCGACTCCTGGCGCAAAAAGGGTATCCGCACAAGCAAGCTTGCACGTTCTTTATGACAGGTAGGCATACGCCTGGAACTGAAGCGGGGCCCTTGTCGATCCGTTGCAGCAGTGGTCGACGGGTTTTATTGTTCGGCGGGCAATCGGCCGGACGCCCACGCTTCAAGGCATGGGTCGCCAGCAAAAAGGTGTCTTGGACTAATGGCGTGACTGATTGGTCACATGCAGACCGACGATTGGATTCAAGCAGGCGAGTGGACAACCCGCAAGTGCCGTTCGGGTAATTTGCCGATTTTTTCTGCCAGGCGGCGCTGCGTCTAGATCGCGGCTATTTCGGCGGGGTGCAGGGCACGGTAGGCACCGGGCGCCAGCGCCGGGTCGAGGCTCAGCGGGCCCATGCGCTCGCGGTGCAGGCGGGTGACCTTGTTGTTGTAGAAGCCAAACATGCGCTTGACCTGGTGGTAGCGGCCTTCGACGATGCTCAGCCGGGCGCTGTGGCTGCTCAGTGGCAGCAACTGTGCGGGCAGGGTGGTGAGGTCTTCGAAGGCGAAATAGAACCCTTCGAGAAACTTCGCCACATAGGCGGCTTCGATCGGCTGCTCGGTCTCCACGTAGTACACCTTGGGCAGCTTGGTGCGGGGCTGGGTCAGGCGCCGCGACCATTGGCCGTCGTTGGTGATCAGCAGCAGCCCGGTGGTGTTGTAGTCAAGGCGGCCGGCAATATGCAGGTCATCTTTGTCCGGCTCGTCGAGCAGGTCGAGCACGGTGCGGTGTTGCCGGTCGAACGTGGCGCTGACACAGCCGGCCGGTTTGTGCAGCATGAAATAGCGCGCCGGGCGTCCTGCTTGCAGCAACTGATCGTCGACCTCCACGCGGCTGAACTCACGCACCTCGTGGTGCGGGTCGGCCACCACCTGGGCATCCACGCGCACGCGCCGTTCGACCAGCAGCAGGCGTACCTGTTGGCGGCTGAAATTGGGTAGGTTGCTCAAAAAACGATCAAGGCGCATGGCGTGCTTCGGCTGGACGTGCGGACGCGCAGTTTACCGGCTGCGCGCGGCCCTGGCTGCTTGCACGTGTGCCTCGACTTGCGCGCAGCGCGGGCACAGGCAGGCGGTGTCGCGCAGCTCGGCGGGCAGCGCCTCGAGCACCTTGGGGTCGATCTGCACGCTGTAGCACCAGCAGGCCTGCGCGGCACTGCGTGGATCGGCAAGGCTGCACTGGTTGCTGGCGCCACAGGCAGGGCACAGGCGGGGATCATTTGGGGTAGCGCTCATGGCGGGTCGGACCTGGGGATTTCACTGCAGACGCGGTTACGCCCGCTTTGCTTGGCACGGTACAGCGCGTGGTCGGCGAGGGCGATCAGGCTGTGCAGGGTATCGCCGCGTTGCCGGGTGCTCAAGCCGATGCTGACGGTGAGCTGGAGTGGCTGCCCGGCAAAGTCGAAGCGCAATTGTTCGGTGCGCTCGCGGATCTTCTCAGCCACGGCAAAGGCCGCGGCCGTGTTGGCCTCCTTGAGCAGCACGATGAACTCCTCGCCGCCCCAGCGGCAGATGATGTCGGCCTGGCGCAGGCAGCCTTCCAGCACCCGGGCGAACTGGCGCAGGACTTCGTCGCCGGCCAGGTGGCCATGGGTGTCGTTGAGCTGTTTGAAGTGATCGAGGTCGATCAGCAAAGCGACCAGCGGTAGCGGTTCGCGTTCGGCTTCTTGCAGGGCCTGAGCGGCGAGCAGGTCGAAGGCCCGCCGATTGGGCAGGCCGGTCAGGCTGTCGAGGGTGGCCAGCTCCTGGATGCTGTCCTGATGGCGGCGAATCATCGCATTGAGCAGCGACAGCACCACCAGGGTAATGACCGCGCAGATCACCAGGTTCAGGTACAGCGACTGCCGAGGACCGTCGAGTGCCCCCGCGTCATGCTTGTCGACGAACAGGTACCAGTTCAATTCCGGGATCAGCCGCACATTGAGGAAGTGGTTGTCGGTGTCGCTGCTGTATTCGTGGCTGCCGCTGACCGGGGTTGGCATCCGCGCGAGCAGGCTGGCCAGCGCCGGGATGTCTTTCAACGCCGTGCCGGCGTGGGCACCTTTCGGGCCGCCGGCCGAACCGGTGAGTACCAGCCGGCCCTGGGCGTCGACGAAGTACACCTCGCGTTGGTAGCGCTTCTGGTAGTCGTCGATCAGACGCACCACCGATGCCACCGTCAGCCCGGTGCCGGTCACCCCGATGAAGCGCTGCTGGTAGTCGAACACCTTGTAGTTGACGAACAGGGTCAGGGCGTCCTGGTTGGCCAAGTCCAGGTCGACATTGATTTCGTAAGGCGCCTGCATGTCGCGCACGCGCAGGTACCAGCGATCGCGTTGGTCCTGTGGGTTGATCTGCTTCAGCACACCCTTGGCCTGGTAGTAGGTGGCGCTGGCGTCGGAAACGAAGAACGCGGTGTAGGCTTGCTGGCGCCGGGCGACTTCGCCCAGGTAACGGGTGATCAGGCTGCTGTCGTGCTCGCCAGCCAGGACCCAATCGCGCAGGAAGGTGTCCTGCGCCATCATCGAGGAGACCACGATGGGGTGGATCAGGTCTTTCTGGATCTCCGAGTAGACGTTGTCGGAGGTCAGCGGTAGCTCGGTATTGATGATGTGGTCGCGGATCGAGCTGCGCGAAGAAAAGTAGCTGATCAGCGACGTGGCAAAGAAGCCGCAACCGAGCAACAGCAGCAATGCCAGCAGCAATGAGCGTTGCGAAAGCATGGCGGAACGAAGCGGCATGGCATTCCCGGAGGCTGTTTTCAGTGCCCTTATTCTAGATTCCGGCGCTGGAAATAACTGGTGGTTTTTTAAGGTTATCGGTGTTGTTTCAAATTATTGCGCAAATCGCACTAGAAGGTGATTTCGCAGTCTCATGGAGTGTCGATGAATCTTTGCCGATCGACGCCGACCAGCGCCGCTGGGATGTGCAGTTTTGCGGTCCAGGAGGCCGCCATGTATCGACGAATCTTGTTGATTGTCTCGCTTGCTTTGCTGACAACCGCGTGTGCTCCTTATTACGGAGGTCAGGGCTACTACCGAACCGAGGTGTATTCCGCTGATCGCTATGGCTACCCCGGTTACTACCGGCCGACCTATCCCGCCAACGACTACAACCGTGGTTATTACGTGGTGCCGCCGCAGCCCCGCTATTATGCGCCTGCGCCGCGTTACTACCGGCCGGCGCCGGGGCCGTATTACAGGCCGTATCCGGGGCGTGGCTACGATCAACGTTACCGGCATGGGGAGTCGCGCAGGGATCGGGATCGCAACGGCGATGGCTGGCCGGATCGCAACTGGCATCGATAGAGGGGCTGCTGTGCAGCCATCGCGGGACGACTCGTCCCGCGATGCTTTCTAGGCCAGATCCGCCAGCGGATGCCGCCCCTCCCAGGCCTTGCCGAAATGTGCGTCCACCACCGCCCGTGGCACCTGCGCCACCTCCGGCCAGTGCCAGCGCGGCTTCATATCCTTGTCCAGCAAACGCGCCCGCACCCCTTCGCTGAATTCCGGGTGCCGGCAGCAGTTCAGGCTCATCGCGTACTCCATCTGGAACACTTGTCCCAGCGACAGGTAGCGCGCCCGGCGAAGCTGCTGCCAGACCAGATGCGCCGTCAGCGGGCAGCCTTCGAGCAGGGTCTGCGCGGCTTTGGCCAGAAGCAGATCGTCGTGCTGGCGCAACTGTGCAATCGCCCGCCAGGCACAGGCCGGGTCGCTGGCGTCGAGTATCTCGTCGATGCGCTGCCGTCTGGGCAGCCATTGCGCCGCCGGCAGATCGTTTCTGGCCTGCAACTGCAACGCCTTGAGCAGGCTGTTCAACTGCATCGCGGTCTGTTCCTGCCAGTTGAGCTGGAGCAGCCCGTCGATCAGGTCCTCCTGCTGGCCTTCGGCCATAAAGCGGTCGGCCAGGCCCAGGTCGAGGGCATCCCGCGCATTGATTGGCGCACCGGTCAGGCCCAGGAACAAGCCGAGCTTGCCCGGCAGGCGCGGGAGGAACCAGCTGGCGCCCACATCCGGGTACAAACCGATACTGATTTCCGGCATGGCCAGCCGGCTGCTGGGGGTGACGATACGGATCCGCGCACCCTGCAGCAAGCCCATGCCACCGCCCAGCACATGGCCGTGGCCCCAGCACAGCAGCGGTTTTGGGTAGTGATGCAGGCGATAGTCGAGGCGATATTCGGCGGCGAAGAAGCGCGCGGCCAGTGGCGGTACCTCGCCCGGATGGGCACGGCACGCCTCGACCAGGCTGCGCACATCGCCGCCGGCGCAAAAGGCTTTGGGGCCGTTGCCGCGCAATAGCACACAGACCACGTTAGGGTCATCGGCCCAGGCGTTAAGGTACTCGTCCAGCACCTCGATCATGGGCAGTGAAAGAGCGTTGAGCGACGCCGGCGCGTCCAGGCTGGCGATGCCGAGGCGGGCGCCGTCCACGCCGGTGAGTACTTCGAACTGCACGGCCATGGGCAACCTCTCTGCGGTTATCCAGACAAGTATGGCTGCTGGTCGTGAATGTGCCGGTCGCCGGTCGGATCGATTGACAAGCGCCCACAGCTTTCCTAGTGTCCGCCCCATTGTCGACCGGATAACCCCATGACCACCGAAGAAGACCGCATCAAACTCGAACCCAGCTGGAAGCAGGCCCTGCGCGCCGAGTTCGACCAACCCTACATGCATGAGCTGCGCGCGTTCCTGCGCCAGGAGCACGCCGCCGGCAAGGAGATCTACCCGCCTGGCCCGCTGATCTTCAATGCGCTGAACTCCACGCCGCTGGACCAGGTGAAAGTGGTCATCCTCGGCCAGGACCCTTACCACGGCCCCGGTCAGGCTCATGGCCTGTGTTTCTCGGTGCAACCGGGGATCCCGACGCCGCCGTCGCTGGTGAACATCTACAAGGAGCTGCAGCGCGACCTGAACATCGACATCGCCAAGCACGGCTGCCTGCAGCACTGGGCCGACCAGGGCGTGCTGATGCTCAACACTACCATGACCGTCGAGCGCGCCAACGCCGCCTCTCACGCCAACAAGGGCTGGCAGTTCTTCACTGACCGGATCATCGAGGTGGTCAACGAACACCAGAGCGGCTTGGTATTCCTGCTTTGGGGGGCGCATGCGCAAGGCAAGGCCAAGCTGATCGACCCGCAGAAGCACCTGGTGCTCAAATCGGTGCATCCATCGCCGTTGTCTGCCTACCGGGGCTTCATCGGTTGCGGCCATTTCAGCCGCACCAACAAGTTCCTCGAACAGAACGGCCAGACGCCGATCGACTGGGCGCTGCCGGCGCTCTAGTCGTCGTTGGACGACAACTCGCGTTCTGCCACCCAGTGGCGGAACAGCGGCTCGGCGAGGAACAGCACGAACAGCAGGCGCATCACTTGCAGCGCCGTCACCAGTGGCACCGACAGTTGCAGCGTCTCGGCCGTCAGGCTCATTTCGGCGATGCCGCCCGGCATCATGCCGAGGGTCAGCGAGCGCAGGTCGAGGTGGGTCAGGGCGCTGAGGGTCAAGGCTGCCACGGCGGCAATCAGCATGGTCAGGGCCGTGGCCAGCAGCGTGCGGCCGAGGAACGACGGTGCGCGGCGGAAGAACGTCCGGTTGAAGTGACAGCCCAGCCCGCTGCCGATCAGCCACTGGCCGACCTGGCTGGCGCCGTCGGGCAAGCCTAGGTGCAAGTTGCCGCCGATGCTGGCAATCGATGCCACCAGCAGCGGTCCGAACAGCCACGGGTTGGGTTGCCGGAGCCGTTGCCAGAGCAGCGCAGCGAGCACCCCCAGCGGCGCGATCACGCTCAACCAGCCCCAGTGCACTGCCCCGCCGTGCACCAACGGCACGCCATCGCCGAGCAGAAACTTGAAGGCCGCCGGTACGCACAGCACCACCGCCAGCACCCGCAGGCTTTGCGCGGCGGCGACGCGGCTGAGCACCGCACCATTGCGCGCGCCGAGGTTGACCATTTCCCCGGAACCGCCCGGCATGCTGGAGAAGAACGCCGTGGCGCGGTCCTCGCCAGTACGCCGCAGCAACCACACGCCGAGCAGGCTCGACAGACTGGTGATCAGCGCACCGAAGAAGATCAGGCCAAAGTGGCTGGCCACTTGCTCGATCACTTGCGGGGTGAAGTGCAGGCCGATGCCGATGCCAATGATCCATTGGCCGCATTTGCGGCCGTTGGGAATCTCGGCGATCTGGAACGGGGTCAGGCAGCGCACCAGGATGATCGCCAGCAACGAGCCGACCATCCAGGGCAGCGGCCAGCCGACGCAACTGGCCAGGTAGCCGCCGGCCAGGCCCACCAGCGGTGTAGCCCACCAGCTTTTCAACGTGCCATCAGACATTGGCCAGGGCGCGACGTTGGGCGTTGCGTTTGCGCCAGCTACGCAGCAGCGGCAGGGCCAGCATCAGCGCCACCAAGGTCCAGACGCCCAGGCTGATCGGGCTGGCCCAGAGGATGTGCAGGTCGCCGTTGGAGATCGACAGCGCCCGGCGCAGGTTCTGCTCCATCAGCCCGCCGAGGATGAAGCCAAGCAATACCGGCGACAGCGGGAAATCCAGCTTGCGCAGGATGTAGCCGAAGATGCCGATGCCGATCATCAGGAACAGGTCGAAGGTGGTCGCATGCACGGCGTACACGCCGATCGCGGTAATGATCGCGATCACCGGCACCAGGGCCCAGTTCGGCACCGACAGGATGCGGGTGAACAGCCGTACCATCGGGATGTTCAGGATCACCAGCATGATGTTGGCGACGAACAGCGAGGCGATCAGGCCCCAGACGATGTCCGGTTGTTGCTGGAACAGCAGCGGGCCGGGGGTGATGTTGTACAGGGTCAGGGCGCCGATCATCACCGCAGTGGTGCCCGAACCGGGTACGCCGAGGGTCAGCATTGGCACCAGGGCGCCACAGCAGGAGGCACCGATGGCGGTTTCCGGTGCGGCGAGGCCACGCTTGTCGCCCTTGCCGAAGGTTCCGCTGGCGCCAGCGATGCGTTTCTCGGTCATGTACGCCACGGCACTGGCCAGGGTGGCGCCGGCACCGGGCAATACGCCCATGAAGAAGCCGAGCAGACCGCAACGGATGTTCACCAGGAACACCGAGGCCGCTTCCTTGACGTTGAACAGCATACGACCGGTGGCTTTGACCGCCTCATGGCCATGGTGGGTTTTCTCCAGCAGCAGAAGGATCTCGCTGATCGAGAACAGGCCCAGCACCAGCACGACGAACTGGATGCCGTCGGTCAGGTGGATGCTGTCGCCGGTGAAGCGGTACACGCCGCTGTTGGCGTCGATGCCGACCGCCGAGAGAAACAGGCCGATCAGCGCCGCAATGAAGGTTTTCAGCGGTCGGTCGCCTGCCATGCCGCCGAGGGCGACGATGGCGAACACCATCAGCACGAAGTATTCCGCCGGGCCGAAGGCGATCGCCCATTTTGCCAGCAGTGGCGCAAACAGCACCATGCCGCAGGTGGCGATGAG
Source organism: Pseudomonas sp. SDI (assembly GCF_003105155.1). GTDB lineage: Bacteria > Pseudomonadota > Gammaproteobacteria > Pseudomonadales > Pseudomonadaceae > Aquipseudomonas. The sequence continues at coordinate 51,667 of NZ_QETK01000012.1, read as the reverse complement.
TGCGCCGAGGAACGAGCTCCAGGCCGACAACGACAGGGCGACACCGGCGTAGCCTTGGCGCGCCATCGGGTAGCCGTCGAGGGTCGTCATCACGGTTGAGGCTTCACCGGGGATGTTCAGTAAAATCGAACTGATCCGGCCGCCATATTCGCAGCCCAGGTAGACTGCCGCGAGCAGGATCAGCGCCGATTCCGGCGGCAGCCCGAGGGCGAAGGCAATCGGGATCAGCAGCGCCACGCCGTTGATCGGGCCCAGGCCCGGCAGCAGGCCGACCACGGTGCCGATCAAGGTACCGCACAGCGCGGTGACCAGGTTGTACGGGCTCAGCGCGACGCCGAAACCCTGGCCAAGATAACCAAGCGTATCCATATCAGTTCTCCAGAACGTCGAGCAGGCCGAGGGGCAGAGGCACATCCATGGTGCGGTCGAACAGCAGGTACAGCGCCACGCTCATCAGCGCAATGACGATCCCGCTGGGTAGCCAGCGGCCGCCATACAGGCGGGCCATCGGGACGCCGATAAGGATGCTGCTGAGGATGAAGCCGAGCGGTTCGAAGGTGGCGGCGAAGACCAGCAGCAGGGCCACGCACAGGCCGATCTTGGTCAGGGTTTCGCGGTCCAGGGCCGGCTCGTCGTCCTTGTGCACGATCGGTGTCGGACGGATCGCCAGGTACAGCAGGGCCAGGCCCATCAGGCCAAGCATCAGCAGCGGGTAGGCGCGCGGGCCGACCGGTTCATAGGAGAACGCGGCCTGGTACGGCCAGGCCATCACGGCCAGGGCAATGCACAGCGCCAGCAGAATCAGGGCGAAGCAGCGTTGCAGGATCATTGGGGGAATCCTCGATTGGCGACCGTTTGCGGTCGATCGCGGGCAAAGCCCGCTCCCACAGAGAACGCACTGTGTAAACACAACCTGTGGGAGCGGGTCTTGCCCGCGATGCTGTTGGGGCGAACCTGAGCCTTACTGGATCAGCTCGAATTCCTTGGCCAGCGCCTTGTAGTCGGCCACCTGTTTCTTCACGTAGGTGTCTAGCGCCTGGCCGGTCATGGCGAACGGGAACAGCTCGCGCTGGTCACGCAGCTTGGCGAACTCGTCGGACGCCAGCAGCTTGTCGAAGGACTCCTTCCACCAGGCGTATTCCGCATCGCTGACCTTCGGCCCCACGTAGAAACCGCGCACTACGGGCCAGACAATGTCGTAGCCCTGTTCTTTGGCCGTAGGAATGTTCTTCATTTCCGGCTCGTCGAGACGGTGCTCGGCGAATACCGCGAGCAGGCGCATGTCGCCGCTCTGGATGTGCGGCATGGAGTCGGAAATGTCGGTACTGCCCACCTGGATGTGCCCGCCGAGCAACGCCGTGGCGATTTCGCCGCCGCCTTCGAGGGCGACATAACGCAGGTCGCGCGGGTTGATCCCGGCGGCCTTGGCGATCAACGCGGTCTGCATCCAGTCCTGGCTGCCAACGGTGCCGCCGGAGCCGATCACCACCTTGCTCGGGTCCTTCTTCAGTGCCGCGACCAGATCGTCGAGGGTTTTGTACGGCGAATCGTTTTTCACCGCGATGGCGCCGTAGCTGGTGCCGACCGCCGCCAGCCAGCGCACCGCGCTCTCGTCGAAGCGGCCGAACTTGCCCTGGGCCAGGTTCAGCAGCGAACCGCTCGACCAGGCCACCAGGGTCCCGGCATCGGCCGGACGCTGGGCCACTACCGCGTTGTACGCTACCGCGCCGACACCGCCGGGCATGTAGGTGACGCGCATGGGTTTGCTGAGGATCTTCTCGTTGACCAGGGCGCTTTGCACCAGCTTGCAGGTCAGGTCGAAACCGCCGCCGGGCGAGGCCGGGGCAATGCATTCAGGGCGTTTCGGTTCGGCGGCCAGTACCTGGCCGGCAAACAGCAGGCAACCGGTGGCGAGGGCAATTCGACGCAGTGAAAAAGTCATCGTCTATCTCCGTGCATTGTTGTTATCGGGGATTACCACAGCGCCACGCTGTAACTCACCAACAGCCGGACTTCATCGGCATCGCGGGCGAAGGTCGAGCGGTAGGTGGCATTACGCAGGCGCACGGCGACGTTTTTCAGTGCGCCACTTTGCACCACGTACTTGAACTCGGTATTGCGTTCCCACTCCTTGCCTTCGCCACCGTTGGCCAGGCTGACATTGTCGCCGCTGATATAGCGGCTCATGAAGGTCAGGCCCGGAATCCCCAGTTTGGCGAAGTCATAGTCGTAACGCACCTGCCAGGAGCGCTCGTCGGCGCCGGCGAAGTCGTTGATCTGCACGAAGTTGACCAGGTACGGGTCGGAGCCATCCACGTAAGGGAAGGCGCTGTCGCCGGACATGCTCTGGTAGGCCGCGCTGAACTTGTGGCCGTTCAGCCCGTAACTGAGCATGCCGTTGAGCGAGGTGTTGTCGATCTTGCCGCCACGGGCCTGGCCCTGGTCGTCGCTGAGCGCCAGGCGCAGGTCGGCGCCGAAGGTGCCCGGGCCCCACGGCTGGGTCGCGAGCATACCGACGAAGTGCTGGCGGTAGACGTCGTCGAGCTGGGCGAAGTAGTAGCTGCCGGTGATCCGGTCGGTGAACGTGTAGTCCAGGCCGGTGAGGTCGAAGTGGTTACCGGCGACGCTGCCGAGGAAGCGGCTGTTCTTGTTGTTGAGGGCGATGTCTTCCTTGTTGGTGTCATCGCGGTCCTTGGCTTTCTCCAGGCGTCCGCCAGTGAAGGTCAGGTTCTTGATTTCCTTGGAGGTCAGCAGGCCACCTTCGAAGGTTTGCGGCAGGATGCGCCCGTCGTTGGGCTTGAGCACCGGCAGTTCCGGGATCAGCGTACCGACTTTCAGTTCGCTGGCGGAGATCTTCACTTTACCGGTGAGGCCGAGCTTGGCGTACTCGTCGGCAGCCTTGCCGTTGTCGTGGGTCGGCAGCAGGCCGGTACCGGTGCGGTCGGGGCTGGAGTCGAGCTTGACCCCGAGCATGCCTAGCGCATCCACGCCGAAGCCGACGGTACCCTCGGTGTAACCCGATTCCAGGTTGAGCATGAAACCCTGCGCCCACTCGTCGCGCTTGGATTGCTGTGCGCTGGTGCCGTCGCGGAAGTCGCGGTTGAAATACATGTTGCGGGTTTCGAAGGTCAGGCTGCTGTCTTCGACGAAGGCGGCCTGAGCGAGCGGGGCAACGCCGGCAAAGGCGATGGCACTGGCCACGACGGACGGGCGGGTGTGCAAACGACGGATAGGCGCGGACGCCTGTGGCTGCATGGACAGCATCGTGGAGTGACTCCGTTATTGTTCTTATTGGGCTCGAACACTGCGGTTCGATCTACGGCACCCGGAAAGGGCCGTGAGTGGATGCTAGGGGCTCAACCTTTCGCTAACCTTTCAACAGCCTTTCGGCGTTGCGATGGCTTCACAGGGCTGCCTTCCTCTGTAAACTCCGCGCCATTGACTGTGACGCGACCAGGAGAAACCGATGCGTGTGCTGCTCGTCGAAGACCATCTGCAATTGGCCGAAAGCGTCGCCCAGGCGCTGAAAAGCACCGGGCTGACCGTGGACGTGCTGCACGATGGCGTAGCCGCCGACCTGGCCCTGGCCAGCGAGGAGTACGCAGTGGCGGTGCTGGATGTCGGGCTGCCGCGGATGGACGGCTTCGACGTGCTGGCGCGCCTGCGCGCGCGTGGCAAGACCGTGCCCGTACTGATGCTCACCGCACGCAGCGATGTGAAGGACCGGGTCCATGGGCTGAACCTGGGCGCCGACGACTACCTGGCCAAACCGTTCGAGCTGACCGAGTTGGAAGCGCGGGTGAAAGCCCTGTTGCGGCGCAGCGTGCTTGGCGGCGAACGCCAGCAGCGCTGCGGTCCGCTGGTCTATGACCTGGATACGCGGCGCTTCACCCTGGGTGACGAGCTGCTGACACTGACTTCGCGCGAACAGGCCGTGCTCGAAGCGATGATCGCCCGACCGGGGCGGGTGATGAGCAAAGAGCAGTTGGCCGCGCAGGTGTTCGGCCTGGACGAGGAAGCCAGCGCCGATGCCATCGAAATCTATGTGCACCGCCTGCGCAAGAAGCTCGACGGGCATGCCGTTGCCATCGTGACCTTCCGTGGCCTGGGCTACCTGCTTGAACACCGCGATGCGTGACGCCGGCAGCCTGCGCGGGCGGCTGGTGTGGAACCTGGCGCTGCTGCTGGTGGTGCTGATGCTTGCCAGCGGTCTGAGCGCTTACTGGAACGGTCGCGTCGCCGCCGACACCGCCTATGATCGGACCCTGCTGGCCTCGGCGCGGACCATCGCCGCGGGCCTGTCGCAGCGCGACGGCACGCTCAGCGCCGATGTGCCGTATGTGGCCCTGGACACCTTCGCCTACGACAGTGCCGGGCGGATCTACTACCAGGTCAACGACATTCATCAGCGGTTGATCTCCGGTTACGAAAACCTCCCGGCGCCGCCGCCCGGCACGCCGCGCACTGACGACTACCCGGCGCTGGCGCGCTTCTACGACGCCCGTTACCTGGGCCAGGACGTGCGTGTGGTCAGCCTGCTCAAGGCGGTCAGCGAGCCGAACATGAACGGCATGGCCGAAATCCGCGTGGCCGAAACCGAAGAGGCGCGGGTGCGCATGGCCCGTGGGCTGATGGCCGACACGCTGTTGCGCCTGGGCATGCTGGCGCTGGGCGCACTGATGCTGGTGTGGTTTGCCGTGAGTGCTGCGTTGCGACCGCTGGAGCGCCTGCGTGGCGCCGTGGAAGAGCGCCAGCCGGACGACCTGCGGGCCTTGCCGGTGGTGCAGGTGCAGCGTGAACTGGGGCCGCTGGTGCGCGCCCTGAACCATTTCACCGAGCGCCTGCGTGGCCAGTTCGAGCGTCAGGCGCAGTTCATCGCCGAGGCCGCGCACGAGCTGCGCACGCCGCTGGCCGCGCTCAAGGCGCGGGTCGAACTGGGCCTGCGCTCGAAAGAGCCGCAGGTGTGGCGCGAGACCCTCGAAGCAGCGGCCCAGGGCACCGACCGCCTGACCCACCTGGCCAACCAGTTGCTGTCGCTGGCGCGGGTGGAAAACGGTGCTCGAGCGATTGCCGAAGGCGGGGCGCAGTTGCTCGACCTCAGTCAGCTGGCCCGCGAGCTGGGCATGGCCATGGCCCCGTTGGCCCATGCCCGCGGTGTGGCGCTGGCGCTGGAGGCGGATAACCCGGTGTGGGTGCGTGGCGAGCCAACCCTGCTCAATGAGCTGCTGAGCAACCTGGTCGACAACGCCCTGGCGCATACCCCGGCCAATGGCAACGTGATCCTGCGGGTGAGCGAACCGGGGGTGCTGGAAGTCGAGGACGACGGCCCAGGGATTCCCGAGCAGGAGCGCGAGCGGGTGTTCGAACGGTTCTATCGGCGCGGTGCCCAGGGAACCGGGCTGGGGCTGGCCATCGTCGGCGAAATTTGCCGCGCGCACCTGGCGCAGATCAGCCTGCACGATGGCGAGCGCGGTGGTCTGAAGGTGCGGGTCAGCTTCAACCCGCCGGACTGAACCTCAGCGGAACATGTGCCGGGCGCCCAGCAGTTCGCCGATGGCCAACTGGCTGCCGGCCGGCAGGTTGAGGTGGCGATAGGCGGGCAGGGCGCCGAGTGGTCGTTCGCGGCCGACATCACTGAGCGCGCGGGCGATCTGCACGATATCGACGTAATCGACTTGCGCGGTGTGCCGGTCGAGGTCCTGCACCTGGCTCGGCAGCCCGGCCAGCAGCTCGGGAAACTCCCAGACACTGAGGATCTTGTCGCCCAGTACCGGGTGGATCTGTTCGATGACGTGGTTCAGGCACACCGGGTCGGAGAGCAGCTCGTTGTGTTCTTCGGCGTAGGTGAGGATCGGCAGCACGCCGATCTGGTGCACCAGCCCGGCCAGCGCACCCTGATCGGGTTTGAGCTGGGTGAAGCGCATGCACAGTTCGTAGCTGATGCCGGCGATTTCCAGGCTGGTTGCCCAGATTTCCCGCATCTTCTGTTCAACGACTTCCGAGCGGGCGTGGAAGATCTGTTCGATCACCAGGCCGATCGCCAGGTTGCAGCTGTAGTTGATGCCCAGCCGGGTAATCGCGGTTTGCAGGTCGGTGACTTCGGTGGCGGCGCGCAGCAGCGGGCTGTTCACCACCTTGATCAGGCGCGCGGCGAGGGCTGCGTCGCGGCCGATCACCTTGCTCAGGGCGCTGACGCTGATCTCGGTGTCTTCCGCCGCTTCGCGAATGCTCAGGGCGACCTCGGGCAAGGTCGGCAGCACCAGGTCATCGTTGTCGATGGCGGCCAGCAATTGAGCTGCAACCATCGTGGCCAGCGTGTTCATCTTTAGTTTCTACCGCAATCAGGGGCGTGGGCTGGCTCAGCGCTGGATTTCGCGGTCGCGGTCCAGTTCGTAAGGCAGGGAAAGCAGTTCCAGGCGCGGGCCATCGGCACTGCCCAGGTGCAGGTTGTTATCCTCGACCGCGTCGGCAGTCAGCACCGCGAGCAGTTCGCTGCCACTGCCATTGCTGGCGGCCAGCACCACTTCGCCGACCGACGAGGCGTGAGTGGGCGAGAATACCTGGGCGCCAGGCTCTGGCGGCGCTTCGCCAGCCAGGGCCAGGCGATATTGGCGGCGTTTGAGTTTGCCCAGGTATTGCATGCGCGCGACGATTTCCTGGCCGGTATAGCAGCCTTTCTTGAAGCTGACGCCGCCGACCGCCTGCAGGTTGATCATCTGCGGAATGAACAGCTCGCGGGTCTGCGCCATGACCTGGCCAATACCGGCGCGGATCTGCCCGAGCAGCCAGTCGTTCAGCTCGCCGACCGGCAGCAGCGCCGCCAGTTGCGTGCGTACGCTTTCGGCCTGTTCGGCCGGCACCCACAGTTCGACCCGGCCCGGCGACACGGCGATGGCCATCAGGCCGTTGTGGCGGCTGGTGGCGTCGTTCTGCGCCGGCACGTCCAGGCCCAGCACGGTCAGTGCGGCGTCGCCCTGTTGCAGGCCGAAGCGAGCCCAGGCAGCGCTTTCGTCGGTGAGCTTGGCCTTGGAGAACACGGCGTACTTTTTCAGGTCGGCCAATTGCGCTTCGAGCAGTTCGCTGGCCATCGCCAGCACGAAACCGTCGCCCTCGGGGAGGATGCGGAAGCTCGACTGCATACGGCCCTTGACCATGCAGCGGGCGCCCAGGCTGGCGGTGTGCTCGTTGAGGTAACCGATGTTGCAGGTCAGCTGACCTTGCAGGAACTTGCCGGCGTCAGAGCCGCGGACGGCGAGGACGCCCTCGTGGGACAGGGGGCAGAAGAAAGCAGAGTCGGCCATGGGTCATCGCAGGTAAATAAGACTGGCGGCCATCATAGAGCGCCGTCGGCAAAATAGGTAGCAGGCTCGGGACCGGTCATCCATTGTCACAGGCGTACTCGACCAACGCCTTGTGCCCGGGTCGGCCATGGCCTGTATACTGGCCGCCTATTTGAGGAGGGCTCGATGGTCGAACAAACTGAACTCAACCGTCTCTTCTGGCACAGCCGCCGCGGCATGCTGGAGCTGGATGTGTTGCTGGTGCCTTTCAGCGCGGAGGTCTACCCGACCCTGAGCCCGGAAGACCGTGAACTGTACAAGCGCCTGCTGAGCTGCGAAGACCAGGACATGTTCGGCTGGTTCATGGAGCGCAGCGAATCGGAAGACCCGGAGCTGCAGCGCATGGTCCGCATCATCCTGGACCGTGTCCAGCCCAAGTGATCGTTTCGAGTGTCGCTGGCAAGGCTCGCGGGTCTTGCTGGCGACCTACCTCGCCTGCCAGCTGATCGCGCTGGCAACAGTGTTTATCCTTGCCATTCCACTTTGGTTGAGCTTGCTCGGCGCCCTGTTGTGCCTGGGGCATGCTGCCTGGGTGGTGCCGCGACGCATCCTTCTGAGCCATCCGCACGCCATCAGCCGCCTGCGCCGCGACGCCAGCGGCTGGTGGCTGTGGAGCCACGCGCGAGGCTGGCACGCGGTGCAGTTGCGCCGCGACAGCCTGGCTGTGCCGGGGTTGGTGGTGCTGCGCTACCGCCGCGCGGGGCGCTTATTCAGTGAAAGCCTGTGCATCGCCCACGACGCGCTGGAGCCGGTGCAACACCGGCGCCTGCGTCTGCGGCTGAAGTTCAGTCGGCGTAGGTGGGCGGCTGCAGGATAGTGTCGCGGGCTTCGTCGAGCAGGCCCGGATAGTCGAGGGTGTAATGCAGGCCGCGGCTTTCCTTGCGCTGCATGGCCGAGCGAATCATCAGTTCGGCCACCTGGGCCAGGTTGCGTAGCTCGATCAGGTCGCGGCTGACCTTGTAGTTGCTGTAGAACTCGTCGATCTCGTCCAGCAGCAGGCGCACGCGGTGCTCGGCGCGTTGCAGGCGCTTATTGGTGCGCACGATGCCCACGTAGTCCCACATGAATCGCCGCAGTTCGTCCCAGTTGTGCGCAATGATCACGTCCTCGTCGGAGTCGGTGACCTGGCTCGCATCCCAGCAGGGCAGGGCGTGCGGCATGTCGACCGCGGCGAGCTTGGCGACGATGTCGGCCGATGCCGAACGGCCATAGACGAAGCATTCGAGCAGCGAATTGCTGGCCATGCGGTTGGCGCCGTGCAGGCCGGTGAAGCTGGTTTCGCCAATGGCGTAGAGGCCGGGCACGTCGGTGTGGCCCTGGTCGTCGACCATGACCCCGCCGCAGGTGTAGTGGGCGGCTGGGACCACCGGGATCGCCTGTTGGGTGATGTCGATACCGAACGTCAGGCAGCGCTCATACACCGTCGGGAAGTGGCTTTTGACGAACTCGGCCGGCTTGTGGCTGATGTCCAGGTACACGCAGTCGACGCCCAGGCGCTTCATCTCGTGGTCGATGGCGCGGGCGACGATGTCGCGTGGGGCCAGTTCGGCGCGCGGGTCGAAGCGCGGCATGAAGCGCTCGCCATTGGGTAGCTTGAGCAGAGCGCCTTCACCGCGCAGGGCCTCGGTGATCAGGAAACTCTTGGCTTGCGGGTGGTACAGGCAGGTCGGGTGGAACTGGTTGAACTCCAGGTTCGCCACCCGGCAGCCGGCCCGCCAGGCCATGGCGATACCGTCGCCGCAGGCCCCGTCGGGGTTGCTGGTATAGAGGTAGACCTTGGCTGCGCCGCCGGTAGCAAGCACGGTAAAGCGCGCGCCGAAGGTATCGACCTCGCCGGTGTTGCGATCCAGCACGTAGGCACCGAGGCAGCGGTCGCCCTCAAGGCCCAGGCGGCGTTCGGTGATCAGGTCGACGGCTACCCGTTGCTCCAGCAGCTCGATGTTCGGCCGTTGCCGGGCCTGGGCGAGCAGGGTGGTGAAAATGGCGGCGCCGGTGGCGTCGGCGGCATGGATGATGCGCCGGTGGCTGTGACCGCCCTCGCGGGTGAGGTGAAATTCGAAGCCACCGTCGTCGTCGCTGGCGTGTTCGTCACGGGTGAACGGCACGCCCTGGTCGATCAGCCACTGGATGGCTTCGCGGCTGTGCTCCACGGTGAAGCGCACGGCATCCTCGTGGCAGAGGCCGCCGCCGGCATTGAGGGTGTCTTCGACATGCGACTGTACGGTGTCGGTATCGTCGAGTACGGCGGCAACGCCGCCCTGGGCCCAGAAGGTCGAGCCGTTGGCCAGGTCGCCTTTGCTCAGTACGGCGATGCGCAGGTGCGCCGGGAGGGTCAGCGCCAGGCTGAGGCCGGCGGCGCCGCTGCCGATCACAAGAACGTCATGTTGGAATTGTTGGCTCATGTCTTGGAAATTCCGCGCGAGGGCGACCACGAAGGACACTAGTATAAGGACGGGGGTATCGGCACAATAGTCGGGCGTTTATGGCATTGTGAAACTATCGTGAATCTGGCTGGGTTGCCTTTATAGCAGCCTCGATACCCTGATTTCCACGGCGTGGGCGATGTGTCGATGCTGCCGAGTGGGAACTTTCCTGGAATCGCACGTATCCATAGTAGGTTGCCTGTACGTCAGGACGCGGTAGTGACGGGAGGCCAGGCCGATTTCGCCAGTGCCCATATACGAAGACCCGATTATTGACGCAGCCGGCCGTGACCGTGCTGCGTTTTTCGTGCGAGCCGACCAAGGGCCGCAGGAAACTTGCCTGGAGGGGAGAACTTTTGCGAAAAGCCCGAGTCTATGCTTGCAAGCCTGAACGATGGCTGATGCAGCACTCCTCCAGGTCCACCGAGGAGTGTTCATGCTAACCCAGGAAGAGGATCAGCAGCTTGTCGAACGCGTTCAGCGTGGCGATAGGCGAGCGTTTGATCTGTTGGTGCTGAAGTATCAGCACAAGATTCTCGGGTTGATCGTGCGTTTTGTGCACGACACCCATGAAGCCCAGGATGTGGCGCAGGAAGCGTTCATCAAGGCTTACCGTGCGCTTGGCAACTTTCGTGGGGACAGTGCGTTTTACACCTGGCTCTACCGGATTGCGATCAACACGGCGAAGAATTACCTGGTGTCCCGCGGTCGGCGGCCACCGGATAGTGATGTGAGTTCCGAGGATGCAGAGTTTTACGACGGCGATCATGGCCTCAAGGATCTCGAGTCCCCAGAACGAGCGCTGCTGCGTGATGAAATCGAAGGCACTGTCCATCGCACCATCCAGCAGCTGCCAGAAGATTTGCGTACGGCATTAACTTTACGTGAATTCGATGGTCTGAGTTACGAAGACATTGCCAGCGTCATGCAGTGTCCGGTGGGTACCGTGCGCTCTCGAATTTTCCGCGCTCGGGAGGCCATTGATAAAGCCCTGCAGCCTCTGTTGCAGGAAACCTGAGACAGCGGCGACAGCCAAGAGAGGAACCGCCATGAGTCGTGAAGCTTTGCAGGAATCGCTGTCCGCGGTGATGGATAACGAAGCGGACGAACTGGAGTTACGTCGGGTATTGAATGCCGTCGACGATGCCGAAACCCGTGCCACCTGGTCGCGTTACCAAGTCGCCCGTGCAGCCATGCACAAGGAGCTGCTGCTGCCGAAACTGGACATCGCTTCGGCTGTGTCTGCCGCGCTGGCCGATGAAGCCACCCCGGTCAAGGTCAGTCGTGGCCCGTGGCGCACCTTGGGTCGCCTGGCGGTAGCCGCTTCGGTCACCGTTGCAGTGCTGGCGGGTGTTCGCCTGTACAACCAAGACGAAATCAGCGGTGCGCAACTGGCTGCCCAGCAACCACAACCTGCTCTGGGCTTACCACAAGTACAAGGCCCGGCGGTTTTGGCCGGCTATAGTGAAAGTGCCGAGCAACCAACCGGTCCGATGGCCAACGGTGTGCTGCAGGGTCAAAGCGGCTGGCAAGATCAGCGTCTGCCAGGCTACCTGCGTCAGCATGCCCAGGAAGCTGCCGTGAAGGGGACTGAAAGTGCACTACCCTATGCCCGTGCGGCCAGCCTGGAAAATCGTTAAGTAAGGAGGATCATGCGCGCGCTACCTCTCATACCGCTCTTGCTCGGTGGGTGCATGGCCGTGCCAGCCCTGGCCGCCAACTCATCGACAGAGGCCGCCGACTGGTTGAACCGGTTGGCCAAGGCCGAGCAACAGCAGAGTTACCAAGGTACTTTCGTTTACGAGCGTAATGGCAGTTTCTCCACCCACGACATCTGGCATCGGGTCCAGGACGGCAAGGTCAGCGAGCGTCTGTTGCAGCTCGACGGCCCGGCCCAGGAAGTCGTGCGTGTCGATGGGCAGACCCAGTGCGTGAGTGGGGCCTTGGTGCAAGGGGTAGGCTCTGCGGCGGAATCGTCGGCGCGTGTGCTCGATCCGCTGAAACTGATGAACTGGTATGACCTGAGTGTGGCCGGCCGCTCCCGCGTGGCCGGTCGTGATGTCACCATCGTTACCCTCAGACCGCGCGATCAACACCGCTATGCCTTCGAGCTGCACCTGGACGACAAGACCGGGCTGCCGCTCAAGTCCCTGCTGATCAACGACAAGGAGCAGTTGCTTGAGCGGTTCCAGTTCACCGATCTGCAAATTCAGGATCCCGCCGACAGCGAACTGCAACCCAGTGCCAACTGCAAGCCGGTTGCGCACGTCGTCGCGCGTAGCAATGAGGCGGTGGCGGGCTGGCGCTCCGACTGGTTGCCGCCCGGCTTCGAACTGGTTAATAGCAGTGTGCGCAAGGACGCCGCCGGCAAAGGCAGTGTCAGCAGCCTGATGTATGACGATGGCCTGGCACGTTTCTCGGTATTCCTGGAGGCCAGCGATGGCGGCAGCGGCGCGGATACACGCACCCAGTTGGGGCCAACGGTGGCGGTGTCGCGCCGCCTGACCACGCCCAAGGGTGAAGTGATGGTTACGGTGGTGGGCGAGATCCCGATCGGTACCGCCGAACGGGTGGCCCTGTCGATGCGGGCGCAAGACGCCCAGGCACGGCAGTGAGTCGCCGGCCGATATGCGCAGGCTTGAGGTGAAACTTGAATGATCGGCCGATCGCTGAGGCGCTGACATGATTGGTAAGCCTTCAAGTTTGCAAAATCATCAAAAGTTTTCTATAGGTCAGTCCCTCTGGGGGCTGGCCTTTGCTGCTGTTGCAGCATCAAAAATGCCGATGTACCGAGCCCGGTGCAGCCCCTAGGGGGTGCCGGGCTTTTTGCATGTGCAGGTCCCTACTGCTTAACCACGCTCGTTGTGACGGGAGCCGTATGTCAATACCACGCTTGAAAACCTACCTATCGCTGGTCGCTGCCGTGCTCATGCTCGGTCAGGTGGTCAGCGCGCAAGCCGAAGCCCTGCCGGACTTCACTACCCTGGTCGAGCAGGCCTCGCCGGCGGTGGTGAACATCAGTACCAAGCAGAAGCTGCCGGAGCGCAAGTACGCCGCCGGGCAGATGCCCGACCTGGAAGGCCTGCCGCCAGGCCTGCGCGAGTTCTTCGAACGCAGCATGCCGCAGGCACCGCGTTCGCCACGTGGCGATCGCCAGCGTGAAGCGCAGTCGTTGGGTTCGGGCTTCATCATCTCCAGCGATGGCTACATCCTGACCAACAACCACGTGGTGGCCGATGCCGACGAAATCGTCGTGCGCCTGTCCGACCGTAGCGAGCTGCAGGCCAAGCTGGTCGGCACCGATCCGCGCACCGACGTAGCCCTGCTGAAAGTCGAGGGTAAGGACTTGCCGACGGTAAAACTGGGCGACTCCGAGAAGCTCAAGGTCGGCGAATGGGTGCTGGCGATCGGTTCGCCGTTCGGCTTCGACCATTCGGTCACCAAAGGTATCGTCAGCGCCAAGGGGCGCACCCTGCCGAACGACACCTATGTGCCGTTCATCCAGACCGACGTGGCGATCAACCCAGGCAACTCCGGTGGGCCGCTGTTCAACATGAACGGTGAAGTGGTCGGGATCAACTCGCAGATCTTCACCCGTTCCGGCGGCTTCATGGGCCTGTCCTTCGCCATCCCGATCGACGTGGCCATCGATGTCTCCAACCAGCTGAAAAAAGACGGCAAGGTCAGCCGCGGCTGGCTCGGCGTGGTGATTCAGGAGGTCAACAAGGACCTGGCTGAATCCTTCGGTCTCGACAAACCGGCCGGTGCCCTGGTGGCCCAGGTCCTGGAAGACGGCCCGGCCGCCAAGGGTGGCCTGCAAGTCGGCGACGTGATCCTGAGCATGAACGGCCAGCCGATCGTCATGTCGGCGGACCTGCCACACCTGGTCGGCGGCCTCAAGGACGGCGCCAAGGCCAAGCTGGAAATCATTCGCAACGGCAAGCGTCAGAACCTCGACGTCACCATCGGCGCACTGCCGGAAGACGATCAGGAAGTCAGCACCGGTGCCAACGGTAGCATCGAGCGCAGCAGCAATCGCCTTGGTGTGTCGGTTGCCGACCTCAGTGCCGAACAGAAGAAAACCCTTGAGCTCAAGGGCGGCGTGGTGATCAAGGAAGTGCAGGACGGTCCTGCGGCCCTGATCGGCCTGCGCCCGGGCGACGTCATCAGCCACCTGAACAACCAGGCGATCAGCTCGGCGAAGGAATTCACCGAAATCGCCAAGGAACTGCCGAAGAACCGTTCGGTCTCCATGCGCGTTCTGCGTCAGGGACGTGCCAGCTTCATCACCTTCAAACTGGCTGAATAAGCCGATTTGAGCGAAAAAGGGCGGCCCTGGTCGCCCTTTTTTGTGCCTGGCGGCCAGATGAAAGCGCCGTGTCCAGCAATATGGAATCTCCCATAACCCTCCAGCTTCAGGTACAATTCCCGGCTATTTTTCGGCGGGCGTTCGGCCCGCAGCCATTTTGAGTGTTGACCCGTGAGTGATTTGAGTCATATCCGCAATTTCTCCATCATCGCCCACATTGACCATGGCAAGTCGACGCTGGCCGACCGCTTCATCCAGATGTGTGGCGGCTTGTCCGCGCGCGAGATGGAAGCCCAGGTACTCGACTCCATGGACCTGGAGCGCGAGCGCGGGATCACCATCAAGGCCCACAGCGTCACCCTGCATTACAAGGCAAGCGACGGCGTCACCTATCAGCTGAACTTCATCGACACCCCCGGCCACGTTGACTTCACCTATGAGGTCAGCCGTTCGCTGGCGGCCTGTGAAGGCGCGCTGCTGGTGGTCGATGCCGGTCAGGGCGTCGAAGCCCAGTCGGTTGCCAACTGCTACACCGCCATCGAGCAAGGCCTGGAAGTCATGCCAGTGCTGAACAAGATGGACCTGCCGCAGGCCGACCCGGACCGCGTTAAGGAAGAAATCGAGAAAATCATCGGTATCGACGCCACCGACGCCGTGGCCTGCAGTGCCAAGAGCGGCATGGGCGTGGACGAAGTGCTCGAACGCCTGGTTCAGCAGATCCCGGCCCCGACCGGCGATATCGACGCGCCGCTGCAAGCGCTGATCATCGACTCCTGGTTCGACAACTACCTCGGTGTCGTGTCCCTGGTTCGCGTGCGCCATGGCCGCGTGAAGAAGGGCGACAAGATCCTGGTCAAGTCCACCGGCAAGGTACACCTGGTCGACAGCGTCGGTGTATTCACCCCGAAACACACGCAGACCGCCGACCTCAAGGCCGGTGAAGTGGGCTTCATCATTGCCAGCATCAAGGACATCCTGGGTGCGCCGGTGGGTGACACCCTGACCCTGAGCAGTACTCCGGAAGTGGACGTGCTGCCGGGCTTCAAGCGGATTCAGCCGCAGGTTTATGCCGGTCTGTTCCCGGTGTCTTCGGAAGACTTCGAAGACTTCCGCGATGCGCTGCAAAAACTGACCCTGAACGACTCCTCGCTGCAGTACCTGCCAGAGAGCTCCGACGCCCTGGGCTTCGGCTTCCGTTGCGGGTTCCTCGGCATGCTGCACATGGAGATCATCCAGGAGCGTCTCGAGCGCGAATACGACCTGGACCTGATCACCACTGCGCCCAGCGTAATCTTCGAGGTCAAGCTCAAGACCGGCGAGACCATTTACGTCGACAACCCGTCCAAACTGCCGGACGTGTCGTCGGTCGAGGACTTCCGCGAGCCGATTGTTGCTGCGACCATCCTCGTGCCGCAGGAGCACCTGGGCAACGTCATCACCCTGTGCATCGAGAAACGCGGCGTTCAGCGCGACATGCAGTTCCTCGGCTCGCAAGTGCAGGTGCGTTACGACCTGCCGATGAACGAAGTGGTACTGGACTTCTTCGATCGTCTGAAATCCACCAGTCGCGGTTATGCGTCGCTGGACTATCATTTCGATCGCTACCAGTCGGCCAACCTGGTCAAGCTGGACGTCTTGATCAACGGCGACAAGGTCGACGCCCTGGCGCTGATCGTGCACCGTGACAACGCGCACTACAAAGGCCGTGCGTTGACCGAAAAGATGAAGGAACTGATTCCTCGGCAGATGTTCGACGTGGCAATCCAGGCCGCCATTGGTGGGCAGATTGTTGCGCGGACCACTGTCAAGGCGCTCAGAAAGAACGTACTGGCCAAATGCTACGGCGGTGACGTAAGCCGTAAGCGCAAGCTGTTGGAGAAGCAGAAGGCCGGTAAGAAACGCATGAAACAGGTCGGTAACGTGGAAATTCCACAGGAAGCCTTCCTCGCCGTGCTCAGGTTGGATAGTTAGGTCCTATGTCGCTAAATTTCCCGCTGTTGTTAGTCATCGCCGTTGCGGTCTGCGGACTGCTGGCCCTGATCGATCTGCTGTTCCTGGCCCCGCGTCGGCGGGCGGCAATCGCCACTTATCAGGGCAGCGTCAGCCAGCCTGAAGGGGCGGTGCTCGAGCAGTTGAACAAGGAGCCGTTGCTGGTTGAGTACGGCAAGTCGTTCTTCCCGGTACTGTTCATCGTACTGGTGCTGCGTTCGTTCCTCGTCGAGCCGTTCCAGATTCCATCGGGCTCGATGAAACCAACGCTGGAAGTGGGCGATTTCATCCTGGTCAACAAGTTCTCGTACGGCATCCGCCTGCCGGTGATCGATAAAAAGGTCATCGAAATTGGCGACCCGCAACGTGGCGATGTGATGGTGTTCCGCTTCCCGAGCGACCCGAACGTCAACTACATCAAGCGGGTGGTTGGCCTGCCGGGCGATCAGGTGCGCTATACCAGCGACAAGCGCCTGTACGTCAACGGCCAGGCGATTGCCGAGCAGTTGGTCGGCAACGAGCCGGGTACCCTGGGCAGCGCCGAGCTGTACAAGGAAAAACTCGGCGCGGCCGAGCACCTGATCCGCAAGGAGATGAGCCGCTACCGCATGCCGCCCGATCAGCAGTGGGTGGTTCCGGCCGGTCACTACTTCATGATGGGTGACAACCGCGACAACTCCAACGACAGCCGTTACTGGGACGATCCGAACATTCCCAAGGAGCTGCTGGGCATGGTCCCGGACCAGAACATCGTCGGCAAGGCCTTCGCGGTGTGGATGAGCTGGCCAGAGCCAAAGCTGAGTCACTTCCCGAGCCTGTCGCGGGTCGGTCTGATCAAGTAACACTCAAACGGCGCTGTCCTTCGACAGCGCCGAATGCTTTTCTGGCATAGGCTGTAACGTGAAGCCCGCGACCTGCGCGGGGCGGCCAGCCACCAGGCAAGAATCAAACAGTCTTTCAGGATCTGCATTTGAACAACGCGTTAACCATGACGGCCACGAGCCCGTTTGAACTGAGCGAGGCCGGCGCCGTTGCGCCGCTGCTGAACATCGACCACGAACTGCGCGTGGGTACACTGTGAGCGTTTCCCTTACCCGCCTTGAGCGTCAGCTCGGCTACACCTTCCAGAACCAGGAGCTGATGCTGCTGGCCCTGACGCATCGCAGCTTTGCCGGCCGCAACAATGAGCGGCTGGAATTCCTGGGCGATGCGATCCTCAACTTCGTTGCCGGCGAGGCACTGTTCGAGCGCTTCCCGCAGGCCCGTGAAGGCCAGTTGTCACGCCTGCGTGCGCGGCTGGTGAAAGGTGAGACCCTGGCCGTGCTGGCCCGTGGTTTCGACCTCGGCGAGTACCTGCGCCTGGGCTCGGGCGAGCTGAAAAGCGGTGGTTTCCGTCGCGAGTCGATCCTGGCCGACGCCCTCGAAGCGCTGATCGGGGCGATCTACCTCGATTCGGACATGCAGACCGCCCGCGAGCGCGTACTGGCCTGGCTGGCCGGCGAGTTCGAAAGCCTGACCCTGGTCGACACCAACAAGGACCCGAAAACCCGTCTGCAGGAATTCCTGCAATCGCGGGCATGCGAACTGCCCCGCTATGAAGTGGTAGATATCCAGGGCGAGCCGCACTGCCGGACCTTCTTCGTCGAGTGCGAAGTGACCCTGTTGACTGAAAAAAGCCGAGGGCAGGGCGTGAGCCGGCGTATCGCCGAGCAAGTCGCGGCCGCCGCAGCACTGATCGCCCTGGGCGTGGAGAATGGCAATGACTGAATCGAATACTACCCGTTGCGGCTACGTCGCTATCGTCGGCCGTCCCAACGTGGGCAAATCGACCTTGCTCAACCATATCCTCGGCCAGAAGCTGGCGATTACTTCGCGCAAGCCGCAGACCACGCGCCACAACATGCTCGGGATCAAGACCGAAGGCGATGTGCAGGCGATCTATGTCGATACCCCCGGCATGCACAAGAGCAACGAAAAGGCGCTCAACCGCTACATGAACAAAACCGCCTCGGCGGCGTTGAAGGACGTCGACGTGGTGATCTTCGTGGTCGACCGCACCAAGTGGACCGACGAAGATCAACTGGTGCTGGAGCGTATCCAGTACGTGCAGGGCCCGGTCATCCTGGCCATCAACAAGACCGACCGGATCGAAGACAAGGCCGAGTTGATGCCGCACCTGCAATGGCTGCAGGAGCAACTGCCGAACGCCGATATCGTGCCGGTATCGGCGCAGCAGGGGCACAACCTCGACGCCCTCGAAGCGCAGATTGCCAAGCACTTGCCGGAAAACGACCACTTCTTCCCGGAAGACCAGATCACCGACCGCAGCAGCCGCTTCCTGGCCGCCGAACTGGTGCGCGAGAAGATCATGCGTCAGCTCGGCGCCGAGCTGCCGTACCAGATCACCGTCGAGATCGAAGAGTTCAAGCAGCAGGGGCATGTGCTGCATATTCACGCACTGATTCTGGTCGAGCGTGATGGGCAGAAGAAAATCATCATTGGCGACAAGGGCGAGCGGATCAAGCGCATCGGTTCCGAGGCGCGCAAGGACATGGAAGTGCTGTTCGACGCCAAGGTCATGCTCAACCTCTGGGTCAAGGTCAAGGGTGGCTGGTCCGACGACGAGCGCGCCCTGCGTTCGCTGGGCTACGGCGACCTGTAACTCCCTCCTGAGGCCCGATGCCGTCCGGCGTCGGGCCCACTCTCTGTCGAAGCGCACAGCATGGATCAGCCAGACGGCCAAGCGGCTTACGTGTTGCACAGCCGGGCCTACCGTGAAACCAGCGCACTGGTCGATTTCCTCACCCCGCAAGGGCGCCTGCGCGCCGTGTTGCGCCGTGCGCGGGGCAAAAGCGGCAGCCTGGCGCGGCCGTTCGTGCCGCTGGAGGTCGAGTTTCACGGGCGTGGCGAGCTGAAGAACGTCGGCCGGATCGAAAGCGCCGGGGTGGCGGCCTGGCTCAATGGCGACGCACTGTTCAGCGGTTTGTACCTCAATGAGTTGCTGATCCGCCTGCTGCCGGCAGAAGACCCGCATCCGGCGTTGTTCGAGCATTACACCGCCACCTTGCAGGCACTGGCGGCCGGGCGCGCGCTGGAGCCGCTGCTGCGCGCGTTCGAATGGCGCCTGCTCGATGAGCTGGGCTATGGCTTTGCGCTGGACCTGGACGTGAATGGCGACCCGGTCGAGCACGAGGGTCTATACCGCCTGCAAGTCGATGCCGGGCTGGAGCGGGTCTACCTGTTGCAGCCGGGGCTGTTCAATGGCGCGGAACTGGCGGCCATGGCTCAAGCCGATTGGGCGGTGCCGGGTGCCTTGAGCGCCGCCAAGCGTCTGATGCGCCAGGCGCTGGCGGTGCACCTGGGCGGCAAGCCGTTAGCCAGTCGGGAACTGTTTCGCAAGCGCTAAGCTCGTCGTATGCTGTGAGGCTCAATTTCCAGGAGAGTCTCTTCGTGACCCACAGCAACCGCATCCTTCTCGGCGTCAACATCGACCACGTGGCGACCCTGCGCCAGGCCCGTGGCACGCGTTACCCCGACCCGGTCAAGGCCGCGCTGGACGCCGAAGAGGCGGGTGCCGACGGCATTACCGTGCACCTGCGAGAAGACCGCCGGCATATCCAGGAGCGCGACGTGCTGCTGCTCAAGGACGTGCTGCAGACGCGGATGAACTTCGAAATGGGCGTGACCGAACAGATGATGAAGTTCGCCGAACTGATTCGTCCGGCACACATCTGCCTGGTGCCGGAAACCCGTCAGGAGCTCACCACCGAGGGCGGTCTGGACGTAGCCGGGCAGGAAGCGCGGATCAAGGCAGCGGTGGAGCGGCTGTCACGCCTGGGCTCGGAAGTGTCGCTGTTCATCGATGCCGATGAGCGGCAGATTGAGGCGTCGCGTCGGGTTGGCGCACCGGCCATCGAACTGCACACCGGACGCTATGCCGATGCGCACACCCCGGCGGACGTGGCCGAAGAGCTCAAGCGGGTGGCCGACGGTGTAGCGTTCGGCCTCGACCAGGGGCTGATCGTCAATGCCGGGCACGGGTTGCATTACCACAATGTTGAAGCCGTGGCGGCGATCAACGGGATCAATGAACTGAACATCGGTCATGCGCTGGTGGCGCATGCGCTGTTCGTTGGCTTCAAGTCGGCGGTTTCTGAGATGAAGGCGTTGATTCTGGCGGCCAGCAAGGCGTGATCGCGCGCTGATGCAATCGCGGGACGAGCGACGTGTCCCGCGATGCGCTCACCCCGGAAACACCAGACTGAACCGTGTAGGCCCTTCCAGCGCACTGCGCACCTCGACCCGCCCGCCATGCACCTGCATGATCGAGCGCACAATCGCCAGGCCCAGCCCGGTCCCGCCTTCCAGGCGCGAGCGGCCACACCCGGCCCGATAGAAGCGCTCGAACAGATGCGCAAGATGCCCCGGCGCAATCCCCGGCCCGGCGTTCTGTACCCAGCAATGCATGCCGTCCTCACGCGGCTCGATGCCCACCTCGATGGGCTGCCCTTCGGCCCCATGCCGAATGGCATTGCTCAGCAAATTCGACAAGGCCCGCTGGACCATCAGCCGGTCCGCCTGCACCGTGCCCCAGCCGTGCAGCTTCAACGCGATACCCTTGGCTTCGGCGCTTAGCGCGAACAGTTCGGCAATCCGCGCGGTCTCATCCGCCAGCGCCACGGCCTTCAACTGCACCTGGCTGGTCGGCTGGTCGACCTGCGCCAGAAACAGCATGTCGGTAATGATCCGGTTCAGCCGGGTCAGTTCCTCGACACTGTCCTCCAGCGCCGTGCGGTAATCCTCCACCGGACGTGCCCGCGCCAGCGTTACCTGGGCTTTGCCCATCAGGTTGCTGATCGGCGTGCGCAGCTCATGTGCGAGGTCGTCGGAGAATTGCGACAGCTGCTGCACGCCGCGATCCAGGCGGTCGAGCATCACGTTGATGCCCTGGGCCAGTTCGCGCAGTTCCTGCGGCAGATCGTTCTCCGGCAGGCGATGGCCGAGCTCCTGCGCCGACACCCGTTCGGCAATCCGCCGAAAGTGCCGCAACGGCGCCAACCCGCTCTGCACCAGACGCCAGGCACCACTGCCGATCAGCAGCAACAGCAGCGGCAGGGCGATCAGCGTCGATTGCAGATACGCCTGCATCAGGCCGAGGTCGTCGGCGCGGTTGACCGTGAGCAACACGCGCACTGGCGTGCCGTCCTGCAGCTTCATCACCTGAGAGGCCGTCAGCATCTGCTCGCCGTTACTGTCGGTCCACTCGCTGTAGCGTAGGCCCTGGCCCACGGTGATCTGCATCAGGTCCTGGGCTTGCAGCGCCGGGCCGAGGCTGAGCAGCGCCGAATGGCGGCCGGTGCGGCCGATGATGTTCAGGCTCAGGTCGTCATGCCCCATCACCAGGTCGAGCAACGGGTGCGCGCGCCGGCTGAGGTCGGCGGCGGTCATGTCGGCCGCCAGGCTGTGCTTGATCTGCTCCATCTTGCGCGCCAGCACCTTGCCCGCCCGGCTATCCAACTCGTGGTCCAGCGCCAGCACCGCCAGCCCGGCCAGCAACAGCACCAGCGCCGCTCCCATCAGGCTGACACTCAGGCCCAGGCGCAGGGCCAGGCGGCTCGACCTCATTCGCGCGGTTCCAGCACGTAACCGACGCCGCGCAGGGTGTGGATCAGCTTGTGCTCGAACGAGTCGTCGATCTTCGCCCGCAGGCGGCGGATCGACACCTCGACCACGTTGGTGTCGCAATCGAAGTTCATGTCCCACACCAGCGAAATGATCTGGGTGCGCGACAGCACCTCGCCGCTCTGGCGCATCAGCAGGTGCAACAGGGCGAACTCCTTGGCGGTCAGGTCGATGCGCTGGTTGGCGCGGTAGGCACGATGGCGGCCGGGATTCAGCTCCAGGTCGGCGACCTTCAGGGTGGTCGGTTGCAAGGTCTGCTCGCTGCGTCGCAGCAGGGTGCGGATACGCGCCAGCAGCTCGGGGAATTCGAAAGGTTTGAGCAGGTAGTCGTCGGCGCCCAGGTCCAGCCCCTTGACTCGGTCGGACAGCCGGCCGTGGGCCGTGAGCATCATGATCCGCGTCGCCGACTCGGCGCGCAGGCGCTGCAACACCGTCCAGCCATCCAGCTCGGGCAGGTTCACATCGAGGATGATCAGGTCGTATGCCTGCTGGCGCGCCAGGTGCAGACCATCGGCACCGGTACCGGCGCAATCGACCACATAGCCGTTCTCACGCAGGCCTTGTTGCAGGTACTCGGCGGTACGCACTTCGTCTTCGATGATCAGCAAACGCATGGGGGGCTCGTTACGGGCAGGCAAGGGTGGCGATTCTCGACCCTCTAGTGGCTACAGGGTCAAGCGACAGTACGCAGTCTAAGCCAAGTCGCTGGTCGCAGGGCCTGGATAACGGATTTGTAATCTTGGGGTCATGTTGACGATAAAGCCCGCTACCTAGAGTGCTCGCTCCGAAAAAACAGCGGGAATACAGCCATGGTGAACGGGCACAGCTGGGTGGCGCTGGGGCTGTTGCTGATCGCAACAGCGCCGACGGCACAGGCACAGACATTGACGCTGGACGCCGCTTTGCGCACGGCCCGCGATAACAACCCGGAGCTGGCCGCTGCGCGCTGGGGCACAGCGATTGCCGATGGCGAGCGGATCCAGGCTGGGCTGCTGCCCAACCCCGAACTGAGCTGGGAGCTGGAAGACACCCGGCGCAACCAGCAGACCACCACCGTCAGCCTCAGCCAGCGCTTCGAGCTGGGCGGCAAGCGCGCTGCGCGCATTGGCCTGTCCGAGCGCGAGCAGGCGCTGGCCGCGCTGGAGCTGGAGCGCCAGGGCAATGCCCTGCGCGCCGACGTATTGGCAGCCTTCGACGCTGCGTTGCAAGCGCAAGACCGCCTGGCCCTGGCCGAGCAATCGCTGCGCCTCACCGAGCGCGGCTTGCAGGTGGTGCAAGGGCGGGTCAAGGCCGGTAGTGCCTCGCCGATCGAAGCCACCCGGGCGCAGGTGCAGGTGTCGGAAATCCGCCTGGAGCAGGGCCGCGCCGAGCAGGATACGGTGGTGGCCTATCAGCAGCTGGCGGCGCTCATCGGTGCGCCGCAGATGGCTTTCGAGCGGGTGACAGGGCCGACGGCCAGCAGCACGCCACTGCCGGCCAACGAGCAATTGCTCGCGCGCCTTGAGCACACCGCCGAGCTGCGTCTGGCGCGCTTGCAGATCGAGCAGCGCGAAGCTTCGCTGGACCTGGCCCGTACCCAGCGCATTCCCGACCTCACCGTCAGCGTCGGCAGCCAGTACAGCGAAAGCGAGCGCGAGCGGATCAATGTGGTTGGCGTGTCGTTGCCGTTGCCGCTGTTCGACCGCAATCAGGGCAATGTGCTGGCTGCCGCGCGTCGCGCCGACCAGGCCCGCGACCTGCGCAACGGCACCGCGCTGCGGGTGCGCAGCGAGGTGATCCAGGCCCTGGCGCAATGGCGCACGGCCGAGCGCGAGGTGCAGGCTTTCGACCGCTCGATCCTGCCCGCCGCGCAACAGGCGGTGGAGGCCGCCACCCGCGGCTTCGAACGCGGCAAGTTCAGCTTCCTCGACGTGCTCGACGCCCAGCGCACCCTGGTCGCGGCCCGCACCCAGTATCTCCAGGCCCAGGCTGAAGGCAGCGCCGCGCGCGTGCGCCTGGAGCGGATCTTCGGCGACCTGACCCTGGCCAGCCGCTAACCCATCCTTTGTGTTCGGCGCCGGCCGCCTTAGTGCCGAGGAGTTTGCATGAACAGGAAAAACATCATCCTGCTGGCCCTGACCCTGATGGCCGGGATCGGTCTCGGCGCGCTGCTCGGGCGCCAGGTCGACAGCCCGCTGCCGGCCCCGGCGGCCACCCATGCTGAAGGCGATCATGACGAAGGCGATCATGATGAAGACGGGGATGGCGAGGAAGGGCATGCCGAAGAGAGCCATGCCGAAGAGGGCAAGATCAGCCTGAGCGCGGAACAGATCGCGGTCGCCGGCATCGAGCTGGCTAGCGCCGCCCCGCGTGCGCTGAGCCGGGTGCTGAGTCTGCCCGGCGAGATCCGCTTCGACGAAGACCGTACCGCGCACCTGTTTCCACGGGCGCCGGGGGTGGTCGAGGCGGTGGCAGTCAGCCTCGGTCAGCAGGTCAAGGCCGGCGACCTGCTGGCGGTGATCGCCAGCCCGCAGGTGTCCGAACAGCGTAGCGAACTGGCCGCCAGCCAGCGCCGGCTGGCGATGGCCCGCAGCACCTACGCACGGGAAAAGGACCTGTGGCAGGCCGGGATTTCCGCCGAGCAGGATTACCTGCAAGCGCGCCAGGCCTTGCAGGAGGCCGAGATCGCCCAGGCCAATGCCCGGCAGAAGGTCAGCGCACTCAGCGGCAGCGTGGTGCTGGCCGGCGGTAACCGTTACGAACTGCGGGCGCCGTTCGCCGGCCAGGTGGTCGAGAAGCACCTGGTGCCGGGCGAGGTGGTCAGCGAAAGCACGGCGGCCTTCACCTTGTCGGACCTGTCGCGGGTCTGGGCGACCTTCGGCGTTGCCCCGCGCGACCTGGCCAAGGTCCGCGTCGGCATGCCGGTCAGCGTACTGGCCAGCGACCTCGGCGAGCAGACCAGCGGCACCATCAGCCATGTTGGCAGCCTGCTCGGCGAGCAGTCGCGCACCGCTAGCGTCCGGGTGACCCTGGACAATCCGCGCGGCGCCTGGCGGCCGGGCCTGTTCGTGGCGGTCAGCGTGCCCACCGAACAGCGCCAGCAAACCCTCGCCGTGCCGGCGCAGGCGCTGCAAACCCTGGAAGAGCGGCCCACGGTGTTCGTGCGTACGGCCCAAGGTTTCGTGGCGCAGACGGTGGAGACCGGGCTCAGCGCTGACGGTTTCGTCGAGATCCGCCAGGGCCTGGCTGCCGGTCAGCAGGTCGCGGCGCAGGGCAGTTTCATCCTCAAGTCGGAACTGGGCAAGGCCAGCGCCGAGCACTCCCATTGAGCCTTCCCGAGTAATCGCCATGTTCGAACGCATCATTCAATTTGCCATCGAGCAGCGCCTGATCGTGTTGCTTGCGGTGCTGCTGATGGCCGGGCTCGGCGTCGCCAGTTACCAGAAGCTACCGATCGACGCGGTGCCTGATATCACCAACGTCCAGGTGCAAATCAACACGTCGGCGGCTGGCTTCTCGCCGCTGGAAACCGAGCAGCGCATCACCTTCGCCATCGAGACGGCCATGGCCGGCCTGCCGGGGCTGGAGCAGACCCGCTCGCTGTCGCGCTCGGGCCTGTCGCAGGTGACGGTGATCTTCCAGGAGGGCACCGACCTGTTCTTCGCCCGTCAGTTGGTCAACGAGCGCCTGCAGCAGGCGCGCGAACAGCTGCCGGAGGGCGTTGAGGCGGTGATGGGGCCGATTTCCACCGGCCTTGGCGAGATCTTCCTGTGGACCGTCGAGGCGGCACCGGATGCGCGCAAACCGGATGGTCAGGCCTACACCCCGACCGACCTGCGCGAGATCCAGGACTGGATCATCAAGCCGCAACTGCGCAACGTTCGCGGGGTGGCCGAAATCAACAGCATCGGCGGCTTCGCCAAGGAGTACCAGATTGCGCCCGACCTGCGGCGGCTGGCGGCGCATAAGCTGACCCTCGGCGACCTGCTGACGGCGTTGGCGCGCAACAACGCCAACGTCGGTGCCGGCTATATCGAGCGTCAGGGCGAACAGTTGCTGATCCGCGCACCGGGCCAGTTGGCCGGCATCGACGACATCGCCAATATCGTCCTGAGCACGCTGGACGACACGCCGATCCGCGTGCGCGACGTGGCCGAGGTGGATATCGGCCGGGAGCTGCGCAGCGGCGCGGCCACCGACAATGGCCGCGAAGTGGTGCTGGGCACGGTGTTCATGCTGATTGGCGAGAACAGTCGCACGGTGTCGCAGGCGGTGGCGCAGAAGCTTGCCGAGATCAATCGCACGCTGCCCAAAGGGGTGACTGCGGTCACGGTGTACGACCGCACCACGCTGGTCGACAAGGCCATCGCCACGGTGAAGAAGAACCTGGTGGAAGGCGCAATCCTGGTGATCGCGGTGCTGTTCCTGTTCCTCGGCAACATTCGCGCGGCGCTGATTACCGCGATGGTGATTCCGCTGTCGATGCTGTTCACCTTCACCGGCATGTTCAGCAACAAGGTCAGCGCCAACCTGATGAGCCTGGGTGCGCTGGACTTCGGCATCATCGTCGACGGTGCGGTGGTGATCGTCGAGAACGCCATCCGCCGCCTGGCCCATGCGCAGAAGCAGCATGGCCGGTTGCTGACCCGCTCGGAGCGTTTCCACGAGGTCTTCAATGCCGCCCGCGAAGCACGGCGGCCGCTGATCTTCGGTCAACTGATCATCATGGTGGTGTACCTGCCGATTTTTGCCCTGAGCGGGGTCGAGGGCAAGATGTTCCATCCGATGGCCTTCACCGTGGTGATCGCCTTGCTCGGCGCCATGCTGCTTTCGGTGACCTTCGTCCCGGCGGCGATTGCCCTGTTCGTGACCGGCAAGGTCAAGGAAGACGAAAACCTGCTGATGCGCAGCGCCAAGCGCGGTTACGCGCCGCTGCTGGCGTGGGTCATGGCGCATCGGGCGCTGGCCTTTGGCCTGGCCGCTGCGGCAGTGCTGGGCTCCGGGGTGCTGGCCGCGCGCCTGGGCAGCGAGTTCGTGCCGAGCCTGAGCGAGGGCGACTTCGCCTTGCAGGCCCTGCGCGTGCCGGGCACCAGCCTCAGCCAGTCGGTGCACATGCAGCAACAGCTGGAAGCGAGCGTGATTGGCCAGGTGCCGGAAGTACTCCGGGTGTTCGCCCGCACCGGCACCGCAGAAATTGCCGCCGACCCGATGCCGCCGAACATTTCCGACAGCTACGTGATGCTCAAGCCGCGCGATCAGTGGCCCGACCCGAGCAAGTCGCGCGAGCAACTGATCGCCGATATCCAGCGCGCAGCCGCGCGGGTGCCGGGCAGCAACTATGAGATGTCGCAGCCGATCCAGCTGCGTTTCAACGAGCTGATTTCTGGGGTGCGCAGCGATGTCGCGGTCAAGGTCTTCGGCGACGACATGGCGCTGCTCAAGCGCACCGCCGCGCAGATCGCCAGCACCTTGCAGGCGGTGCCGGGGGCTTCGGAAGTGAAGGTCGAGCAGACCTCCGGCTTGCCGGTGCTGACCATCGACGTGGACCGTGACAAGGCCGCGCGCTACGGCCTGAATGTCGGCGATGTGCAGGACACCATCGCCGTCGCCGTCGGCGGCCGTCAGGCCGGCACGCTGTATGAGGGCGACCGCCGCTTCGACCTGGTGGTGCGCCTGCCGGACGACGTGCGCACCGACACCGAGGCCCTGGCCCAGATGCTTGTCCCGGTGCCGGCGAGTGCCACCAGCAGCGGCCAGATCGGCTTTATCAGCCTGGCCGAGGTGGCGCGGGTAACCCTGGTGCAGGGGCCGAACCAGATCAGCCGGGAGGACGGCAAGCGCCTGGTGGTGGTCAGCGCCAACGTGCGGGGGCGCGATATCGGTTCGTTCGTGGCCGAAGCCAGCGAGCGCATTGCGGCTCAGGTCAGCGTGCCGGCGGGCTACTGGACGCGCTGGGGCGGCCAGTTCGAGCAGTTGCAGTCGGCGGCCAAGCGCTTGCAGGTGGTGGTGCCGGTGGCGTTGCTGCTGGTGTTTGCGCTGTTGTTCATGATGTTCAACAACCTCAAGGATGGCGTGCTGGTGTTTACCGGGATTCCGTTCGCCCTGACCGGTGGCGTGGTGGCCTTGTGGCTGCGGGATATTCCGCTGTCGATTTCGGCGGGGGTCGGCTTTATTGCCTTGTCCGGGGTGGCGGTGCTCAACGGCCTGGTGATGATTGCCTTCATTCGTGGCTTGCGCGAGCAGGGCCGGCCGTTGCGGCTGGCGATCGACGAAGGGGCGTTGACGCGCTTGCGGCCGGTGCTGATGACGGCGCTGGTGGCATCGCTCGGGTTTATCCCGATGGCACTGGCCACGGGGACCGGGGCGGAGGTGCAGCGACCGTTGGCGACGGTGGTGATTGGCGGGATCCTGTCGTCGACCGTATTGACCTTGCTGGTGTTGCCGGCGCTGTATTTCTGGGCGCATCGCCGGGAGGAAGACGAGGGGCTGGATGACGGGACTGTAATGTCTGGCTCACCTTGCCGTTAGGCGGGCGTCCTTAAGATTGGGCTGTCTGATTTCAATCGTGAGGAAACGTCAATGAAACGGTTCAATTATGCCCTGATCGCTGCGCTTGCCCTGGCCAGCACCTCTGCCCTGGCCGAAGGTGGCTCGGAGCGCTCCAAGGCATTCTGGGAGCAGTTTCGCCTGAGCCAGGAGCAGGTGCATGGCAAGCAGGATGAAGCGGTGGTGAAGGAGCAGCGCAAGCAGGAGCAAGAGAAAGTTGCCAAGGAATAGGTGCCTTGAAAGCATCGCGGGACGAGCCCGCTCCCACAGAAAAGCACAGCTGTAGTGCTTTCTTGTGGGAGCGGGCTCGTCCCGCGATAGGGCCAGACTTGCGCTTTACTTACGCGCCACCAACACCGCCCGCCGTGGCGCCGGCAGGCCTTCGACGGTTTTGCTCGGGTCGTTCGGGTCGAGGAAGTGGCTCAGCGACTGGTAGCGCATCCAGTCGGTGCTGCGCTGCTCCTCGGTGCTGGTCACGCTCACATCCACACAGCGCACGTCGCTGAAGCCGGCGCGGCGCAACCAGCGCTCCAGCGCCGGTACCGACGGCAGGAACCACACATTGCGCATCTGCGCGTAACGGTCTTCCGGTACCAGCACCTGGTGCTCGTCACCTTCGACCACCAAGGTCTCCAACACCAGCTCGCCACCCTTCACCAGGCAATCCTTCAACGCCAGCAAATGCTCAATCGGCGAGCGCCGGTGGTAGAACACGCCCATCGAAAACACGGTGTCGAAGCCTTCCAGGTTCGCCGGCAGGTCCTCCAGTGCAAACGGCAGATGCCAGGCCGGCAACTCCGGCAGGTAACGCTGCACCGCCTGGAACTGACAGAAGAACAGCCAGTTCGGATCGACCCCGATCACGCTGTCGGCACCCGCCCCGAGCATGCGCCACTGGTAATAGCCATTACCGCACCCCACATCCAGCACGCGCTTGCCGCGCAGGTCCAGATGCGGCGCGACCCGCGACCATTTCCAGTCGGAGCGCCATTCGGTGTCGACATGTACGCCGAACAGGTCGAACGGCCCCTTGCGCCAAGGTGACAGGCCCATCAGGGCGGTGTGTAACTGTTCACGGGTCGCCGCCTCGCAGTCGCAGTCCAGGCGCAGGCCGTTGACCAGGTCAACTTCGCTCGGTAGCAGCGCTGGCAACGCGTCCAGCGCGCTCTGCCAGCGTTCCAGGTCGCCGTGGCCTTTTTCCAGCTTGGCATCGAGTTGCGCTTGCAGGCCCTGGGACCATTCGGCCAGGGGAGTACCCGCCAGACGGCGGACCAGAGGGGAAAGATCAATCATGGCAGGGCAATCAACGAGGCGAAATTAAGGCACTGGAACCACGGCACCACCTTGGAGAAACCGGCATCGAGCAAGCGCGCGCGGTGATCTTCGAGGCTGTCGGGTTTCATTACGTTTTCAATGGCACTGCGCTTCTGGGCAATTTCCAGTTCGCTGTAGCCGTTGGCGCGCTTGAAGGCAATGTGCAGGTCGGTGAGCAGCGCGTGCTCCTGCGCATCTTCGAAGCGCAGTTTTTCCGACAGGATCAACGCGCCGCCGGGCACCAGCGCCTGGCGGATCTTGCCGAGCAAGGCCAGGCGTGCGCCCGGCTCGATGAACTGCAAGGTGAAGTTCATCGCGATCAGCGACGCGGGTTGCAACGCCAGGGCGGTGATGTCGGCTTCCAGGACTTGCACCGGCAGCAGTTCCTGGTACATCGCGTCCTGCGCTTTGAGGTACTCGGCGCAACGCTCGACCATCGCCGCCGAATTGTCCACTGCCAGTACCCGGCAGCCTTCGCTGCGTACATGCCGACGCATGGCCTGGGTGACCGCGCCGAGCGAACTGCCGAGGTCGTAGAGCAGCGTGTCGGGTTGGGCGAACTGCGCGGCGAGCACGCCGATGTTCTCGACGATGGTCGGGTAACCGGGCACCGAGCGCTTGATCATGTCCGGGAACACCCGCACCACGTCTTCGTTGAAGGCGAAATCGGGCACTTGGTCCAGCGGTTGGGCGAAAAGACGGTCGGGTTGTTTGCTCACGGTTTGTACACGGGTGATCGGACAGGGGCGCCATTCTAGCCAAGAGACGGGGCCATGCCTACGCTGCCGGGTGGTCGTTCATCGTCGCGGCGGGCTGCGTCGGGCCGCCGTTCGGTGGGCCAGCACAGAACTTTCCGGCAGAGCAGTTGATACTTCACGACTGTCTGCACGGCCGCCAGTTACTTAGCCTTGAGTACATGCCGCCATTGAAGTTCGGCATTCACTGCCCAGCGGGAAGTGATTCTTTATGTGCTACGAGGTTATCGTGATGACGGACACCATTGAGCATAAGCCCGTGGTCGAACTGGGTATCCAGGAACGCGCGGAGCTAGTGCCAGCGTCTTATTTCAATTTTATTTCCAGCCAGAGCCCGGTAAAGAATATCGAGCCGGCACTGATCTTCACCCGCTCCGACCTGGTCCGGATCAAACGCTATACCCACCAGGTTCATCGATTACCCACCGATGAAATAGTCTTGGCCCGGCAGAAGGGCTTTAGCGAAGTGGGTATTGATGCCGAGGGTATTCTGCACTTCTATAAAAACCTCAAGCGCCATGCCGACACGTGGGAAAAACTGGAGAACTACACCAAGGACCTCGGTTCCCACATCGAGTTGTTCTCCGAGGACTTCGCAGCCTCCGGCAACGAACTGATCACTACCCTGGAAAGTACCGAAGCCTATCAAGCCCTCCAGTCACTGACGCCGGAGCTGGCCCGCCAGCGGATTCAGCGGCACTCGTCGTTGAGCCTGCAGGATCGCCGGGTCGTCGAGGTCGACGTGCCGACTTACCTGAAAGAACTGAAGCTGGTGATCAAGGTACTGAGTGGCCGGGTCACCGTCGTTACGGAAATGTGCGACCACTTCTCGAAACAGATCGGCAGTGTCCTGGTGCCGACCGTGGAGTTGTTGCTCAAGCGCGTCACCGATGTCGACATCCTGGCCAGGATCAATACCTGGCGCGAAGAGGTGGCCACGCTCGACCTGGAGATCGAGAAGAAGGACCAGGAATATTCCGCGTTTGTCGGCTACAGCTTTACCGGGTTGGTTTTCGGCCCGCTGGGCTTACTGGTAACCGGGGGTATTTACGGGGCCAAGGCCGAAGACGTGCGGCGTCAGCGCAGCGCCATGGTCGCGCAGCGCGCCGAGTTCAATCGCAAACTTGGCAGCATCTGTCCGCTGGTCGGCGAACTTGAAGCCCAGGGCACCACACTCAAGGACCTGAAGTTTCTCCTGACGAATGTCGAGGCGGCGGCAAAGAACCTCGAAGACGTCTGGCGCATGCTCGACGCGTATATCGATCACTCCGAATCCAGCCTCGCCGCGTTACGCACGGATGTTGCCGTGGCGAAGTTCATCTGGGACTTCAAGAAAGTGCTACGGCCTTGGCAAAAGATTGGAAGTCTGTCCCGCGAGCTGTCGAAGATTTTCAATGAGCCGATCAATGACGAGGTCGTTATCTAATGAACAATGTTAAGAGTTGCCCGCTGTCCGGCACGATTGAACTGCCGGATATCAATGCCATGAAACTAACCAAGCAGGCCATGCACACACTGGTGCGGCGCGACAGCGATGCGCTGGGTGCGGCCCCGCGTGCGCAATTGATCGAGTTGCTGGAAGCGACCGATGCCTGCGAGGACTATGTGGCTGCGCAAGTGTTGCGTAGCCTGGTGAAGCTGAACAATCAGTCGGCGGCGGAAGCCGAGCAGGAGTTGCAGCGCATCGCCCAGGACGTGCGCCTGACTCCAGCACAGCGCGAGGAAGCGAAGCGGTTATTCCAGCAGGACCTTGAACAGGAGGGGCAACGCCTGCTGCTCGATCTGCGCAACCAGCGTGACGCCTTGCAGGACCGGGTGCGTGAGCTGCAACGTTTCGCGCTGGACGATGGTGCCGAGCAGGTGGCGACCCTGACGCTGCAACTGGCCAGCCTGAATGCCGAGCTGGACAAGTCCCGCCAGGCGCTGGCGGCACAGCGGTTGATCCAGGCCGACCTGGATAAGGTCATCGAGGCATTTTCGCCGCCAAGCCTAAGCCGCTTGTTCAAGGGCCAGATCCCCAGCGAAGGGATGATCGACCAGTTGCTCACGCTGAAAAACCTCACCGATTTCGACAGCGGTCTCCTGAAAGACGCCGCGCGCCTGCTGGAGCAACACATCGATCTGGTCGCCAAAGGTCGGCGCTATGCCGACGTGGTGGTGGCGCGGGATCGGGCGCGGCGCAATCAGCTCGATCGGCAGGCCGATATCGACGCCGGCACCGCGCGTCAGGCCCGGCTGGAGAAGGAACTGAGCCAATGGCAGGGCATTGGCCGCCTCGATCAATTGCGCCAGCAATGGCTGAGCGAAGCGAGCAAGGTGCCGGAAGGCTTGAGCTTCCTGCTGCTGGCCTGCGAGCAGCAACTTAGCCTGGCGTCGCTGAACGAGGGGTTGCGGCAGGTGGCGTGCTACTTCGGGGTGATCCGCAAACGCTACGAGGATGCGTGAGCGGCGGTTCAGCGCACCGTGATTACACAGTCGAAGGTTTGCACCGGGCGTACTTCCGGGGCCCAGGGCTGCTGATAGACCAGGAGCAGATGACCTTCGCCGGCCGCCTGGGCCTGGAAGCGCCAGACCGACTGACCGGCACTGCCCACGATCCCGGCGGTTTGTGGATTGCTGTAGACCTCCGGGCCGAGGCTGCGCAGGATCGCCGTCGCAGGGTTCTGCAGCAGCCAGCGGTAGCCGGTGCTGGGGTTGCTTGGCAGGGTCAGGTTGAGGGTCTGGCCGACCTGCAGGTTCACAGGGCATTGCGCCTGTTCTTCCAGGTTGACGACGTTACCCGGTTGGGTGGCGCAAGCGCCGAGCAGGGCGAGGCCCAGAGGCAACAAAAAGCGGGCGGCAGTCATGGCGGCTCCGGTGCGAAGACAGAGGCGCAGCATACCCCAAGCCGGACAGATTTCCAGCGTCCCCGCACCGCCTGGCGGTGCGGGGCGCTCAGGTTCAGAACAGCACTTTGGCGACGTCGCTGAAGCGCTTGGCGAAATGCACGTCGAGGCCTTCCTTCAGGTAGTCGGGCAGCTCCTCGAAGTCGCCGCGGTTGGCCTCGGGCAGGATCAGCTCGTGGATCTTCTGCCGGCGCGCGGCAATCACCTTTTCGCGCACCCCGCCAATCGGCAGCACCTGGCCAGTGAGGGTCAGCTCGCCGGTCATCGCTACGCCTTTTTTCGGCGGCTGGTTGCGCGCCAGCGACAGCAGGGCGCTGGCGATGGTGATGCCGGCGCTCGGGCCGTCCTTCGGCGTGGCCCCTTCCGGGACGTGCAGGTGGACGAAGGCCTCGTTGAAGTAGCCCGGCTCGCCGCCGTACTGCTTGAGGTTGGCACTGACATAGCTGTAGGCGATTTCGGCAGACTCTTTCATCACGTCGCCCAACTGGCCGGTCAGCTTGAAGCCGCGGTTCAGCGTGTGGATGCGGGTGGCCTCGATCGGCAGGGTCGCACCGCCCATGCTGGTCCAGGCCAGGCCGGTGATCACGCCCTTGCCGGACAGCACCTGTTCGCTGCGGAACAGCGGCATGCCGAGGGACGCTTCGAGGTCCTTGGGGCCGAGCTTGATCTTCGCTTCAGGGTTATCCAGCAACTGCACCACCGCCTTGCGCACCAGCTTGCCCAGCTGTTTTTCCAGCTGGCGCACGCCGGCTTCGCGGGCATAGCCTTCGATCACCGCGCGCAGGGCGCTGTCGCTGATGCTCAGGCTGCTTTTCGACACCCCGGCCTTGGCCAGTTGCTTGGGCCACAGGTGACGCTTGGCGATGGCGAGTTTTTCTTCGGTGATGTAGCCGGACAGACGAATCACTTCCATGCGGTCGAGCAGCGGTCCGGGGATCGAGTCGAGGGTGTTGGCGGTGCACACGAAGAGCACCTTGGACAGGTCCAGGCGCAGGTCCAGGTAATGGTCGAGGAAGTCGACGTTCTGTTCCGGGTCGAGGGTTTCCAGCAACGCCGAGGCCGGGTCGCCCTGGAAGCTCTGGCCCATCTTGTCGATCTCGTCGAGCATGATCACCGGGTTCATCACTTCGACGTCTTTCAGCGCCTGTACCAGCTTGCCCGGCTGGGCACCGATGTAGGTGCGACGATGGCCCTTGATTTCGGCTTCGTCGCGCATGCCGCCGACACTGAAGCGATAGAACGGCCGGCCGAGCGACTCGGCGATGGATTTGCCGACACTGGTTTTGCCCACGCCCGGCGGGCCGACCAGCAGCACGATGGAGCCGCTGATCTCGCCTTTGTAGGCGCCCACCGCGAGGAATTCGAGAATGCGTTCCTTGATGTCGTCCAGACCGGCATGGTGCTGGTCGAGCACCTTGCGGGCGTGCTTGAGATCGAGCTTGTCGGCGCCATACACGCCCCACGGCAGGGCGGTGGCCCAGTCCAGGTAATTGCGCGTGACCGCGTATTCCGGCGAGCCGGTCTCGAGGATCGACAGCTTGTTCATTTCCTCGTCGATGCGTTTCTGGGCGGCGGCCGAGAGGGTCTTGCCGTGCAGGCGCTGCTCGAATTGTTCGAGGTCGGCGCTGCGGTCGTCCTTGGTCAGGCCCAGCTCCTGCTGGATGACCTTGAGCTGTTCCTTGAGGAAGAACTCGCGCTGGTGCTCGCCGATCTGCCGGTTCACTTCGGCGGAGATTTCGTTCTGCAGGCGCGCCACTTCGACTTCCTTGCGCAGCATTGGCAGAACTTTTTCCATGCGCTTGAGCATCGGCACGCAGTCGAGCACTTCCTGCAACTGGTTGCCGGTGGCGGAGGTCAGCGCCGCGGCGAAGTCGGTGAGCGGCGACGGATCGTTGGGGCTGAAGCGGTTGAGGTAGTTCTTCAGCTCTTCGCTGTACAGCGGGTTGAGCGGCAGCAGTTCCTTGATCGCGTTGATCAGGGCCATGCCGTAGGCCTTGACCTCGTCGGTGGGCGCGCTCGGCTGGTGCGGGTACTCGACTTCCACCAGGTACGGCGGACGATGGTGCTTGAGCCAGGTGCGGATGCGCACACGGGTCAGGCCCTGGGCAACGAATTGCAGTTTGCCGTTTTCGCGGCTGGCATGGTGCACCTTGACCAGGGTGCCGTACAGCGGCAGCACCGAGGTGTCGAAATGGCGGGGGTCTTCCGGCGGGGTGTCCATGAAGAACAGCGCCAGGGCGTGGTCCGGGGTTTTCGCGACCAGGTCGAGGGTTTCCGCCCACGGCTCTTCGTTGACGATCACCGGCAGCACTTGCGCGGGGAAGAACGGCCGGTTGTGGATCGGGATGACATAGACCTTGTCCGGCAGGTTCTGCCCGGGCAGGGCCAGGTGACGGCCGTGGTGGTCGGAGGTATCGAGGTGTTCGACTTCGGTGTGTTCGTCGGGCTGTTCCGGGAGATCCTGCTGGTCGCTCATGGGGCACCTGCGCAAATGACTATGGTGCTTAGATGGGGAGGGTCGGTGGAGGTTTCAATGCGGGTGCCGGTTTAGCTTATCAGAGCGCTGCGCGCTTGGCGGGGCAAGGCGCGCTCCCACAAGAAACAAAAACGGCTACCCGAAGGTAGCCGTTGTACGGTCTGCAAGCCGGGGGATCAATCCGCCAGTTTGTAGGCAATCACGTAGTCGCCCATCTTGGTGCCCAGCGAGCCATGGCCGCCGGCGACGATCAGCACGTACTGCTTGCCGTCCTTACCGGTGTAGGTCATTGGCGTGGCCTGGCCACCTGCCGGCAGGCGGGCTTTCCACAGCTCCTTGCCGGTGTTGCTGTCATACGCGCGCAGGTACTGATCCAGGGTGCCGCTGAGGAAGCCCAGGCCACTGGCAGTGACGATCGAACCGCCCATGCTCGGGACGCCGATCGGCAGGCCGATCGGGATCGGCGAGCTGTCGCGGCTGGTGCCGTTCTTGTGCTTCCAGACCACCTTGCTGGTGGTCAGGTCGATACCCGCGACATAGCCCCACGACGGCGCCTGGCACGGTACGCCGAGCGGCGACATGAACGGGTGCATGATCACCGCGTACGGCGCGCCGCTGTTCGGCTGCACGCCAGAGGTTTCGCTCTCGCGCTTGCTGTCGGCAGCCACCTCGGCACGTGGCACCATCTTCGAGACGAAGGCCATGTAGTTCGGGCTGGTGAAGAGCATCTGGCGTACCGGGTCGACCGACACGCCACCCCAGTTGAACACGCCAACGTTACCCGGGTAGATCAGGCTGCCCTGCACCGACGGCGGCGTGTACTGACCTTCATAGCGCAGCTCGCGGAACTGGATGCGGCAGAGCATCTGGTCGAACGGGCTGGCGCCCCACATCGCCGCTTCGGTCAGGTCCGGACCCAGCAGGTTGAGGTCGGAACGGGCCTGGGTCGGGGCGGTGTGGTCGCCTTCGACGGCACCCTGTGGCGCCGGGATCTCGCGGATTGGCACGATGGCGCTGCCGTCGCGACGGTCGAGCACGTAGAGGCTGCCCTGCTTGGTCGGTGCGATCAGCGCCGGCTTCACGCCGTCGGCGGTTTTCAGGTCGACCAGGGTCGGCTGGCTGCCGACGTCCATGTCCCACAGGTCATGGTGGGTGAACTGGTAGTTCCAGCGCACCTTGCCGGTGGCCAGGTCCAGGGCCACCACGCCGGCGCTGAACTGCTCGGCGCCCGGGGTGCGGTTGGCGCCCCACTGGTCAGGGGTCTGGTTGCCCAACGGCAGGTAGACCATGCCCAGCTTTTCGTCGACGCTGGCCAGCGACCACATGTTCGCCGAGTTGCGGCTGTAGGTTTTGCCCGGGGCGAGCGGGGCGGTGTCGTCCGGCTTGTCGCTGTCCCAGTTCCACACCAGATGACCGTCGTGCACGTCGTAGGCACGGATTACCCCGGACGGTTCGTTGGTCGACTCGTTGTCGGTCACGTGGCCGCCGATGATCACCAGCTCACGGGTAATCGCCGCCGGCGAGGTGGAGTAGTAGCCACCGGCCGTGAACGGGCCGATGCCGGTGGTCAGGTCGATCGCGCCTTGATTGGCGAAACCTTCGCAGACCTTGCCGTTGTCGGCGTTGATCGCGATCAGGCGTGCGTCGGCCGTCGGCAGGTACAGCCGACGTGGGCAGGCGCGGGCCACGGCCTGGCCGGCTTCGGAGATTTTCGGTACCGGGCTGCCATCGGCGCTCAGGTAGCTGTTCTCGTCGTAGTAGGAAACCCCGCGGCAGGTCATGTGGGCGAAGCCCTTGAAGCCTACCGGGCTCTTGATCTGCGGATCGAAACGCCAGATTTCCTTGCCGGTGTCCGGGTCCAGGGCCAGCACGCGGCTGTGCGCGGTGCAGGCATAGAGCATGCCGTTGGCCTTGAGCGGGGTGTTCTCGTTGGTCAGCTCGACCGGGTCGTTGGCGGTTGGCAGGTCGCCGGTCTGGATGCGCCAGGCTTCCTGCAGCTTGTGCACGTTGTCCGGGGTGATCTGGCGCAGCGGCGAGTAGCGGTCGCCGAACTCGGTGCGGCCATAGGCCTGCCAGTCGCCGTCGGGCATGTCCGGGGCGGCACTGCGCAGCTCGCCGCCGTCACGGCCGAGCTTGCCGTGGATCTCGCCAGGGCTGGTGAACTGGCTGCCGATCGCGCTGCCGCCGGCGAGCACTACGCCCAGGCCAAGCAGGCCGAGGTTGGCGCGTGCCGGTGAACCGGCCAATGGACGCCAGGCCCATGGCAACAGCAGCACGACACCGAGGGCGAACCACAGCGCCAGGCGCGGTACCAGTTGCCACCAGTCCAGGCCGACTTCCCACAGCGCCCACAGGCTGCTGCCGAGCAGCACCAGGCCGTACAGGCCCAGGCCTTCGCGGCGCAACAGCAGCAGCAACAGGCCCGACAGGGCGAAGCCTGCGCCGGCAATCAGGTAATACAGCGAGCCGCCCAGCTGGCTCAGCTTGATGCCGCCCGCCAGCAGGGCCAGGCCCATCAGCAACAGCAGCACGCCGAGCAGTCTCGGTAGCCAGCGGGTTCTACTCAGGGCACCGTCTGTGCTCATCGTGTGTTCTCCGTTAGGTTGAAAAGTTCAGGGGCCACAGCCCGGTTCAGAAGCTGCTCTGGATCTTCAGCCCGCCGATCAGCGCATCGTCGACCTGACCGACCCCGCCCGGATGGCGGATGTACTGCAGGTTCGGGCGCACGGTCAGCCACTCGGCCAGGTGGATGCCGTAATACAGCTCGGCGCTGTACTCGGTGTCCTGGACGGGCAGGAAGGCGGCGTTGTTGTAGTCGAAGACGTTGGCGGCGAGGTTGTGTGCCGCAGCGTTCTTGCGGTAGGCCGGGTTGACGTGCACGCGGGCGAGGGCGAAACCGATGTCGTCCTTGGCGCGGGCAGCGAACGGCCCCTTGTACACCACACCTGCCTGAACATAGTTGTCGATGGCATTGGTCTTCTTGTCGTGCATCGTGGCGTTGGCGAAAACGCTCAGGCCACGCGAATGATCGCTGGCCAACGACGTCACCTGCTGCTGTGCCCCCAACCAGAACCCGTGTTTGCTCGAACTGCTGCGATAGGCCTGGCCGCTCAACGCTGCCGGTTGGTCGTTGCCGTCCTTGTAAACATCTTGTGCCTTGGCATTACTGTAGTAGTAACCGGCGCGATATTCCCCTTTCAGGCCGCCAACGGCCGGGCTCCAGACCAGTTCCAGCGGGAACAGCGCACCTTCGCTGCCGCTGCCGCTGAGCTTGAAGCCGTTCTCGCGGTCGAGGTTAGAGGGGTTCTGCTCATAGGCCCCGATCTGCGCATAGAGTTCAGGCGAAAGGTTGTATTTGACCCGCAGTGCCCATTGGCTGACCGGCCAGTTGTACCAGACGCTGCCGGCCCAGTTGCCGACCTGCGAGCCGCAGAACGCCAGGTTCTGGAAGTCGCAGGGGAAGCTGTTGAAGTCTTCGCCCTGGCCGAAACGGCCGAATTTCACGTCCAGCGCACCGTCGAAGTACTTCTGCTTGAACCACAGCTGGGTCAGGCGCCAGGTCTGGCCACGGCCCCAGACTTCCTGGGCGGAGGTGAAGCCGCCGACGCGCGGGTCGTTGATGCGGTCATTGCTGATGTTGTTGCCGTGACGCTCGGTCACGCTCAACTGGAATTCGCTGTCGTGCCAGCCGAGGATCTTTTCCAGGTCCAGGTGACTGCCCAGGGTGAACTGGTCGCTGTAACGCGCCGTGTTGCTGTGGTCGTAGCCACCGCGCAGGTTGGCGCCCAGCTCGCCGACGTAACCCAGGGTGAAATCGTAGCCGCGCTCGGCAAGCTCCGTGCGGGTGCCTCCCCAGTCGCCGAGCATCCAGGGCGAGTCACCGTCGAACAGTGCTGCGGCATTGACCGAGCAGGCCAGGGTGCTGGCAGTCAGCGCTGACAAGAGGGTCGCAGTGGCGGGGCGGGAACGATGAATATGAGGCATGGGATAGCGCTATCTTCTGATTTTAGGAAAAA
This sequence comes from Pseudomonas sp. SDI, assembly GCF_003105155.1. GTDB lineage: Bacteria > Pseudomonadota > Gammaproteobacteria > Pseudomonadales > Pseudomonadaceae > Aquipseudomonas. The sequence goes on along the minus strand of NZ_QETK01000012.1, from coordinate 11,953 downwards.
CGGCAAATATCCCGACGTGCAGACATCGTCGAGATCAGGGCGATAAGGGGTGCTACTGAAGCGGTTCAGCGTGCGGCGGGGAGGATATAGACGAACTTGTAAGAAAAAAAGACAAATCGGCAAGAGGCACCGTTGCCGGATGCGTAACAATCCGGCAACGGCGGTGCTTCAGAACGTGGTGCGCAGGCCTACTTCGACACTGCGGCCCGGTGCCGGGGCGATGTCACGCAGGATCGAACTGGCATAGCGTACGGTCTGATCGGTGAGGTTTTCACCGCGCACGAAAGCCAGCCAGTCGCTCGTGCCGACCTCGAAGCGGTAGCCGACGCTGGCGCCGAGGGTGGTGTAGCCGTCGGTGCTGGTTTCGTTGGCCGGTTTGCGGTGCTGGGCGCTGGCGTGCTGCACGTCGAGGCGCGCCTGCCAGCGTTCCAGGTCCCACACCAGGCCGCTGTTCAGGCGCAGCGGGGCGATGCGCGGCAGGTCTTCGCCGGTGTCGAGGTTCTTCGCCCGGGTGTAGTCGCCGGAGAGCTCCAGGGCAAGGTTGCCGTACTGGCTTTGCAGCAGCTGCCAGCGGTCCTCGGCTTCGATCCCATAGAAGCGTGCGCGCACGCCGTGGTAGAGGTATTCCGGCACATCGCCGTGGTCGTGATCATGATCGTGGTCATGCTCGTCGCCGTGATCGTGGTGGTGGCCCTCGCGCAGGTTGCCGCTGCTCAGCAGGCCGATGTAGTTGCGGAAGTGGCTGTAGAACACGCCAGCGCTGCCCTTGTGGGTGCCGTTGTCGAAGCGCAGCGCCAGGTCGCTGGAGAGGGCTTTTTCCTTGGACAGGTTCGCATCGCCCACTTCATAGGTGCCGGTGGCGACGTGGGCACCATTGGCGTACAGCTCGTAGAAGGTCGGCGCGCGCTCGGTGTAGCCAAGGTTGGCGGCCAGTGCCCAGACCGGGGTCAGTTGATACACGGTGCCGGTCGAGAGGCTGGCGGCGTTGAAGCTGCTGGTGCTGTCGGTGTCGGCGAAGCGCTCGCTGCCCTTGCTGTCCGGGTCGACGCGGGTGTGTTCCAGGCGCGCGCCGACGCTCAGGCTGAGGCGTTCGCTGGCTTGCCACTGTTCCAGCAGGAACAGCGCCAGGCTGTCGGTGTTGGTGTGCGGAACAAAGGCTTCTTCGCCCAGCGCGGAGAACTCGTTGCGGCTGACTTGCGCGCCGACCACCCCTTCCAGCGGCCCCAGTGGCGGGTGCCGGGCTTCGACGCGGGCCTCGTAGCCCTTGTTCTTGAAGGTGGTGTGGACCTCGCCGCTTTCCAGCTCGCGGTGCTGGTAGTCGGTGTAGCCAGCATCGAACTTCACCGCGCTGAACGGGCCGTCGAGGTCGCGCAATTCCGAGGCGAAAGCGTAGTGGTCCTGTTGCATGTCCAGGCGCACGCCGGGCTCGGCGACCGAGCCGTAGTTGGAGTCGTAGCGGCTGTAGGACAAGCCTGCGTAACCGTGATCCCAGTTGTAGGAACCGCCGATTGCACCGCCATCCTGGCGGCCATCGCTGTTGTCCAGACGGTGCTTGTCGCCGCGGTTGTCGGCGTCGCGCACCTTCGAACTGCGGGCGTAGCCGGGGATGCGCAGGTCGTTGAACTGGCGACTGTTGGCATCCAGGTGCAGGGCGAAGCGGCCATCGCCGGCTTCCAGCTTGCCGGCGCTGCTGCGTGTGGTGTCGGCACCGCCGTAACGCAGTTCGCCGGCACCGTGGATGCCGTCGATGGGCGCATCGGGGATGCGGTTGTCGAAGCTGTTGACCACGCCGCCGATGGCGTTGCCGCCGTACAGCAACGCGGCCGGACCGCGGACGATCTCGATGCGTTCGATGTTGACCGGGTCCAGCGGTACGGCGTGGTCATACGACAGCGACGAAGCATCCAGCGCGCCGACGCCATTGCGCAGGAGGCGAATGCGGTCGCCATCCAGGCCCCGAATCACCGGGCGGCTGGCGCCCGGGCCGAAGTAGGTCGAGGCCACGCCGGGCTGGTTGTTCAGGGTTTCGCCGAGGCTGCCTTTTTGTTCGAGGGTCAGCGCGTCGCCTTCGAGCACGCTGCTGGGCGTGGCCGATTGCGCGGCGCCCAGCGGGTTGGCGGTGATGAGCTGGGGTTGCAGTTCCAGGGCCTGGCTCAGTGGCGAGGCCAGTAGCAGCGCGGCAGCGAGGGGGGAGAGGTGAAGCGGGAGGTGACGCATTATCGGGTCCTTGGCAGTCGGTGTTTATTGTTACAGTATAACATTAACAATAAACATTAAATCCCCGAGCGCTGACTAGAGCCTTCGCCGCGACTAGACTGCGAGCAAAGCGGCTAAAAAACCGCGAAATGCAGACGCGCCGACGCGCCTGGGCTAAGGTGCGCACCTTTGATTGGCTGGAGCTAAGGCATGACTGCCGCTAATACCAACCCGCTGCACGGCGTGACGCTGGAACAGATCCTCACCGCGCTGGTGGCGCACTACCAATGGGAAGGCCTGGCGCAGCGCATCGACATCCGCTGCTTCAAGAGCGACCCGAGCATCAAGTCGAGCCTGACCTTCCTGCGCAAAACCCCGTGGGCGCGGGAGAAGGTCGAACGCCTGTACGTGAACCTGCAGCGCGGGCGCTGAGCCTATGCCGCCACGCCTGTGGATCGCGCTCGGCGCCGGCCTGGGCTGGGCAGCCCTGAGCATCCAGCTGTACCTGGTGCTGATTGCCCGCTGGCAGGATCAGGCCAGCCTGCTTGGCGGCCTGGTGAACTATTTCAGTTACTTCACCGTCCTCAGCAACACCTTGGTCGCCAGTGTGCTGACCTACGCGGTGTGCGGCCGCGAATCGGCGGCGCGACGGTTCTTTCTCAGCCCCTCGATCAGTAGCGCGATTGCCACCAGCATTATTCTCGTCGGCCTGACCTACAGCCTGCTGCTGCGCCATCTATGGTCGCCGCAAGGTTGGCAATGGCTGGCCGACGAACTGCTGCACGACATCATGCCGTTGCTGTTCGTTGGCTATTGGTGGTGCTGTGTCGAGAAGGGCACCTTGCGGGCCAGGCACTTGCTGCACTGGCTGCTGTATCCGCTGGTGTATTTCGTTTACACGCTGCTGCGTGGGCATGGCATCGGTTTTTACCCGTACCCGTTTGTCGATGTCGCAAGCCTGGGGGTTGCCCGCGTGTTGCTCAATGCGCTGGCGATTCTCGCCGTGTTCATCCTGATCGGCGCGCTGCTGATCGCCCTCGACCGCTGGCAGGGCAGGCGCCTGGCCAATGCCAGGGCACAGCCCTGATGCCACCGGTTTACGCGTCGTCGCTGAGGTCCAGGCGCCAGTAGGCGACGGCCTTCAAGGCATCTTCCTGTACCCCTTTGCTTTCCAGCAGCAATGCCTTGGCCTTGCGCGTCAGGCTTTTTTCCAGGGCGATCCAGCTGTACAGCCGGCCCTCGGGCAGCGCCAGGTCGCGCAGTACAGTGAGCAGCGCGTCCGGCCGGCGCTGAACCCAGATCACCTCGACTTGCGCCTGGCTGTGCAGCGCGTGCTGCTCGTCGGCATTCTCGATTTCAATGACGGCGAGCACACGGCGGTTCGCCGGCAGTTCTTCCAGGCGCCGGGCGATGGCCGGGATCGCCGTTTCATCGCCGATCAGCAGGTAGCTGTCGAAGATGTCCGGCACCACCATCGAGGCCCGTGGGCCGGCGACCACCAGGCACTGGCCGGGTGCGGCTTGGGCTGCCCAGGTCGACGCAGGGCCGTCGCCGTGCAGGACAAAATCCAGGTCCAGCTCGCCAGCAGCCAGGTCGATGCGCCGTGGGGTGTATTCGCGCAGGGTCGGGCGCACGCCGTCGTTGGCTGCCGGGTCGTCCAGGGCGGCCTGCTCTTCGGGCGAGCAGGCGAACATCAGTTTGACGTGATCGTCTGTGCCGACGCTGACGAAGCCGGCCAGCTCCGGCCCGCCGAGGGTGATGCGGCGCATCCGTGGGGTCAGCTCGGTGACTCGCAGCACCTGCAGCGTGCGGCGTTTGATTTCGTGGTTGACGCGGTGAATGGTGGGTTCGCTAACCGTCATTCGGGTTTCTCCTGGGTAGGCGCTGCCGGGCCGGCAACGATGGCGTTGGCGGTGTCGTTGAGCAGGGTGCGCACCCGCTCGATTTCTTCCGGGTTCCAGCGCCCGGCATGCATCTGCAGGGCATGACGCAGGTTGTGCACGGCTTCGTGGATTTCCTGCGGACGGTCGTTGACGCGCAGCGAGCGCTTGCTGACTTCGATGCGCATGCGCACACCATCGAGCGCAATCGACTGCTCGGCCAGCGACGAGCGGCCGGCGGCGGTGATGCTGTAGAGGCGTTTGCTGCCCTGGGTTTCGCCGCTGATCAGCTCGCTTTCTTCGAGGAAGTTCAGGGTCGGGTAGATCACCCCGGGGCTCGGCGTGTAGCCGCCGTTGAACAGCGCTTCGATCTGGCGGATCAGGTCGTAGCCGTGGCCGGGTTGCTCGGCGAGCATCGATAACAGCAGCAGTTTCAGGTCGCCGGGGGCGAATACGCGGGGACCGCGGTCGCCGCGTTCGCGGCCATGCGGCCGGTCGAAACCGTCGTGCCGCTCGTTCGCCTCGCGATGAGGGTGGTGGTGGTCACGCATGAACTGTCTCCCGTTTGCGTAAGATATATCTCAAGATATTACGTAAGATATATCGCAAAGCAAGTCGGTATCAGACGCGTGGTGCGCATTGATACCGTGCAGGAGACGAAATCCGCAGCCGTTTCTTCAGTGCAGGGCAGCCATCGTAGCGTGGCTGGGCGCGCTAACCGGCGGCGCGCAGAGGGTGTTCTGACCCGGTTCCAGGTACGGCATGAGGATCGGTGCCATGCCCTTGAGCACCTGCACCGGCAATGCCGAAGTGAACTTGAAGGCCTCGGCGGCGCGCCCCGGCACAAAGGCGGTGAGCGTGCCGAAGTGGTTGTCGCCCAGGTAGAACACGAACGTGGCCGTGCGGTTCAGCGAGCGCGAGCCGATCAGCCGGCCGCCGGCACCGAAGCTCTCGATACGGTTGTCGCCGGTGCCGGTTTTGCCGCCCATCACCAGCGGCGTGCCGTCGGCCGTCTTGAAGCTGCCGGACACGCGCCGTGCGGTACCGGCATCGACCACCTGCGACATGGCCCCGCGCAGTGCCCGCGCCACTTCCACCGACAGCACCCGTTCGCCACGATCCGGGTCACCGGCCAGGCGCACTTCATAGGGCGTGTTGGCGGCAAAGTGCAGGGTGTCGATGCGCAGCACCGGCAGGCGCACGCCGTCGTTCTGGATGATCCCGACCAGTTCGGCCAGCGCCGCCGGGCGGTCGCCCGAACTGCCGATGGCGGTGGCCAGCGATGGCACCAGGTGATCGAACGGATAACCGACCTGTTTCCAGCGCTGATGGATATCGAGGAACGCCTCGATCTCGACCATGGTCCGGATCCGGCTGTCGCGCGCGCCCTTGTGCCGACTCTTGAACAGCCAGCTGTAGACTTCCTGACGTTCGAAATGGCTGGCGAGCACGGCGTCCTGGAAGCTGGCGCTGGGGTGTTGCAGCAGGTAGCCGAGCAGCCATAGGTCCAGCGGGTGCACGCGGGCGATATAGCCTTGGTCGGGGAGGTCGTATTTGCCCGGTCCATAGGCCAGGTACCAGTCTTCCAGGCGCGCGTCGGTGACCGCTTCCTGCTTGTTGGTCGGGCGCTTGCCGTTGACCTGCAGATCTTTTTTCAGGTGCGCGCGGACGAACGAATTGAAGGTGGCCTGACTGGCTTCGGGGAACAGGTAGCGGTGCACCGCCGCCAGGCGGATCGGCGTGATGCGCAGGCTGTCGAGGAAGGTATCGAGACGCTCCTGCGAGGTTTTGCGCTGGTACTTCTTCCAGAACCGGCGCATGAAATCGGTGCCTTCGCGGTCGGCGAACCGCGCCAGGTATTCCTGCCGGCGCGGTTCGGCGTCGTCCTTGAGCAACGGCCCGCTATTGCCTGGCGCTTGATAGGTGCTGTACCGCACCAGATCGCGCATCAGCCGGATGAATGGCAGGTTGATCGAATCGCGCAGGGCATCCTTGAGGGTCGGAATCCGGCCGTTGTCCTCCTTGCGGAAGTTGTTGAACACATGCAGGCCGCCGCCCGTGAAGAAGGCTTCGCCGGGGCTGGCGGAGTATTTGCGCTCCAGTGCCGCGTCGAGCATGTCAGTGACGTTCTGGTCCTTGTGCTGCATCAGGTAGTCGAGCGCCCAGCGGGTGATGAAGTCGGTGTCGGCAACCTCGACGTTCTTCAGCTCTGCCAGCGGCTTGCCGGCATAGCGCTCATGCAGTTCGGCGATGATCTGCAGGTAGCTGGTCAGCACCCGCAGCTTGGCTGTGGAGCCCAGTTCCAGCTTGCTGCCTTCGTTGATGTCGAACGGCTGGTCGGTGCTGTCGGTCTGCACCCGCACCCGCGAGCCGTCGGCGGTGCGCTCCAGCAGGGTGAAACTGTAGCGCACCTGGGTGGTACTGGTCGGCGTCAGCAGACGTTCGCCCATCAGCCCCATCTGTGCGGCAAATGCCGGGTCGGCGAGGTTCTTCAGGTATTGGCTGACCTGGGTCTGCAACTCCGACTGCAAGGTACTGGTGGCCGACAGGTCGAGCCGGTCGAGGTCGTACAGCGGTCGGTTGAGCATCGACGACAGGCGGCTGCGGGCCACGCTGATGCCCTTGTTGGTAACAATCGGGACGATGGTCGGTTGCGCCACCCAGTCGCGGAAGGTCACCGTGCTCGCCAGCGCGGCGTCGGCCAGCGGGCGGTCGATGATGTTGTTCGCCGCCAGCAGACGCACATGGCTGTCGGTCAGTTCGGCCAGTTCGGCGCGGCCTTTGGCGAGGAAATGCGAAGGCCGGCGCTGGGCGATCATCAGCGACAATACCTGGCGCAAGGCCAGACCGCGTGCCGCCAGGCTGGCCGGGTCGCTGGCGGTGGAGGCGAGCGTCTGGTTGACCTGGTTGAAGTCGGCGCCGTACCACACGCGCAAGCCTTCGGCCATGCCATGCACCTCGCCATGCCCTGGCACGGCCGACAGCGGCACACTGTTGAGGTAGTCGCGGACGATACGCTGGCGCGCTTCCAGGGTTTGCGGCCCCCCCTGGTAGGCGCGCACGCTGGCCGAAATCATCTGGCGGATCTTCTCGCTGCCCGACACGGTCAGGCCGTCCGGCGAGTGCCGGTACTTTTCCAACTGGGTCGCCAGGGTACTGCCGCCGGCCGACTGGCCGGGCAGGGCGAGGTACTTGGCCACCTGGCTGTAGGCGGCCATGGCGAAGCGTGGCCAATCCACTGCGGGGTTGCCGCGCGGGTCGTTGGGGTCGAGCAGGTCGCGGTTCTCGATGAACAGCAGGCTGTGCACGATCACCGGCGGGATCGAGCCGAAATCCGGGTAAAGGTATTGTGGGTAGTGGTACTGGTACAGCACCTCGGCCTTGCAGTCGGTGATCGCCAGGCCCGCCTGGATCTTTTCCGTATAGGGCACGAAGAAGCCGTGCTTGACATAGTTCATCAGGGCGGGCGAGAAGCGCGTCTGCTCGACGATCACGTAGTCGCGCTTGAGCAGGCGCTGCAAGAACTCGTCCATGGCGCTGTAGCCCAGGCGCTTGTCGAACGGGCCGTCGCCCGGGTACTGGATCGAATCGGTGGGGCCGGGGTGCATGGAATAGCTGAGCGTCGCGGCGAACTTGCTGAATTCGCGCGATTGCAGTTCCGAGCTCTGCATTTCACGGTAAGCGCCCATGCCGATCACGGCGCCGACAATCAGCAGGACCAGTACGATCAGCCAGAACAACCACCAGCCCCGGCGTAGGCGCGGGCGTTTGGGCAATGGCGAGTCATCCGTTTCTGCAGAGGGTGCTTGAGTCCTGGTTGGTTCCTGATGCAACTGTGCGCCCATAGTGTTCAGCCCGGCTACGAATGTTCGTCTTGCTTGCCTGAAGCTTAGACGCTGGCCGGCGAAGGTGAAAAAATTGTGGGATTTCAGCGCTTGAGGTGTAAGTCATTGACTGGAAATGCGTCTTTGGTGGGACTGGTAATGCCCCGTTTTGGTGCTATGTTAGCCGCCCGGTTTCCCTCGGTCCGACGCGACTCGGGGAATGCCACTCCGTAATAGCGGTTATTGCCGAGACTTCTCGCCAAATATCGTGGTTTTTATAGTGAAAAGACCTGTAGTGGCCTTTCTATACTGCTCGCCCCTTTCGCTCTGCCGGTGCTTCGCCGCTTGGCAGGCGGGCCCCGCCCACAAGGCTGGGTCCGGCGAGGTGCCGCACTGCTTATCGGTGGCGCGCTGCCTGCACGACGGGTTATATCCAATAACAAAATGAGGTTGTATTTCTATGCCAGTCGGCAACCACCCTTCTCATGGTGAGACCGCCCAGGGCGGCCCACTCAAGCGAGAGCTCGGCGAACGTCACATTCGCCTGATGGCGCTGGGCGCCTGTATCGGTGTCGGTCTGTTTCTCGGTTCGGCCAAGGCCATCGAAATGGCCGGCCCGGCGATCATGCTGTCGTACATCATTGGCGGTCTGGCGATCCTGGTGATCATGCGGGCGCTCGGCGAGATGGCCGTGCACAACCCGGTCGCCGGCTCCTTCAGCCGTTACGCGCAGGACTACCTGGGCCCATTGGCGGGCTTCCTGACCGGCTGGAACTACTGGTTCCTGTGGCTGGTGACCTGTGTGGCGGAAATCACCGCAGTGGCCATCTACATGGGCATCTGGTTCCCCGAAGTGCCGCGCTGGATCTGGGCCCTGGCGGCGCTGGGCAGCATGGGCGCGATCAACCTGATTGCAGTCAAGGCCTTCGGTGAGTTCGAGTTCTGGTTTGCCCTGATCAAGATCGTCACCATCATTGCCATGGTGCTGGGCGGGGTCGGGGTGATTGCCTTCGGTTTCGGCAATGACGGCGTGGCCCTGGGTATTTCCAACCTGTGGAGCAATGGCGGTTTCATGCCCAACGGCGTGACCGGCGTGCTGATGTCGCTGCAGATGGTGATGTTCGCCTACCTGGGCGTGGAAATGATCGGCCTGACCGCCGGCGAAGCGCGCAACCCGCAAAAAACCATTCCACAGGCCATCGGTTCGGTGTTCTGGCGCATCCTGCTGTTCTACGTCGGTGCGCTGTTCGTGATCCTGTCGATCTACCCGTGGAACGAAATCGGCAGCCAGGGCAGCCCGTTCGTGATGACCTTCGAGCGTCTGGGCATCAAGACCGCCGCCGGCATCATCAACTTCGTGGTCATCACCGCCGCGCTGTCGTCGTGCAACGGCGGTATCTTCAGCACCGGGCGCATGCTCTACAGCCTGGCGCAGAACGGCCAGGCGCCGGCGACCTTCGCCCGTACCTCGAACAATGGCGTGCCGCGTAACGCGCTGCTGCTGTCGATCGGCGCACTGCTGCTGGGCGTGCTTGCCAACTACCTGGTACCGGAGAAAGTGTTTGTCTGGGTCACCGCGATTGCCACCTTCGGTGCGATCTGGACCTGGGTGATGATCCTGCTCGCGCAGCTCAAGTTCCGAGCCGGCCTGAACGATGCCGAGCGCGCAGCGTTGAAGTACCGCATGTGGCTGTGGCCGCTGAGCTCGTACCTGGCGCTGGCGTTCCTGATTCTGGTGGTAGGCCTGATGGCGTACTTCGAAGAAACCCGCGTGGCGCTGTATGTCGGCCCGGCGTTCCTGGTGCTGCTGACCGTGCTGTATTACCTGTTCAAGCTGTCGCCGAAGGCTGAAGCGGGCGCTGTGGCGCGCGCCTAAAACGCTTCGCCGGACGAGCCCGCTCCCAGCGTGCTGTGGGAGCGGGCTCGTCCCGCGATGAGGCCCTCACGCGGTAACCTGAACCGGCCGATTCAAGCGCTTGTTCAGGTCCAGCCACACCGCCAGCAATACCATCAAGCCCACCCCCACCAGTGCCGTTAGCACCTGCATCGGCCACTCATCCCCGCCCAGCGCATTGGCCATGTCTGCCAGTGGCGCCAGCAGCACACCCAAACAGAACACCTCCAGCGAGTAGCGGCCCATTCGGCAGCTCTGCTGCGCCAGCCAGCCGTGCACCCAGGCGCCGCGGGGCAACAGCTTCGCCGTGCAGTAGGCCAACGCGAGGAAATGCAGCAGGCGTGCCGGCGACAGGTTGGTCTTGCTGATCGGGTATAGCCACTCGGCGAGCATCCTTGGCATCAGTGCATCGTGCACGGTGGGCCAGCGCCACGACAGGGCAATCGCCGCACACACCAGCAGATACCCGGCGGCCACGCAGAACAGTGGCTGGCGCGTTAGCGGCCGGGTCTCCTGCGGTTTCTCGCGCTGCGCATCTATCGCCACCGCACCGCCCAGCACGAACAGCAGTTGCCAGGCCAGCGGGTTGAAGAACCACACGCCGCCTTCCTGTGCCGCCAGGTTCCACTGGAACGTCGGTGCCAGCAGGTACAGTGCCACCGACAGCCCAACTACATATTCGGCCTTGCGCAGCAGTAACGGCAGCACCAGCGGCAAGCCGAGCAGCAGCAGGATGTACAGCGGCAGGGGGTCCATCAGGTTCGGTTTGAAGCGCAGCAGCAGTTCGTCGACCAGCGCTTGCTGTGGGTTGCCGAGGAAGTAGTAGAGGCCCATGTCCTGAATCATGTCGCGGGTTTCGACATGGTTGTTGGCGACGAAGACAATCCCCATCAGCAGCACCAGCAGGAAGATATGCACGATGTACAGCACCCAGGCCCGGCGCAGGATGCGTACGCAAGCGACCAGCCAACCGTCGCGCAGGGCGATCTTGCCGTAGGCCAGCACGGCGGCGTAGCCGGCGAGGAACACGAAGATTTCCGCCGCGTCGCTGAAGCCGAAATTGCGTACGGTGATGTTGGCCAGCGGGTTACCGGGAATGTGGTCCCAGAAGATGAAAATCAGCGCCAGCCCACGGAAGAAGTCGATGCGATGGTCGCGACCGTTGTTCATGATGTCAGGCCTTGGCGAGGGTGTTTCAGTAAAGGATAGGTGCCCACGCGGTGAGGTTCCGCGGCGCGGAGCGTTACCGATCAGCGGCGGCGAGGGTGTAAAAAAAGGGAAACAATTGCAATGGGGGCTTGTTACTGGATGTCTCCAGGGGGCAGCGACATCGGCCGTTGCACAGACGGCACACGGCGAAATACACCACTGTCAGGTGGAGCAGGGTATGTTCAGATCAGTTTAGGCCTTTCGCACTTCCCGATTTGTTTTCGACGACGAAGTGAAGGTCATGGGTTTATAGTTGGGCGCTTGTTTGTTCGGTTCGATGTTGAAGGGGATTCTCTGCTTGGGAACTGAGTCGGTTCTGGCATTCAACACCCCTTGGTAAGCTTTCACCGGTATGCCGGTTGCATCGTGCAGCCGTTGGCCAAGTGACGCTGAACCATCGGGTGCCGGGTCGGCACCGTGGCAGAGCAGCAGTCTTATACGGGCGGTTTCTGGGCTGATAATGCCAGGCTGCGCTGTGAACTCCTCGACGAAGTCAGCTGCTTTTTTCATATTGCTACCATCTTCGATATACCCCGGTAGCCCATGCCCGCTTATATTGAGTTCCACTTTGCCGCCGAACATGGCTCTTTCAAATGTGCTGATCGTAGGTGAGTATACCCTGTAGTTTCTGAGCAGGGTCGTCGTTGCCGGCGTCTCGGCCAAGCGCATAGTGAATGCGTTCAAAAACGCGGCACTTTTTCTCATATCGGCTTGCAGGTTGGCTCGGCTCAGAGAGGATTTTCCGGCCAACCCCAGGCCTTTCAGGATCGACGACCAGAATGAATGGCCACTTGGATCGCGCCGATTCACCGGGTCGCCTGCGCAATAGGCGTACGCATTCAGTCCGCCGCTGCCAAACGGGCTGAAACTGTCCGGGCTATTGAAGCGCATCAACAGTGGATTGAAGCCTCGATAACTACCCAGCAGGTAGTGCCCGGTCATCGGTTCTG
>NZ_QETK01000011.1 GCF_003105155.1 Pseudomonas sp. SDI | reverse complement strand
GTCGGGGCGGGCGGGCTGGGGGCGGCGGCAGCACGCGCCGGGGCCGGGGCAACGCGGCGCGCCGGGGGCGACGTCAGGCTGCTGGGGGCGACAGGCGCGCTGCTCGGGGCCGGACTCGGCGCCGCGCTGGGCATGCTCGCGTAGCTGCTGGCGCGGCGGTTGCTGCGCGAGATGGTGTGAACCTTTTCGCAAAGCAGCTGCTTGACCTTCTCCGGGTTGCGCGAGATGTCTTCGAAGTTCTTCGGCAGGTAATCCACCGCACCGGCATCCAGTGCATCGAGGGTAACCCGAGCGCCTTCATGGGTGAGCGAAGAGAACATCAGCACCGGCGTCGGGCAGCGTTGCATGATGTGACGGACCGCGGTGATGCCATCCATCATGGGCATTTCATAGTCCATGGTGATGACATCGGGCTTGAGCGACAGTGCCTGGTCGATCGCTTCCTTGCCGTTGGTCGCAGTACCCACGACCTGGATAGTCGGGTCCGCTGAAAGAATTTCCGAGACACGGCGGCGGAAGAAACCGGAATCATCCACCACCAGGACCTTGACTGCCATAAACACTCCATTAGGGGGCGCGACCGACAGGCCGCGCCACCGGGATCAAATACGCCGCGCGGCGTAACGCTTGAGCATGCTCGGCACATCGAGGATCAGCGCAATGCGCCCGTCACCGGTAATGGTGGCGCCCGACATGCCCGGGGTGCCCTGGAGCATCTTGCCCAGCGGCTTGATAACCACTTCCTCCTGACCGACCAGTTGATCGACGACAAAGCCGATGCGCTGGGTGCCAACGGAAAGGATCACCACATGGCCTTCATGCTGCTCTTCATGAGCGGCGGAACTGACCAGCCAGCGTTTGAGGTAGAACAGCGGCAACGCCTTGTCGCGCACGATCACCACTTCCTGACCGTCGACCACGTTGGTGCGCGACAGGTCGAGGTGGAAGATCTCGTTGACGTTGACCAGCGGGAAGGCGAACGCCTGGTTGCCGAGCATGACCATCAGCGTCGGCATGATCGCCAGGGTCAACGGCACCTTGATGACGATCTTCGAACCCTGGCCCTTGGCCGAGTAGATGTTGATCGAACCGTTGAGTTGGGAAATCTTGGTTTTCACCACGTCCATGCCCACGCCACGGCCGGACACGTCGGAGATTTCGGTCTTGGTCGAGAAGCCCGGGGCGAAGATCAGGTTGTAGCAGTCCGATTCGCTCAGGCGGTCGGCCGCGTCCTTGTCCATCAGGCCCTTTTCCACGGCCTTGGCACGCAGCACATTCGGGTCCATGCCCTTGCCGTCGTCGGAGATCGACAGCAGGATGTGGTCGCCTTCCTGCTCGGCCGAGAGCACGACCTTGCCACCACGGGACTTGCCCGCCGCTTCGCGCTCTTCCGGGGTTTCGCAACCGTGGTCGACCGCGTTGCGCACCAAGTGCACCAGCGGGTCGGCCAGCGCCTCGACGAGGTTCTTGTCGAGGTCGGTTTCTTCACCGACCAGCTCCAGGTTGATGTCTTTCTTCAACTGCCGGGCGAGGTCGCGAACCAGCCGTGGGAAGCGACCGAAGACCTTCTTGATCGGCTGCATGCGGGTTTTCATCACCGCGGTCTGCAGGTCGGCGGTGACCACGTCGAGGTTCGACACGGCCTTGGACATGGCCTCATCGCCGCTGTTCAGGCCCAGGCGCACCAAGCGGTTACGCACCAGTACCAGTTCGCCGACCATGTTCATGATCTCGTCCAGGCGCGCGGTATCGACCCGCACGGTGGTTTCGGCTTCATGCTTCTCGGCAGCAGGCGCGGCGGCCTGACGGGCCGGTGCCGCTGCGGCAGCGGGTTTCGCCACCGGGGCTGGCGCCGCGGCTGCCGGCTTGGCTGCTGGCTTGGGCGCCGGCTTGGCTTCTACCGCTGCAGCAACGGCCGCGGGGGCGGCAGCGCCGGCCACGCTATCGGCGACGAACTTGCCCTTGCCATGCAACTGGTCGAGCAGCGCTTCGAATTCGTGTTCGCTGATTTCATCGCTGCCGGCAGTTGCCGGAGCAGCAGCGGCGTCGCTGGCTGCTGGCAATGCATCGGCGGCGAAGGTGCCTTTGCCGTGCAACTGGTCGAGCAGCGATTCGAACTCGTCGTCAGTGATCTCGTCGCTGGCGGCAGCGCTGTCCGGTGCAGCGGCAGCGGCAGCCGGGGCCGCCGTGGCGCCCAGGTTGTCGGCGGCGAACTGGCCTTTGCCGTGCAACTGGTCGAGCAGCGATTCGAACTCGGCGTCGGTGATTTCTTCGCCGGCCGGCGCCGCAGCCGGTGCCTCGGCTTCGGCCTTGACCGCATTCAGCGAGTCGAGCAGTTGCTCGAATTCGCTGTCGGTGATGTCACCTGAGGTGTCTTCGGCAGCTGGCTCCGGCGCCACCTCGACTTCCGGCACGGCGGCCACTTCCTCGGCGCCGGCAGGTTCTGCCAGGCGCGCCAGGGCGGCCAGCAGTTCCGGTGTGGCGGCGGTGATATCGGTACGCTCACGCACCTGGCCGAACATGTTGTTGACGGTGTCCAGGGCTTCCAGGACCACGTCCATCAGTTCGGCATCAACGCGCCGTTCACCCTTGCGCAGGATGTCGAACACGTTCTCGGCGATGTGGCAGCACTCCACCAGCTCGTTGAGCTGGAGGAAGCCGGCGCCCCCTTTTACAGTGTGGAAACCGCGAAAAATGGCGTTGAGCAGGTCGGCATCATCCGGACGGCTTTCCAGCTCGACCAGTTGTTCGGACAGTTGCTCAAGAATTTCGCCGGCTTCTACCAGGAAATCCTGAAGGATTTCTTCATCGGCGCCGAAGCTCATTAAACGTGCTCCTTAAAAACCCAGGCTGGACAGCAGATCGTCGACATCGTCCTGACCGGACACGACGTCTTCACGCTTATCGGCATGAATCTGCGGACCTTCACCCCGAGTCGGATGTTTTTCGTGATCTTTTTCAGCACGTAGCTGTTGGTGATCATGTTCGATACCGGCAAAGCGGTCGACCTGACTGGCCATCAGCACGAGCTTGAGCAGATTGCTTTCTACTTCGGTGACCAGCGTGGTAACACGCTTGATCACCTGGCCGGTCAGGTCTTGGTAGTCCTGCGCCAGAAGAATGTCGTTGAGATGACCAGCCACCTTGCGGCTGCCCTCCTCGCTACGCTCCAGGAACCGGTCAATGCGGTGCATCAGCTCGCGGAACTCCGGCGCGGCGACTTCACGGCGCAGAAAGCGCTGCCAGTCGGTACGCAGGTCGCGGGCTTCATCGCTCAGCTCGTGGAGCACCGGAGTGCTCTCCTCGACCAGGTCCATGGTCCGGTTCGCCGCGCCTTCGGTGAGCTTGACCACGTAGGACAAGCGCTCGGTGGCGTCGGTGATCTGCGAGACTTCCTCGGCCTGCGGCATTTGCGGATCGATCTGAAACGAGACGATCGCGCTGTGCAATTCGCGGGTGAGCTTGCCAACTTCCTGGTACAGGCCACGATCACGGGTCTGGTTCAGCTGATGGATCAGTTGTACCGCGTCGCCGAACTGGCCTTTTTCAAGACTGTCGACCAGTTCGCGCGCATGCTTCTTCAGCGTCGACTCGAAGTCGTCCAAAGACGAATGTTTGTGCTCCATAGCGCCCCCGTGGCGTACCTCAGCTATTGACGCGCTCGAAGATCTTCTCGATCTTTTCTTTCAGCACCTGGGCGGTAAATGGTTTGACCACATAACCGTTAACACCGGCCTGGGCCGCTTCGATGATCTGCTCGCGCTTCGCCTCGGCGGTCACCATCAGCACCGGCAGGTGCTTGAGGCGCTCGTCCGCGCGCACCTTGCGCAGCAGGTCGATGCCGGACATACCGGGCATGTTCCAGTCGGTCACGAGGAAATCGAAGTGACCACTTTCCAGCATGGGCAGTGCGGTGGTGCCGTCGTCGGCTTCCTGGGTATTGGTGAAACCCAGGTCACGCAACAGGTTCTTGATGATCCGCCGCATCGTCGAAAAATCGTCAACGATGAGGATTTTCATGTCTTTGTTCAATTAGACCTCCAAGCAGTCTTTAACGCGCTCAGCGCTGAACGCGCACTTCAATCAATTCCGGCACTACATTTCACGACTGCATCGAACCTGCGTTCAACGAGCCCGCCATTCTCCCAGCCGCCCGCGCAAACGTGCGGCGCATTGGCTGTGCAACTGGCTGACCCGCGACTCGCTGACCCCCAGCACCTCACCGATTTCCTTGAGGTTCAGCTCTTCGTCGTAGTACAGCGCCAGGACCAGACGTTCGCGTTCCGGCAGGTTGGCGATCGCATCGGCCAGGGCTGCCTGAAAGCGCTCGTCTTCCAGATCGCGCGAAGGCTCGAGCTGGGCACTGGCGCCATCCTCGTGCAGGCCTTCATGTTCGCCGTCCTGCAACAGGTCGTCGAAACTGAACAGGCGGCTGCCCAAGGTATCGTTCAAAATCCCGTAGTAATCGTCGAGACTCAATTGAAGTTCGGCAGCAACCTCGTGATCTTTAGCGTCACGCCCGGTTTTTGCTTCAATTGCCCGAATCGCGTCACTCACCATACGGGTATTACGGTGTACCGAACGCGGCGCCCAATCGCCTTTGCGCACCTCATCAAGCATTGCCCCACGGATACGGATACCGGCGTAGGTTTCGAAACTGGCGCCCTTGCTCGAGTCGTACTTGTTGGCCACCTCGAGCAGGCCGATCATTCCGGCCTGGATCAGGTCTTCGACCTGCACACTGGCCGGCAGACGGGCCAGCAGGTGATAGGCGATGCGCTTGACCAGCGGCGCATAACGTTCGATCAATTCATACTGGGCGTCGCGCGAAGCCTTGCTGTACATCCGGTAGCCGCTCGCACTCATAGCACGGGCCCTGCGCTGGTCGGCTGTACCAGCCGTTCGACGAAGAATTCCAGGTGTCCACGCGGGTTGGCAGGCAGCGGCCAGGTATCGACCTTCTGAGCAATGGCCTTGAACGCCAGCGCGCACTTGGAACGCGGGAAGGCTTCATAGACCGCTCGCTGCTTCTGCACCGCCTTGCGCACACATTCGTCGTAGGGCACGGCACCGACGTATTGTAGGGCGACATCGAGGAAGCGATCCGTGACCTTGGTCAACTTGGCGAACAGATTGCGCCCCTCTTGCGGGCTCTGTGCCATGTTCGCCAGCACGCGGAAACGGTTCATGCCGTAGTCGCGATTGAGCAACTTGATCAGCGCGTAGGCGTCAGTGATCGAGGTCGGCTCGTCGCACACCACCAGCAGCACTTCCTGGGCGGCGCGAACAAAGCTGACTACCGAGTCACCAATACCCGCAGCGGTGTCGATTACCAGCACGTCGAGGTTGTCGCCGATCTCGCTGAAGGCCTGGATCAGCCCGGCATGCTGGGCCGGCGCCAGGTGCACCATGCTCTGGGTGCCCGAGGCGGCCGGAACGATGCGCACACCGCCAGGGCCCTGCAGGAGCACGTCGCGCAGCTCGCAGCGGCCCTCGATAACGTCGGCCAGGGTCCGCTTGGGCGTGAGGCCCAGCAGGACGTCGACATTGGCAAGGCCCAGATCGGCGTCCAGCAGCATGACACGACGGCCGAGTTCGGCCAGCGCCAGTGACAAGTTCACCGACACATTGGTCTTGCCGACGCCACCTTTACCGCCGGTTACGGCGATCACCTGTACGGGATGCATGCTACCCATGTTTGTTCTTTACCTTGTCTTACTTAGACCGAGGCCACATGACCGGGCTGCGCTTTCAAACACCTGAAAAATGCCTGGCAGACCATTGATGTAGGTACTTTGCAACGTATACACATTCACCTCAGCCGACACGCTTGCCGTTGCTGTGGTAGAGATCGGCGAACATATCGGCCATGGCCTCTTCGCTTGGATCGTCCTGCATCTGCACGCTGACGGCACGACTGACCAACTGGTGCGGGCGCGGCAGGTGCAGGTCGTCAGGAATGCGCGGACCATCGGTGAGATAGGCCACGGGCAGTTCATGACTGATGGCCAGGCTCAGGACGTCGCCCAGGCTGGCCGTTTCATCAAGCTTGGTCAGGATGCAACCGGCCAGGCCACAGCGCTTGTAGCTGTGATAGGCGGCGGTGAGCACCTGCTTCTGGCTGGTGGTGGCCAGGACCAGATAATTTTTCGCCTGGATCCCGCGCCCGGCCAGGGTTTCGAGTTGCATGCGCAGCGCCGGGTCGCTGGCCTGCAGGCCGGCGGTATCGATCAACACCACGCGCTTGCGCAGCAACGGATCGAGCGCCTGCGCCAGGGACTGGCCCGGGTCGACGTGGGTGACCGAGACATTGAGGATGCGGCCGAGGGTTTTCAGCTGCTCCTGTGCGCCGATACGAAAACTGTCCATGCTCACCAGCGCCAGGTTCTGCGCGCCATACTTGAGCACGTAGCGCGCCGCCAGCTTGGCCAGGGTGGTGGTCTTGCCCATGCCGGCCGGGCCGACCATGGCAATCACCCCACCCTCTTCGATCGGTTCGACCTCCGGCACCTGGATCTTGCGCGCCAGGTGCGCCAGCAGCATGCGCCAGGCCTGCCGTGGCTCTTCGATTTCAGCGGTCAGCTCAAGCAGCTCGCTAGCCAGCGGACCGGACAGGCCGATGCGCTGCAGGCGCCGCCAGAGGTTGGCCTGCTGCGGCTTGCTGCCTTGCAACTGGCTCCAGGCCAGCGAGCCGAGCTGCACTTCCAGCAGTTCACGCAGGCCAGACAGCTCGGAACGCATCGAGTCGAACAGGCGCTGATCGATCGGCGCGGCGACCGGCGCCGCCGGCGCCGGCGTCTCGACCGGTGGCTCGACCAGCGGCTCGGAAGCGGTCAGCGACAACCCGGCGAACAGCTGGCGACCGTCGTCTTCGGCTTCTGCGCGGTTGCTCAGCTCGGCCTGGGCGGTAACGATGCGCGACTGGGTCTTGCGCAGCTCGTCTTCCAAGGCGCGGTTAGGAACCCTTGGCGTCAGGGCGGACAGCTTGTAGTCCAGCGCCGCCGTCAGCTCGACACCGCCAGCAATCCGTCGGTTGCCGATGATGGCGGCATCGGCCCCCAGCTCATCACGAACCAGCTTCATGGCTTGACGCATATCGGCGGCGAAAAAACGCTTAACTTGCATAACCCACTACCTCAGCCGTTGGGGCCTACTGTGGCAACGATGGTGACTTGCTTGTTGTCAGGTATTTCCTGATACGCCAAAACATGCAAATTCGGTACAGCCAGGCGGCCGAAGCGCGACAACATCGCCCTGACTGGTCCTGCGACCAGCAGGATCGCCGGCTGCCCTTGCATCTCCTGACGCTGGGCAGCCTCGATCAACGAACGCTGAAGCTTTTCAGCCATGGTCGGTTCAAGAAGAACACCGTCTTCCTGACCCTGCCCGGCCCTTTGCAGACTATTGAGCAAAATCTGTTCCAACCTTGGTTCCAAGGTGATCACAGGCAGCTCGGACTCAACGCCGACAATGCTTTGCACGATAGCGCGACACAATCCGACGCGCACGGCGGCCACCAGCGCGGCGGTATCTTGACTCTTGCCAGCATTGTTCGCGATGGCTTCGGCGATGCTGCGGATATCCCTGACGGGAACCTGTTCGGCCAGCAGCGCCTGCAGCACCTTGAGCAACCCGGACAACGACAGGATGCCCGGCACCAGCTCCTCGGCCAGTTTCGGCGAGCCCTTGGCCAGCACCTGCAACAGTTGCTGCACTTCCTCGTGACCAATCAGCTCATGGCAATGCTTGTAGAGAATCTGGTTGAGGTGGGTGGCGACCACGGTACTGGCATCGACCACGGTGTAACCCAGCGACTGCGCCTGGGCGCGCTGATTGACGTCGATCCACACCGCTTCCAGGCCGAAGGCCGGGTCCTTGGCGGTGATACCGTTGAGCGTGCCGAACACCTGCCCGGGGTTGATCGCCATCTCCCGCTCCGGGTAGATGTCGGCCTCGGCCAGGATCACCCCCATCAAGGTCAGGCGGTAGGCACTCGGTGCCAGGTCGAGGTTATCGCGGATGTGCACGGTGGGCATGAGGAAGCCGAGGTCCTGCGAGAGCTTCTTGCGCACCCCCTTGATCCGTGCCAGCAACTGCCCACCCTGGTTGCGGTCGACCAGCGGAATCAGCCGGTAGCCGACCTCCAGGCCGATCATGTCGATCGGGGTAACGTCGTCCCAGCCCAGCTCCTTGGTTTCCGAGGCGCGCTGTGGCGACGGCAACAGGTCCTGCTGGCGCACCGCCTCCTGCGCGGCCTTGATCTTTGCCAGGTTCTGCTTGCGCCACACCAGGTAGGCCGCGCCACCGGCCAGCAGGCCGAGGCTGAGGAAGGCGATGTGCGGCATGCCCGGGACCAGCCCCATAACGATCATGATCGCCCCGGACACCGCCAGCGCGCGTGGCGATTCGAACATCTGCCGGTTGATCTGCTTGCCCATCTCCTCGGAACCCGAGGCACGCGTCACCATGATGGCGGCAGCGGTGGAAAGCAGCAGCGAAGGCAATTGCGCCACCAAACCGTCGCCGATGGTCAACAGGGCGTAGACCCGGCCGGCGTCGCCGAAGGTCATGCCGTGCTGGAACATACCCACGGCCATGCCACCGATCAGGTTGATGAAGAGGATCAGCAGGCCGGCGATGGCGTCGCCGCGAACGAACTTGCTGGCACCGTCCATCGAGCCGTAGAACTCGGCCTCGGCGGCCACTTCACTGCGGCGGGCCTTGGCCTGGGCCTGGTCGATCAGGCCGGCGTTGAGGTCGGCGTCGATGGCCATCTGTTTGCCGGGCATGGCGTCGAGGGTAAAGCGCGCACTGACCTCGGAGATCCGCCCGGCACCCTTGGTCACCACCACGAAGTTGATGATCATGAGGATCGCGAACACCACGATACCGACCACGTAGTTCCCGCCGATCACCACTTCACCGAAGGCCTGGATCACCTTACCGGCGGCCGCGTGACCATCGTGCCCATGGAGCATCACCACCCGCGTCGAGGCAACGTTCAGTGCCAGACGCAGCAAGGTAGCGACCAGCAGGATGGTCGGGAACACGGCGAAGTCGAGCGGACGCAGGGCGTACACGCAAACCAGCAAGACCACGATCGACAGGGCGATGTTGAAGGTGAAGAACACGTCAAGGAGGAACGGCGGGATCGGCAACATCATCATTGCCAGCATGATCAGCAGCAACAGCGGCACGCCCAGGTTGCCCCGACCGAGGCCGGCCAGGTTGTTACGGGCGCTGTTGATTAACTGGGAGCGATCCACCGATTTTCCTCTTCAAGCAAACTTTTGACGCCACACGGGCGCGTGGCGCTGCCATTGCAAGAAGCCTTCCAACTTTGAAAAAGGGTAGGGATTGGCACATATACGTGCAGGAGCTGGCTTGCCTGCTCCAGGGACAGCGCCTATCAGGGCACCTTAATTATCCCGCCGCAAATCCGGCGGAATCGGCAAGTCCTTCAGCGGCTCCGGCGGTTTGCCCTTGCCGGCACGGTACTGGCGGATCTGGTAGACATACGCCAGCACCTGCGCCACCGCCAGGTACAAGCCCTGCGGAATCTCTTCCTCCAGCTCCGTGGAGTAATAGATCGACCGCGCCAATGCCGGCGACTCCAGCACCTGGATCTTGTGCTCGTTGGCAATCTCGCGAATCTTCAGGGCAATGAAATCGGTCCCCTTGGCCAGCAACAACGGCGCCTTGCCCTTGTCGGCGTCATACTTGAGCGCCACCGCATAGTGCGTCGGGTTGGTAATGATCACGTCGGCCTCGGGAATCGCCGCCATCATCCGCCGCTGGGAGATTTCCCGCTGCAACTGCCGAACCCGCTGCTTGACCTCCGGCTTGCCCTCGGTGTCCTTGTACTCGTCGCGCACTTCCTGCTTGGTCATCATCAGCTTCTGCTTCGACTGCCAGAGCTGAATCGGCACATCCACCGCCGCAATCAGCAACAACCCGGTGGCCATCCACAAGGCACTCCAGCCCACCACCTGCACACTGTGGATAATTGCCCGCTCCAGCGGCTCATGAGCAATCGCCAGGAGGTCGTCGCGGTCGTTGGACAACACCACCAGCGCCACCAGCAAGATCAGAAAGAACTTCGCCAGGGCCTTGAGCAACTCAACCAGCGAATGCATCGAGAACATCCGCTTGATCCCGGCCAGCGGGTTCATCCGGCTGAACTTCGGCGCCAGGGTGCCGGTGGCGAACAACCAGCCGCCCAGCGCGATCGGCCCGACCAGCGCCGCCAGCAGCAAGATCAGCAGCACTGGCTGCACGGCGAGCAGCGCCATCTTGCCGGCAGCCAGCAGGAATGCCGTCATATACCGCTCGTCGACGATCACCTCGCGCGACAAGGTGAAATTGACCCGCATCAGCTCCATCATCGCTTCGGCCAGGCCACCACCAAAGGCCAGGAGCGCACCGGAACCAGCCAGCATGATGGCCACCGTGTTCAGCTCTTTCGACCGGGCGATCTCGCCCTTCTCGCGGGCGTCGTTACGTCGCTTGTCGGTGGGGTCTTCTGTTTTGTCCTGACCGCTTTCGCTCTCAGCCATGTTCAGCGCGCCCGTGCCAGTTCACGCAACCATTGCAGGGCTTCGGAGGCCAGCGTCTGGTAATGCGAAAGGATGTCGGCCAGGCCGATCCAGAAGATCGCCATCCCCAACACCAGGGTCAGCGGGAAACCGATGGCAAAAATATTCAACTGCGGCGCCGCCCGGGTCATCACGCCAAAGGCAATATTGACCACCAGCAGCGCGGTAATTGCCGGCAGCACCAGCAACAGTGCGGCACCGAGCATCCAGGCCATGTGCGCGACCAGGTCCCAGTAGTGATTGACCAGCAGTCCGCCGCCGACCGGCAAGGTGGTGAAGCTCTCGGTAAGCACCTCGAACACCACCAGATGGCCATTCATCGACAGGAACAGCAGGGTCACCAACATGGTCAGGAACTGGCTGACTACCGCTACGTTGACGCCGTTGGCCGGGTCGACCATCGAGGCGAAGGCCATACCCATCTGGATCGCGATGATCTGCCCGGCCACCACGAAGGCCTGGAAGAACAGCTGCAGGGCCATGCCGAACAGCGCACCGATAATGATCTGCTCGGCAATCAGCAGCAAACCGCTGAGATCGAGCGGGCTGACCGGCGGCATCGGCGGCAAGCCAGGCACGATGACCACGGTAATCGCCACGGCAAAATACAGGCGCACCCGCGTCGGCACCAGGGTGGTCCCGAAGATCGGCATGGTCATCAGCACAGCGGCCACGCGGAACAGCGGCAGGATGAAGCTCGCCACCCAGGTGCTGATTTGCGTGTCGGTCAGCTCAAGCATCGCCGACTCAGCCGATCAACTGCGGAATGCTGCCGTACAACGACAGGATGTACTCCATGAACTTCTGCACCAGCCAGGGCCCGGCAACGATCAGCGTCACCAGCATCACCAGCAGGCGCGGGAGAAAGCTCAGGGTCTGTTCGTTGATCTGGGTAGCGGCCTGGAACATCGCCACCAGCAGCCCGACCAACAGGCTCGGGATCACCAGCACCGCCACCATGATGGTGGTCAGCCACAGCGCATCGCGAAACAGATCGACCGCAACTTCAGGGGTCATGTCGTTCTCCTGGGCGCGCTAGACGCCGCCGAAACTGCCAGCCAGGGTGCCGATGATCAACGCCCAGCCATCCACCAGCACGAACAGCATGATCTTGAACGGCAGGGAAATGATCAGCGGCGACAGCATCATCATACCCATGGCCATCAACACACTGGCCACGACCATGTCGATGATCAGGAACGGGATGAAGATCATGAAGCCGATCTGGAATGCGGTTTTCAGCTCCGAGGTAACGAACGCCGGCACCAGGATGGTCAGCGGCGCCTGGTCGGGGGTGGCGATGTCGGTACGCTTGGACAGGCGCATGAACAGCTCCAGGTCGCTCTGCCGGGTTTGTGCCAGCATGAAGTCCTTGAGCGGCACCTGGGCCTTGGCAATCGCTTCCTGGGCCGGGAGCTTCTCCGCCAGGTACGGTTGCAGCGCATCCTGATTCACCCGGTCGAACACCGGCGCCATGATGAACAGCGTCAGGAACAGTGCCATGCCGGTGAGGATCTGGTTCGACGGCGTCTGCTGCAGGCCCAGGGCCTGACGCAGGATCGAGAAGACGATGATGATCCGGGTAAAGCTGGTCATCAGGATGACGAACGCCGGAATGAAGCTCAGCGCGGTCATGATCAGCAGGATCTGCAGGCTGACCGAATACTCCTGCTGACCGTCCGCGCCACTGGACAGGGTGATCGCCGGGATCGACAACGGATCGGCGGCCAGCGCCAATGGCGCCGCCAGTACCAGCAGCAGCGTCAACATCATGCGCAATGCGCCCATCACGACTTGTCCTTCTGATCCTTGCCCAACAATTCCATCAGGCGCTGGGCGAATTCTGGCTGGGCCTGGCGGGCCGGGGTCGACACCTCCACCGGCTCGTTCATCACATGCAGCGCGGTCAGGTTGCCAGGCGTGTGGCCAATGAGAATCTGCTCCTTGCCAACCTGCACCAGCAGCAGCCGGTCACGTGGGCCCAGCGCTCGCGTGCCGAGGATCTCGATCGCCTGGCGGCCGCCCGGCGTGGCGTTTTGCACGCGGCGCAGCAACCAGGCGAGGAAGAAGATCAGCCCCAGCACGAGCAAAAGGCCGAGCACCAGCTGGGTCAACTGGCCGGTCACACTGGTGCTGCTGGCCGCCGCGGTCGCGGTGGCCGCCGCCGGTGCCGCTTGCGCGACCGCTTCGGCAACATCCAGCCAGAAACCGCCGACGCCAAGCAGCGCAAGGCAAAGAAAGCGTTTCACTCAGCGCAACTTCTTGATGCGTTCGCTCGGGCTGATCACGTCGGTCAGGCGGATGCCGAACTTCTCGTTGACCACCACCACTTCGCCATGGGCGATCAGCGTGCCATTGACCAGCACGTCAAGCGGCTCACCG
This sequence comes from Pseudomonas sp. SDI, assembly GCF_003105155.1. Classification (GTDB taxonomy): domain Bacteria; phylum Pseudomonadota; class Gammaproteobacteria; order Pseudomonadales; family Pseudomonadaceae; genus Aquipseudomonas. The sequence goes on along the minus strand of NZ_QETK01000011.1, from coordinate 143,978 downwards.
GCCAGGCGATCGAGCTCGATCACCGACCCCTGGTTGAGCTGAAGCAGGTTACGGATGTTGATTTCGGTGCTACCAACTTCCATGGAAATGCTCACCGGGATATCCAGGATCACGTCCAGGTTCGGCCCATCCAGGGTGACCTGTTCGTTGGCGTTGCGCGGCGAGCTGCCGAACTCTTCCATCGGCAGCCGGCTGGCACCACCATCGGCGCCTGCGTCGGCGCCCAGCAGCGCATCGATATCGGACTGGCCGGACTCGCCGGATTCGCTCAGCGCAGCCGCCCACTCATCGGCCAGGGCCTGGTCTTCTGCAGAAGTAAGGTTGTTTTCGTCAGCCATCTTGTCCTCGACGGGGCAATCAATTCGGGGGTTGTAAACCGTTCGGTGCTCAGCGGCGCTCGATCGGCTCGGTCACTTGCAATGCCAGCGTGCCCTTGTGCGAGCCCAGCTTGGCCTTGAACGACGGTACGCCGTTGGCGCGCAGCACCAGTTCGTCCGGCAGCTCTACCGGGATCACATCGCCCGGCTGCATGTGCAGGATGTCGCGCAGCTTGAGCTGACGACGAGCGACGGTGGCACTGATCGGCACGCTGACGTCGAGCACGTCTTCGCGCAGGGCCTTGATCCAGCGTTCGTCCTGGTCGTCCAGGTCGGACTGGAAACCGGCGTCGAGCATTTCGCGCACTGGCTCGATCATCGAATACGGCATGGTCACATGCAGGTCGCCGCCACCGCCATCGAGTTCAATGTGGAAGGTCGAGACCACCACCGCTTCGCTCGGACCAACGATGTTGGCCATGGCCGGGTTGACCTCCGAGTTGATGTACTCGAAGTTGACCTGCATGATCGCCTGCCAGGCTTCCTTGAGGTCGACGAAGGCCTGATCCAGCACCATGCGCACCACGCGCAACTCGGTCGGAGTGAACTCGCGCCCCTCGATCTTGGCGTGACGGCCGTCACCACCAAAGAAATTGTCCACCAACTTGAACACCAGCTTGGCGTCGAGGATGAACAGCGAGGTACCGCGCAGCGGCTTGATCTTGACCAGGTTGAGGCTGGTGGGCACGTACAGCGAGTGCACGTATTCGCCGAACTTCATCACCTGCACGCCGCCCACTGCCACGTCGGCAGAGCGCCGCAGCAGGTTGAACATGCTGATGCGGGTGTAGCGGGCAAAGCGCTCGTTGATCATTTCCAGGGTCGGCATGCGGCCACGCACGATCCGGTCCTGGCTGGTCAGGTCATAGCTTTTGATACTGCCGGGTTCGGCATTGCTCTCGGTTTGCACCAGACCATCGTCGACACCATGCAAGAGGGCATCGATTTCATCCTGGGACAGCAGGTCCTGCACGGCCATCTTCGGCTCCTACTGCAATACGAAATTGGTGAACAGCAACTGGTCGATGACCAGTTTGCCGACTTCCTTCTGCGCCACTTCCTGGACACTGGCGGTGGCCTTCTGGCGCAGCATTTCCTGCCCCACCGGGGTAGCCAGGGTCTCGAACGGTTGCCCGGAGAAGAGCATGACCAGGTTGTTGCGGATCACCGGCATGTGCACTTTCAGGGCGTCAAGCGCCGCCTGATCGCGCCCCTGCATGGTGATGCTCACCTGCATGTAGCGCTGGCGGCCGTTCTGGTTGAAGTTGACCACGAAGGCCGGTGCCAGCGGCTCATAGATGGCAGCGGGCTTGACGTTGCTGACCTGGGCCGGGTCGACTTGCGGCTTGCTCTCGGCCTTGTGCAGGAAGAACCAGGTCGCCCCCACCGACAGACCGACGGCCAGCAGCAGTGCCAGCACCAGCAGCAGGATCAGCTTGAGTTTTCCTTTTACCGCGGGGTCTTTCACTGCGTCGCTCTTCGCCATGCCAATAATCCGTCACTCACAAGAGGTTTGTTCCACATGGCGTGGGGTCGAGCAAGTGTTATGCCAGATTTGCCGAAAGGTCAAAAAGCATCGCGGGACGAGCCCGCGCGCCCAGGAGACTATCGATCGCTGTGAGAGTGACGGCGCGGCGCTCCGACTTGTCCTGCGCGGCAAGGCAAAGCCTTGCCGATACGATCAGGCGTAGTAGTCCACCGCACTGGAGCCAACCACACTCTGCTGTTCGACCAGTTGGGCAGCGGCCGGGGCATCGTCTTCAACCGCCCCGCCCGCCTCGTTGCGGCGTGCAGCCACGCCGCTCAGGCGTGGGCTATCCTGCGGCTGGCCCTGCTGCTGACCACGCTGCTGGTCGGCAACGTTGACGTCCGGTTGCGCGAGCCCCTGCTGGGCAAACATTTCCTTCAACCGGTGCACCTGGCCTTCCAGCGCCTCACGCACGCCGGCATGGCCGCTGACGAAAGTGATCTGCGCCTGCTGTTCCGGCGCCAGGTTCACCCGAATGTCGAGGCGGCCCAACTCGGCCGGCTCCAACTGGATATCCGCCGATTTCAGGCTCTGGCTCGACAGGTACATGACCCGGTTGACCAGCCCTTCGGTCCAGCCGCCCTGGTTCATCGCCAGCGGCTGGTTCAACGGCGCCGCCAACGGCACGGCATTGGCCGTTTTCGGTGTGGCGGCCTGGGTCAGCGCGCTCAGGCGGTTGGCGAAATCATCGACCCGCGTGTCGCTGGCAGCCCCCTTCAGATCCTTCAGGCCGTCGTCCAGCAGACCGGCAAAAGCCTTCTCGCCCGGTTCGCCCTGACCGGCATCGGCCTCAGGCTTGTCGAGCATGGCCGCCAGCGTATTGACGGCCGGCTGATTCGGCGCCGCTTCCGGCTGCGCAGTCGTCGGCTTGGCATGCGCCGAGGTCGTGCCCTGGGCCTGGGCGTTCTGCTCCAGCGCCAGACGCACCGCCGGCAAATCGGCCAGCGGGTCGCTGGCCGGGTCGAACGGCGGCTCCTCAGGAGTTTCCGGCAGTACCGGCGGCACCGTTTGCGCCTGCAACGCCGCAGCCTGCACCACCGGCGCCACCGCTTCGGCCTGCGCCTGGATCAGTTGGGCACCTGGCTGGGCATCGGTGACCTGACCGGCCACCAGGCTCTGGTCGAGCGATTGCGGATCGCCTGCAGCCTCTTGCGTGCCTGGCGTTACGCTTGTCGCGTCGACGCTGCTGTCGTCAGGCAAATCCTTGCCGCTGTCGGCAACCTCGGCCGCCTTGTCGCCTGCCGGCTTGCCGGTGTTTGCCGCACCGGCAACTGGCGGGTTCTTGTCGCGGGCAGGCACCGCATCGGCCTTGTCGCGGGTTTGCTGCGCATACACCGAGGAGAACCCGGAAGCCTTGTCGGTAGAGGGCTGCGGCGATTTGTCCGGCGTGTTTGCGGCCGCCCGCGCGACCGCAGAGGCAGCACCGGATTGCAGCAAGGGATTGGAAGCGACGGGCATGAAAAGGTCTCCGCAAGAGCGCGCATTAACTCGAATAGCGAAGAGATAGCAAAAGTCGCGCCAGGTCCAGCCAGCCTGACGCGAAATCTCGACTAGCCGGCAGCGACCCGCTGGCATTCGTCGCGATAAAGCTGACGAACGTCCGCGTATTCGCGGTCGATCTGGTTGATCAGGTCTTCGATGCCATACAACGGCCGTTGCTTGACGCGCTCTTCGAGCTGACGACACAGCTCGGCCAGCGCCAGCGCGCCCATGTTGCTGCTGCTACCCTTGAAACTGTGCGCAGCCATGCTCAGCTCTTCGGCGCTCTTGGCCTCGTGCAGTTGCGCCAGGCGTTTCTCCGAGTCGTCGAGAAAGGTCTCCAGGAGGTGCTGATACCCCTCCTCCATGACCACCTGCAGGTCGCTGAGCACCTTGCGGTCAATTTGAATGTCGGACACTTGCTCACTCCTTGATCAAGTTTGATTATGCCAGAGCCTCCCAGGCGAACTCCACGCGCGCGCGGCGCCCCTCGTCGGCCCATTCGGCGTGTCGGCTCAAGCGCCGGATCAGGCTCAAGCCACGCCCGCACAAGCGCTGCTCCAGCGCTGGCTGAGCCAGCACCCTACCGACATCGAAGCCCTTGCCGCTGTCTTCGACCTCGATGATCAGACGCCCACCGCTTTCCTGCGGTTCCACATGCAGGTGCAGGCGGATGAAGCCGTCCTGCAGGGCCTGCAAACGCCTGTTGCGCTCTTGATAGTAGGTGGCGAATCCATGGGCGTCACGCTTGAGCCCGGAATCGAGCCCGAGCACACCATGCTCCAAAGCATTCGAATACAGCTCGCTGAGCACACTGTGCAACGCCCCGCTCTGCACCCGCAGGCCGTGGATCTCCTGCAACACCTGCATCAGGTAGGGTAACGGATTGAAGCGCTTGAGCGTCTGCGCACGAAACTCGAACGACAGCGACCAGTCCAACGGGCTGGACTGCCCGCTGTCGGAATAGACCAACGGCGGTGGCGCCAGCGCCTGCGGGGCAACCACGCGAATTTCGAGCAGGCTGACATCGTCGCGTGACTGCCCGCCAAAACGCTGCAAGGCCTCCAGCACGTCTTCGAACAGCCGCTCGGGCTGCCGATTGGCCAGCAGCGTCTGCTTCAGCCGCTCGACGCCAAACAGCTGCTCACGGTCGTTGCAGGTGTCCACCACACCATCGGAGAGCAGCAACAGGCGGTCGTCCAACGCCAGCGGGAAGACCTCGGTACGCTCGTCGAACCGCGCCGAATCGAGCACCCCTAGCGGCAAATGCCGGGAAACCAGCGGCAACGGCTCACCGCCAGCGACCGGCAACAAATAGGCATCAGGCATGCCGCCATTCCACACCTCGACCATGCGCCGCTCGAAGCTCAGGCTGAGCATCAAGGCGCAACAGAACATATCTACCGGCAGGATGCGCTTGAGCTTGGCGTTCATTTCGCGCAGGGTTTCCGCCAGGCCGTAGCCCTTGGCGGTCATGCCGTAGAACACTTCCGCCAGCGGCATCGCCCCCACCGCCGCCGGCAGGCCATGGCCGGTAAAGTCACCGAGCAGCACATGCATCTCGCCGGTCGGGGCAAACGCGGCCAGCATCAGGTCACCGTTGAACAGCGCATACGGCGATTGCAGGTAACGGATATTCGGCGCACTGAGGCACCCGGCATGCGCAACCTGATCGAATACCGCCTTGGCGACGCGCTGCTCGTTGAGCAAATGGTTGTGATGGCGGGTAATCTGGTCGCGCTGCGAGAGGGTGGTCGCATGCAGGCGGCGCATGCGGTCCATGGCCTTGATCTTGGCCGAGAGGATGATCGGGCTGTAGGGCTTGGCCAGAAAATCGTCGCCGCCCGCCTCCAGGCAGCGCACCAGTGCCTGGTCTTCGGTAAGCGAGGTCAGAAAGATGATCGGCACCAGCGCTTCGCCGGCCAGCGCCTTGATCCGCCGCGCCGCCTCGAAACCGTCCATCACCGGCATCATCGCATCGAGCAGGACCAACTGCGGGCGCTTCTCGGCAAACAGCGCCACCGCCTCCTCGCCGTTCTCTGCAGTGAGCACGGCATGCCCCTGCGTACGCACGATCCGCGCAAGCAGCAAACGGTCGGCAGCACCGTCTTCGACGATCAGCACGGTCAGATCCTGCGGATCGGCCATGGCAGCGCTCAACTGATCTGGAACAGCTTGTCGAAGTTGGAGATGGCAAGGATCTTGCGCACGTCGGAATTGGTGTTGATCACCTGGATCTGCGAGTTGTCGCCGCCGGCATGGTCGCGTAGCAGCAACAGCATGCCCAGCGCCGAACTGTCGAGGTAGGTGGCCTCCTTGAGGTCGACCACTACCGTGCTGAGCGTATTGCTGCGCTCGTAAGCGTCACGAAACGCCTGATGCTTGCCGAAATCGAAACGACCCTTGACGCGGATCATCAGTTCCTTCCCATCCTGGGACAGCGCGGATTCAACTGCCATGTAGGCGATTCCTTCGAAAAATGGCAAATGCAGTCAATTGAGGTTTAGCAGCCCCCGGTACGCTCGGCAACCCGAACCGACCAGACGCGCTCAGTAACGGTCATGCCGCGGCAGGCGCTGCGACAGCTCATCGAGCAGCTTCTGCTCGCGCTTGTCTTCAAGCAACCGCGCTTCATCCATGTAGCGCTGCACCAGTTTGCGCAACCCTTCCACCCGCGCATACGCCTGCTGCCAGGTACCACGGGCATTGTTCAGGTTGTTCTGGTGCCAGGTAAGGCTCTGACGCTGCTGACCGACAGCGCTTTCCAACTGATTGAGGAAGCGCTGGTAACCGAGCAGCCAGTTGCCGGAAACCCCCTGGCTGCCCTTGTCGAGCCACTGTTTCTGGTATTCGTTGCGGAATTCGTCGAGCTCGGCCAGCTTGGCCTGGGCCAGGTTGACCTGCTGTTGAAACTGACCGAGACGCTGCGCGGCCTTGCGCTCGGCGTCTTCGGCCATCTCGACCACCGGCGCAAGGCGCGCGGCACGGCTGGGCTGGGCCATAAGCTATCAGCCCTGCTCGGACGGGGCGAACACGCCGGCCAGTTGCTCGCCGCTCTGCTGCAGGCCGACGTTCTCATTCAGCCCCTGACGCAGGAACTGCACCAGCTTCGGTTGCAGGGCAATGGCCAGGTCGGTTTCCCGGTCGCCACCTGGCACGTAGGCACCCACGCTGATCAGGTCGCGGCTTTGCGACAGGCGCGACCACAGCTGCTTGAACTGCTGCGCCTGAGTCATGTGTTCGGGGCTGACCACCTGCGGCATCACCCGACTGATCGACGCCTCGATGTCGATGGCCGGATAATGACCTTCTTCGGCCAGGCGCCGCGACAACACGATATGCCCGTCGAGCACACCCCGCGCCGAGTCGGCAATCGGGTCCTGCTGATCGTCGCCTTCGGACAGCACGGTGTAGAACGCCGTGATCGAACCGCCACCAGCCTCACCGTTACCGGCGCGCTCCACCAGCTTGGGCAGCTTGGCGAACACCGATGGCGGATAACCCTTGGTCGCCGGCGGCTCGCCGATGGCCAGGGCGATTTCCCGCTGGGCCTGGGCGAACCGGGTCAGCGAGTCCATCAGCAACAGGACATTCTTGCCCTTGTCGCGGAAATACTCGGCAATCCGCGTGCAGTACATGGCGGCGCGCAGGCGCATCAGCGGCGCATCGTCGGCCGGCGACGCGACGACCACCGAACGCTTGAGGCCTTCGGTGCCAAGAATGTGCTCGATGAACTCCTTCACCTCGCGCCCCCGCTCACCGATCAGCCCGACCACAATGATGTCGGCCTCAGTGAAGCGGGTCATCATGCCCAGCAGCACGGACTTACCCACACCGGTACCGGCGAACAGACCCAGACGCTGGCCGCGGCCAACGGTGAGCAGGCCATTGATACTGCGGATCCCTACGTCCAGCGGCTGGCTGATCGGGTCGCGATTGAGCGGGTTGATGGTCGGGCCGTCCATCGGCACCCAGTCTTCGGCTTTCATTCCGCCCTTGCCGTCGAGCGGGCGGCCGGCGCCGTCAAGCACCCGCCCGAGCATGCTCATGCCCATCGGCAGCCGACCACTGTCGGCCACTGGCACCACCCGCGCACCCGGCGCGATGCCGGCAACGCTGCCGACCGGCATGAGGAACACCTTGTCACCGGAGAAGCCCATGACTTCGGCTTCGACCCGGACCGGGTGATAGCTGTCGTCGTTGATCACCAGACAGCGGCTGCCAACCGCGGCGCGCAGGCCTTCGGCTTCGAGGGTCAGGCCGACCATGCGCAGCAGGCGGCCTTCGACGACCGGTTGCGCCGGCAGCTCGATGGCCCCGGCATAACTGCCCAGGCGCTTGGCGAAGCTGGTGCGTTCAAGGCGCATCGTTGGGTTCCAGCTCGATCAGGGTGTCCGGCGCAGCCGGGTGCAGGCCCTGGTCGTGCAACTGGTCGAACAACTGGGTGATGGCTTTCTCGATGCGGGTTTCCATGGTTGCATCGATCCGGCTATGCGCCGTCTCGATCCGGCAGCCGCCCGGCAACAAGGCCTCATCTTCGAGCAGGCGCCAGTTTTCTTCGTGGCGCTCGCGCAGGGCCTTGGCCAGCTCGAAATCTTGCGGATTGATATGGATACGGATGTTTTCCGCGCCCATTGGCAACAGCTTCAGTGCTTCGCGCAGCACATGGGTGACCTGGCTGGAGTCGCTGCTCAGCTCACGACCGATAACCTGTCGGGTGATATGCGCCACCAGTTGCACCAGGGATTTCTCGATCTGGCTGTCCTGTTCGGCAATCGGCTCGAGCAGGTGCCCCATCAACTGTTCCAGGCTGGCGAGCTTGGCCGCGAGGGCCACTTCGGCCTCCTGGCGAACCTTGAGCTGGGTGCTGTGGAAACCTTCGCGTTCGCCGGTGGCGAAGCCCTCGTTGTAGGCCTCCTGACGGATTGCCTCAAGCTCTTCGAGGGTCAGCGGCTGGACCTCCTCCAGCGGCACTTCCTCGACCTCCTCCACCACTTCGGGCTCGGGCTCTGGCTCGGGTTCCGGCTCAGGGTCGAAACTGGGCAACGCCCAGCGGTCGACGGTTTCGATATCGCTGGCGCGGATCAGTTCGCTGAGGTGCTCGTTGGTTGACATGGGTTCACGCGATCTGGAAAACAGTTGGGTATAGGGTGACGACGAGGGCCTCATCGCGGGACGAGCCCGCTCCGCCTGGTGGGAGCAGGCTCGTCCTGCGGCCTGCCGCACCGCCACCCCCGCACGGGCGTTAGATCATTTCCTCGGCGCCCTTGCCGCCAAGCACGATCTCGCCGGCCTCGGCCATACGCCGGGCAATGGTGAGGATTTCCTTCTGCGCCGTTTCCACGTCGCTGACGCGCACCGGACCCTTGGCTTCGAGGTCGTCACGCAGCAGTTCCGAGGCACGCTTGGACATGTTCTTGAAGATCTTGTCCTTGACCTTCTCGTCCGCGCCCTTGAGCGAGACCACCAGCACATCCGAAGACACCTCGCGCAACAGTGCCTGGATCCCGCGGTCGTCGACATCGGCCAGGTTGTTGAAGACGAACATGAGGTCTTCGATCTGTTCGGAGAGGTCGCCGTCGACATCCCGAATCGCATCCATGAGCTGGCCTTCGACCGAACTGTCGAGGAAGTTCATGATGTCCGCCGCGCGCTTGATACCACCCAGGGTGGTGCGTGCCGCATTGGAGTTGCCGGAGAACTGCTTCTCGAGAATCTGGTTCAGCTCCTTGAGGGCTGCCGGCTGAACGGTGTTCAGCGAGGACACCCGCAAGATGATATCCAGGCGCACCTTGTGGTCGAAGTTGCCGAGTACTTCGCCCGCCTGATCCGGGTCGAGGTAGGCCACGACAATGGCCTGGATCTGCGGGTGTTCGTAACGGATGACGTCGGCCACGGCACGTGGCTCCATCCATTTCAGGCTGTCCAGGCCACTGGTGTTGCCCCCCAGCAGGATCCGGTCGATCAGGCCGTTGGCCTTGTCTTCGCCCAGGGCCTGGGTCAGCATCTTGCGGATATAACCGTCGGAGCCGACCCCGAGACTGGTCTGGTCGCCGACGATCTCGACGAACTCGCTCATCACCTGCTCGACCTGCTCGCGATGGACGTTGCCCATCTGCGCCATGGCCACACCGACCCGCTGCACTTCTTTCGGGCCCATGTGCCGCAGCACTTGCGCGGCATCGGTTTCACCCAGCGACAGCAGCAGGATCGCTGCCTTGTCGACACGGGTGAGTTTGGCGGTTATGGCTCGATTATCACTCATCGGCGTTGATCCACTCTTTGACGACCTGGGCTACGCGGCCCGGGTCTTCTGCCACCAGACTCTTGATTGCGTTGAGCTGAGCGTCGTAACCCTCGCTCGGGCTCGGCAAGAGAATGCTTTGCGGACCACCCAGGCTGACGCGGTCGTTGGCCAGTTCGCCATCCAGACCGAGCATGCCGCCCAGTTCCATGTCGCCATCGGCACCGGCGCTTTGCTTGCCATTGCCGGTGATGTTGTTGAGTACCGGACGCAGCACGCCGAACACCAGGATCAGGATGAACAGCACACCCATGACCTGCTTGATGATGTCCCAGAACCAAGGCTGCGAGTAGAACGGAATATCGGCAATCATTTCGCCACGATCGGCAGCGAACGGTACGTTGATCACGCTGACACTGTCACCACGGCTGGCGTCGAAGCCGACCGCGTCCTGCACCAGGCGGGTGAAGCGTGCCAGGTCTTCGGCAGCCCAAGGGGTGCGGGTGGCATCGCCGGTGGCCGGGTCGAGCTTGACCTGATCGTCGACCACCACCGCGACCGAGAGGCGGTTCAGGCGACCCTGCTGCTGACGGGTGTGGCTGATCGAACGGTCCAATTCGAAGTTCTTGGTCGACTGCTGACGCTTGTCGGCCGGATACGGTGCGAGCATCGGCTGGCCGGTGGCCGGGTCCATGATCTGCTGGCCGTTGGCATCGAGCAGCGGCTGCCCAGGCTGGATCGCGCTGGCGGCGGCCTGCGCACCACCGGTGGTCTGCGGCGCCGATGCCGGGCCAGGCGGCTGGTTGCTCAGGGCACCCGGCACGCCCTGAGGGCCCATGCTGCTGGAGCGTTGTTCGTTGACCGACTGCTCGCTGCGCAGCGCCGGCTGGTCGGGGTTGAACTGTTCCGAGGTGGATTCGACGGCACTGAAATCGAGGTCGGCAGACACTTCGGCTTTATAGCGGTCGTTGCCCAGCACTGGCTGCAGGATGTTATGCACGCGCTGGGTGAGCATGCCTTCCATGCGGCGGCTGTAGTCGAACTGCTTGCCGGCCATGGTCAGCTCGGAGTTCTCGACCTGATCGGAGAGCAGGTTGCCCTTCTGGTCGACCACCGTGACCTGGGACTTGTTCAGCTCCGGGACACTGGTCGCCACCAGATTGACGATAGCCATTACCTGGCCAGCCTCCAGGGCACGCCCCGGATACAGCTCAACCAGTACCGAGGCGCTTGGCTTGCGCTCGTCGCGCACGAATACCGAGCTCTTCGGAATGGCCAGGTGCACGCGGGCACCCTTGACGTTGTTCAGGCTGGAGATAGTCCGCGCCAGCTCGCCTTCAAGGCCGCGACGATAGCGTGTGGCCTCCATGAACTGACTGGTGCCCAGGCCTTGCTCTTTGTCGAGAATCTCGAAACCGACGTTGCCATCGCCCGGCGCCACACCGGCCGCCGCCAGCTTCAGGCGCGCACGGGAGAGGTCGTCGGCCTTGACCAGCAGCGCCCCGGAGTTGGGCTCTACATTGTAGGGAATGTCGGCAGCGGCCAGGGTTTCCATGACCTGTTTGGTGTCCATGCCGGCAAGGCTGCCGTACAACGGACGGTAGTCGGGCTGCTGCGACCAGAGCACGACAGCAAAACCGATGGCCACGCTGGCAGCCAGACCGACCAGCAGGCCGACCTGACGCAGCACCGGCATCTGCGAGATATTTTCCAGAAAGGACATGCCGAACAGCGGCGGCTTGGGTGCCGGCGGGCTGCCTTTGGCGGGCACGTTATCGGAGACTGCTTCAGCCATGACTCAATCTCGCCCTTATACCGGCATCTGCATGATGTCTTGATACGCCTGCACCAGCTTGTTGCGTACCTGGGTCATGGCCTGGAACGACACGCTGGCCTTCTGCGAGGCGATCATCACGTCGGTGAGGTCGACGCCGCTCTTGCCGATTTCGAAGGCGTTGGCCAACTGGCTGGACGCCTGCTGGGTATCGTTGACCTTGTTCACTGCCTGGCCAAGCATGTCGGCAAAACTGCTGGCGCCGAGCTCAGGCGCCTGGGCAGCCTTGGGCATCGACATCGCGTCCATTTGCATGGCCCGCATGTCCAACATCAATCGATTAAATTCAACACCTTGGCTCATGGACTTCTCTCTCCGACGGCCCGCATTTTTTTGACACTCACGCAGCGGATAGGCAGGACATAGCAACAAGAGTGCCAGCTCCTAGCGTGACCGAACAAAAACTCTAAAACGCCACCTTTCAGAAACCGGTGGCGTACAGACTGGCTTCGACGTCCATGCCGGCATCGCGCATCTGCGCGAGCTTGTAGCGCAGGGTGCGCGGGCTGATGCCCAGGCGCTCTGCGGCCTCCTTGCGACGCCCGCGCTCGGCGCGCAGGGTATCAATGATCATCTGAAACTCGTGCCGGCGCAGGTCGTCGCCCAGGCCACCGGCGTCCGCCGGCTCGGCACTGGCAACGGGCGCCACCGCCAGATTCAGCGTCGGCGCGAGCACTGGCAATACACCAGCAAGGCAGAAATCTGCCGCTTCGATCACCCCGCCCTGCTGCAGAATCAGTGCGCGCTGGATGGCGTTATCCAGTTCGCGTACGTTGCCCGGCCACGGATAGCCTTGCAGGCAAGCCGCTGCCTGGGCCGACAGACGCACCGGCGCGTGCTTCATTTTATTGACGTGGCGTGCCAGCAAGCGCTCGGCGAGCGGCAGAATGTCGGCGCTGCGCTCGCGCAGCGGACGCCAGGCCAGCGGAAACACCGACAGGCGATAGAACAGGTCTTCACGGAAGCGCCCGGCGGCCACTTCTCCGGCCAGGTCACGGTTGGTGGTGGCGACCACGCGGATATCCAGGGCAATCGGCTTGCGCCCACCAACCCGCTCCACTTCACGCTCCTGAAGCACGCGCAATAGCTTGGCTTGCAGGCCCAGCGGCATTTCGGAAATTTCGTCGAGCAGCAGCGTACCGCCGTCGGCCTGCTCGAACTTGCCGGCCTGGGCAGCAATCGCGCCGGTGAACGAGCCCTTTTCATGACCGAACAGGGTCGCTTCAAGCATGTTGTCGGGGATCGCCGCGCAATTGATCGCCACAAACGGCTGACTGGCTCGCGGCGACTGCTGGTGAATGAAGCGCGCCAGCACTTCCTTACCGGTGCCGGATTCGCCGGAAATCAGCACGGTGGAATCGCTACGCGCCACCCGCGCCGCCAGCTCCAGCAACTGTGCGCTGGCCGGCTCGCGCGCCACCGGGCCGTCGGCGTCGGCACCACTGCTGGCGCCAAGCGCATGGCGCGCCACCAGTTCCAGCAGGGCCCGTGGCTCGAACGGCTTGACCAGGTAATCGGCGGCCCCCTGACGCATCGCATCCACCGCACGCTCGACCGCGGCATGTGCAGTCATCAGCAACACCGGCAACTGCGGCTGACACGCACGCAATTCGGCGAGCAGTTGGTGACCGTCCATACCCGGCATGTTGACATCGCTGACCACCAGGTTGAACGCCTCGTCGGCCACGCTGCGCAGGGCCTCCTCCGCCGAGCCGACGGCAGTGTAGGCAAAACCGCCGATTTCCAGGGTATCGCCAAGCGCCTGACGCAGGACACGGTCGTCTTCGACCAGCAGCACCTTCACCGCACTCATGCCACCGCCTCCCGCGCACCGATCAACGGCAGGGTCACCAGCGCGCAGGTGCCGCGCCCCGGCCGCGAGCGCAACTGCAAGCTGCCCTGATGGGCCCGAGCAACTGCCATCGCCACTGCCAGGCCGAGGCCGGTGCCGGTCGCCTTGGTGGTAAGGAACGGTTCGCCCAGGCGCGCCAGCAACGCCGCATCGATGCCCGGACCGGCATCGCTGATGCACAGGCGCAAGCTGTCGCCACGCCGATACAGGTGGATTTTCACCCGCGCTGGCACGCCGCCGGCCTGCAAGGCGTTTTCGATCAGGTTGAGCAATGCACCGACCAGGGTGTCGCGATTGCACAGCAACTCGCCCAGATGGCTGTCGCACTGCCAGCGCACCGAATGACCCTGCACGTGTGTATGCGCCGCCTGCTGCAAGGCCTGGAACAGCGCCTTGGGAGTCAGGCGCTCGGACATCGGCAGTTCGCCACGGGCGAACACCAGCATGTCGCGCACCTGATGCTCCAGTTCGTGCAAGCGCTCCTTGAGGCTGCCGGCGAACCGCTGCTGGGTCTCCAACGGCAGCGTCTGCTCGGCAAGGTGGCTGGCGTACAGCAACGCGGCCGACAGCGGCGTGCGGATCTGGTGCGCCAGCGAGGCGACCATGCGCCCCAGGCTCGACAAGCGTTCATGCCGTGCCAACTGGTCTTGCAGGTGACGGGTTTCGGTGAGGTCGGTGAGCAGCACCAACTGGCCGGGCTCGGCATCCAGCGAGCGAGTGGCGATCGACAAGCGACGGCCGTCGCGCAGCGACACCTCATGCCCGTCGTCGTCGCGCGGGGCAAAACTGCGCGCAATCACCTGGCGCCACAGCTCGCCTTCCAGCGCCCCGCCGAGCAGTTCGCAGGCCGTCGGATTGGCCTCGCGCACCCGACCCTGCCCGTCGATCACGATCACCCCACCTGGCAGCAGGTCGAGCAGGTTCTGCAGCCGGTTGGCCAGGCGCTCCTTCTCTGCCAGTTCCTGCATGCGCTGGGCACTGACTACCGCCAACTCGCCCTTGAGCTCGGTCACCCGGGCTTCAAGCAGGTTGTACGACTGGCTGAGCTGGGTCGACATCTGGTCGAACAGGGCGAACGCCTGTTCAAGCCCGACCCGGCTCTGCTGTTCGATGGCGTCCGGGCGCTTCAGCTCGGACGGGCTGGAGGTGGGGGCGGCGTGGGGCATCGTGCTCTCTCGCGTGGCTCACCGTCATAAAACGGTATGTTGCCTGCGCTGTAGCAATAGGCGTGCCGGATAATTTCAAGCGCGCCGAGGCAGCGCCCCTGGAACCGTGAGAAGGACCGCAGGTACGGGCGTTACAGCCCTACAAAAGAAAGGGGAATTAACCACAGCGGGCCCGCAAGCGGGCCCACTGTTCAGGAACCGGCGTCAATCCTCCGCCTGTTCGTCACCGTCACGACGGCTCATGCCGTACTTGCGCATCTTCTCCACCAGGGTGGTACGCCGGATCCGCAGCCGCTCGGCGGCACGCGCCACAATGCCATTGGCATCGTCCAGCGCCTGCTGGATCAAGCCCTGCTCCAGACTACCGAGGTAGTCCTTCAGATCAAGGCCTTCCGGCGGCAGCATGGCATGGCTGGAGAAATTCGGTGCATGGCCGTTGATCGCCACGCGCTCTTCGAGGTCCGAGCGCAGGCTATCGACCAACTGCTCGTCTTCGTCGTCGACGTAGCGAAATTTCTTCGGCAGCTCAGACACGCCGATTACACCATACGGGTGCATGATCGCCATGCGCTCGACCAGGTTGGCCAACTCGCGCACGTTACCCGGCCAGCCATGCCGGCACAGCGACATGATCGCGGCAGAGTTGAAGCGGATCGAACCGCGCTTCTCGTGCTCCATGCGCGAAATCAGCTCGTTCATCAGCAGCGGGATGTCCTCGACACGCTCGCGCAGCGGGGCCATCTCGATGGGGAAGACGTTCAGCCGGTAATACAGGTCCTCGCGGAAGGTCCCGACCTCGATCATGCTTTCAAGGTTCTTGTGGGTCGCGGCAATGATGCGCACATCGATGCTCTGGGTTTTATTGCTACCCACGCGCTCGAAGGTACGCTCCTGCAACACGCGCAACAGCTTGACCTGCATCGGCAACGGCATGTCGCCGATCTCGTCGAGGAACAGGGTGCCGCCATTGGCCAGTTCGAAGCGCCCTGCCCGGCTGGTGATAGCACCGGTGAAGGCGCCCTTCTCGTGACCAAACAGCTCGCTCTCCAGCAACTCGGCCGGAATCGCCCCGCAGTTGACCGGAACGAACGGCGCTTCGCGGCGCTTGGAATGGTAATGCAGGTTGCGCGCGACCACTTCCTTGCCGGTACCGGACTCGCCGAGGATCAATACGCTGGCGTCGGTGTCGGCCACCTGCTGCATCATCTGCCGCACATGCTGGATCGCCCGACTGGTGCCGACGAGACTGCGGAACAGGTTGGGCTCACGCTGACGACCGCGCTCGCGCGCCTGGTCGTACATCTCGCGGTAAACCTGGGCACGGTGCAGCGAATCCAGCAATTTGCTGTAGCTGGGCGGCATTTCCAGGCTGGACAGGACACGACGGCGAAGGTCTTCAGGCAACTCGGCCGAAGAAATTTCACCCAAAAGCAGAACGGGAAGGAACTCATCCCAGGCAGCCACGGTCCTAAGCAAGCCCAACAGATTGGCCGGAGCACTGACCGTACCGATCAGGACACACAGCACTTCACGACTGGACGACAACGACTCGACAACCTGCTGCCAATCATGGCTGGCACAGGGGAGATTTTCTTCGCCAAGAAAATTCAACACCACCGCCAGGTCACGGCGGCGAGCGCTATCGTCATCGATCAGGAGAATTTTGGTTTCACGCCACATGCAATCGCAACTTCCCTAGTCAACTCGACGCCCTTGAGGGGCATGCTCGACATCATTCCAACTGAACGGTCAGCGTTGAGACGTCTTTAATAAGAAAACAGCCACTAGTTAAGTCAAAAAACCTTACACAGTCAAATTTATGGCGCGTTACTTTTTTTGGCCAACCGTCAGCGGAACAAATGGTATACCTTTGTCGCCGCCTGCGCTTGGTTGATCTTGGACATCTCGTCGGCAATTGCCTGACGCTCTTCGGTGGCCACGTCAATCAGTTGCCGATACACACCGAGCAGGTCTTTCAGATTGTCCCGCAACGCCTCTTCATCTTCCGGCGCAGCACTCACTACTTCTTCCATGCAGACACGGCAGGCCTGATCCAACTGGCCGACGGCCTCCCAGTCACGCTTGGCCAATGCGTCGACCAGCGCCTCCCGGGTTTCCTCGATTCGCTTGAGCACTGCACTCATGACGATAGCCTCACTGCAACCCGTTATTGTTGGGCAACTGCATCCCAACCTTCCTTGACCGTGGTCAATAAACCACTCACTTCGTCGAGGATCGTCAGGTCATTGCTAATGTTGGCTTCGGTCAGCCGGCGGGTCATATACAGGTAGAGCGTGTCGATTCGCTCCAGCTCCGGGGTCATGTTGTCGCGGTCGAGACCTTCGCGCAGGCCGCCGATGATGCCGATGGCCTTGCCGATGGCGATACCCTTGTTCGCCACTTCATTGCGCTGCAATGCACCTTTGGCCTGGGCGATCCGATCCAGGCCACCTTCCATGAGCATTTGTACCAGTCGATGCGGGCTGGCTTCGGATGTCTGCGCCTGAGCACCAATTTTCTGGTACTGCCGAAGGGCTAACATTGGATTCATGCGTGTACCTCACCACCACTCGGTTTGCTGTATACGGACTATCGGCGCCGCGTCAAAAAACTTTAGGCCGCCCACAAAAAAGCCCGACAAAGCGTAGCGCAATGTCGGGCTTTTGGCGTCAGCTTTCGTTACGAATTCTTCTGCTGGGCCGCCATGGCCTCGAAGATCGACACGATGCTGTCGCGCTGGGCGTTCAGCTTGCCGACCAGGGTGTCCATGTTGTTGTACTTCTTGGTCAGCGAGTCGGTCATGCTCTTGACCCGCGAATCCAGGGCCGACTGCTGGATGCTCAGGCTGTTCTTGGCCGACTCCAGCACCTTGGTGCGAGCATCGAGCACACCCGTGGTGCCGCTGCCCCCCAGGAACGGCTCCATGGCCTTGGTCATGCGATCAAGCATGCCGCCATCGCCGTTGAACAGGTTCTGTACTTCACCACCAAGCTTCTGCTTATCGATAGCATTGGTGAACTTGCTGCTGTCGAATTCGAGCAGACCGGTCTCCTGGACCGTGTTGATGCCCAACTGCGAAAGCACCTTGAGCTGCCCGCTACCACCGGCCGCCGGCGAGACCAGCTCGTTGCGCAACGCCGACAGCATGCTGCGGACCGCCGGGTCGCCGGACAGCGCCGGCGGGTCGCCAGGCTTGCCCGAGGGATCCTTGGACGCCATGCTCACGGTATTGATGGTCTTGACCAGGGCGTTGTAGGCGTCGACGAAGCCTTGAACCGACTTCTTCAGGCCCTCGGTGTTGCTGCCCACGGTAATGGTGGTCGGCGTGGCCGACTTGGCCACCAGCTCGAAGGTCAGACCGCTGACCGCGTTCTCGACCTTGTTCGATTTGCTGGTCAGCGTCATACCATCGACCACGAACTCGGCATCCTCTGCCATGGCGCTGATGTAGCCCGCACCACCGCCAGCGGTCATCTGGGTGGTGCCATCGATGGCCAACTCGGGAATGCCGCTAACGGAAATATCCGACTTTTCGCCGGTTGTGGTCGAAGTCAGCACCAGCCGCGAGCCGCTGCCATCATTGATAATGTTGGCCATGATCCCGGAGGCACCGGCCTGATTGTTGATCGAGTCGCGCACCGACTGCAAGGTAGCCCCAGGCTTGATCTCGACCGGGATGCTGCTGCCAGTACCCTGGGTGATGTTCAGGGTGCCAGCACTGATTGGCGCACTGCTATCGCCAAAGCGCTGGCTGGCGACTTTGGAAGCAGTCGCCAGGCGGTTGACGGTCACGCTGTAGATGCCGCCGACCGCGGAGTTGGTCGCGGTGGCCTTGACGGTTTTCTCGTCCGAGGTGGTCGCGGAGTAACCCAGGAACGCCGGGGCGTTCTTGTCATTGAGCTTTTCCAGGGCAGTCTTGTAGGCCGCCAGGGCACTTTTCAGACTGCCGATCGCCGAAATGGACGCCGTGTTCGACTTGGTCTGGCGATCGAGCTGGTTCTGCTTGGGCAGTCTTTCCGCGTCAACCAGGGCCTTGACGATTCCCGCGGTATCGAGGCCGGACCCCAACCCCTTACCCGGTAAAATTGGACTTGCCATCGCTTCTCTCCTTCTCTGGTTAACGCCGAACCCTTGCTCCTTCCTGGAAGATTCGGGAAAGCATCAATTGTAGTACCAGCCTTCAGACTTTCTCGTCAAAAAGAAGGCTGTTGACGTCGTGCAGGCTCTTGGCCAGTTCCAATGCGGTTTCCGATGGAATCTGCCGAATGACTTCGCCGCTGTCGCGGGCGACTACCTTGACCACGACTTGCCCGGTGGAATCGTCCACCGAGAACTCCAGGTTGCGTTGCAACGACTGGACAAAATCCTGTATTTCCTTGACGGCCGTTTGCAGCTGGCGCGTATCGGAAGGTTTTTCAACGGCCTTGCCGTTGAGCTTTTCGGGGGCCGCTTGCTGCTCACCAGCCTTTTCTTGCTGGTTGGCAGTGACTGCCGGCGCCGGATAAGACGAATTCAACCTGACACTCATGTCCATCGTCCATCACCTCCAAAATAAAAAGCGAGGGAATGCGTTGAACGCACGCCCTCGCTGTACTTCATCGCACTATTACTGAAGCAGCTTCAGTACAGCGGATGGCAGTTGGTTGGCCTGAGCCAGAACTGCGGTGGACGCTTGCTGCAGGGTTTGCTGCTTGGTCAGCTGAGCAGTTTCTGCGGCGAAGTCGGTGTCCTGAACGCGACCCTGAGCAGCGGTGGCGTTTTCGGTCATGTTTTGCAGGTTGTTGATGGTGCTCTGGAAGCGGTTCTGGATAGCACCCAGGTCCGACTTCTTGTTGTCGATGGTTTGCAGAGCCGCGTCGATTGCGGTCAGCGCGCCGTCAACGGCGGTGTGTACGGCGGAGTCGGAAGTACCCGAGATCGCCAGGGCGCCAGTGCCGACCGCCAGGGTCGAAGCAGCGAAGCTGGTGCTCATGACAACGCTGATGACCTGGTCGGTACCGGTCATTGCACCTACCTGGAACTGCATGGTGCCAGCCGAACCGTCCAGCAGGTGTTTGCTGGTGCCGTAGGTGGTGGACGAAGCGATACGAGTGATCTCGTCGGACTTGGCCGCGAACTCTTTGTTCAGAGCAGCGCGTTCAGTGGTGCCGTTGGAGTCGTTTCGTGCTTGCAGAGCCAGCTCACGCATACGCTGCAGGATGTTGGTGATTTCCGACAGTGCGCCTTCAGCGGTCTGAGTGATCGAAACACCGTCGTTGGCGTTTTTGATCGCTACGGTCGAACCGGTGATCATGGTTTGCAGCTTGTTGGCGATCTGTTGGCCAGCAGCGTCGTCTTTAGCGCTGTTGATGCGCAGACCGGACGACAGGCGAGTCATCGAGGTGCTCAGCGAGTCGGAAGCGCGGTTCAGGTTCTTCTGCACGCCCAGCGAAGTGGTGTTGGTGTTTACGGTTAATGCCATGACGAATTCCTCGTTGGATGGATACTGCGGCTTCCGGCCCTGGCATCCGCCGGGTGTGGCCTAGAGAACC
Source organism: Pseudomonas sp. SDI (assembly GCF_003105155.1). GTDB lineage: Bacteria > Pseudomonadota > Gammaproteobacteria > Pseudomonadales > Pseudomonadaceae > Aquipseudomonas. The sequence continues at coordinate 123,967 of NZ_QETK01000011.1, read as the reverse complement.
TTCGTAATGGTTATCGTCGGGAATGCGGGTTGCTTTAGGGCTTTAGCAAAAAAAAATGCCATCACGCTGCCACCCCCCGTAAATCATGGCGTGCAGCCCGGCCGCGCGGGCTTGAGCGAAAACGCGGAATGTGACGACGGTCACATTTCACCAACACGTCAGGCAGAAGCTGCCTGATCGATCAGGTGTACCAGTTCGTACTCGAGGTAATCGGCCAGAGCGATCCAGTCCTGCCCCTGCTGGGCCGCCAGCAACGCCCCGAGCACCTGTGCCGACTGCGCGCGCAATGGCTCCGGCGCCTGCTCGAACAGCGCCAGCAAGCCGTCGAGCAGCTCGACCATGCGCAACGCCCCTTCCACATCGCGCCCCAGGCGGAACAACCCGGCACAGTCACGTGCAGCAAGCAGATGCGAGCTGGCATTCATTGGCAGAACTCCGGATCGAAGTGGGTGCCGGCGATCAGCGCGCCGGCCCGGCTGGTGTTGTAGAAGCGCACCTGCGGGTGGCGGGCAATGAAGCGCTCCAGCTCGCACAGGTAGCTGCGGAAATTCAGTTGCGTGCGCACGCGCTGACCATTGCCGTCCAGCACCCAGTGGCGGGCCACCGCCAACTGAGGGCCGAGGTCACCGTCGTCCCAGCCGGTATGGGTTTTGCCCATCGGGAAAGCGAAGTCGGCGCCGAACAGGGTGACCCGCGTGCTCCCCATGTGCACCGCCAGGTCGACCGCCGGATGAATCACGCTGCCACCGACGAACAGTTCCCCGCGCGGAATCGCCTCGCGCACCTGCGCATACAGGGCGCTGGGCGAGTAGGCGGCGAAACGCGGGCCGCGCCAGGCGGCCAGCAACTCGATATCGAGCATCGGCATGTAGACCAGCGCAGTGTCGGCCGAATCGGCCGCCGGCAGGTGTCGGCTGCGGATATTGTGATCGACGCTGACCACCACATCCGCCTTGATCCCGGCCCTGAGCAGCGGCAGATACGCCGTATCGACACAGATGAACAACGGCCGTTCGGCCTGCTGGCGAATCCGCGCCAGCGCCGGCAGATGCCCGGCCAGGGTCGGCCCCGTACCGATGACATAGCACGCGCGCCCGACACCACTGCCGAACAGCTCGCTAACGTCGCGATCCTGGCGCAGCAATGGCAGGCTGCTGTCGAGCAGCGCCAGCAGGCGCGGGTCGGCCGCAGCGAACGCGCGATTGTTATCGGCCAGGTGGGCTTCGCTGATCAGTCGATCACGAATCTTGGCGTTGAATTCATCGGCCAGCACCAGCTCGGCCGGCAGGGCGAAAAACGGCAGCATGATTTCCGCGCGATCGCCGGCATAGGCCAACTCGACCCGCGGATCGGCCAGCCAGGCCGACTGATCGAGCAGCTCCAGCACCAGCTTGAACAACGCGCCGTTGAGCACCTGGACATGCAGTTGTTGCAGTTCGGCACGCTCAAGCAAGACCGTCTGCAGGTCGCCCAGGCCAGTGCCGTAAAGATGCAGTCGGGGCGCCTGCGCGGGCAGGCTGGCAGCCTGGAAACGGGCCTCGGCCAGCCGGTCATGGCGACTGCTGAGCTGGATACCCTCGACCTGCAGTGTCGAGCCCAGCCCTTCGACCAGTTCGACCTGAAGCGCTGCGGCGGGCTCAGCGAGGACCCGCTCGGACAGCGCCGGCCAGCGGGCCTGGAGGATGGCAGCGTTACGCTGGAAAAACTCGCTCATGGGTTGGAGCTTCCCTTGCCTGCGAAACGCCGCAGATTACCGCACCGGCGCGGTTTTATCAGCCTTGCGGATCAAGCGCGATAGATGATCGCCGAAGCCCACGACAGACCGACGCCGAAACCGCTCAGCGCCACCCGGTTCCAACTGCCGTCGAGCACGTGCTTTTCCAGCAGCAACGGAATGCTCGAGGAGACGGTATTGCCGGTCTCGACCATGTCCTTGACGAACTTGCTGGGGTCTTCTTCGAAGCGGCGAGCCACAGCGTCGACAATCGCAGCGCTGCCCTGGTGAATGCAGAACGCATCGATATCGGCAGGCTTGAGGCCCGACTCGTCGAGCAACTCATGCAGGTGCGCCGGCACCTTGAGCAGCGCAAAGTTGAACACCTGGCGGCCGTTCATGAAGAACACCCCGTCGCTGACCTTCAGGTGCGGCGCGCCGGAACCGTCGGTACCGAACTTGGCCTTGCCCAACTGCCAGGCAGCCTCTTCGCCCATCCAGGTCGCGGTGGCGGCGTCGCCGAACAGCATGGTGGTGTTGCGGTCTTCCGGGTCGACGATCTTCGAGTACGGGTCGGCAGTCACCAGCAGACCATTTTTCAGGCCAGCAGCTTCCATAAAGCCCTTGATGGCGTAGATACCGTAAACGTAGCCCGAGCAGCCCAGGGAGATATCGAACGCGGCGACATTCGTCGGCAGGCCGAGCTTGTCCTGAACGATCGCAGCGGTATGCGGCAGGCCTTCCTCGTCACCGTTCTGAGTGACGACGATCAGCGCGTCGATGGACTCGCGCTTGAGTTCCGGGTTGGCCGCGAACAGGGCGTTTACTGCTTCGACGCACAGATCAGAAGTTTCTTGTTCTGCGGTTTTGCGCGGCAGAAACGCCGAGCCGATCTTGCCGAGGATGAACGCTTCATCCTTGTCGAATTTGGCGCCTTGCGCGTAGTTGTCGAGGCCGGCAGCGGGCACGTAGCTCGCAATGCTTTTTATGCCAATCATCATGGCTTCCCAATAAATAACAGCTCTATATCACCGCTCGCAGGATTCGAGGAGCGCCAAAAAACGGGTTTTTCCGCGCGCCGATCAATGGGCGGACGGTCAAAGGGGCAATGCCTGGGCATGCCCCTTCCATTCACGGTTACAGACAGAGATGCTTGCTCTGACTGATAGGTCACGAAATTCCCCAGACAATCGCATATTTTGCCTGGCGCCGTCACCCGCCCTCAGTCGACCAGCGACCAGTCCAGCGCCGTACCGCGTTGCAATGGCTGACGGGCCTTGCGCCCGAGCAGAGCGTCCAGGTGCCGTGGCGCCAGGCCCAAGCCCGGGCGAATGGCACGCACGTTGGTGTGATCGAAGATTTCTCCTTCACGCATGTCGCGCACGACGTACAACGAGCGGCGGAATCGGCGCGAGGCTTCTTCGGCGGCGGTAGCGCCGTAGCGCACCTTGCCCAGCGATTGCCAGGCCCGCTCGGTTTCCAGCACCAGGCCGGCCAGCTCATGCGGTTCCAGCGAGAACACCGAGTCGACGCCGCCAGCCGCACGATCCAGGGTGAAATGCTTTTCCACCACCGTCGCCCCCAGCGCTACCGCGGCCACCGCGACGCCAACCCCAAGGGAATGGTCGGACAGCCCGACTTCGCAACCGAACAGCTCGCGCAGGTGCGGGACCGTCAGCACGTTGCTGTTTTCCGGGCTGGCCGGGTAGGTGCTGGTGCACTTGAGCAGCACCAGGTCGCGGCAACCGTGGGCGCGCGCGGTGCGTACCGTTTCGTCCAGCTCGGCGAGGCTGGCCATGCCGGTGGAGATGATCATCGGCTTGCCGGTGGCCGCCACCCTGCGAATCAGTGGCAGGTCGGTGTTTTCGAAACTGGCGATCTTGTAGGCCGGCACACCGAGGCTTTCGAGAAAGTCCACCGAGGTATCGTCGAAGGGCGTGGAGAACGCCAGCATGCCATGCGCGCGCGCGCGCTCGAAAATCGCCGAGTGCCATTCCCAGGGGGTATGAGCCTTTTCGTACAGCGAGTACAGCGAGGAACCCGCCCACAGGCTGTTCTTGTCTTCGATGAAGAACTCGCCATGCGCGAGATCCAGGGTCATGGTGTCGGCGGTGTAGGTCTGCAGCTTGAGCGCATGCGCCCCGGCCTTGGCCGCTGCGTCGACGATCGCCAGGGCCCGTTCCAGCGACTGGTTGTGGTTGCCACTCATCTCGGCAATGATCAGTGGCGGCTCGCCTGCCCCGACGCGACGATGCCCGATGTTAAAACTCATGCTGCGAATCCTTGAGAGAACGTTCGAATAGACACTCGCCACGGCTGAAGCCGGCGGCGCTGAACAGTGCCAGGGAGGCCTGGTTATCCGGCAAGACCTGCGCTTCGATAACCTCCAGCTCCGGCCAGGCGGCTACAACGGCCTGCTCGCCACGCGCCAGCAGCGCCCTGCCCCAGCCCAGACCGAAACGCCCCTCGAACAGGTAGATGGAAACCCGCCCGCGCTGCGCCGTGAGTCGGTCGTAGCGAAGCATGCCGACCGGCCCGTCGCCGGCCTCGGCGATCAGCAGCAACCGCTGCGGGTTGTGCAGGGTGGCCGTCAGCCAGAGCAGATGCCGCTCCCAGCTCAGTGGCTGGCTTTCCAGCGACCAGCGCCGCACCGCGTCGGCATTACGCCCGTCGAACAGCAATTGCGCGTCGCGTGCTTCGGCCCGGCGCAGTTGCAGCCCGGCACCGCACAGCGCCACCGCGACGCGGCGGGCGCCCAAGCCATCCACCAGTGCGCGACTGTGGCTGGCAAAACTCTGGCGCAACGGTGCATTGCCCAGCAGCAAAGCCACCGCCTCGCGCAGGGCCGCCAGCGTGACCTGCGCCGCCTCGCCGAGGTACAGGTGCACCCCGGCCCGCGCCAGCGCTTCGGCGTTGGCCCGCTGGTTGTCCGCCACGCACACGCACAGGCTCGGCAAGCCGAGCAAGGCACGCTCCCAGGTGGTGCCGCCACCGGCGCCGATAAACAGGTCGGCGGCGGCCATATGGGTCGGCAAGTCCTCCAGGTAGTCATGCAACTGCCAGTCGGCCCGGCTCGCGCAGAGTGCCTGCAACGCCTCGCGCTGCACGTGCTGCAGGCCAGCGACACAGGTGACCTGCAGCCCCTCGAGCCCGGCGAGCGCCTGCAGCGTCTTGAGCACCATGCCGGCCACATCGAAGCCACCGAAGCTGACCAGCACGCGCCGGCCGTGCGCTGCCAGCGGCTTCGGGGGACGAGCAAAGGCCGGGCGGATCAGGGCGAAGCGCGGCCCGAGCAGGCGCCGCGCGGTAGCTGGCAGCAGCGCCGCATAAAGCGCCGAGCTCGCGTTGAAATTCTGGTTCAGCAGCAGATCGGCAGCCTGCGCGCGGTCGCCCAGGTCATCGATCACCGCGACCTGCCTGGCAAAACCGCGCGCGGCCTGCTGCCAGCGCGCGTCGAGGGCATAATGGTCGACGATCACCCAGTCGAACACCTGCCCGGCCGGCAACAGCGCCGACAGCCGGGCGATTTCACCTTGCCAGTCTTCACCCGGCTGCGGTTCCAGCCCGAACAGCGGATAACCGGCCTGTTCGATGCGGGCCTGCAGGTGCCCGTCGAGCAGTACACAGGCAAAACTCACCTGTGCGCCCAAGGCACGCAGCGCGTCGGCCAGGGTCAAACAGCGGGCAATATGCCCGGTACCGATTTGCGCCGACGCATCGGCGCGAATCAAACACCTCAAAGATCCAGCTCCCCGCCAGCCTGCAAACCGGCATACAGGTACTCGGCGCGAATCCAGTCCTCCTCGGTGTCGATGTCCTGCACCAGGTGGCGCGGCACGATCACCGGCAGGCTGTGCTCGGAGAACAGCGCCGCGCCTTCCAGCCAGGCTTGCCGACGCCCCCAGTAGAACTGCCCGGCATCCTGGAAGGTCGCCGGCAAGTCTTGCGAACGGGTGTCGCGAAACTGTGGGTACAGCGCGGTCAGGGCGCCATCGCCGGTCAGGGTCAGCGCGCGCTGGATCGGGAAGCCGAAGCCGCACACCGAAAAGGCAAAGGCGCGTTGTGGATGCTGCTCCAGCAACGCCAGCCCGTCGCGCAGGAAGCGCGGGCGCAGGAACGGCGCCGTGGCGTAGATGCAGCAGGCATAGTCCGGCAGGTAGCCCTGCTCAGCCAGTTCACCCAGGGCATGCACGATCACCGCGCGGGTGGTGGCATGGTCGTCGGCCAGGTGCGCCGGGCGCATGAACGGCACTTCGGCACCATGTGCCAAGGCCACCTCGGCGATCTGCGGGTCGTCGGTACTGACCACCACCCGGTCGAACAGCTCGCTGGCCAGTGCTGTCTGGATCGAGCGCGCCATGATCGGCAAACCCTGGAACGAACGCAGGTTCTTGCCGACAATCCGCTTGCTGCCACCCCGTGCGGGAATGATCGCAACCGCCCCCCCCTGCACCTCAGGCATTGGCCGCCTCCTGTCGCTGCGGCAACACCACCAATTGCTCGCTCAGGCGCGCAACCACTTCGTCCTGCTGGGCATCGCTCATGCCCGGGTACAGCGGCAGGCTGATCGCCTGCGAGTAATAGTGTTCGGCCTCGGGGAAATCGCCCAGGGCAAAACCGCGCTCGCGGTAGTACGGCTGCAAGTGAATCGGAATGTAGTGCAGGTTCACGCCAATACCGGCCTGACGCAGTGCCTGGAAGATCTGCCGGTGCGACGTCGCCAGTCGCTCGGTGTGCAGCCGTACCACGTACAAATGCCAGGCCGAATTGGCCTCGGGCTGGGCGCTCGGCAGGCTCAATGGCAAGCCTTGCAGCAGTTGCGCATAACGCGCCGCCAGGGCCCGCCGGCGCTCGACGAAACGTTCCAGACGGGCCAGTTGGGACAACCCCAGACCGGCCTGCAGATCGGTCATCCGGTAATTGAACCCGAGGATCAGCTGTTCGTAATACCAGTCGCCATGACTGGCATCGAGCATCTGCTGCGGATCGCGGGTCACCCCGTGGCTGCGCAGCAAGCGCAGACGTTCGGCCAATTGCGGGCGATTGGTCAGGACCATGCCGCCTTCGGCGGTGGTGATGATTTTTACCGGATGGAAACTGAACACGGTCATGTCGGCGAATTCGCCGCAGCCCACCGGCACGCCGGCGTAGCTGGCACCCAGGGCATGGGCGGCGTCCTCGATGAGGACAAAGCCGTAGCGTTTGGCCAGCGCGGCAATCGCACGCATGTCGGCGCTTTGTCCGGCGAAAGCCACCGCCACCAGCACCTTCGGCAGACGCCCGTCGCGCTCGGCCTGTTGCAGCTTGACCTTCAATGCGCGCGGGTCGAGGTTCCAGGTGAGCGGATCGATGTCGACGAAGTCCACTTCGGCGCCGCAATAGCGCGCGCAGTTGGCCGAGGCGACGAAGCTGTTGGGACTGGTCCAGAGCCAGTCGCCCTCGCCCAGGCCAGCGGCCAGGCAGGCGATGTGCAGGCCGGCGGTGGCATTGCACACAGCCACCGCGTACCCGGCAGCACACCGTTGGGCTACCGCCTGCTCGAAGCGCTCGACGGTCGGCCCCTGGGTGAGCCAATCCGACTGCAACACCTCGAGGACGGCGTCGATATCGCTCTGCTCGATGTTTTGCCGGCTGTAGGGAATCATGCCGGCATCTGCTTGAGCCCGCCGCTGAACGCAGCGCAACCCCTGAAGGTGGAAACGGACTTTTCGTAGAACATACCTAGATCCTTGCTGGAGCAGCGCCAGGCACAAGGCCGGCGCTTCCCGAGACTGCATTCGCCGGGCGCGGTCAGAAACGTTTTTCTGACCCCAACGCTGTTTATGCAACCCCGAAGCAAGATGCAGGCCATTCCCTTGGCCGCGCCTACGCTCAGTCGATCAGGCGATTCCAGTCAAAGTGCGCAGGGCCCGCGCCGAGGTCTTCGGCGTGCACCGCGCCCTGCCACTGCGCCGACCATTTGGCGCGCAGCGCTGCCAGAGCAGCGGCGTTGTCCGGCAGAACCCCCGGATGAACCACCTGCACCTGCGGCGTCCAGACCGTGAGCAAGCCGGCGTCGGCCACTTTCAGGCACAGATCGACGTCGGCATAGGCCTCGGCGAAGGCGTCCTGGTCAAAGCCGTCGAGCGCGCGGAACAGCTCGGTACGGATCATCAGGCAGGCCGCCGATACGGCCGGATAGTTCTGCTCGACGTTAAGCCGATCCAGGTAACCACCAGCGCCCTTGGCCTGGCCGACAAACGCCGCTTCTACCTGCCCTTGCGGCGTCAGCAGCAGACCAGCCTGGGTGACCTTGCCATCGGCATCCTGCAGGCGCGCGCCGACCACGCCCACTTCCGGACGTTGCGCCTGGTTGAGCAGGGCTTCGATCCAGTTGGCGTTGACCACTTCGGCCTCGGCGTCGAGCACCACCAGGTACTCGCCAGCGATCTCGCTGCTGGCGGCGTTGTACAACGCGGCGCGGCTAAGGCGCTCAGGGCTTTGCAGCACGCGCACCTTGCCCTTGACCTGCTGCAACAGACCGAGCCATTCGAGCAGCTCCGGCGACTGGCTGGCGTTGTCGGCAATCAGCACTTCGTAGCGCAGGTAGCGGGTGCGTTGCAGCACGCTGTCCAGGCAACGTTGCAACGTCAGCAGATTGTCTTCGCTGAGCAGCACGATCGAAACGAGTGGTCGCTCGATGTGCCGGTAGTCGATTTTCAGCGTGCCTGGCGTGGCGGCCGTGACCTGCGCCTTGTAACCACGGCTGGCAAGGTGGCGGGTCAGGGTCTGGCGGGCGTGGGCATTGTCTTCCAGCAGCGGTGCCTGGGTGATCAGCAACGGCTCGTCGAGGTGCGCCAGGCCACTGAGACCGCCCTGCTCGATCAGGCGCAGGAGCAGGTCGAACTCCAGCGCATCGCTGTACTCGGCCGCATAGCCACCGGCCTCCACCAGCACCTCGCGGCGCACCAGCCAGTGCCGTGCCATCAGCGCCGGGTGGCTTTGCAGCAGGTCGAGGTTGAAGCCCGGACGCAACAGCTCACGCCAGGCACCATCGGCCTGACGCTGGATCTCGTCGACGGCGACCGCGCGGCAACCGCCAGCATTGCGCAGCTCCAGGCTGGCACGCAGCAATCCGGTAGCCGTGAACTCGTCGCCGGCCTCGGCCAGCAGCAGCCAGTCGCACGACGACTGCTGCGCCACCTGGTTGAGCTTGGCCACGTAGTCGTCCTTGCTCACCCGGACGAAATGCAGGGTGTTCTGTGCCGTAGTGAGCGTGGCCGGCACGCCGGTGGTGAACACGACAATGCGGAACGCCTTGCTCAGGCCACCGAGCAGGCTGTCGAAGGTGGCCTGGAGTTTTTCCTGGTTATTGTCGAGATCAAGCAGCAGCAGGCCGAACTGCGGCCCACCCTGGAACTGCGCCAGGTGCGCGTCGATCAGCGCCTGGGTGCCAGCCGCCGGACGTCGGTTGGCCAGCCAGTTCAACAGACGCCCGGAACGCATGCGGTCAAGCACGTCGCGGCTCTTTTCGATCGACACGGCCTCCAGGCGCTGGGCCCAGGCGAATAGCGGTGCGGCCTCATCCGGCTCACCGTGGTCGCGCAGGTGCTCGGCCAGCCGGCGTACCACGTCACGGTTGAAGGCGTTGGTTTCCAGCGCCTCCACCAGCCGGCCCTTGATCGTCGCCGGGGTGTCGGTGACGCGCACCTGCAGCAACTGCTCCTGATGCAGCAGTACTCCCTCCAGGCGCTGCAGTTGCAAGCGCCCGGCCGGCATGGCATGGATGAGGAATTCGAAGCGGGTCAGCTGGTCGAAGAACGCCTGGTTGTAGAACGGCATCTCGACGTACTGCACCGGCAGGAAACGCCGCGACGGCCCTGCCTCGATGTCGATCCAGCGCGAGGAGAATACGGTTTCCATGGTGAGCGACTTGCGCTGCCGCAGGCACTCGGCCATGGCCTGGAAACTATCCAGCGCCAACTGCCGCACCTGCGGCCCCTGCATACCTTCGATCAGCCCCGGCACGCCGGCCAGGAAGCCGGCGAAGTGTTCGCGCTCGGCCACCGACTTGGGGTCGGTGAAGCTGAGCACGAAGATCACTTCGGTCTTGTGCTCGGAAGTGCCGTAGTTGGCTTCGCGCACCGCATACGGGATCGGCAGGATCCGCGCCTTGGCCCGCGCCAGCAGGTAGAACACATGGCCGATTTCCTGCCATTCGAAACAGGTGCCCTCGGGCAGCAACTCGAACCAGTCGCGCAGCAGTTCGGTGCGGGTGACCGCGAAGAACGGCGGAATGAACTGGCCCATGTAATCGAGCACGCGCTGCGCACCGCTGTCGGCGGCGTAGTCTTCGCAGACCTTCTTGTCGCGACGGTAGTAGTTCACGTGGGTGGCTTCGGCCAGGTACATCATGCTGTAGCCATGGCACATGCCGTAGTCGGGGTTGGCTTCAAGGAAGGCCACCGACTGCCCAAGGGCATCGTGCAGAAGGAAGTCGTCATCGGCGGCAAAGGCCATGAACGGCGTGCGCACGCGCTCGACGCCGTACTTGAGCTTGGCCTGGAAGCCCAGGTAGGAGAACTGCGGCAGATGCAGGTACTCCACCCCCGGGAACTCGGCGGCGATCTGCGCGGCCGACTCGCTGGACGAGTCCAGCACCAGCAGCGTGCAGGGGAAATCGCGGTAGTACTGCAGTGTCCGACGCAGGAACGCCGGACGGTTGTGGGTCATCAGTACCAGCGTGAAACGCTCGCGCAGATCTGCCCCGTGATCAATTCCTGTAATGCCTTGCATAAACTTCCCCAGCACTGGCCGAACGCCCGATGAACTCAATTGAAGTGAAACGGCTCAGCGCACCCGGCGCAGGTAGCCATCCGGTGCCACGGTGACCAGCAGCTTGTGCTGCACTTGGTAGTCGATCTCGAAATCGCGGTTCTCTTCCAGGTAGGCCCAGACGGCGGTTTTCGGGTTGTCGCCCGGCCCCCATGGACGGTCCGGGAAGAACTCGGCCGGCATGTCTTCGACCACCGTGTCCATCACCACGCAATAGCTGCCCAGCGAGACCAGCGGTGCGTAGAGGCGCAGCTCTTCGAGCACGTGCTCGTGGGTGTGGTTGGAATCGAGGACCAGGATGACTTTTTTCCCGGCCGCCGCAGCACGCACCTGCTCGACGATGGCGGCGTCGATGCTCGAACCTTCGATCATGCTGATGCGCTTGCTCATCGGGTGCGACTCGATAGCCTCACGGTTGTGCGGGCGAATGTCACGGTCGATACCCAGCACTTCGCCATGGCCCTGCAGTTCCAGCAGCGAGGCGTAGTAGATGATCGAACCGCCGTGGGCGATGCCGCACTCGATGATCAGGTCCGGCTTGACCTGCCAGATGATCTCCTGCATCGCCATCATGTCCTGCGGCAGCTGGATGATCGGCCGGCCCATCCAGGAGAAGTGGTAGCTGTACTTGTGCTTGGCCGATTCGTTGAAGAATTCGCGGGCCAGGCCCTTGAGTTTTTCATCCTGGCCCTGCGCGGCGATTTCGGCCTGGCATTCGGCTTCGAAGGCTTTGATCGGAGTGTCGGTCATTGTTCGGTCTCTGCTTGCTGGTCAGTGAAAGTCGCGCTGTCGACGGCGTGATAGACATAGCGTCCGGCCGTCATGCGGCGAATTTCTTCGAGGTAGTTGGAATTCATCACGAACAGGTTGGCGCCCTCGGGCAGGGCGTCGAGCGCCTCCTGCGGCGAGGACACGCGCAGCCCGCTCAGCGGCAGGTAGCGCCCCTGCTTGGCCGGGTTGATGTCGACCACCCGATCGACAGCAGCCCCGGCCCGCTGCAGGAACAGCGAATAGATCACGCCCTTCGACGACGCGCCCCAGATGGCCGCAGCACGGCCGCTGTCGGCCTGGATGATCTGCACGGCACGCGCCAGGCTGGCGCTGAAGTCGTCGGGCAGGGTCAACGCTTGCCCCGGCGTGTGGTTCGGCGCGCGCAGGCTGGCCAGGTCGGCAACGATGTACAGGTACTGGCCACCGAACAGGTGACCGGCCTCCAGCACCGTACCGAACAGCCGTTGCAGGTCGGCCAGGCGGAAATAGTTGACGTGTTCGTAGAACAGGTCGAACCAGGCCTTGTGCTCGATGATCCAGTCCAGGCACGGCACTTCGATGTAGATCAGCCCGGCGCCACCATTGGCGGCCGCGATCTCGCCGAGGAAGCCCACCGGGTCGGCGATGTGTTCGAGCACATGGCGCAGCACGATGGCGTCGGCCGAGAGGTCCAGCGCACGGGTAAACGGCGCCTTGATCACCTGCGGGTTGTCGCCTTCGTAGGCCGGGTCGATGCCGGTGACCGCGTAGCCACGCTCACGCAGCAGCTCAAGGAAATAGCCTTTGCCGCAGCCGACTTCGATCAGGCTCTGCCCGCGAAAATGCCGGGCGACCAGCGCCTCGACATCGTCCAGGTGGCGCTGGAACTGGCCAGAATGCGCCTGCTCGTTCTGGTAGTCGCTGTCGTAGCTGAGCTTGGCGGCATCGAAGGCATCGTTGTACACCAGGCCAGTGTGCAGGTCCTGCACCAGGCGCATCTCGGCACTGGCCGAGGCCCGTGCACTCGCGGCGTCGGCAAAGGTGCGGTTCTGCAGCACCGGCAAGCCGGTGGCACGGTACAGCTCATGCTTCATGTTCTGCTCCCAGCAAGGCCTGCAAACGGCTGGCATCGCCCCAGAAGGCCATGGGTTCGTAGGTTGGATAAGGGTAGTGGCCGAGGTTCAGGGCCATCTCGACGCCACGCGCCGCACAATGCGCCTCGACCAGCCGGCGCACCGACACTGGCTGGCCGCTGCAGCAGTTCACGGTGCCGCTGAAGTCGTGCTGGAGCAGGTTGGCCAGGTAGCCGGCAGCACGCTCTATCGGCAGGAAGTCGCGCAGTTGCTCGCCGCCGGACATGTCGAACCGCGTCTGGCCGCTGTCGATCGCCCGATCGAGGGCGGCCAGCAGGCTGCTCGGGTTCTGCCCGCGGCCATGCAGGTAGAACAGCCGCACCCATTGCAGGGCGAACGGCATTTGCTCGCGCAAGGTTTCCAGGAACAGGTGCAGACTGTGCTTGGCCAGGCCGTACGGCGTATCCGGCTGGCAGCTCAGGGTTTCGCTCAGCGCACCACTGTGCTGGCCGTACTCCAGGCAGGTGCCGCTGACCTGCACCCGCGCGACCCCGGCTTCGACCGCGCGCTTGATGAAGGCGTAGTCGGCCATCAGGTTGTGTTCCAGATGGAACAGCCCGCGGTAGTTCGGCAAGCCCGGCCAGGCCAGGTGCACCAGCGCGTCGGCGCCGTCGCACAAGGCGCCGACGTCCAACTGCGGGTCGTGGATATCGGCAGCGACGAACTCGACCCGTTCGAACCAGCCCTGAGCCTGGGCCGGTGCCAGGCGCCGGGCCACGGCGCGCACCTCGCAGCCACGGGCCAACAAGGCGTCCACCACATGGCTGCCAACGAAGCCGCTGGCACCGGTGACCACTACTTTGCGCACCCTCACAGGACGGTCAGTTCCGGCACGGCGATCACCAAGCGCCCGCCCCACTCACGCACCTGCGCCTGCTGCTCGCCGACTTCCTTGAGCAGGTTCCACGGCAGCACCAGCACGTAGTCCGGTTGCTCCAGCGCCAGGCGCTCGGGGGCAACCACCGGGATCCGGCTGCCCGGCAGGTACTTGCCCTGCTTGTGCGGGTTGGCATCGGCGACCCAGGCCAGCAGGTCGGCTTTGACCCCGGCGTAGTTGAGCAAGGTATTGCCCTTGGCCGCCGCCCCATAACCAACCACACGCTTGCCTTCGGCCTTGGCCTGCAACAGGAAACGCAACAACTGATGCTTGATGCGCTCGGCGGCCGGCGCCAGGGTGCTGTAGAAGCCCGGCGTCGCAACCCCGACCTGGCGCTCGATACCAAGCAGGCGCTGCACCGCGGCGTCGATCGGCTGCGCGCCACCGCTGCGCTGCACCAGCACGCGCAACGAACCGCCGTGGGTCGGCAGTTCCTGCACATCGAAGATTTCCAGGCCGTTGCGCGCACAGAGGATGTTCACGGCCGTCAACGACAGGTACGAATAATGTTCGTGGTACAGCGTGTCGAACTGGTGTTCGGCTATCAGGCACAGCAGGTGCGGGAACTCGAAGGTAGCCACCCCGCTCGGCTTGAGCAGCGTGGCAAAGCCGCGCAGGAAGTCGTTGATGTCCGGCACATGCGCCAGCACGTTGTTCGCCGCCATCAGGTCGGCCGCCCAGCCCTCCTCGACCAGCGCCTGGGCGCTGTGCTCGCCGAAGAACACTTCGCGAATCTCCAGGCCCTTGTCGCGCGCGGCGGCAGCGGTACTGCGGGTCGGCTCGACGCCCAGGCAGGGAATGCCGCGCGCCGCCACGTACTGCAACAGGTAGCCGTCGTTGGCGGCGATTTCCACCACGCGGCTGTCGGCATTCAAGGCAAAGCGCTCGACCATCTCGCCCACATAGGCCTGGGCATGCGCCAGCCAGGACGACGAGTAGGAACTGAAGTAAGCGTAATCGGCGTCGAACAGTGCATCGGCGCGGGTGTAGTCCTCGGTCTGCACCAGCCAGCACTGCTGGCACACGGCGACCTTCAGCGGCACCCAGGCCTCGGCCTCGGCCAGTTGCGCTTCGCGCAGGTAGGCATTGGAAGGTGGCGCTGTACCCAGGTCGATCAACGGCAGACTCAGGCGCGTACCACAGCCACGGCAATTCATGGGTGCACTCCGGTGAAATGTGGGTCCAGCCAGGGATGGCCTGCATCCCGGGCCGACAGATTCTTGACAGCTAGCGGCCAGCGGATCGCCAGGCGCGGATCGTGCACCGACAGCCCGGCCTCGACACCCGGCGCGTAGTCGGCACTGTGCAGGTAAAGCAGCTCGGCTTCGGCACTGAGCACCTGGAAGCCGTGGGCGAAGCCGGCCGGGATCAACAGGCTACGGCCATCGCCGGCGCGCAGGTGCTCGGCATGCCAGTGCAGGAAGGTCGGCGACCCTGCACGCAGGTCCACCGCCACGTCCCAGACGTCACCGCGCAGGCAGGTGATCAGCTTGGCCTCGGGCTGCGCGCCGAGTTGGTAGTGCAGCCCGCGCACACTGCCCTCGCCGACAGTGTGCGAATGGTTGATCTGGCGCACATGGAACGGCGCACCAAGCGCGCCCAGGCTGCCTTCGCAGAAGAGCCGGGCGAAGCGCCCGCGGGCATCGCCATGCGCCTTGTGTTCGACGCTGAAGAGACCGTCCAGAGCCAGCGGATGCAGGTGCAGATCGCTCACGACAGCTCCGCATACAGGTTCAATTGATCGAGGCTGATCGCGCGCATGTCATCGCCACGCTTCCAGGCCAGGTGCCACTCAAGGGTGTGTTGCAGGCATTCAGCCAGCGACCAGCGCGTGCGCCAGCCCAGCAACTGGCGGGCCCGCGCACTGTCCAGACGAAGCAGGCCGGCTTCGTGCAGTTCGCTGGGCTCAACGCGCACGCCCGGCGCTTCCGGCCACTGCCGGGCGAGGCGCGCGACCACTTCGCCGACGCTGCACATGTCGCCCTCGCCCGGGCCGAAGTTCCACGCGCCGGCACTGGCCGGGCCTTCGCGGTACAGCCGCTCGGCCAGTTGCAGGTAGCCGGCCAGCGGCTCCAGGGCGTGCTGCCAGGGGCGTACTGCCTGCGGGTAGCGCAGGGTCACCGGCTCGTTGGCCGACCAGGCCTTGAGCACATCGGGAATCAATCGTTCCGGGGCGAAGTCGCCACCACCGAGGACGTTGCCGGCCCGCGCGGTCGCCAGGGCCAGACCGTGCTCGGCATAGTCCGCCGCCGGGAAGAACGACGCCGCATAGGACTGCGCCAGCAGCTCGCAACAGGCCTTGCTGCTGCTGTACGGGTCATGCCCGCCCAGCGCCTCGTTTTCGCGGTAGGGCCATGGCCATTCCTGGTTGGCGTAGACCTTGTCGGTGGTCACCAGTACGCACGCGCGCACGCCACCGACCTGGCGGATTGCCTCCAGCAGGTTGAGGGTGCCCATGACGTTGCTCGAATACGTACCGAGTGGGTCGCGGTAGGCTTCGCGCACCAGCGGTTGCGCGGCCAGGTGCAGGACGATTTCCGGCTGGGTGTCGGCCACCACGCCGAGCAAGGCGCCGAGGTCACGCAGGTCGCCGCGCACGTCGTTCAGGTCCTGGCCGACACGGGCCAGTTCGAACAGGCTCGGCTCGGTGCCGGGGTCCAGCGCGAAGCCGGTCACCTCGGCGCCAAGCTGGCGCAACCACAGTGCCAGCCAACTGCCCTTGAAGCCGGTGTGGCCGGTCAGCAGCACCCGCTTGCCACGCCAGAAACGCTCGCTCAGGCCCATTGCTTCCATGGGGCCTCCCCACTCTGCCACAGCTGTTCGAGGTGATTCTTGTCGCGCAGGGTGTCCATCGGGTGCCAGAAGCCGTCATGCTGGAACGCCTGCAACTGCGCCTCGGCGGCCAACTGGCCGAGCGGCTCGGATTCCCACGAAGTCTGGTCGTCGGCAATGTAGCCGAGCACTTTCGGCGACAGCACGAAGAAGCCGCCGTTGATCCAGCCGCCATCGCCGCGCGGTTTTTCGATGAAGCCACTGACGCGGTCGCCATCGCGCTCCAGGGCACCATAGCGGCCCGGCGGCTGCACGGCGGTGACGGTGGCCAGCTTGCCGTGCTGCAGGTGGAAGTCGACCAGGGCGCCGATGTTCAGGTCGGAGACGCCATCGCCATAGGTGAAGCAGAACGCCTGCTCCCCTTCCAGGTAGCGCGCGGCACGGCGCAGACGGCCGCCGGTCATGGTGTCTTCACCCGTGTCGACCAGGGTCACTCGCCATGGCTCGCTGTAATTCTGGTGCACGTCCATGCGATTGTTGCACATGTCGAAGGTGACGTCGGAGGTATGCAGGAAGTAGTTGGCGAAAAAATCCTTGATGGCGTAGCCCTTGTAGCCAAGGCAAATCACGAAATCATGGATTCCGTGCGCGGAGTACTGCTTCATGATGTGCCAGAGAATTGGCTTTCCACCGATCTCGATCATCGGCTTGGGCTTGAGATGCGACTCTTCGCTGATACGCGTGCCCAGTCCGCCGGCCAGAATTACCGCCTTCATGTCATCCCCTCTTGTTCGTCACCGGGCCTGCCGGGAGCAGACCCGCCGGATAAACCGAGACAGCGCTCGATTTATGGCGATATGACAGGGGACTAGCAGGAAACGGGCCAGCTCGCACGCGTCGAGCTGGCGTCGTGCAACCCCGGGGCTGACGCCCTCAGTCAGGCATCCAGCCGGTGTACCAGTGCTGGCAGTTGTCGGCGCGCAGCACGTAGTCGCGCAGCACTTCCTCGCGCAGACGATCGCCCATGCGGTAACTGGCATCGGGGTCGGCCAGGTGCATGCGGATCGCCTCCAGCCATTCCTCGGTGGTGTTGCGCTTGATCCGCGTGCACGGCAGGTAGCCACGGTACGCTGCGGTGTCGGTGACGATCACCGGGTAGCCGCAGGCGCCGTACTCGAGCAAGCGCAGGTTGCTCTTGCAGTCGTTGAAGATGTGGTACTCCAGCGGCGCCAGGGCCAGATCGAGGTTGAGGCTGGCAAGCTTGGCCGGGTACAGCTCCAGCGCCACCGGCGGATGGAACTCGTGCAGGTACGGCCGCAGCTCCGGCGGGCACATGCCGAAGAACACCCACTCCACCTCATGCGCCAGGGTCTTGACCACCTCGGCGATCACCTCTAGGTCGCCGGTGTGGCTGGTGCCGCCCCCCCAACCGATGCGCGGCTTGCGCGAGGTGCGGCGCTGGCTGCGCAGGTGGGTCCAGAGACGCTCGGCGAGCATGTTCGGCACCACGCGGATGTCGTGGTGGGTGTCGGCCAGGGCATCGGCCAGCGGCTGGGTCGACACCACCAGGCGGTCGCAGCGCGCGATACCGCGGCGCAGCGAGCCTTCGAGGTCACGCGGGGTGTGTTTGAGGTGGCCGTTCTTCTTCGGCACCTTGATCACATAGTCGTCCAGCTCGTAGATGCAGAAACCCTTGGAGTAGGTCTTGAGTCGCTCGATTTCCTTGACGAAGCCTTCGGTGTAGCGACCCTGCAGCACCACCACGTCCGGCGACGAACGCTCCAGCTCGACGCTGGTGGGGATCTCGAAGAACTGCTGCTCGGTTACCCAGCCGGCGGCCTCCAGCTCGACCAGCGGCTGGATCACCCGATAATGGCCGACCGCGGTCTTGTTCATCGGCAGGGCCAGCACATGCGGCAGCGAGCGCCCGACAAAGGGTTTCCAGCCAGCCTTCAGGCCAGGGTCGAGGCAGAAGCTCGAACCGTTCAGTGCCAGGTTGATGTTGTACGCCGGGTCGCGGGCGACCACCGGCATCCAGGTCTTGAAGAAGGTTTCATGCTGCTCGGCCAAGCGGCCCTGGCGCTCGGCCTCCTCCTGCGCATCGACGGCGCGCCCGGGCTGGCTGTCGAGCACCATCCGCGCCTCGGGCGTCCAGACCACCAGGTAGCCGGCGTCACGCAGGCGCAGACCAAGGTCGACATCGCTGAAAGCCAGGCTGTAGACGCTATCGTTCAGCCCGCCAAGGTCGAGGAACACCTGCTTGCGCACCAGCATGCAGTCGGCACCGACCACCGAATAGTTCTGCGCCACTTGCAGGCGCTGCATGTAGCCACCCGCCTCCAGCGCTTCGCCGACGAACGGCGAGCCGACCGCCCCGCGCAGGCCGAGCACACCACCGGCATGCACCACCAACCCCTCGGCGTTGTACAGCTTGGCGCCGACGATGCCGACTTCCGGCCGCTGCGCCTGACTGAGCATGGCGTCCAGCCACTCCGCCTCGGTGACCACGGTGGCCGGGTTGAGCATCAGCAGGTAATCGCCCTGGGCATGCCGCGCCGCTTCGTTCTGGATCGCAGCGAAACTGGTTTCCTGCGCCAGGCTCAGCACCCGCAGCTTGTCGCTGCTCAGCTGCTGCATCGCCGCCACCCAGGCACGGGCCGCCTCCCCTTGGCTGGCGTTGTCCACCACCAGCACTTCGTAATGCGGGTAGGCGGTCTTTTCCAGCAGCGCTTCCAGGCACCGCTCCAGCACCGGCAGTTGATCCTGGACAGCAATCACTACGCTGACCAGCGGCTGGCTGGCATGCAGGTAGCGCACGCGGTTGATCGGCCCCCCATGGTTATCCAGGCGATAGTTCACCCCCAGGCGCTGCAGGTGCGCATCGAGCAGGCGCGGGTTGTCCTCGCACACCGCCGCCGACGACAGCCAGGCGGCAAAGGTGCAGGACGACTCCACCAGCACTTCGGGAATATGCTCGATGGCCTGCGGGCCGTCGCGCTCCAGCAGTCGCCAGATCAGGTCGTGCGGCGCCAGCTCCTGATAGCCGGCACTCAGCCCGCCGAGCGCGAGGCAGCGCTCGCGGGAGAAGGCCAGTACCCGCCCGGTGTAGGGGTAGCCACGTAGCAGGTCGAGGTTGAAATCAGGCTTGAACACCGGCTCCACCGACTCGCCGTCGAGCAGCCCACCCTCGTCGCCGTAGCAGCAGGCCATCGCCGGAAGGCTGACAATGCGCTCGGCCAGCAACATCAGGCTGAACGCGCCAAGGCGGTCGCCGGCACGCAACAGGTAGAACCAGTCGCCGTCCAGTTGCTGCACCACCTCGTTGAGTTGCTGGCCCCAGTCGGCCTGCAACGCCTGCACCTGCAAGCGGCCATCGAGGCTCGACGGCAGGCGCGCAGTGGACAGTACCCGAATGGACTCGGCCGGATAGCTTTGCCCGGCCAGGCTGTCGAGGGTCAGTTGCAGCGCTTCGCTGTCGCCGTCGCGATCAATCACCACCGGCACGATGCGCGGGCGCCAGGCCCAATGCTGGCTCAGGCGCATCAACCGGGCCAGTACCAACGGGTCCTGGCGGCAGGCCAGCCATTGCCGGTACAGCTCGGCGAAACTGTCGCTGTGACTGCCCACCTTGGATTCCTGGATAGCCTGCAGGCCGCGCAGTACGTGCACTAGGAACAGGTTCTCCCAGACCCGCTCGACCGGCCCGGCATCGGGCTGGAAGATCTGGATACGCACCCAGCCGGAGAACGCGTCGCGCTCGCCCGTGCGCGCGGCGAACATCTCGCGCAGCCACTGCGCCTCGCCCGGCGCCACCGCCTGCACTTCCGGCTGGCGCCGCAACTGCGCAGGGTGCAGGCGCTCCATGCACAGCACTTGCGCGGTCACCAGCAGGTGACCACGGCGCAGCAGGCAGACGAACAGGACGAAGTCGAGCATGGCGACGAAGCCCTGCCCGACCTGGGCCAACGCCGGCAGCAGCTCGCGCAGATCGCTGGCGCGCAACAGCACCCCGCTCAGGCCGCCAATGAAGTTCAACTGGCGGGTCTCGAAGAAATCCAGCAGGTCGTCGCCGTTGAACAGCGTGTCGCCAAAGGTGAACGAGCTGTTCTCCAGGCGCTGCGGCAGAATGTGATCCTCGGCATCGATCAGGTGGCGCCGACAACCGACCAGGCTGACATCGGCATGCGCCTGGAACAGCTGCACCTGGCGGCTGACACAGTCGGCCAGCAAACGGTCGTCGTCGCAGAGAAACTTGACGTACTCGCCCTGGGCCTCTTCCAGGCCACGCAACAGGTTGCCGCTAAAACCCAGCGGTTGCGGGTTACGGTAGTAATACAGCGGGCAGCGCGCCTGCACGGCCAGTTCGTTGACCAGCGCTTCGATCTGCCCGTCGCGGCTGTCGTCGCAAACGATGATCTCGAGCGGATCGTAGTTCTGCGCCAGGGCACTGACCAGTGCGGCGCGGAAGAAGCGAGGGTTGCAAGCAGGGATGACGAGACTGACAAGAGGCGCTGGGTTCACGGGGATAACTCTCGACCGGCGACCGCCGCGCAAGGCGCGCAGCAGTCAGGACCGTAGGGAAAACTGCTCGCCGCGCCGCCAAACCCGGACGGGCTGGCGGCAACGGCGCGAAGGGCCATCAGAGGCGGTTGAACAGGCTAAGCTGACTGACCTTGCTGAAGGTCAGTTGCGAGGCCTGCAGCATGGCTTGCTGCAGGGTCAGGCGCACGGCCACTTCGGCCGGGTCCGAATCCCTGATCGAGGCGGCGGTGTTGGCGTTGGCGATGCCCAGGCTTTCGTTGGTCGCCTCCTGCACTTCCAGCGCCTTGCCGCGCGCACCGATCGAGGTGACGGTGGTGCCGACCTGTTTCATGCCACTGGAAATGTTGGCGATGGCCGAATCCAGGTCCGCGCGCAACTGCTGCTGCGCCGCCTCGCTACCATCGATCGGCCGCTCCAGCGCTTTGCGCAGTTGCGCAATGGTGTCCAGCGGGTTCTGGGTCTGATGCTTGTTGACCTGCACCGCGAACTGATCGCCGTCGGTTGGCAGCGGCGGGTTGCTGAAGGTGAACTCGACGCCAGCGGCCGTGATGGTCGAACCGCTGAGCGCACCAGTGGCCACTGGACGGCTGTCGGCGGTCATCGGCTGCGCATACAGCTCATAGTTGCCGCCGGTAGTGAACTTGACCACCGCACCACCGCCCGGGAACATCGCGTTGTACTTGCCAGCGTCAGTCACGGTAGCCCCGGTAACCTGCGACAGCGAGGTATTGCCTGGGCTGCGGCTGCCGCTGATGGTGTCCGGCTTGCTCTCCAGCTTGAAGCTGTACTGGTTGATGGTGGTGACGTCGTCGCCTTCCTTGCGGTTGATGTTCAGCCGCAGGTCGACGCCACGGAAGGTCACCATCGAGCCACCCGCGGTGTTCGGGTTGAACGTGCCGTTGCCGGTCGCCTCGCTGGTGCGATCGTTACCGTCCTTGTCGACGATCTTGAACTGGGTGTCGCTGACCATCTGCACGGTGTACGGCTCGCCGCTGCGGAAACGGTCGTTGTAATTGACGCTCTCCGAGACCTGGCCGTTGGACAGGTTGACCATGCCGGTGTCCGGGGTTGGCCCGCTGATCTGCGAGGTTTGCGAACGGCTGGTGTTCAAGGCCTGCTGGAAGGCGCTGAAGCCGCTGTCGTTGCTGGCCATGGTGAGCATGTCGCCGACCTGCAGTTGCAGCGTGGTCTGGTCGCCCTGGTAGCTGAACGAGCCATCGCTGTTACGCACGAACGGCTGGGTGTCGCTCTTGGAACCGGCAAACATGTACTGACCGCTTTCGTCGCGGCTGTTCATCAGGCTCAGCAGCTGCTCTTCGAGCTGGCCCAGCTCGGTGGCGTTGGCCTTGCGCTCGGCGTCGGTATAGCCGGCGTTGCCTGCACCCAGCGCCAGTTCGTTAACCCGCTGCAATACGTTGTTGATCGCGTTGAGCACCGACTCGGATTGCCCCAGGGCGTTCTTGACGGTGTTGGCATTGGTCTTGAACTGGGCCAGCATCGAGCTTTGCTGGTCGAGCTGCAACAGCCGCGCGGCACCGACCGGGTCGTCGGCGGCGGTGCGCACGCGCACATAGTCGGTGGCTTCTTCACTGGTCTTGACCAGGTTGCTGTAGTTGCGCTGGTAGCTGGCAGCGCTGGACTCGTAATACTGGGAAGTGGAAATACGCACGGTCTACGTCTCCTTAAAGCGCGCTGATCAGCGTGTTGAATGTGTCCTGGGCCGCCTTGATGATCTGCGACGAGGCCGTGTAGTACTGCTGATACTTGACCAGGTTGCCGGCCTCTTCGTCCAGCTGTACGCCCGACAGCGAGTCACGGGCACCCTTGGCCTGACTAAGAATGGCGCCGGTGGCCTGGCCATCCATCTGGCTCTGCTTGGTCTTGGCACCCACACCTTCGACCAGCTTGCCGTAGGCATCGGTAAGGCTCAGACCCTTGGTGGTGCCGACATCGACGGTCTGCTTGGTCTGCAGTTCGATGGTCGACAGCGCGTTACGGTTATCCATCGAGCCCGCGCCGGTCATGGCCACGGTGAAACTGTCGTTCTGCTTCGGCGCGCCGTTGACTTCCATGCTGAAGCTGAAGGTTTTCTGCACCCCGGCAGCGTCCTCGATCGGCGCCCCCGAGGCATCGACCATCGGCACGTTGATCTGCAGCTTGTTCGCCTGACCCGGCAGGAAGCTGCCAGTGCCGATCGAAGTACCCTTGGAATCGAACACTTCATAGGTTTGCGGGGTGACGGTTTCGTCGCCGAACACCAGGCGCACCGGGGTCGAGTACTTGATACCGGTTTGCAGTTCCAGACGCTGGGCCGGGTCGGCGATGTCGAACACCGAGGCGAGGTCGGGTTGCTTGATGATGCCAGTGCCGGTGTTGCTGCCACCCGTGGTGGCCTGCAGCGGTGCCGCCAGCGCCAGGCGCTTGGCGTCGGTCATGACCGTGTCGATGTCGCCGGCACCATTGCGGGTAGGGGTGATCTTGAAGCTGTCGCCGGCCTTTGGCGTACCGCCGTTGACACTGAGGCTGAAGCCGTCGATGACCGGCGGCGGACTCTGCGCCGGGTCGAAGGTGCCCATGTCGGTGCCGTCCGGCTGTTTCTTGACGTTGTAACGCAAGCCGCTCGGCGTGTTGATGTAGGTGACCTGGTAGTCGCTGGTGGTCAGCTTGCTGGTGTCGTTGATGGTCACATTGAGGTTGCCCGAGGCCGGGTCGTTGCCGGCCTTGGCAATGCTGCGCCCGGCCATGGCCGCGGCGCTGTTGATGTCGCTGAACAGCGCGGCGCCGAACTCGCCGTTCTTGTCGATGCCCTGGGCCAGCTGCGAGTTGATGCGCTCGGCCAGCACCATGGCGACCCGGCCCAGCTCGTTCATCGCCGGGTTGAGGGTTTCGCTGCGATAACGCAGCAGGCCGCCCATCTCACCGCCGGTGATGGAACTGGTGACGTCCATCGAGGTGATGCCGTTGTTGATCTTGACCGAGAACTGCGTCGGATCGGTCGGGCTCGGCGCGGTTTCCAGCTTGCCCAGGCTGTTGCCCAGCACCAGCGGCTGACCGTTCTTCAGGTAGATATCGATGCTGCCTTCGCGCTCGACAGCGTTCACCCCGACCAGTTCGTTGAGCTGGCGCACGGTTTCGTTGCGCTGGTCGAGCAGGTCGTTCGGCGCGCCGTTGACCACGCCGACCTTGGCGATCTGCTCGTTGTACTGGGCAATGGTCGCGGTCAGCTTGTTGACCTGCTCGGCCATCGCCGTGAGGTTGCCGTTAAGGTTGTTGTTCTGTTCCTTGAACTGCGACTGCAGGCTGTTGAAGCGGTTGCTCAGGGCTTCGGCGCTGCTCAGCAGCAATTGCCGGCCGGCGTCGTCGGTCGGCTTGGACGCCGCCCCTTGCATGGCCGAGAAGAAACTCTTCAGGGCGCCGGCGATGCCGGTGTTGGCATCGGAGAGCAATTCGTTGGTTGGCGTGATCTGCTTGAGGTACGCAGCCGAGTCGCTGTTGAGCGAGGTACTGGTGTTGAGCTGCGCATCGAGGAAAGCGTTGTATACCCGGCGCACATCGGCCAGCGTGGTGCCGGTGCCGATGAACACATTGCCGCTGCGGATCGAACCCGCGGTGGTTTGCACGTTCTGCTGGCGCGAGTAGCCGGCAACGTCAGCGTTGGCAATGTTGTTACCCGTGGTATGCAGACCGGACGAAGCGGCTCCCAGCCCCGACATCCCGATATTGATCAAACTCGCCATGGTTTACACCTTATAGTTTCGAAGTACTTGGGAGAGCCGCATAGCTCTCGTATGACTTCATCTGTTTTGCGATCTGAGAGATCTTGCTGGCGTAGTCCGGATCCGTCGCATAACCCGCCTTTTGTAGTTCACGCACGAACTGTTCTGGCTTATCGGCCGCTTTTACCGCTTCTTGATACCTTGAATTGTTCTGCAGCAGGCTGACCAGGTCATGGAAACTGTCCTGGTAGGAATCGTAGGAACGGAACGCCGCCGTTTCCTTGACGAACTGGCCATTGCGGAACTCGCTGGTGATCGCCCGCGCCTCCCCACCCTGCCAGTTGCCGGTGGCCTTGATGCCGAACAGGTTATGGCTGCTGCTGCCGTCGGCCTGACGCATCACCGACTTGCCCCAGCCGGTTTCCAGCGCGGCCTGGGCTACCAGGTAGCGTGGGTCGACACCGATGCGCTTGGCAGCCTGTTCGGCCATCGGCAGCATGGTAGCGACGAACTCGTCGCTGGAACCGAAGGCTTTCTTCGCCGGCGCCAGCGGCGGCTGGGCCACGGCACGGCCGTAAATGCGCATGCTGCCTGGCGCGGCAAAGGCCTGCGCCGGCTGCCAGTCGCCCTTTTGCGCGGCGTCGGTGATGGCCGTGGTGCGTTGCGGCAGCACTGCAGTGTTGGTGGTGGCGGCCTGCGCACCCGCCGTCGGCACGATCCCGGCCAGCAGGCGGTCGGTGAGCTTGCCCGGCAAGTTCAGGCGCCGCGAATTGAGTGCCGCCATGTCGTTGCGGGTGCTGGCGGTGCCGACCTCGCTGCGCACCGGCTCGGCGACCTTGGTCGCCCACAGTGCGCGCTGCTGCACATCAACCCGCGGGAACGGGCTGGTGTTCGGCACGGCACTGGCCTTCTGCTTGGACAACTGGCGCATCAGCACGTCTTGCAGGCCGATACCGCCACCCTCGCGGGACATGCTCACCGCCAGCTGCTGGTCGTACATCTGCTGGTATTGCTTGGTGGTCTCGGTATTGAGCGGGTTGTCCTTGGCCAGCACATCGCTGGCCGAACGCATCGACTTGAGCATTTCGTTGAGGAACAGCGACTCGAACTCCTGCGCCACCTTGCGCAGGTTGGCGTCGCTGTCCTTGTCGCCGACCTTCAGCGAGTTGAGCCGGTTGAGGTCGGTGTAGGCACCGCTGTCGGCCGCGTTGAAGCTGCTTTTAGGCATATCCATGGCCAGTGCCTCAGATCACGATCAGGTCGGCTTGCAAGGCGCCGGCCTGCTTGAGTGCTTCGAGAATCGCCATCAGGTCGCCGGGGGCTGCGCCCACCTGGTTGACGGCACGTACGATCTCGTCGAGCGTAGTGCCCGGACCGAACTTGAACATCGGCTTGGCTTCCTGCTCGGCGTTGACCCGCGAACGCGGCACCACGGCCGTCTCGCCATTGGAGAACGGCCCAGGCTGGCTGACGATCGGGTCTTCGGTAATGGTCACGGTCAGGCTGCCGTGGGTAACCGCCGCCGGCGATACCTTGACGTTCTGGCCGATGACGATGGTGCCGGTACGCGAGTTGATGATGACCTTGGCCACCGCCTGACCCGGATCGATTTCCAGGTTTTCCAGAATCGACAGGTAGTCGACCCGCTGACTTGGATCGAGCGGTGCAGTCACCCGCACGGAGCCGCCATCGACCGCCTGGGCAACGCCCGGGCCGAGCAGCTCATTGACCTTGTCGACCACCCGCTTGGCGGTGGTGAAGTCGGGGCGGTTGAGGTTCAAGGTCAGGCTGTTGCCCTGGTTGAAACCGCTCGGCACCGCGCGCTCTACCGAGGCGCCGCCAGGAATGCGACCGGCCGACGGGACATTGACGGTGATCTTCGAACCGTCGCGCCCCTCGGCGTCGAAGCCGCCGACCACCAGGTTGCCCTGGGCGATGGCGTAGACGTTGCCGTCGATACCCTTGAGCGGGGTCATCAACAGGCTACCGCCGCGCAGGCTTTTCGAGTTGCCGATGGACGAGACGGTCACGTCGACCACCTGCCCCGGCTTGGCGAACGGCGGCAGGTCGGCATGAATCGACACCGCTGCGACGTTCTTCAGTTGCACGTTGCCCGAACCCGGCGGCACCTTGATGCCGAACTGCGAGAGCATGTTATTGAAGGTCTGCAGGGTGAACGGGGTCTGGGTGGTCTGGTCACCCGTACCGTTGAGCCCCACCACCAGGCCGTAGCCGATCAGCTGGTTATTACGCACGCCGGAAATGCTGGCGATGTCCTTGAGCCGCTCGGCGTGGGCACCAAAGGCGGCGGAGATCAGGAGCGCGGCGGCAATCAGCTGCTTGAAGTTGAACATGGGCATCCGAACCTAGAAAGGCCAAAGCGGGCTGATGAAGAAGCGGTCCAGCCAACCGGGCTGGCTGGCATCGGCGAACGAGCCGGTCCCCGAATAGGTGATGCGCGCATCGGCGACGCGGGTCGACGGCACGGTGTTGTCCGTGGCGATGTCGTCGGCGCGAACCATGCCGGCAATCCGCACCAGCTCGTCGCCAGTGTTGAGGGTCATCCATTTTTCGCCGCGCACGGCGATGATGCCGTTAGGCAGAACGTCGGCCACGGTAACCGTGATCGAACCGGTCAGGGTGTTGCCCTGGGCCGCCTTGCTGTCGCCCTTGGTGGCGCGATCGCCTTCGTAGCCGGCACTGAGGCTGAGGTCGTTGCTGCCGATCGGGTTGTTGGTGACCATGCTCGAGCCGAACAGCGAGGTCAGGCCGATATCGGCCTTGCTGTTCTTGGCGATCTGCGAGTTGGCGTTCTTGCTCGCCTGGGTCCGCTCGTTCAGGGTGATGGTGATGATGTCACCGACCCGGAAAGCCTTGCGGTCGCTGTACAGGTTCTGTTCGAAACCGGCCTGGTAGATCGAGCCATTGTTGGCCGCCGCCGGCAACGGGGTACGCGGCAATACTGGCGCGTAGTACGGGTCGTTGGGCTTGGGCGTCGGCGCGACGCAACCCGCCAGCAACACCACCCCACCCAGGGCGAATACGGATAACAAACGGCTCATGACTCTGACCTCACGGTGTAACAGGCGCTGCAACAGCGACCTCGAAGACTTCACTTACAGGTTCTGGGTAACGAACGAGAGCATCTGGTCGGCGGTGGAAATCACCTTGGAGTTCATCTCGTAGGCACGCTGGGTGGTGATCATGTTGACCAGTTCTTCCACGGTGCTGACGTTGGAGTTTTCCAGGGTCTGCTGGGCGATGGGGCCGAAGCCGTTGAGGCCTGGGGTACCGATTTGCGGCGCGCCGCTGGCGGCGGTTTCCAGGAACAGGTTGCCACCCATGGCCTGCAGGCCGGCCGGGTTGATGAAGTCGGCGGTCTGGATGTTGCCGATGATCTGCGCGGCCGGGTTGCCGGCGGTGGTGATCGACACGGTGCCGTCCTGGCCGACGGTGAAGGTTTGTGCGTCTGGCGGCACCACAACGGCCGGCTCCAGGGCAAAGCCGTTGGCGGTGACCACCTGGCCGTCGGAGTTCAGGTGGAAGGTGCCGTCACGGGTATAGGAAACGGTGCCATCCGGCTGCAGGATCTGGAAGAAGCCACGCCCGTTGACCGCCATGTCCAGCGGGTTTTCGGTGGTCTGCAGGCTGCCGGTGCTGAAGTTTTTCTGGGTACCGACAATACGCACACCGGTACCGACCTGCAGGCCCGACGGCAGTTCGCTGTCCTGGGTCGACTGGGCACCCGGCTGACGCTTGATCTGGTACAGCAGGTCCTGGAATTCGGCGCGATCACGCTTGAAGCCAGTGGTCGAGACGTTGGCCAGGTTGTTGGAAATGGTGGTCAGGTTGGTGTCCTGGGCGGACAGGCCGGTTTTACTGACCCAGAGAGCCGGAAGCATGCTGTTCTCCTCGCGCGCCTGTTTTACGGCGCTACGTGTATGTGATTAGCCGATTTGCAAAACACGCGCCATGGCTTCGTCGCCTTCCTTGGCCGTGGTCATCATCTTGATGTGCAGTTCGAATTGCCGGGACAAGGCCAGCACCGAGGTCATCTCTTCGACGGCATTGACGTTGCTCGCCTCAAGGAAGCCCGAGACCACCTTGACGTTGGCATCGGCGACTGCCGGCTGCCCGTCTTTGGTGTGGATCATGCCGTCCAGGCCTTTGGTCATGGTCTTCAGGTCCGGGTTGACCAGCTTGATCCGGTCGACCTCGGCCATCACCCGCGGGCCTTCGCCCATGGCGCGGATGCTGATGGTGCCGTCATCGCCGATTTCGACCTTCTGCTCGGGCGGCACGGCAATCGGGCCACCGTTGCCCATCACCGGCATGCCGTTGCCGGCGCGCAGCACGCCGAGAGCGTCGATGTTCAGGCTGGCGGTGCGCACGTAGGCCTCACTGCCGTCCGGGGCCTGCACGGCAATGAAGCCGTCGCCGCCGATGGCGACATCGAGGTCGCGGCCGGTTTCCTGCAACGCGCCAGGGCTGAAATCGGTCGCCGGGCGCTCGGTCATCGCATAGGCGCGCGCCGGAAAGCTGTCACCGAACACCGGCATCGAGCGGGCCTGTTCCAGGTCACGCTGAAAACCGCTGGTGGAAATGTTCGCCAGGTTGTTGGCATGGGCCTTTTGCGCCAGCGCGTTCTGGCTGGCGCCGGTCATGGCCACGTAAAGCATCTTGTCCACTGTCATCCTCCGCTGCGCTGGCGAACACTTGCCGTCCGCCGCTGCTCTGGGCTGGCTGTAGCAATTTTCGAACCAAGTGTTGTCGGGCGCGACGAAGTGCCGTGTTTGCGGGGCTTTGTCGGAAGAGGCGGCGAATGCCGGGGGACAGGAAGACAATTTTTCGGCGGCAAACTGCCGCTGGCGGCAAATTTTCGCCTCGGCACTGAAGCTATCGCGGGACGAGTCGGGTCGCGATGGGGCCAGCAACGCTGGCCCCTGGTGTTGCATCAACTGATGGTGAAGGTATCACCGTTGTTGGTCTGGAACTGCTCGATGGTGTTCGAGCCGGCATACCAGTTGGCCAACATCACCCCACTGTCGAGCTGGCCAATGTTCCAGTTCAGCTTGGAGAAGATGTAGGCGTCGTTGCCGTCGCGATGCAGGTACACATCGTTGGCGGTCTGGATGTTCTTCAGCACCACCACGTCCTGGCCATTGTCGGTACCGCTGTCCTGGATCAGCACCATGGTCTTCGACAAGACGTTGTAGGTGTCGCCATGCTGACCACCGTCCGCGCCACCGCTGCCCATCAGGGTCAAGGTGTCCCAACCCGAACCGCCATACAGCTCGTAGCCCTTGCCGGTGCCGACCAGGTTGTCGTTGCCCAGGTCGCCATACGCCTTGCCGGCGGCCGTGCTGACGAAATCGTTGCCGGCATCGCCATGCAGGATCGAACCGCTATCGAAGCGGGTGCCACCAACGATCGAGTCGTCGCCATCGCCACCGTTGATGATGTCGCTCTGGATTACCCCGTTCTCGGCCCGCGCATACGCCCCGAAGACCTTCTCGGAGATACCGTCGCCGTAGAGGTTATCGTTGCCGGTACCGCCGTTGATGATGTCGTTGCCCTCGCCACCATAGATGCTGCTGCCGAAGTTCAGCGCGGTCAGCACGTCGTCATAGGCCGAACCGGCCACGCCCTCGATGCTGATCAGCACATCGCCGTCGGCGTCGCCGCCGCTGGCCGTCGCGGTCTGCAGGTTGACCTGCACGCCGGTGTGGTTGTTGATGTACCAGACCGCATCCCTGACCCCGCCACCGCCATTGATAGTGTCGGCACCGGCGCCACCGATGAAGTTCTCGTCCTTGTTACTGCCGACGAACGTGTCGTTGAAGGCTGTGCCTTCAAAGGTTTCGATGTTGGCGTAGGTGTCGCCGGCCGCGATGCCAACGATTGCCGGCTTGCTCATATCCAGCAGAATGCCCGTGGTTTCGCCGGCAAAGCTGACCGCGTCGACCCCAAAGCTACCGTCGAAATTGTCGGCGCCAGCGGTGCCAATGAACAGGTCACCGTCATTCGAGCCGATCACCTTCTCGATGCTGTGATAGACGTCGCCAACGGCCGCGCCACCATGCACACCGGTCTGCATGTTGATGAGCACCGACGTCGTGTCGGTATAAGAGGCCGTGTCGATGCCATCGCCACCGAAGAACTGGTCGGCACCCGCGCCACCGAGGAAGGTATCGTTGCCGACGCCTCCGATGATGATGTTGTCGCCGCTGTTGCCGTAGCCGGTGAAGTTCGCACTGCCGACATAAGTCAGGCGCTCGACTTCGTTGGCCAGCTTGAAGTTGCTGTTATTGGTGCGCACCTCATCGTCGCCGCCACCGGCCAGCTCGATGATCTGCGTGTTCGGCCAGGTGACCACATAGACATCGTTGCCCGCACCACCTTCGATGGCGGTGATGTTGGAGTGGGCGATGTTGAAGGTGTCGTTCTGCGCCGTGCCGATCAGCCGCTCGAAGTTGACGAAGGTATCGCCTTCGGCATCGCCGCCGGCGCCAACCCCCTTGGCGTCGGTGCCGACGGTCAAGGTCACCGCCTCTGCCGACCCCGAGTAATCCAGGGTGTCGGTGGCCGTGCCGCCATCGAAGTTGTGCGCGGTGGCGTCGCTGATGAACAGGTCGTCGCGACCGGTACCGACGAAGCGCTCGATACTGTCGAAGGTGTCGCCGGCGGCGATGCCGCCATGCACACCGGTCTTGAAGTTCAGGGTGATCGCGGCGTAGCTGGAGTCCCAGTAGGACACCAGGTCGTCGCCAGCCCCCCCGAAGAACTGGTCGGCACCCGCGCCACCGGACAACTGGTCGTTGCCGTTGCCGCCAACGATGATGTTATCCAGGGCGTTGCCATAGCCGATGAAGAAACTATTGCCAACATAGGTCATGCGCTCGACGCCATCGGCCAGGCGCAACTGGGTCAGTGTGGTCCGCACCTCGTCGACACCACCGTTCTGCGCCTCGACCACCACCGAACCGGCATGGTTGATGAAGTAGACGTCGTCGCCGGCGCCGCCTTCGAGGCGATAGGCGGTGGACGCCGAGGTGAAGGTGTCGCCCAGCGCGCTGCCGATCACCCGCTCGAATTGCGAGAAGGTATCGCCCTGGGCATCGCCGCCGCTACCGGTGGCCACGCCGGCGGCGTCGACGGTGATGTTCACCGCCTCGGCCGAGGTCGAGTAGTCCATGGTGTCGGTACCGGCGTTGCCGTAGAAGGTGTGCGCGGTGGCATCGCTGACGAAGGTGTCGTCGCTGCCAGAACCGACGAACAGCTCGATGCTGTCGAAGCTGTCGCCGGCAGCGATGCCGCCATGCACGCCAGTCTTGAAGTTCAGGGTCACGCCCTGGTTACCGGTGGCATCGAAGTACGACACCGTATCCAGGCCATTGCCACCGTAGAAACGGTCGCCGCCGGCCCCGCCATACAGGGTGTCGTTGCCGTTGCCGGCGGTGATGATGTTGTCGCTGGCATTGCCATAGGCCAGGAAGGTCGACGTGCCGGTGTAGGTCAGGCGTTCGACGTTGTCGGCCAAGCGATAACCGCCCAGCGCGGTGCGCACTTCGTCGTCGCCACCGCCTGCGGCCTCCACCACCAGCGAGCCGGTGTTGTTGATCACATAGACGTCGTCGCCGGCACCGCCCTGCAGGCGATAGCCGGTGGCACTGGAAACGAAGGTGTCGTTGAAGGCCGTACCGTTGACCTGCTCGAACAGGCTGAAGGTATCGCCTTCGGCATCGCCACCCCGGCCGCTGCCGGCACCGCTAGCGTCGATGGTGATGGTGACCGCGTCGGCCGAGGCCGAGTAGTCCAGCGTGTCGGCACCCGCGCCGCCGTTGAACTGATGCGCGGTGCCATCGCTGACGAAGGTATCGGCCAAGCCGGAACCGACGAACTGCTCGATGCTGTCGAAGGTATCGCCGGCGGCGATCCCACCGTGCACGCCGGTCTTGAAGTTCAGCGTCACGCCGGCAGCGCCAGAGTCGATGTAGGTGACGGTATCGTTACCGGCACCGCCGATGAACTGGTCGCCGCCAGCACCACCAGACAG
This sequence comes from Pseudomonas sp. SDI, assembly GCF_003105155.1. GTDB lineage: Bacteria > Pseudomonadota > Gammaproteobacteria > Pseudomonadales > Pseudomonadaceae > Aquipseudomonas. Next base: position 91,593 of record NZ_QETK01000011.1, on the reverse strand, counting down.
GGTGTCGTTGCCGGCGCCGCCAGTGATGATGTTGTCGGAACGGTTGCCGACGCCATAGAAGTTGCCGTTGCCAACGTAGGTCAGGCGCTCGACGTCGGCCGACAGCGAATAGCTGGCCAGCGCCGTGCGCACTTCGTCGTTACCACCCATGGCCGATTCGATGACCTGGCTGTTGGCGTGGTTGATCACGTAGACGTCGTCGCCGTTGCCACCCTGCAGTTTGAAGGTCGTGGCCGAGGACACGAAGGTGTCGTCGAAGGCGCTGCCGATGACCCGCTCGAACTGGCTGAAGCTGTCGCCTTCGGCGTCGCCGCCAGTGCCGAGACCATTACCGGTGCTGTCGAGGCTGATGCTCACCGCCTGGGCCGAGGCGCTGTAGTCCAGGGTGTCCTGGCCGGCGCCGCCGATGAAGCTGTGGGCAGTGGCGTCGCTGACGAAGGTGTCGTCGTAGTTCGAGCCCATGAAGCGCTCGATGCTGTCGAAGCTGTCGCCGCCGGCAATGCCGGTGTGCACGCCGGTCTTGAAGTTCAGGGTGACCGCGCCGCTGCTGCTGTCGCCGTAGGACACGGTGTCGAGGCCGGCGCCGCCGAAGAACTGATCGCTGCCCCCACCGCCGAGCAAGGTATCGTTACCGTCGCCACCGCTGATGACGTTGTTGCTGGCGTTGCCGTAGCCGACGAAGTTGCCGGTACCGCTGAAGGTCAGTTTTTCCACTTCGGCCGACAGCGAGTAGCTGGCCAGCGCGGTGCGCACTTCATCGATGCCGCCACCCGCGCTTTCGATGACCTGCGAGCCGGCGTTGTTGATGATGTACACATCGTCGCCAGCACCACCCTGCAGCTTGAAGGTCGTCGCCGAGGACACGAAGGTGTCGTTGAAGGCACTGCCGATGACCTTCTCGAACTGGCTGAAGCTGTCGCCCTCGGCATCGCCGCCCGCGCCGCTACCGTTACCGCTAGCATCAAGGCTCACCTGCACGGCCGCTGCCGAGCCGGTGTAGTCCAGGCTGTCCTGGCCGGCGCCACCGATGAAGGTGTGGGCGCTGGCATCGCTGACGAAGGTGTCGTCGTAGTTGGAGCCGCTGAAGCGCTCAATGCTGTTGAAGGTGTCGCCGGCGGCGATCCCGCCGTGCTGGCCGGTCTTGAAGTTCAGGCTGATCGGGCCGCTGCTGGTATCGACGAAGGAGACGGTGTCGATGCCCGCACCACCGAAGAACTGGTCGGAGCCGGCGCCACCGAGAAGGATGTCGTTGCCGTCGCCGCCGCTGATGATGTTATTGCCGCTGTTGCCATAGCCCGTGAAGTTGCCAGTGCCGGTGAAGGTCAGTTTTTCCACTTCGGCTGCCAGCGTGTAGGTGTTCAGGCCGGTGCGCACTTCGTCGCTGCCGCCACCGACCGCTTCCACCACCTGCACACCAGCGTGGTTGACGATGTACACGTCGTCACCGGCGCCGCCCTGCAGGCGGTAGCCGCTGTTGGACGAGACAAAGGTATCGTTGAACGCGCTGCCGACGAACTTCTCGACCAGCGAGAAGCTGTCGCCCTGAGCATCGCCACCCGCACCGACGCCGGCGCCGGTGGCGTCGAAGGTCAGGTTGATGGCCTGGGCCGAGGTCGAATAGTCCAGGGTGTCGGTACCGGCACCGCCGACAAAGGTCTGGGCGCTGGCATCGCTGACGAAGGTATCGTCGTAGTTCGAACCAACGAAGCGCTCGATGCTGTCGAAGGTATCGCCCGCAGCGATACCGCTGTGCACGCCAGTCTTGAAGTTCAGGGTAATCGCCCCGGCACTGGTATCGGCATAGCTGGCCGTGTCGGTGCCGGCACCGCCCATGTGCTTGTCCGCGCCAGCCCCACCGTAGAGCACGTCGTCGCCGGCGCCGCCGTCGAGCACATCGTTGCCGCCCTTACCGTAGATCTGATCGCCTTCCGCGGTACCGACCAGATTGTCGGCACCTTCAGTTCCTTGAATAACCGCCATCGCTACTTCCTTTATTGCATCGTTGTTGAACAATCCTGTCCGTCACCCGGCTCCTGCGTGCGGGTGCTCAGCCTTCCCTGAAGGCACGTTGGGCGTGATCGCCGACCGGCTTGAGCAGGTACGACAGCACTGTGCGCTGGCCAGTCTGGATCATCGACTCGACCGGCATGCCCGGCAGCAGTGTCAGGCCCGACAGACGGCTCAGCTCGCCCGGGTTGATCTTGATGCCGGCGCGGTAGGAACCCTGCCCGGTCTGCGGATCGACCACCAGGTCGGCGGACAGCCGCGCGACGCTGCCGGCCAGTTCCGGGGTGGTACTGCGGTTGAAGGCGCTCAGGCGCAGCAGCACCGGCTGGCCGAGCATGATCTGGTCGATGTCCTGAGGATCGATGCGCGCCTCCACCAGCAGGTCTTCGTCCAGCGGCACGATCTGCATCAACGGCTCGGCCGGGGAAATCACCCCGCCCACGGTGTGCACCATCAATTGCTGTACGCGGCCCTTGCTCGGCGCACTGATGTCGATGCGCTTGAGCTGGTCATTGGCGGCGATCTCGCGTTCCACCAACTCGCCTTGCTGGGCCAGCAGGTCGCGCAGCTCAAGCGACACCTGTTCGCGGAACTTCTGGTCGACCTGCAACAGTTCCAGCTGGGTTTCGGCGATGCGCGCCCGCGCCTCGGCAATCGAGGCGACCAGTTGGCCACGCTCGCCGCGCAGCCGGGCGATGCCACGGGCCAGCGCGTTGACCCGGTCGATGGTCATCATGCCTTTGTCGAGCAAGGTTTTTACTGCGGTATATTCCTGCTCGATCAGGGCGATCTCCTCGGACTTGGTCCGCTGCTGCAGGTCATGGCCAGCAATGGTCTGTTTCAACTGCTCGATGCGCTCGCGCAGCTGCTTTTTCTGCCCTTCGCGCGATTGCTGGCGGTCAATGAACAACTGCCGCTCGCTGGCCATCACCGCCTGTGCTGGCTGCTCGCCCAGGCGTGTCAGCAGCACGGCCGGGGCCACCACTTGCGCAAGGTTGTCGCGCTCGGCCTCCAGCCGTGCCTGACGCGCCAGCGACTGCTCCAGTGCCTTGCTGACAATCGACTGGCTAGCCTGCTGCAGGGTCGCATCGAGGCGCAGCAGAACTTGCCCAGCCTCGACTTCCTGACCTTCGCGCACCAGCAGTTCGGCGACCACGCCACCGCTCGGGTGCTGCACCTTGCGCGTGCTGTTTTCCACCGCAACCACGCCGTTGGCGATCACCGCGCCGGACAGGTCGGTGGCCGCCGCCCACCAGAAGGCGCCACCGAGGGAAACCGCCAGCGCCAGCGCCCCCAGGCGCAAATGGCCGCTGAGCGAGGTCAACAGGCCTGCATCGGTATCCGGACGATTCATTGCGCAGCTCCTGCGGCGTTGATGGGGGCAACCCTGGCCAGCGGCGCCGGCCGCGCCAGCACGCTTTCTTTCGGCCCGAACGCGGCTTGCAGGCCTTGATCCAGCACCAGCACCTGATCCAGCACCGACAGAATCCCGGTGCGATGGGCAATCACCACCACCACGCCCCCACGCGCCTTGACCGCCAGGATGGCCTGGGCCAGGGCGCGTTCGCCCTCGGTGTCGAGGTTGGCGTTCGGCTCGTCGAGCACCACCAGGAACGGTTCGCCATACAGCGCCCGCGCCAAGGCAATGCGCTGGCGCTGGCCGGCCGACAGGTTGACGCCGCCCTCACCCACTGGCGTGTCGTAGCCTTGCGGCAATTGCAGGATCAACTCGTGCACCCCGGCTTGTCGCGCAGCGGCGATGATCGCCGCGTCGTCCGCCGCTGGGTCGAGCCGACCGATGTTCTGCGCCACGCTGGCGTTGAACAGGTCGACACTTTGCGGCAGGTAGCCGATCAGTCGGCCGCGGGCCTGTTCGTCCCACAGCGCCAGCGACGCGCCGTCGAGCCGCACCAGCCCGCGCGCCGGCTGCCAGGCGCCAACCAGCACCCGCGCCAGGGTGGACTTGCCTGAAGCGCTTGGCCCGACCACACCCAGCGCGGTACCGGCGGCCAGGTGGAAATTGATGTTCTGCAGGGTCAGGCGCGGCAGGCCCGGCGGCGAGGCAAACAGCCCCTCAACCTTGAGCTGCTGGTGGGCCGACGGCAGTTCGGTTTTAGCCGCTTGCGCCGGGAACAGCTCGAACACTGCGCGCAACTGCGCCCAGGCCAGTCGCGCCGAGACCAGGCTGCGCCAGGTACCGATGATCTGTTCGGCCGGCGCCAGGGTCCGGGCGACGATGATCGAAGCGGCAACGATGGTGCCGCCGCTCAACTCGCCGCGAATCACCAGGTAGGCACCCAGGCCGAGCGAGGCCGACTGGATCAGGTAGCGCAGGGCCTTGGTGATACCGCCGTAGAAGCTGCCGACGTCGCCGGCCTGGCGCTGCAGGGTGGTGAAGCGCGCGTGGTGCTGCTGCCACAATGCCGCCGCCCGCCCCCCCATGCCCATGGCCGCGAGCGACTCGGCGCTGGCATGGGTCTGCTGGCCGAGCTGGTTACGCGCGCTGAGCGCCTGAGCGCTGTCCTGCATCAGCTGGCGGGTCTTGCGGTCGGTGAGCAGGGTCAGGCCGACCATCACCAGGATCATGCCCAGGGTCAGCCAACCGAGTTGTGGGTGGATGTAGAAGCACACGGCCAGGTATACCGGCATCCATGGCAGGTCGAAGAAGGCGATCAAACCGGGGCCGGCAATGAAGGTGCGGATCTGATCGAGTTCCTGGGCGGGCTTTAGCGGGTCACCCGAGACCGGAATTTTCAGCGGAGCGCCGGCGATCACCTGGTACACCCGGGTCGACAACGCGGCATCCAGCGCGGCGGCGATACGCGCCATGACCCGCGAGCGAATGATGTCGATGAAACCGAATACGGCGTACACGCCAAGCACCAGCAGGCTTAGCGCCACCAGGGTGGGCACACTGCGGCTGGGGATCACCCGGTCGTAGACTTCGAGCATGAACAGGGGGCCGACCAGCGCCAGCAGGTTGATCACGCCACTGAACACTGCCGCACCTAGCAAACCTTTGCGCAAGGCCACAGCCAACTGCGCCGCGAGCACCGGAGTGCGGGCGCTATTCGCCTGTTTCATGTGAATGCTTTCCTTAGAAAAACGTCGACTTCCGTGTACCCGCAAGCACCAGGACGGGCTTGCGGAAAATGCTCTCGGATGGAGATTACAGACGTACGCAGCCTGCCCGAAAAGCGCGCCAATAATGGCGCAACGGCATTGTCTGTACAAGAGTGGCCGGCAGGCTTTTTAAGCAATTACTGTGGGAGCCAACGTTGCCGGCGAGGGGTGCTGGCTCCTGCCCCTCAGGGCCGGCAAGCACCATTGTTGAACGGCCCGGCAAAGCGCTTCCAGCCCTCCCCCGGCGACCACTGCGAACACACCAGGCGGCCATCGGCCTGACTTTCCCAGCTGTACCAGGCGGCCATATCGGCCCAGGCCAGCGCCGACACCGCCAGTGCCCCGAGCACGACCACCGTCAGTTTTTTCATCATGGGTTTCACCTCGAAAAAACGACAAACCCCTTCCGAGAAAGGGGCTTGCACGCATCGCGACGTCAGCAGCGCATCAGGTCATCTGAATGATGGTTTGCATGATGGTGCTTTCGGTGGAGATGGTCTTGGCGTTCGCCTGGTAGTTGCTCTGCGCCTTGATCAGCTCGACCAGCTCTTTGGTCAGGTTGACGTTCGAGGCCTCCAGCGAGTTCGACGAGATCGAACCCAGGGTGCCGGTTTTCGGTGCGTCGATGCCCGGGATGCCCGAAGAGAACGTCTCCTTCCAGCGCGTGCCGCCCATCTGCTCCAGGCCTTGCTCGTTGGCGAAGCTGGCAATCGCTACCTGGCCAATCGCACGCGACTGCTGGTTGCTGAAGCTGGCGAACATGACGCCGGTGGAGTCGATGCTCAGGTTCGACAGGATGCCGGTGGCATAACCGTCCTGCGACTGCGACAGACGCGTGGTTTCGGTGTTGTACGACGTGGTCGAGCCCATGGCCAGACGCATGCCGTCGGCGTTGCCTTCGGAACCGTTCGGGCCCCAGGTCTGGGTGACCGGGTTGTACACCGACGGTACCCAGCCTTTGAGGGAGAAGGTGTTGTTGGTGACCACGAAGTCGGTGCTTGGCGGCGTCCAGGACTCACTGCCGGTCATCTGCTTGACGCTGCCATCCGGGTTGAAGGAGATGGTGCCTTCATACGGCGTGGTCAGGGTGGCGTCCTTCGGGTTGCGACCGTCGACCAGGGTGTACATGGTCCACTGGTTGTCATCGGTCTTGCGATAGTACTGCTGGATAACGTGCTGGTTACCCTGACTGTCGTAGATCGGCGTGTCGAAGCGCTTGGTGTAGGTCGTTTCATCCAGCGGATCGAACGGCACTGGAAGGGTCCCACCCGGGTTGGCCGGGTCGGGCTTGGTCAGCGGAATACTGGGAGCCGACGAGTTCAGGTTGATACCCTGGTCGATCAGCGAGGTGGCCTTCGGGGCCAGCGCCGAGGTGTCGATCTTCAGGTCGGTGAGCACACCCTTGATGATCTTGCCGTTGGCATCGGCCGCGTAACCTTGCAGACGGACGCCGTCGGAGGTAACGACGTAGTTGTCCTTGTCGGTCTGGAATGCACCGGCACGGGTGTAGCTCAGCGAACCGTTGTCGCTCAGCACGAAGAAGCCCTGGCCGTTGATGCCGAGGTCGAGCACGTTGCCGGTGTTGTTGACATCGCCCTGGCCGAACTGCTGGGAAACCGCAGCCAGGCGCACACCGTTACCGATGGTCTTGCTGCCCACACCCAGCTTGCTGGCCGAGTACACGTCTTCGAATTCCGCACGGGACGATTTGAAACCGGTGGTCGCGACGTTGGCGATGTTGTTGCCGGTGACGTCCAGTTGTTTGCTGGCTGCATAGAGACCGCTAAGGCCGATATTGAATGACATCTTTCACTCCTTGTGCCGTTAGCCGGCTCTATATACCGATGGTTTGGACTTTGGACAGCGCAATGCTGCCCAGGCCGGCGAGGTTGAGCATCATCTCGCCGCCGGTCTGACTGATGGTCACGCTGCTGACGGTGGCCGGCAGCATGGTGTACATCTCGAGCGCCTTGCCTTCGACGGTGGTCGTGGCCTTGAACGTATAAGTGCCCGGGTCGACTTTCTCACCCGCATCGTTGGTGCCATCCCAGATAAAGTCGGCGTTGCCGGCTTTCTGTTCGCCCATCTGGATGGTCTTGATGGTTTTGCCGTCCTTGTCGGTGATGGTCACGGTGCAGTTGCTCAGCGACTGCGGCACGACCACCTTGCCGGTAAAGCTCTTGGTGGTGTCGACCACGGCCTTGTCGTTCACGGCGATCACCGAGCGACCGACCAGCGACGACGCCTGCAGCGCCTGCGACGACTTGAAGCTGCCGGCAATGGTGTTGACCGACTCGTTCAGCGTGGTAATACCTTCCAGGCTGCTGAACTGCGCCAACTGGGCGACGAACTCGCTGTTGTCCTGCGGATCGAGCGGATTCTGGTTCTGCATTTGGGTAACCAGCAACTGCAGGAACGCATCTTTGCCGAGGGCGTTCTTGTTGGCGCCGGTCTTGCTGTTGGTTGCCGAAGCAATGCTGCTGGTGTCCTCGGCTTTCTTCGACGACGCCTTGATCACGTCGTTGAGGTTCACCCCGGAGGTCGTATCGTTAACACTGGCCATTGGCTTGGTTCCTTATCACTGACCCAGGGTCAGAACCTTCTGCATCATGGTTTTGGCGGTGTTCATCAACTCGGCGTTGGTCTGGAACGAACGACTGGCCGAAATCATGTCAGCCATTTCCTCGACCACATTGACGTTCGGGTAGTAGACGTAGCCGTCCTTGTTCGCCGCCGGGTGGTTCGGCTCGTAGCGCGCCTCAAGGTTGCTCTGGTCCTCGACCACGCCGAGCACCTGCACGCCCTGGCCGGCCGCGCCCTGATCCTGGAACAACGACTGGCTGGCACCGGCCTGGGCCTGCTGGAAGGTAGTGGCGAACACCGGGTGGCGGGCGCGGTAGGTCTGGTCGATGCTCGAAGAGACGGTTTCGGCGTTGGCGATGTTCGATGCGACGGTGTTCAGACGGGTGGTCTGCGCGCTCATGCCGCTACCGGCGATGTTGAAAACACTGGCGAGGGACATGGATTACTCTCCGCGCAGGGCCGATACCAGCCCTTTGAATTTACTGTTGAGCAGCGTGAAGCTGGCCTGGAAGCCGACGGCGTTTTCGGCGTAGCTCGATTGTTCGAGCTGGGCGTCGACGGTGTTCTGGTCGATCGACGGCTGCATCGGCGTGCGGTACTGCAGGCTCTCGTCGGCCATCGCCAGGCCTTCGGCCTCGATATGGCGGCTGTTGGTGCGGTCAAGGGCGAAATGGCCGTTGGCGGTTTTCGCACTCTCGGCGGCGAGCACGGAGGAGAAGTCCATGTCGCGCGCCTTGTAGTTCGGCGTGTCGGCGTTGGCGATGTTGTTCGCCAGGACTTCGGCGCGCTGGGCGCGGAAGCCCAGGGCCTTTTCATGGATGCCGAGCGCTTTGTCGAAACTGATGCTCATATCGGGGAAACCTTGAAGGTTGACCAGAGGGTTCGTTGCCGAGGATAGAGCAAGCTCCGTGCCAGATTTTGAAAGTCAATGAATACGGGGGTTTGAGAGGATTTCCGCGGGCGGCAATGCCAGAAAAGCGGCAAAGGCTTTCCGCCGGGTGTCAGCAAAGCGGCAATTGCCGGCCCGAGGCGGCCGGGTTCGCCACCCTGCCCGGCCTTCGCAGCCCCCTCGCAAGCGCAACGCAGAAAAAAGGCCGGCATCTGTCGATACCGGCCTTTTTGCACATCACGTCAACTCACATCACTTCGCCTGGTAAATGATCCCCGGACTGCACTGCACCATCTGGTAATGATCCGGCAAGCCATTGAGCGCTTCCGACGCCCCCAGGAACAGATAACCACCCGGCTTCAGGGTGCTGTGAATGCGCATCAGGATGTCTTTCTTGACCTGCGCCGAGAAATAGATCAACACGTTGCGGCAGAACACGATGTCGAACTTGCCCAGGCTCGCGTAGCTGTCGAGCAAGTTGAACGAACGGAACTCGACCCGACTGCGGATCGGCGCCTTGACCGCCCAGCGCCCCGGCCCTTTCGGGTCGAAGTAACGCTGCAGGCGCTCCTGCGACAGGCCTCGGGCGATCGCCAGGCTGTCGTACTCGCCGGTTTTGCAGTTGGCCAGCATCGACCCGGAAAGATCGGTGGCGACAATCTGCGCCCCCATCTTCAACTGACCAATGTTGCTGCGCTCGAACTCGTCGATGGCCATCGAGATCGAATACGGCTCCTGCCCCGACGAACAGGCCGCCGACCAGATCCGCAGGCGCTGCCCCGGGTTGGCCTTGATCTGCTCCGGCAATACCTTGTTCTTCAACACCTCGAAGGGGTAGGTATCGCGAAACCACAAGGTTTCGTTGGTGGTCATGGCATCGACCACCATTTCGCGCAAGCCACTACGCGGCTGGCTTTGAATACGCTGCACCAGTTCGCTCAACGACTTGATGCCCTGCTGCTCCATCAGCTTGTTGAGACGGCTGGACACCAGGTATTGCTTATTTTCGCCCAGCAGGATGCCACAGGCTTTTTCCAGGAAGACCCGGAACTGTTCGAAATCCAAATTACCCGTAGACAATGATGCCGCCTCTTAAATCGTGTGTAACGCCAGGGGCCGGGCCCCTGGCCGTTAGTGCGTAGCCTTGATCCGGTCGACCACCCGCTGGGCGAGATCGTCCGGCCTGAACTTGGCGAGGAAGTCGTCCGCACCGACCTTCTTGACCATCGCCTGGTTGAATACCCCAGACAACGAAGTATGCAGGATGATGTGCAGCTTTTGCATGCGCGGGTCGCTGCGGATCTCTGCCGTCAGGGTGTAGCCGTCCATTTCCGGCATCTCGATGTCGGAAATCATCATCAGGAACTCTTCCTCCGGCCGCTTGCCCTCGTCGACCAGCTTGCGCAGGTAATCGAGCGCCTGCCGGCCATCGTTGAGCGCCACCACCTCGACCCCCACGGTCTGCAGGCAACGGCTGACCTGCTTGCGCGCCACCGACGAGTCGTCGACCGTCAGCACCCGCAGCAACACGGCCTTGTCCTGCACCTCGGCATCGACCACACCGGCGGAAATCGCCTCGGAGGTCGGCGCCACTTCGGCGAGGATCTTTTCCACATCGATGATTTCGACCATTTTGTTGTCAACCCGGGTCACTGCCGTCAGGTAGTGATCGCGCCCGGTGCCCTTGGGTGGCGGGTGGATCTCCTCCCAGTTCATGTTGACGATGCGCTCCACCGAATGCACCAGGAAACCCTGGGTCTTGGTGTTGTATTCGGTAATGATGACAAAACTCTTGCTGACGTCTTCACTGAGACCGGGCAACCCGGTCGCCATCGCCAGATCCAGGATCGGGATGGTTGCCCCTCGAATATTCGCGACACCGCGCACTACAGGGCTGGACTTGGGCATTACGGTCAGGTTCGGGCATTGCAGCACTTCCCGGACCTTGAACACGTTGATCCCGTACAGCTGATTGCCATTGAGGCGAAACAGCAGCAGTTCGAGACGGTTTTGCCCCACCAGTTGCGTGCGCTGGTTCACCGAATCCATTACACCAGCCATGCCAGACTCCTTCACCAACGCTTTGGGCCTTCGTACCGCTTAGTCGGCACGCGCCTTGCTTTTTTTAATCGTATGAACACGAAAACGACATTTTTCCGACGCCTGACCTGCCTGCCCGGCTTCCTTGCTGCGCTGTGCCTGCTGCTGACCCCTGGCGTTCGTACGCTGGCTGACGCTTTCACCTTGCCTGAACAGCTTATCGGTGTCACCCAGGGGTTTCTTGAATTCACCGTAGAAGACTATCTGGCCACCAGCCAGACCGAGGGTCGCTACGAGATCCAGGTCAATTCGCTCGACCCGCGCCTGCGCATGCCGTTATGCGACCAGCAGTTGGCCGCCTCGCTGGAGAGCCCTGCCCAACCGCTGGGGCGGGTGACGGTGCGGGTACGCTGCGACGGCAGCTCACCGTGGACGGTGTTCGTCCCGGCGCAGGTACGTTTATTTCGCAATGTGGTCACCGTCGCCCGCCCGCTCAAGCGCGAATCGGTGATCGGCGAACAGGATGTCAGCCTGCGCGAGCGCGACGTCGGCCTGCTCAACCAGGGCTACCTGACCTCACTGGACCAGGTCGTCGGGCAAAAACTGATCCGACCAACGGTCACCGACCAGGTCCTGACCCCACTGCACATCGAACAGGCCGAAATGATCCGCAAGGGCGATCACGTGGTGATCACCGCACGCACCGGCGCCCTCAGCGTGCGCATGCCCGGTGAAGCCCTGAGCAAGGGCAGCCTGAGCGAACAGATCCGGGTGAAGAACCTGAATTCCAGCCGCGTGGTCAAGGCCAGGGTCACCGGGCCGGGCCAGGTAGAAGTGGCCATGTGACAACTGAGGTAATGAAAGCTAGCGATCAGGAACTGCTTTTCCTAAACTGTGTCCCAGTTGGGTTGTCGGGCTTGCCGCGCGTACCACGATGTATTTGCGCCTAAAGTTTCTTTCGGGTTGGCCGAAAACAAGGCAAGCGTCCAAACACCCAGAGGTTTTCTGATCATGGTCATCGACTTTAGTCGTTTGAATAACTCCCCGTCCGTGACGGGCGGTGCCCGCACCGACAGTGCCAAGGCCAGCGCCAACAGCGCCGAGCCGGCAACTGCCGCCAGCGTCGGCAACGCCAGCCAGAGCGGTGAAGCCGTACACCTGAGCCACGAGGCCCAGCAGTTGCAACAGGTCAGCGACAAGCTGCGCGACCAGCCGATTGTCAACAGCGCCCGGGTGGCGGAGTTGAAACAGGCCATCGCCGACGGCAGCTACCAGGTCGACAGCGCCCGGGTCGCCAGCAAACTGCTTAATTTCGAAGCCCAGCGCTAGCCCCTGGCGCGCTGACTTCAGGACGCTAGAACCCAAGAGCCAGCCATGCACGACACTACTCTGCTGCACATGATCGAGAGCGATATTGCTCCAGCGCAACAACTGCTTGACCTGCTGCGCGAAGAAGCCATCGCCCTGCACGGTCGGGACATGCCTCTGCTTGAGGACATCCTGGCGCACAAGCAATCGCTGGTAGTTCTGCTCGATCAACAGGGTCGGCGTCGTAGCGAAGCGCTGGTCAGCCTCGGCCTGAGCCCGGACCGTGCTGGTTTCGAGGAGCTCGCCAGGCAGTCGCACCTGGGCCCGCAATTGCTTGAACAGCTGGAAATACTGGCAGGCATCATGAACGAGTGCCAGCTCGTCAACGAACGCAACGGCCACGCCATCCTGCTACAGCAGAGCACCACCGCCAACCAGATCAGAATCCTGCAGGGCGGCGAAGCGCCCACCCTGTACGACGCCCGTGGCGCCACTTCGCCACTGGCTCAGCATCGCGCACTCAGCCAGGCGTGAGCCCCTATCAAGACACGGAACATGCTGGCAGAATGCCGGCAATTGCGTGTGTCGTTTTTGCCTGGAGATTCATCAACCGTGTTCAATGACGTAGAAGCTCCGCAGCCTCCGAAGGTCTTCAGTACACCTTTGGAAATTGCCGCCAACTTGCGGATGCTGCAAGAGAGCCATGATCCGCTGATCATCACCTTCCATGAACGCAGCCAGCGTTTCCAGAGTTATGTGGTCGCGGTCGACCGCGACAGCAACAGCTTCGCCCTCGACGAGATGATCCCGCGCGACGGCGAGCGCTACCTTGAAAGCGGCGAGCCGTTTCGCATCGAAGGCTTCCACGATGGGGTAAGAATCGCCTGGGAATGCAACCAGCCGATGACCATCGACGCCTCGGGCGACACCCGCTGCTACCGCGGCGCGCTGCCCAGCGAAGTGACCTACCACCAGCGCCGTAACGCCTTCCGTGCCGCCCTGAAATTGACCCAACTGGTCGACGTGGCCTTTGACGGTGAAAAGCTCAAGGGCCAGGGCGCGATCAAGGGCAAGCTGCTGGATATCTCCGCAACCGGCTGCAAATTGCGCTTTGAAGGCGACATTGAAGAGCGCCTGCAGTTGGGCCAGGTCTATGAGAAGTTTTCTGCGGCGGCACCACTGGGCTTGTCCCATGTCATGGTCGAGCTGCGTCACCTGCATTTCGAAGAGCGCCTGAACGCGACCTTCGCCGGTGTGCGCTTCCATAACCTGAACGGCCAGATGCAACGCAAGATCGAGAGTTTTGTCTACCAGCTGCAGCGCGAAGCGCGGCGGTTCGACAAGGACGATTACTGAGTTCGACCCCAGGCCCTTTCGCGGGACGAGCCCACTCCCACAGGTCATGTGCTGTTCCTGTGGGCGCGGCCCGCTGCTACACCGAATCAGGCTTGACCGACTCTTCCGACACCAGCGTTTCTTCCCCCTCGGTATCTTCCCCACCCACCGGCGCGTGCATCTGGTCTTTCACCACCTGCTCGTCCACCCGTGGGTCCAGCGCCGCCGCCAATGGCGAGTTGGCTGCCGGCATCGCAACGTGGTGCAACGGCGCATCGTCGACCTGGTGCAAACCGGTAACCGCCTTCGGCCGGATCCGCCATACCAGCACCAGCGAGAAGAACACGAAGAACGCATACAGCATCTGGTCGCCCAGGGTCTTCATCAGCACACCTGCCACCAACGGGCCGATACTCGCGCCCACCCCGTAGGTCACCAGCAGCATCGCCGTCAGCGATACGCGCCGCTCGCCTTCGACGTGGTCGTTGGAAAACGCCACCGCCAGCGGATACAGGCAGAACTGCAACAGGGAGACGAGGAAGCCGGCGGCAAACAGCACCTGCAGCGGCACACTCGGCATGATCGCCAGCGGCAAAGCGGTGATCGCCAGCCCTACCGCCACGCTACGGATCAGTACCGCACGGTCGTAGCGGTCGGACAGCCAGCCCAGCGGCCACTGCACCAGCAACCCGGCAAAGATGCAGCAGCCCATGAAAATACCCACCTGCTCGGTGCTCAGGCCCTGCTTGGACGCATACAGCGGCGCCAAGCCATAGAACGAACCGACGATCAGCCCAGCACCCAGCACCGTGCTCAACGACTGCGGTACCCGCTTGATAAAGAAGCGTGGCTCCATCGGCGCCGGGCGCAACGGTGCCGGGTGGATGCGACGAGTCAGCGCCACCGGCACCAGGCACAAGGCAAAGCACATGGCCACCAGCATCAGCAGTTCAGGCCCTAGCTGCGGGTGCACCACCAGGATCAGCTGACCCAGCACCAACCCCAGGTACGAGGCAATCATGTAACCGCTGAACACCGCCCCCCGCTGCTTCGCGTCGGCCTGCTCGTTCAACCAGCTCTCGATGACCATGTACTGGCACATCATGCCAAGGCCGACGATCATCCGCAGAACGATCCAGGCCGGCAGCCAACTGCTCAGACCGTGGCCAAGTACCGCTGCACCGACAATGCCGGCGCAAGTGGCGTAAGCACGAATATGCCCGACTCGGGCAATCAACCGGTGACCGATCTTGCCGCCCAGGGCCAAACCGAAATAGTTCGCCGCCATCAACGCCCCCACCCACAGGCTGTCGACCTGATCGGCTGCCAGGCGCAGGGCCAGGTAGGTGCTCAACAGGCCCGAGCCGATCAACATCATCAGTGCGGCAAAATACAGCGCGCGAAAAGACTTCCAGATATTTCGCATGAGCGTCCCGAACGGCTCCTTGGGCAGGTGGAAAACTGCTTGAAAGCATAAGTGATAAATCTGCCGGCGCCGGACTTTAAACCGGCGCAGCCAGCACGCGGCGCTCCCAGGGGGTGATCTCGTCGAAGAAACTCGTCAGTTCCAGGGTCTTCGAGGCAATGTAGCCTTCGACGAACTCGCTGCCGAACAGTTCCCGCGCCAGCTGGCTGCGTTTCAGACGCTCCAGGGCAGCATGGAGGGTACATGGCAGGGAAAGATTCTCTGGCACCTCGAACTCGCCCTGAATAGCCGGCGCCGGCTGCAATTGCTGTTCGATGCCATAGAGGCCGGCAGCCAGGCTCGCGGCGATGGCCAGGTACGGGTTGGCGTCGGCGCCCGGCAGGCGGTTCTCGACCCGACGCGCGACCGGCGAGCTCGCCGGAATCCGCAGGCCGGCGGCGCGGTTATCCTCCGACCAGCAGGCATTGTTCGGCGAGGCATAGGGATGGCACAGCCGCTGGTAGGAGTTGACGTTCGGCGCGAACAGCGCGGTGAACTCGGCCATGCACGCCTGCTGGCCGCCAATGAAGTGATAGAACGCCGGTGTCGGCTGGCCTTGGGCGTCGCTGAAGACGTTCTGCCCGGTACCGCTGTCGACCACACTCTGGTGAATGTGCATCGAGCTGCCCGGGGTTTTCGCCAGCGGTTTGGCCATGCACACCACGGTCACGCCATGCTTGAGCGCGACTTCCTTGAGCAGGTGCTTGAACAGCAGGGTCTGGTCGGCCAGCAGCAACGGATCACCGTGCAGCAGGTTGATCTCGAACTGGCTCACGCCCATTTCGTGCATGAAGGTGTCGCGCGGCAGACCGAGCGCCGCCATGCACCGGTAGACCTCATTGAAGAACGGTCGCAGGCCGTTGTTGGAACTGACGCTGAAGGCCGAGCCGCCGTCTTCGCGGCGACCGTCCAGGCCCAGCGGCGGCAGGAACGGCTGGCGCGGGTCCGGGTTGGCGGCAAAGATGAAGAACTCCAGCTCGGTCGCCACTACCGGGGCCAGGCCCAGGGCGGCATAGCGAGCGATCACCTTCTTGAGCAGGCCGCGCGAAGACAGCCCGGAACTTTCACCATTGAATTCGACCGCATCGCAGATGGCCAGCGCGCGCGGCTCGTTGCTCCAGGGCAGACGGTGGATCTGCTGCGGGTCGGCCACCAGGGCCAGGTCGCTGTCGTCGCTGCCGTAGAACCGCGCGGGCGGATAGCCGCCCATGATGCACTGCAGCAGCACGCCACGGGCCATCTGCAGGCGCCGGCCGTCGAGGAAGCCTTCGGCAGTCATTACCTTGCCACGGGGCACGCCGTTGAGGTCTGGCGTGATGCATTCGATCTCATCAATGCCCGTCAATCGCTCGGCGAGTGAACATTGGCCATTGGTCGTCATGACTCTATCCTTTTTATTGTGCGCATGCCGGGGACGGCGACCTTCACAACATAGGCTGGAGGTGTTCATTATTTCAAGCATTTACGCACGATTTCGAGGCCTCATCGCAGGGCGAGTCCGCCCCCACAAAAGCGGCGAAAAACCTTGTGGGAGCGGGTTCGTCCCGCGATTGAGCGCGAAGCGCTCGTAACTTTTAATGCACAGCTATTCGCGCAGCGTCAGCCCATTGGCCGGCAACGGCAGCGCGGTCTTGTAGCGCACCTGCTTGAGGGCAAAGCTGGAACGGATGTTGGCCACCCCAGGCAAGCGCGTCAGGTAGTCGAGAAATCGCTCCAGCGCCTGGATGCTCGGCAGCAGCACGCGCAGCAGGTAATCCGGGTCGCCGGTCATCAAGTAGCACTCCATGACCTCGGGGCGCTCGGCAATCTCCTCCTCGAAGCGATGCAGCGACTGCTCCACCTGCTTCTCCAGGCTCACATGGATAAACACATTGACGTCCAGGCCGAGTACATCCGGCGCCAGCAAGGTTACCTGCTGGCGAATCACCCCGGATTCTTCCAGCGCCTTGACCCGGTTGAAACACGGCGTCGGCGACAGGTTCACCGAGCGGGCCAGCTCGGCGTTGGTGATCCGGGCGTTTTCCTGGAGGCTGTTGAGAATGCCGATATCGGTGCGATCAAGTTTACGCATGAGACAAAATCACCTGCTTCTTGTTCTTTTGCAGAATATTTATCCGCAAGGCCCGACAAAGGCAACGAACTTGAGAAAAATATTCTTCGGCGTCGCGAATATCATGTAGGACAAGACTGACTCTCTGGTCACAAGCCGGGTCTCAGTAGCGACCGCTTCAAAGCTCAACAAAAACACAAGACAGAGCGAGCGTAAAACAGCATGAACGAGTACGCCCCCCTGCGTTTGCATGTGCCCGAGCCTACAGGCCGGCCAGGCTGCCAGACTGATTTCTCCTACCTGCGGCTGACCGATGCCGGCCAGGTTCGCAAACCCCCTATCGATGTCGAAGCGGCCGATACGGCCGACCTCTCTTCCAGCCTGGTCCGCGTACTGGACGATAAAGGCAATGCCGTCGGCCCCTGGGCCGAGGACATCGGCCCGGACATCCTTCGCGAAGGCATGCGCACCATGCTCAAGACCCGGCTGTTCGACAGCCGCATGGTGGTGGCCCAGCGCCAGAAGAAAATGTCCTTCTACATGCAAAGCCTTGGCGAAGAAGCTATTGGCAGCGGTCAGGCGATGGCCCTGAACCGCAGCGACATGTGCTTCCCGACCTACCGCCAGCAGAGCATCCTGATGGCCCGCAATGTGTCGCTGGTCGATATGATCTGCCAACTGCTGTCCAACGAGCGCGACCCGCTCAAGGGCCGCCAGCTGCCGATCATGTATTCGGTACGCGAAGCCGGCTTCTTCACCATCAGCGGCAACCTGGCGACCCAGTTCGTCCAGGCCGTCGGCTGGGCCATGGCCTCGGCGATCAAGGGCGATACCAAGATCGCCTCGGCCTGGATCGGCGACGGTGCCACCGCCGAGTCGGACTTCCACACGGCCCTCACCTTCGCCCACGTCTACCGCGCACCGGTGATCCTCAACGTGGTCAACAACCAGTGGGCAATCTCCACCTTCCAGGCCATCGCCGGGGGTGAATCGACCACCTTCGCCGGACGTGGCGTGGGTTGCGGGATCGCCTCGCTGCGGGTCGACGGCAACGACTTCATCGCCGTCTACGCCGCCTCGCGCTGGGCCGCCGAACGTGCCCGCCGTGGCCTCGGCCCAAGCCTGATCGAATGGGTCACCTACCGCGCCGGCCCACACTCGACCTCGGACGACCCGTCCAAGTACCGCCCAGCCGACGACTGGAGCCACTTCCCGTTGGGCGACCCGATCGCCCGTCTCAAACAGCACCTGATCGCCATCGGCCACTGGTCGGAGGAAGAGCACCAGGCGGTCAGCGCCGAACTGGAAGCCGAGATCATCGCCGCACAGAAGGAGGCCGAGAAATACGGCACCCTGGCTGGCGGCCAGATGCCAAGCCCCGCCTCGATGTTCGAGGACGTTTACAAGGAAATGCCGGAGCACCTGCGCCGGCAGCGCCAGGAACTGGGGATCTGAGATGAACGATCACAACAACCAAATCCAGTTGGAAACCGCCATGGCGACTACCACCATGACCATGATCCAGGCCCTGCGCTCGGCCATGGACATCATGCTTGAGCGCGACAACAACGTCGTGGTCTACGGCCAGGACGTCGGCTACTTCGGCGGCGTGTTCCGTTGCACCGAAGGCCTGCAGGCCAAGTACGGCAAATCGCGGGTGTTCGATGCCCCGATCTCGGAAAGCGGCATCGTCGGCACCGCCGTCGGCATGGGCGCCTACGGCCTGCGCCCGGTGGTGGAGATCCAGTTCGCCGACTACTTCTACCCGGCCTCCGACCAGATCGTGTCGGAAATGGCCCGCCTGCGCTACCGCTCGGCCGGCGAGTTCGTGTCACCGCTGACCCTGCGCATGCCGTGCGGCGGGGGCATTTATGGCGGGCAGACACACAGCCAGAGCCCCGAAGCGATGTTCACCCAGGTCTGCGGCCTACGCACGGTGATGCCGTCCAACCCGTATGACGCCAAAGGCCTGTTGATCGCCTCGATCGAGAACGACGACCCGGTCATCTTCCTTGAGCCAAAACGCCTGTACAACGGCCCGTTCGACGGCCACCACGACCGCCCGGTAACCCCGTGGTCGAAACACCCGGCCGCCGCCGTACCCGAGGGCTACTACACCGTACCGCTGGACAAGGCGGCGATCACCCGCCCGGGCAAGGCGGTGACCGTGCTGACCTATGGCACCACCGTGTACGTGTCGCAAGTGGCTGCCGAGGAAACCGGCGTCGATGCCGAAGTCATCGACCTGCGCAGCCTCTGGCCACTGGACCTGGAAACCATCGTCGAGTCGGTGAAGAAGACCGGCCGCTGTGTGATCGTGCATGAAGCCACGCGCACCTGCGGTTTCGGTGCCGAGCTGGTGGCGCTGGTCCAGGAGCATTGTTTCCATTACCTCGAAGCCCCGATCGAACGCGTCACCGGCTGGGACACTCCCTACCCGCACGCGCAGGAATGGGCGTATTTCCCCGGCCCCTCGCGAGTGGGTGCGGCATTGAAACGGGTCATGGAGGTCTGAATGGGCACGCACGTCATCAAGATGCCGGACATTGGCGAAGGCATCGCACAGGTTGAACTGGTGGAATGGTTCGTCAAAGTCGGCGACACCGTTACTGAAGATCAGGTAGTCGCCGACGTCATGACCGACAAGGCCACCGTGGAAATCCCCTCGCCGGTCAGCGGCAAGGTGCTGGCCCTGGGCGGCCAGCCTGGCGAAGTCATGGCGGTTGGCAGCGAGCTGATCCGCATTGAAGTCGAAGGTGCCGGCAACCTCCAGGAGGGCACCAGCAAGCCCGCCGCTGCTCCGGCAGCAGCGCCGGTCGCCAGCCAGCCGCAGATACAACCGGCGCAGCCGGCTGTGGCCGCCAAACCGGCCGCGGCTGCCGCACCCGTCAGCGAACACCGCGTCGCGCCGATCGTGCCACGCGAAGCCAACGAACGCCCGCTGGCCTCGCCGGCGGTGCGCAAGCGCGCCTGGGATGCCGGCATCGAGCTGCGTTTCGTCCACGGCAGCGGTCCGGCCGGGCGCATCCTGCATGAAGACCTCGACGCCTTCCTGGCCCAGCCGACCACCCAGAGCCAGGCGGCACCCGGCGGCTACGCCAAGCGCAACGATGCCGAGCAGATCCCGGTAATCGGCCTGCGGCGCAAGATCGCCCAGCGCATGCAGGATGCCAAACGGCGCGTGGCGCACTTCAGCTACGTCGAGGAAATCGACGTGACAGCCCTCGAAGAACTGCGCGTACACCTGAACAAGAAACACGGCGACAGCCGCGGCAAACTGACCCTGCTGCCGTTCTTGGTGCGGGCCATGGTGATCGCTGCACGCGAATTCCCGCAGATCAACGCCACCTACGACGATGAAGCTCAACTGATCACCCGCCACGGCGCAGTGCACGTCGGCATCGCCACCCAGGGCGACAATGGCCTGATGGTTCCGGTACTGCGCCATGCCGAAGCGGGTAGCCTGTGGAGCAACGCCAGCGAGATCTCGCGCCTGGCCAACGCGGCGCGCAACAACAAGGCCAGCCGTGAGGAGCTGTCCGGCTCGACCATCACCCTGACCAGCCTCGGTGCCCTCGGCGGGATCGCCAGCACGCCGGTGGTGAACACCCCGGAAGTGGCGATTGTCGGCGTCAACCGCATCGTTGAACGGCCGATGGTGGTCAACGGCCAGATCGTCGTCCGCAAGATGATGAACCTGTCCAGTTCGTTCGATCACCGGGTGGTCGACGGAATGGACGCCGCGCTCTTCATCCAGGCCATTCGCGGCCTGCTCGAACAACCTGCCAGCCTGTTTGTGGAGTGACCATGCAGAACCTGACTACCACCCTGTTGATCATCGGTGGCGGCCCTGGCGGCTACGTGGCCGCGATTCGCGCGGGCCAGCTGGGCATTCCGACCGTGCTGGTCGAAGGCCAGGCGCTGGGCGGCACCTGCCTGAACATCGGCTGCATTCCCTCGAAAGCGCTGATCCATGTGGCCGAGCAGTTCCACCAGACGCAGCAGCACAGCCAGCACTCGAACCTCGGCATCAAGGTCTCGGCACCGAGCCTGGACATCACCCAGAGCGTGGCCTGGAAGGATGGCATCGTCGACCGTCTGACCAGCGGCGTCGCCGCCCTGCTGAAAAAGCATGGCGTGCAGGTGATTCATGGCTGGGCGAAGATCGTCGACGGCAAGCATGTCGAAATCGACGGCCAGGACATCCGCATCGAGTGCGAGCACCTGCTGCTGGCCAGCGGCTCCAGCAGCGTCGAGCTGCCCATGCTGCCGTTCGGTGGTGCGGTGATTTCTTCCACCGAGGCCCTGGCGCCGCGCAGCCTGCCCAAGCGACTGGTCGTGGTCGGCGCCGGCTACATCGGCCTGGAACTGGGTATTGCCTACCGCAAACTCGGCGTCGAGGTCAGCGTGGTCGAAGCGCGTGAGCGGATCCTGCCGACCTACGACAGCGAGCTGACCCAGCCGGTGGCCGAGTCGTTGAAAAAACTCGGTATCCAGCTGTACCTCCAGCACAGCGTCGAAGGCTTCGATGCCGCCAGCAACACCTTGCAGGTCCGCGCCCCGAGCGGCGAGACGCTGGCCCTGGCGACCGACCAGGTACTGGTTGCGGTTGGCCGCCGGCCGCGCACCCTGGGCTTCAACCTGGAAGGCCTGGCGCTGAAGATGAACGGTTCGGCAATTGCCATCGACGAGCGCTGCCAGACCAGCATGCGTAACGTCTGGGCGATCGGCGACCTGAGTGGTGAACCGATGCTTGCGCACCGGGCCATGGCTCAGGGCGAAATGGTTGCCGAACTGATCGCGGGCAAGCAACGCGCCTTCAATCCGACAGCCATCGCGGCCGTGTGCTTTACCGACCCGGAGCTGGTGGTGGCCGGCCTGACCCCGGAAACCGCGCAGCAGCAAGGGCTGGACTGCATCGTTGCGCAGTTCCCGTTTGCCGCTAACGGCCGGGCCATGACCCTGGAATCGAAAAGCGGTTTCGTGCGCGTGGTTGCACGCCGCGACAATCACCTGATTCTGGGCTGGCAGGCGGTCGGTGTGGGTGTATCGGAGCTGTCCACGGCGTTCGCCCAGTCGCTGGAAATGGGCGCACGCCTGGAAGACGTGGCGGGCACTATCCATGCCCACCCGACCCTCGGCGAAGCGGTGCAGGAAGCGGCACTACGTGCCCTTGGCCACGCCCTGCACCTGTAGCGCTTGAAACGCTGAAATGCAAAACGGCCGCCCATTGGGCGGCCGTTTTGCATTGCGTTACAGGCTCAGACGCGGAAGTAGCCCACGGAGGAGTCGAACGGCAAACGCTTGAGCTCGATCTTGTTCAGGTCGAGCACATCGCGCAGGGCAGCTGTTTCGCCCGGGAAGTTGCGATAGGCCACTTCGTCGAGTACCACGATGGCGCCCTTCGGCATGTACGGCAGGAAGGTTTCCAGCGCCACCTTGGTCGACGAGTACAGGTCGGTGTCGAGGATCAGCATGGCCACGACCAGGTCCGGACGGGTCTTGACGAAGGCCGGCACGGTTTCCAGGATGTCGCCCTTGACGATCTCGCAACGCGGGATGCGGTTGACCGGACGAATCAGGTCGTTGGCATCGATCATGTCCTGGATCAGCGACTCGTCGGTGTCGGAGAACATGCTTTCGTTGATGTCGCTCGGGTCTTCCTTGGCGTCGATGCTGGCAAAGCCCTGGAAGGTGTCGAAACCGATGATCGAACGGTTGATCGCATACGGTTCGAGGATCATCGACAGCTGCATGTAGAGCATCAGCGAGTTGCCTTTGTAGACACCGCATTCAACGATGGCGCCTGGAATGTCCTGGACCATCTTGAACAGCTCGATGCGCGACAGCGCAGCGGTGACCGCGATCCGGTTGGCGAACACGAAAGGCGCATCGGCGACGTATTGGGCGTCGACGCGGCTCAGCACACTGGCGCGCTTTTCGTTGTACTCGACCTCGGCAGCGGTCAAACGACGCTTGGTCATGGGTTAACTCCCTGGAATTGCGAAAAGTCGCTGGCGTGGAAAAAGTCTTTGAAGCCGGCGTGGCCGTCGACGCAACCGTTGTCGACGTTCGGCGCACCGCGCTTGCTCATCAGGTCCTGCAGGTGCATCAGGCGGAAGTCCACGCTGAAACGCACCTTGTCGGTGAAGTTGGCGACTGTACCGTGCAGGTGCGAGCCAGAGAAGATCAGCATTTCGCCACTATTGGCGGCAACGCGGATTTCCGACTGGTTGTCGATCTCTTCCAGGGGCACCGGGTGCACGCGGGCTTCCTGGGTAATGTTGTCCTTGGCCTTGTGCCGCTGCACGTTGATCCAGTCGTTCAGGCTCCAGCTCGACGAACTGTTGTGCACCGGGCGCTCGAAGTAGCCCGGATTGATCATCATGGTCTGCTCGGGCTCGATGGTGTACACCGGCATCCAGGTGTTCAACTGGCAGTCCGGGCTGCCGTACCAGGTGTCGCGGTGCGCCTTGTAGGCATAGCTGACGCCGGCGTGCAGGTAATCGTAGTTGGGCACCACGCGCACCCGTGGCACGTCGAAGATGTAGTCCTGCGGATCGGCACCGATTTCACGGATGAAATCGCGGATCAACGCCTTGGCTTGCGGGCCATTGGTGAACTGACGCTTGAGCGCGGTAACGCGCTCGACGAAGGTTTCCACCGGCATCATCTTGTGCAGCGACTGGTGGTCGGTTTCGCCGTCGAAGGCGGCGGTGATGCTGTGACGTGCCAGGGCGCAGAGTTCATGTGCGGTGCGCTGGCTGGTTTCGAGGAAGATATCGCCCTTGTAGACCGCTTCCCGGAACGCCGGCTTATGTTGCACCTGATTGACGTAAAAATTCATGTTTGCCCCTTCATGTATCCATGGAGAGCGGTCCTCGCCACAGCCGGCGTCTTCGGCTGACGATACGCGCAATTAAGTGGACGCAAGGCGACGCGGTCCTGTCACGCAGACAGTGACTTCAAATTTTTTGCGATTCGCTGAACAAGCCTGAATCGAGTGACAGATTGATCGGCCTGGGCGCGGGAAACTTTAGGTGCCGGTGTACCGATCGTCCGGCCAGGGCCCACCCGGTTGCCGCTGGCGGCAAGCAAATGCCCCCGCGAGGCAATCGGCAGCAGCAGTATGCCCGCTCGCCCACGGCGCGTATGCCCGGCCCGACGGCACGCGGCGGCTTTTTCGACAGCTGGCACAGGAGTTGCTGCCCTCCCCTGGCAATTACCCTGCATCCCATCAAGGAGAACGATCAGGTGAGTATCGTCAATGCCAATGGCTGGCCGCCAGCACTGGTGACCCAACCCCGCCAGGTCAGCGCGCTTGCGCCGGCCGAGCCCGCTGCCACTTACGTGCCACAACACGCCTCGGCGGTCGCTTCGGCGTCGAACACCCAGGCTGGCAACAGCACTTCGCAGCAGTCCTACCAGGATGCCGAAGACGAAGCCTTCGCCAAGCTCAAGGTAGCCCTGCAGAACCCGGGCAAACTGCAGGAGTCGGAATCGGCAGACACGCCAAAGACCGCTGCGCAGGAATTCCGCGAGTACATGGCGCTGTCGCCAGAGGAAAAAATCCGCCAGAAAATGCTCAATGAGCTCGGCCTGACCGAGGAGGCGTTCAAGGCGCTGCCGCCGGAAGAGCAGTACAAGGTCGAGCAGAAGATCACCCAGCGCATGAAAGAGGAAACCGAGCAGGAATCCCTGGCCAACCTTCAGCCACAGCTGGAGGCGATGATGGCCTCGCAGAAGATACTGGCCGCAATGACTAGCGAGCAGGCCGGCAGCGTCAGCCGCCAGGCGCCGCAGTGGAAAGACCCGCACGACATCGAACAGGCCGCAAGCTGACACGACAAGGCCCGGGCAGCAATGCCCGGGCCTTGCTCATTCAGCGCTCAAGCGACGATCAAGGTCGCCGGATCGGCTGCCGCCCAGGCACGGTGCAATCAACGCACGCCATCCGCCTCGCCTTCTTGCCAGCCCTTGGCAACAGCAACCTCTTCGTTCGCCCCTTGTATAGGCATAGGGGGTATGCCTATCATGACCAAAACATAGGTAGTGGGGGTATATTTTGGGCCATATAGCAGCCAACAAAGACGCTCTTCTCAAGCGAGTCAAACGTATTGCCGGACAAATCCAGGCCATTGAGCGGGCACTGGAATCGGATCTCGATTGCGCCAATACCCTGCACCTCGTTGCGGCTACTCGCGGCGCCATTAACGGCTTGATGGAAGAAATCATCGAGGACCACGCGCGCGCGCATGTCGCGAACCCTGCGCTCAGCGAAGAGGAGCGCAACAAGGGTGTCGAAGAGCTTCTCGAAGCCATCCGTCGCTATTCCAAATGACAGCATCCAGGAATACCCCCATGAGCAGCCCCCACAGCAATCACACACATAGCCACCTGTTCCTTGGCTCAGCGCACGACCAAAATGCCAACCGTACGCTTTGGGTGGTAGCACTGACCGTGGTGATGATGGTTGGCGAGATCACCGCCGGCTATATCACCGGCTCGATGGCGCTACTGGCCGATGGCTTTCACATGGCGACGCATGCAGGTGCATTGGGCATCGCCGCGGCCGCCTACGGCTACGCAAGACGGCACGCTTGCAACCCTCGCTACAGTTTCGGAACCGGAAAGGTTGGCGACCTGGGCGGGTTCGCCTCGGCGCTGATTCTCGGCATGGTCTCCCTGGGCATCGGCATCGAGTCTGTCCTGCGCCTCTTGCAGCCAACGACAGTCGACTTCGGCACCGCCACGCTCATTGCCATCGCCGGTTTGATCGTCAACATTGTCAGTGCCCTACTGCTGGGCCACGGACACAGCCATGAACATGGCCATGCCGATCACAGGCACGGCCACGACAACAACCTGAAATCGGCCTATGTCCACGTCATCGCAGACGCGCTGACTTCAGTCCTGGCAATTGTTGCGCTGCTCTGCGGCCGGTATCTCGGCTGGGTATGGCTGGACCCGGCAATGGGCATCGTCGGCGCCATTGTCATTGCACGCTGGGCATGGACCTTGATGGGCGCCAGCGCAGCTGTACTGTTGGATCAGACCGACGCACACGTTGCCGAGGAAATCCGCGAACGGGTCGAGACCCCGGGAGATGCCACCATCACGGACCTGCACGTTTGGCGGGTTGGACCGGAAGACCACGCGGCCATCGTCAGTGTGCTTGGTCAGGCAACTGTAAACGCCGACAGCATTCGTGAGCGCCTCAAACCTGTGCACGAAATCGGCCATCTGACGGTCGAGTTTCGCACAGCCTGATTCATCGGCGCTTAGGCGCCTGGCAATACCCACTTTGGGCTGGAGAGGTGGTGACCAAACAGAAGCAGCAAGGAATCAGGCGAAAAAATCGCTGACCCATTGATAATATTGGTGTCCCAGGGCAGGTTCGAACTGCCAACCTTCCCCTTAGGAGGGGGATGCTCTATCCAATTGAGCTACTGAGACACAAGGCCCGCGACAGGCGCCGCGCGGCAAGGGAGGCGTGCATGTTACCGAGCACACCGGTATTTGTCATGTCGTCCATCGGGCTTTTTGCCTGCCGACATCTGCCGACAGTGCAGACGAATCGTGCATTCTGCAACACGGCTTAATGACATCATTGCAGAATGCATGGACAGCACCCTCAAAAAACATCATAAACCATTGTTTTTAAAGCAATTTATAAAAAAAGAAACCTGGCATGAGGACTGCTTTTTAAAAAGAAAGCATACCGCTGCCGGAGCTCACAGACCATGAACCGCGCCCTCCTCGCCCTGAACGCTATTGCCCTCGCTGCCGTTGTCGGCCTGAACATGCTGCCGGACAGCGGATCGCGCCTGAATACGGCGGCCCACGCCGCAACGTCGATGCAGGCCCGTCCAGCCGTGTTCAACCAGGTCACCGGCGCCAGCCTGCAACTGATGAGTGGAGACGCTGCGCAGATAGAGCATCGCGAGCGGTTAGTGTTCTAGCCCTCCACCACCCCGACCTGTTCCAACAAGGCGAGCAAGCGCTGCACGGCGTCTTCAAGCGTCGTGGAGTTGTCCAGCAGGTGAATGTCGGCACCGCTCACCTGCGCGACGCGCTGGTTACGCGCCAGGCGTTGCTCGATTTCCTCGCCACATTCCCGTCCACGCGCCAGCAAGCGTTCGCGCAAGACCGGCAAGTCAACTGTCAGCAGGATCGGCACAAGGCCCGGGTAGCGCGTCTGCGCTTGCTCAAGGTAAGCCCGCGAGCCATTGACCAGCACGCAACGCCCATGCGCCAACCACTGATCAATCTGCACCGGTATTCCGTAAGCCAGGCCATTGGCCCGCCAATGCAGGGCGAACGCTCCCTGCGCCTGCAGAGCATCGAATTGCTGCGTCGAAACGCCATGCGCGTCCTCACCCACCGCCTCGGCGGAGCGGGTGATCACGCGGCGCGTAATCTCTATACCACGCGCCTCTAGCGCAGCCCGGGCGGCAACAATGAGGCTGTCCTTTCCCGACCCCGATGGCCCCATCAAATAGATCAACCTGCCAGGCCTGGCTGCCGGGCCGCTGTCGCTTGCGTCATACTGCATAGCCACTATGCTCATAGGTAGGAAAGCCCGCGCATTCTAGGCGTTTTCCAAAGCCTTTTCCGCCTGTTCTAGTCAGTAGGCGCTCACGGCGAGCTGAATCGGGTCAGCTGAAGAAATGAAAACTTTTCAAACCAGTGCTCATTTCTGATAATTGGTACTGGCAATAAGCCGCCATCCGGTTCAATATTTGTCACAGAATTGACGCCAAGGAACCGGCGACAATGAGGCATCATGATGACCTCATTCACAATTCAGGTTGAACATTTTGTCGCAGCGATGGTCGTAACAATCATCGTGCGGCCGATTTCGAGAACCGCTTCCCCCTGAACTAATCCGGTCAATTATATGCGCCCAATGAAACAGGCTATTTACTCAAGCCGCACCGCTGACAAATTCGTCGTCCGCCTGCCCGACGGAATGCGTGAGCGCATTGCCGAGGTTGCGCGTAACCATCACCGCAGCATGAACTCGGAAATCATCGCACGCCTAGAGCAGAGCCTAATCCAGGAAGGAGCCCTGGGTGATGAGCTGAGCATGCGCCTGGACAGCCCGGAATTGTCCCTGCATGAACGCGAACTGCTACAGCGCTTCCGCCAGTTGTCCCATCGCCAGCAAAACGCCCTGGTCGCCTTGATCGCCCACGACGTAGAGATGGCCGCGGACGCTTCCTGATCCCGCCACCGCTCATAAAAAAGCCAGCTGATGCTGGCTTTTTTTGTGTCCGCTGTCGCGACTTCAGAGCAGGAAGATAGTCGCAAGGCCAAGGAAGATGAAGAAACCGCCGCTGTCGGTCATCGCCGTGATCATTACACTGGCCCCCATCGCCGGGTCACGCCCAAGGCGCGCCAGCGTCATCGGGATCAACACCCCCATCAGCGCCGCCAGCAACAGGTTAAGCGTCATCGCCGCCGTCATCACCACCCCGAGCGACCAACTGCCATACAACAGGTAGGCAACCACACCGATCACCCCTCCCCACACCAAGCCATTGATCAGGGCCACGGCCAATTCCTTGCGCATCAGCCGCGAGGTGTTGCCTGGACTCACCTGGTCCAGCGCCATGGCACGAACGATCATGGTAATGGTCTGGTTACCCGAGTTGCCGCCAATACCCGCGACGATCGGCATCAGTGCGGCCAGGGCCACCAGTTTCTCGATCGAACCTTCGAACAGACCAATCACCCGCGAGGCGACAAACGCCGTGATCAGGTTGATTGCCAGCCAGGCCCAACGGTTACGCAGCGAACGCCAGACCGACGCGAAGATGTCTTCCTCTTCGCGCAGACCGGCCATGTTCAGGACTTCGGTTTCGCTCTCTTCACGAATCAGGTCGACCATCTCGTCGATGGTCAGACGGCCGATCAGCCGACCGTTCTTGTCTACCACCGGCGCCGATACCAGGTCATACCGTTCGAAGGCCTGAGCCGCATCGTAGGCGTCCTCTTCCGGGTGGAATACCACCGGATCATCGGCCATCACATCGGCAACGCGCTTCTCCGGGTCGTTGACCAGTAGACGCTTGATTGGCAGTACGCCCTTGAGAATGCCGTCGTAATCGACCACAAACAGTTTGTCGGTGTGTCCCGGCAGCTCTTTGAGCCGGCGCAGGTAACGCAGCACCACTTCCAGGCTGACGTCTTCGCGGATGGTCACCATCTCGAAGTCCATCAGTGCACCGACCTGCTCCTCGTCATAGCTCAGCGCCGAGCGAACACGCTCGCGCTGCTGAGCATCGAGGGTTTCCATCAGCTCGTGAACAACGTCGCGCGGCAGTTCAGGGGCGAGGTCGGCGAGTTCGTCGGCATCCATCTCCTTGGCAGCCGCGAGCAACTCATGATCGTCCATGTCGGCGATCAGGGTTTCCCGCACCGAGTCGGAGACTTCCAAGAGGATATCGCCGTCGCGCTCAGCCTTGACCAACTGCCAGACCGTTAGACGATCATCGAGTGGCAGGGCCTCAAGGATGTAGGCGACGTCGGCGGAGTGCAGGTCATCGAGCTTGCGTTGCAGCTCGACCAGATTCTGCCGGTGGACCAGGTTCTCGACCAGGTCGTGGTGGTGGCCCTCCTGACGGTGAGTCAGGTCTTCGACCACGCGCTGACGCTGCAGCAGTTCGACCACCTGGGCCAGGCGATCCTGCAAGCTTTCCTGCGTCTTTTTTACTTCTACTTCAGTCATAGGCGAACTCCACTCCCAGCAGCGGAGCACGCCGGGAGATTCAATCAGGCAAATCTTGATTGGTATATCGAGCGTTTAAGTAACTACTGGGTAAGTCCATGGTGGTATTCCACAAGCCCCGGCGGGGCTGACGGGCGCAATCATACACCGCCTGAGCTGTCAGGGGGCTGAAATCTTGGCGAGAACAATCGTTTGCGAGACAACGCTAGGACAACGTTCAGGTCCATCAGTGCGACGGCGAACCCGAGAAAAAAAACACATTCACCGATAAAAATTAGCACGCAGGCAGCATCGCAGCGATGACAGTTTATTCATCGCGCTTTACCGAAAAATGAAATCGCAGACAGCAAAAAGCCCGCCTTGGAGGGCGGGCTTTTCGTTGTATGGTGCACTCGACAGGATTCGAACCTGTGACCGCTCGGTTCGTAGCCGAGTACTCTATCCAGCTGAGCTACGAGTGCAGGGTTGGCGCTTGATAGACCAGCTCACCTCTGGTTGAAGCAGAGGTTAATTCCAGAAACTGAAAACAACCTCGTATATGGTGCACTCGACAGGATTCGAACCTGTGACCGCTCGGTTCGTAGCCGAGTACTCTATCCAGCTGAGCTACGAGTGCAGGGTTGGCGCTTGTTAGACCAGATCACCTCTGGTTGAAACAGAAGTTAATTTCAGTGACTGAAAACAACTTCTTATATGGTGCACTCGACAGGATTCGAACCTGTGACCGCTCGGTTCGTAGCCGAGTACTCTATCCAGCTGAGCTACGAGTGCATTTGATGCCGCGCATTATAGCCCGCTCAATCTCTATATCAAGCACTTTTTCGTTTAGTTTCAATAACTTAGCGAAGAAGCCAGATTGCAGCGTGCTATTTGAATAATGGCGGAGAAGGGGGGATTCGAACCCCCGATACCCTTGTGAGGTATACTCCCTTAGCAGGGGAGCGCCTTCGGCCACTCGGCCACCTCTCCGCAACACGGGGCGTATAATAACCAGAGCTTTCCCCGTTTGCAAACTCTTTTTTGAAAAAAACTCGATAAAAATTAAAGGCTTGGTTCTTCGTCCTTCTCTTTCTTGATCCGAAGGTAGATTTCCTCACGGTGCACGGCCACTTCCTTGGGCGCATTTACGCCGATCCGCACTTGATTTCCTTTGACGCCGAGCACGGTCACGGTGATTTCGCCATCGCCTATGATCAGGCTCTCTGCGCACCGACGAGTCAGAATCAACATACCTTTCTCCTCACGCATTTCAGTTCAGGGACAACAGTCTGCAAAAAAAAGGGCTTCAACCTACAACCAGGACGGTTGTCGACCTAAGCCTAAGTATTGACCAGCGCGCGTAAAAGAACAGATCACCCACGCCAGCCAGAAAAACGAAGGGCGCGGCAAAGCCGCGCCCCAGGTGCAACGCGTTACTCGCCCTGACGGGACGGCGCGTCGAGTTCGAAGGCGGTGTGCAGGGCGCGCACTGCCAGCTCCAGGTACTTCTCTTCGATCACCACCGACACCTTGATTTCGGAGGTGGAGATCATCTGGATATTGATGCTCTCTTTAGCCAGGGCTTCGAACATGCGGCTGGCGACCCCTGCGTGGGAACGCATGCCAACGCCGACGATCGAGACCTTGGCGATCTTGGTGTCGCCGATCACTTCGCGCGCACCGATTTCGCTGGCGGTGTTTTCCAGCACCTGCTGGGCCTTGGCGTAATCGTTGCGGTGCACGGTGAAGGTGAAATCAGTGGTGTTATCGTGCGAAACGTTCTGCACGATCATGTCGACTTCGATATTGGCGGCGCTGATCGGGCCGAGGATCTTGAAAGCAACGCCCGGGGTATCCGGTACGCCACGAATGGTCAGCTTGGCTTCATCGCGGTTGAAGGCGATGCCGGAAATGATCGGCTGTTCCATGGATTCCTCTTCATCAATAGTAATGAGGGTACCCGGACCCTCCTGGAAGCTGTGCAGCACGCGCAGCGGAACGTTGTACTTGCCGGCGAACTCGACGGCACGAATCTGCAACACCTTGGAACCGAGGCTGGCCATTTCCAGCATCTCTTCGAAGGTGATCTTGTCCAGCCGCTGAGCCTGGGACACCACACGCGGGTCAGTGGTGTAGACACCATCGACGTCGGTGTAGATCTGGCACTCGTCGGCTTTCAGGGCAGCCGCCAGGGCCACACCAGTGGTATCGGAACCACCACGCCCGAGGGTCGTGATGCTGCCGTTCTCGTCGACACCCTGGAAACCGGCGACCACCACCACGCGCCCGGCCTTGAGGTCGGCACGGATCTTCTGGTCGTCGATCTGCAGGATGCGCGCCTTGTTGTGCGCACTGTCGGTGAGAATCCGTACCTGATTGCCGGTGTAGGAAACCGCCGGCACACCACGCTTCATCAATGCCATGGCGAGCAAGGCGATAGTCACCTGCTCGCCGGTGGAGACGATCACATCCAGTTCGCGCGGAACCGGCTGATCGCTGATCTGCTTGGCCAGCTCGATCAGGCGATTGGTTTCCCCGCTCATGGCCGACAGCACAACCACCAGGTCATCGCCCGCCTCGCGGAATTTCTTGACCTTGTCGGCAACCTGCTCGATTCGCTCGACTGTGCCGACCGAAGTACCGCCAAATTTCTGTACGATCAACGCCATTTCAAAGCCGCCTCAGCCCGTGAAGGGCACCCAATAAACGAATCAATCAACGCCAGGGCCCGCCACTAGACGACGGGCCACAAGCGCCTCAGACACCCTGCTCTACAAATGGCACGGTCAGGGCCAGTGCAGCGTCCAGCGCTGCGGCATCCACGCCACCGCCTTGCGCCATGTCCGGACGTCCACCGCCCTTGCCGCCCACCGCCGCAGCGGCTTGCTTCATCAAATCACCGGCTTTGAGTTGGCCAGTCAGGTCTTTGGTTACACCTGCAACCAGAACGACCTTGTCTTCGTGGACACTGCCGAGCAGGATCACTGCGCGGCCGAGTTTGTTCTTCAGCTGATCGACCAGCGCCAGCAGCGCCTTGCCGTCCTGACCATCCAGACGTGCCGCCAGCACCTTGACACCCTTAACATCGACAGCGCTGTTGGACAGATCGTCGCCCGCCGCACTGGCGGCCTTGGCCTGCAACTGCTCCAGCTGTTTTTCCAGCAGACGGTTGCGCTCCAGCACTGCCGAGAGCTTGTCGATCAGGTTGTCGCGACTGCCCTTGACCAGTTGCGCGGCTTCCTTGAGCTGCTCTTCGGCAGCGTTCAGGTAAGCCAGGGCCGCAGCGCCGGTGACCGCCTCGATACGACGGACACCGGAGGCCACGCCACCTTCGCTGATGATCTTGAACAGGCCGATATCGCCGGTGCGCTTGGCATGGATGCCGCCGCACAGCTCAACCGAGAAGTCGCCACCCATGCTCAGCACGCGCACGCTGTCGCCGTACTTCTCGCCGAACAGCGCCATGGCGCCCTTCTGCTTGGCGGTCTCGATATCGGTCTCTTCGGTTTGCACCTCGGAGTTGTTACGCACTTCGCGGTTGACGATGTCTTCCAGGGCCTTGATCTGCTCCGGTTTGACCGCCTCGAAGTGACTGAAGTCGAAACGCAGGCGCTGGCTGTCGACCAGCGAGCCTTTCTGCTGAACGTGATCGCCGAGCACCTGGCGCAAGGCCGCGTGCAGCAGGTGGGTCGCCGAGTGGTTCAGCGAAGTGGCGTGCTGGACGTCGGCATCGACCTGGGTCTGCAGCTTGGCGCCGACGCTGAGGCTACCGCTGGCCACCACACCGTGGTGCAGGAAGGCACCGCCGGTCTTGGTGGTGTCGCGCACGTCGAAACGCACGGCGCCAGCCTGCAGGTAGCCCGTGTCGCCGACCTGGCCGCCGGACTCGGCGTAGAACGGCGTGCGATCGAGGATGACCACACCCTCCTCGCCTTCGCCGAGCTGCTCGACCGCCTGGCCATCCTTATAAAGTGCAACCACGCTGGCGTCGCCTGCGGTGGCGCTGTAACCGGTGAACTCGGTCGCCACGTCAACCTTGACCAGGCTGTTGTAGTCCAGGCCGAAGGCGCTGGCCGAACGCGCGCGCTCACGCTGGGCTTCCATTTCCCGCTCGAAGCCGGCTTCGTCCAGAGTCAGGTTGCGCTCTCGGGCGATATCGCCGGTCAGGTCCATCGGGAAGCCATAGGTGTCGTACAGCTTGAACACCACATCGCCAGGCACCACGTCGCCCTTGAGCTCGGCCAGGTCCTGCTCGAGGATCTTCAGGCCCTGCTCCAGGGTCTTGGCGAACTGCTCTTCTTCGGCCTTGAGCACGCGCTCGATGTGCGCTTGCTGGGACTTCAGCTCAGGGAAGGCTTCGCCCATCTCGCCAACCAGGGCGGCAACGATCTGGTAGAAGAAGCTGCCCTTGGCGCCGAGCTTGTTGCCGTGACGACAGGCGCGACGAATGATCCGACGTAGCACATAGCCACGGCCTTCGTTGGACGGCAGCACGCCGTCGGCAATCAGGAAGCCGCAAGAACGGATATGGTCGGCCACCACTTTCAGCGACGGCTGGGCGTCGTTGCTGCAACCGATAGCCTTGGCCGCTGCACTGAGCAGGCTCTGGAACAGGTCGATCTCGTAGTTCGAATGCACATGCTGCAGCACGGCGCTGATCCGCTCCAAGCCCATGCCGGTATCCACCGACGGCGCTGGCAACGGGTGCAGCACGCCGTCGGCGGTGCGATTGAACTGCATGAAGACGTTGTTCCAGATCTCGATGTAACGGTCGCCGTCTTCTTCCGGCGAGCCGGGTGGGCCACCCCAGATGTCGGCGCCGTGATCGTAGAAGATCTCGGTGCAAGGACCGCACGGGCCGGTATCGCCCATGGTCCAGAAGTTGTCCGACGCGTACGGCGCGCCTTTGTTATCGCCGATACGGACCATGCGCTCGGCTGGTACACCGATTTCCTTGGTCCAGATATCGTAGGCTTCGTCATCGCTGGCGTAGACGGTGACCCAGAGCTTTTCCTTGGGCAGGTTCAGCCACTTGTCGCTGGTCAGGAAATTCCACGCGTAGGTGATTGCGTCGCGCTTGAAGTAGTCGCCGAAGCTGAAGTTGCCCAGCATCTCGAAGAAGGTGTGGTGACGCGCGGTATAACCGACGTTTTCCAGGTCGTTGTGCTTGCCGCCGGCACGCACGCACTTCTGGCTGCTGACCGCACGGGTGTAAGCACGTTTTTCCTGACCAAGGAAACAGTCCTTGAACTGGTTCATCCCCGCGTTGGTGAACAGCAGGGTCGGGTCGTTACCCGGAATCAAGGAGCTGGAGGCAACTCGGGTGTGTCCCTGCTCTTCGAAGAAGCGAAGGAAGGCTTCACGGATTTCTGCGCTTTTCATAGGTTCTTCCACGGAAACGGCGGCCTGAGGCAAATGCGTGCGTCAAATTGACGAAACGACGGCAAAGGGCCGCATTATATCGGTCCTGCATTAACGGTGCAGTGTGTTTATACGATAGAAACCGTCAATTGGACGGCCTGTTACACGATAGACAGGCAAAAGCGTCATGTTCGCGCATTGCGTTGCACCGGATGCTAGCGGCAGCCTGGTTCCACTGACAAGGCATTAGTGCCGGCGCAACGGGAAATTGGCAAGTACGGGCGGATGAAAAGCCGTTCATCTACGACCAATTAGTTAGCACCCTATACACCTGCGCGACGACTGTGCTACAAAGTCCGCGCCGCCATCGTCTGGCGGCAACGTTCTCAGGGCGGGGTGCAATTCCCCACCGGCGGTAATTGCGCGCAATGCGCATAGCCCGCGAGCGCTTGCCGGCTTGCCAGCAAGGTCAGCAGACCCGGTGTGATTCCGGGGCCGACGGTCATAGTCCGGATAAAGAGAGAGCGGGATCGGCGCGCGAGCGTCTGTGGCTGCACGCCTGCGTGACAGCAATCCCCTTCGATCCAGCTGCCCTGTTTTTCACACAAACAGGAGTCCGTTTCAATGCAACCTACCCCGATTGACAGCAAAGCCCACGGCGCAGAGCGCATCGCATTCGTGCAGGCGTGCTGGCACAAAGATATTGTCGATCAGAGCCGCAAGGGTTTCGTCGAAGAGATGGCGCGCCAGGGTTACTCGGCCAGCGACATCGACTTCTATGAAGTCGGCGGCGCGTTCGAGATCCCGCTACACGCCAAACTGCTGGCTCGCAGCGGCCGTTACGCTGGCATTGTTGCCGCCGGCCTGGTAGTCGATGGCGGCATCTACCGCCACGAGTTCGTCGCCCAGTCGGTGATCAGCGGCCTGATGCAGGTTCAGCTGGAAACCGAAGTACCGGTGTTCTCGGTCGTGCTGACCCCGCACCACTTCCATGCTGGCGAAGAACACCAGACGTTCTTCTTCGAGCACTTCGTGCACAAAGGCGAAGAGGCGGCAAAGACCTGCGCCGATACGCTGCTGAAGCTACGCGCGCTGCGCCGCAGTGAAGTGCCGCAGAAGATGGTTGGCTGATCAGTCATCGCCGACAAGGCCGGCCCCCATAGAGGTTACGTGAACCCCTGTGGGGGCCGGCCTTGCCGGCGACTCGCCTTCAGCCCAACGATTCGGCCGAAGCCGGCACGATCAGTATCCCCGCGCGCAGCCCGTTCTTGACCTTGGGATTGGGGAAAATAATCCGCGCGCCCTCCTCCTCGACCACCCAGCGGGTCTGCGCCAGGTCCTCGGCCAGCAGATAACCGCGGGACAGTTCCGAAAAATTCTCGATGTCCGCCGGCAGGTGCAGGTGGAAGCTATCGCTGTGCTTGATGATCTCGCGCGCCACACTGAACAGTTGCAAGCCGTCCAGCTTATCGTCGGCGAACTCGGGCTCGTTGCCTTCGACGATCTGCTTCAAGCGGGTTTCCAGCGGCTCCAGGTTCACCTGCTGGTTTTGCCCGAACGGCCGCGCCTTGCCCAGCTCCAGGGTGAAGGCCTCGGCATCCAGGGTTTCGTAGGTAAAGGCAGTGAAGGTCGTCGAGGTCTTGCTCTGCAACAGCACCGCTTCCATCCCCGCAGCACGCAGTCGGGCCAGTTCGCGACGCGAATGCTGGCGACCCTCCTTGTACGGGTACAGCGCGAACTGCTCGATCTTCGACCCGCGAATCGCCGTGTGCAGGTCGTAATGCAGCCGGTTACGCCCCGGCACGCTGAAAAAGGTCATGGCCAAACGCTCCAGCTCGCCGGCGCGCATGGCCTCCGAACCGCTGGACATCTCGTGACGGCCATTGAACAGGCGGTTGACGTCCTGCTCCAGGTAACGCTCACCCCTACGGATCGCTTCGGGGTTGCCGAACAGGAACAACACCCGCGCCCGTGGCTTGATGTCGCCACGGGCAATACCGTGCAGCAACTCGTCAAGTAACTCGATCGGTGCGGTTTCATTGCCGTGAATGCCAGCCGACAACAGCAGGTCCAGGCCGTTATCGCAGCCTTCGGGCGGCCGCACTTCAAGCGCGCCCTCGCCCAGCCAGCGCATGCGCACGCCTCCGACAGTCAGCTGGGTCTTCTCCGCCGGTTCACGACCGGCGAGGGTCAGTTCAAGCAGTTTGCCGAGGGCGAGCATGGCCTGTTTCCTTAGTGTTTATGGCCGCAGTCGGGACCATGAACGTGATCGTCGTCTTCGCCAGCATCCGCCGGCTCCATTTCCAGCTGCAGGCTGACCAGGTTGGTCGCCAGCGGACGCAGCAGCAGGTTGGCGTACTCGGCGTCGCCTTCTTCGACGTCGACACCGATCAGCAGCTGACCGCGGCCATCTTGCTGAATCCAGACTTCCTTGCCCTGCCAGACCACGGCAAAGCGGGTGCAGGAGGTTTCCAGCTGGGTGCCGTCATCGTCTTCAAGGATCAGCTGCAGGGTGTCGGACATAATCGAATGCTCTCTCAAGGTTGGAGTTGGAACGGATAGACCGAACCCAGTTTGAGGATCTGGGTCAGTTCATCCAGTGCCGTGCGACACTCCAGCAACAGCTGCGGGTCAGCCAGGTCGCTTTCGCTCAGGCGATCGCGATAGTGCTTGTCGACCCACTGCGTCAGGGTGTCATACAGCGGCGCCGTCATGATAACCCCTGGATTCACCGCCGCCAGCTCCGTTTCGTTCAAGGCCACGCGCAAGCGCAGGCAAGCCGGGCCACCGCCGTTCTGCATGCTCTGCTTGAGGTCGAACACCTTGACCTCTTTTACCGGCCCGCCCGATGCCGTCAAGGCCGACAGGTAGGCCCAGACCCGCTCGTTGTTGCGGCACTCCTCCGGCACGATCAGCAGCATAGAACCGTCGGCACGGCTCAACAGCTGGCTGTTGAACAGGTACGAGCGCACGGCGTCTTCGACGGCAACCTGGGCACGCGGCACGCAGATGGCCTGGAAGCTGCCCCCACGCTTAGCCAGTTTAGCCTGCAGCTCGGCGAGCATTGCCTCGGTCTCGAGGAAGGCGTCCTCGTGGTAGAACAGCACTTCGCCATTGCCTACCGCGATCACATCGTTGTGGAACACGCCCTGATCGATCACCGCTGGATTCTGCTGAGCATAGACCACACCGTCGGCGCTCAGGCCGTGCAACCGGGCGACCGCCTGCGAGGCTTCCAGGGTCTGGCGCGCCGGGTACTTCTGCGGTGCCGGGTAGCGCGTATCGAAGGCACTGCGACCGAACACGAAAAACTCGACACCGGCCTGACCGTAGCTCTTGCAGAAGCGTGTGTGGTTGGCCGCGCCTTCATCGCCGAACTGTGCCACCGCCGGCAACGCCGCGTGGTGGGCAAAGTGCTTCTGCTCGGCGAACATCGCGCCGAGCACGCGGCTGGTGGTCGGGTGCTCGATGCTGCGGTGGTATTTGCAGTTGAGGTTGGCGGCGGTGAAATGCACGCGACCATCGGCGGTGTCGGCACTGGGGCTGACCGTGGCTGCGTTGGCCACCCACATGCTCGACGCCGAACAGCTGGCGACCAGCAATGGCATGGCTTCCCTGGCCGCGCGCTCGATGACCTGGGCATCGCTACCGGAAAAGCCGAGACGACGCAGTGCCGCCACATCCGGGCGCTCCTGCGGGGCCAGCACGCCCTGCTGGAAGCCCATCTCCATCAGCGCCTTCATTTTCGCCAGGCCCTGACGCGCCGCTTCACGCGGGTTGGACCCCTGCTGGCTGTTGCTCTGCGAGGCCACGTTGCCGTAGGACAGGCCGCCGTAGTTGTGCGTCGGTCCCACCAGACCATCAAAATTCACTTCAAACGATTTCATCGGCAAGGCTCCGTGAAGCTGTTGTTATAGGGAGACGCCGGGCGTCAGCGTGCCAGGCAGGACCAGGCTGGCGGTTTCCAGCGAGGCCACCGGGTACGCGCAATAGTCGGCCGCGTAGTAGGCGCTGGCGCGGTGGTTGCCACTGGCACCGACACCGCCGAACGGCGCGCTGCTGGCAGCGCCGGTCAGTTGCTTGTTCCAGTTGACGATACCGGCGCGGCTTTCCAGCCAGAAACGCTGGTAGCGCGCGTTGGAGTCGGACAACAAGCCGGCGGCCAGGCCGTACTGGGTGTTGTTGGCCTCGGCAATCGCCGCATCGAAATCGCTGTAGCGAATGACCTGCAGCAGCGGACCGAAGAACTCCTCGTCCGGCCGTCCGGCCACGGCGGTAACGTCGATGATGCCCGGGGTCAGCAGCGCCGCCGTAGCGTTCGGCTGGGTCATTTCCAGCAGTGCCGTGGCCCCGTTGCCAAGCAACTGTGCCTGGGCATCGAGCAGCGCCTTGGCCGCCGCCAGGGAAATCACCGAGCCCATGAACGGCGCTGGCTGCTGATCGAACGCACCGACCGCGATGGTCTTGCTGACTTCAACCAGCCGCGCCAGCAGCTGATCGCCCCAGGCGCCTTGCGGCACCAGCAGGCGACGGGCACAGGTGCAGCGCTGCCCAGCGGAAATGAACGCCGACTGAATAATGGTGTACACCGCGGCGTCGAGGTCCTGGACCTGATCGACCACCAGCGGGTTGTTGCCGCCCATTTCCAGGGCCAGAATCTTGTCCGGGCGCCCGGCGAACTGCTGGTGCAGCAGGTTGCCGGTACGGCTGGAACCGGTGAAGAACAGGCCGTCGATACCGCTGTTGGCGGCCAGTGCCACGCCGGTTTCCCGTGCCCCCTGCACCAGGTTGAGCACGCCAGCCGGCAGGCCGGCGTCGATCCAGCACTTGACTGTCAGTTCGGCGACTTTCGGCGTCAGCTCGCTGGGCTTGAACACCACTGTGTTACCCGCCAGCAGCGCCGGCACGATGTGCCCGTTGGGCAGGTGCCCAGGGAAGTTGTACGGACCGAACACCGCGACCACGCCATGCGGCTTGTGCCGCAGCACGGCGGTGGCGTCGGCCAGCGGGCCACTTTTTTCGCCGGTGCGTTCACGGTAGCTCTGCACCGAAATGGCAACCTTGTTGACCATGCTGGTCACTTCGGTGCTGGCTTCCCACAGCGGCTTGCCGGTTTCTTCACCGATGCAGTGCGCCAGCGCCTCGGCGTTGTCCTTGAGCTTGGCGGCGAAGGCTTCGAGCACGGCGATGCGCGTATCCAGCGATTGCCGCGCCCAGCTCGGGAACGCCTGACGGGCCGCCTGCACGGCCTGCTCGACCTGTGCCGCATTGGCACCCTGGCCGTGCCAGACAACCGTCTGGCTCACCGGATTGAGCGATTCGAGCGCGTCGCCGGCGCCCGCCTGCCATTGGCCTGCGATGTAATGCGTAGTCATTATTTGC
This sequence comes from Pseudomonas sp. SDI, assembly GCF_003105155.1. Classification (GTDB taxonomy): domain Bacteria; phylum Pseudomonadota; class Gammaproteobacteria; order Pseudomonadales; family Pseudomonadaceae; genus Aquipseudomonas. The sequence continues at coordinate 51,338 of NZ_QETK01000011.1, read as the reverse complement.
TCTCCCGGGCAGCGGACAGCGGCACGGCACGCACCTGGTCACCGGCATTCAAGCGCAGGCGCTTGGCAGTGTGCGGATCGACCACCAGGGTACCGGCCGCCAGGCGCGCAGGTGCTGCGGCGATGCGGCAGTCTTCGCGCTTGCGGTTGTGGATGATGAACGGCGTGGCATCGTCGCCCGGCGTACCAATGGCCAATACCAGTGCCTGGCTGTCGTGCACCGCGCGAATCTTCGCGGTTTCGCACTCCACGGCCGGGCCGGCGTCGAAGATGTCGACATAGCCCTGGTAGCTGAAGCCTTCGCCCTTGAGCATGGCCAGCGCCGGCTCGGTGTCGGTGTGCACGCGACCGATGACGTTGCGCGCGGCTTCCGAGAGGAAGCAGGTGTACAGCGGGAACTTCGGCATCAGCTCGGCAATGAAGGCCTTGTTGCCGACACCGGTGAGGTAGTCGGCCTGGCTGAACTCCATCTTGAAGAAGTGCCGGCCGAGGCTTTCCCAGAACGGCGAACGGCCCTGTTCGTCGGACATGCCGCGCATCTCGGCGATGATCTTCGGCCCGAACAGCTCGGGGAACTCGGCGATGAACAGCAGGCGCGCCTTGGCCAGCAGACGACCGTTCAGGCCGCTGCGCTGGTCGGCGCGCAGGAACAGCGAGCACAGCTCGGAGTTGCCGGTGAGGTCGTTGGCCAGGAACAGGGTCGGAATTTCCCGGTAGATGTCCAGCTCCTGCGAGGCGCTGACGGTGAGCCCGACGCGGTAGTTGTACCAGGGCTCGCGCAAGCCGACGGCGCCGGCAATGGCGGAAATCCCGACCACGACGCCGTCGTCGTTCTCAAGCACGAACAGGTAGTCGGCATCGCCCCGCCCGGCTTCGCCGCGGAAGGTTTTCTCGGCCCAGCCCACGCGATGGGCCAGGCGCTCTTCGTTGGCCGGCAACGTGGTAAGGCCAGTGGTGCCGGTGCTGCGCGCCAGCTCGATCAGCGCGGGTAAATCGCTGCTGCGTACGGGACGAACGATCATGCTATCTCCTCGGGCAGGCGCCGTCTGGCCCCTGCGAAACTCGACCTGGGGTTCTCAGGTATCACACCGCAACCAGGCGCACGCTGGCACCTTCGCCAACGCCCAGCGCTTCGGCGGCTTCAGGGCTCAGGTACACCGGCTTGCCCGGCACCCAGTCCAGCTCCAGCAACACGGCGCGGTAGTCCTGCAACTGGCCGTTGGAAACCAGGTACTGGCGCCCGCCCTTGATCGGCTGCTCCTGCAGCTTCACCGGCACGACCCGGCTCTGGGCAATCGAACGGATCCCGGACACCCGCGCATGCAGGGTCGGGCCGCCGTCGAAAATATCGATGTAGTGATCGGTCTCGAAGCCTTCGCGCATCAGGATGTCGAAGGTGATCTGTGCCCGCGGATGAACCTGGCCCATGGCCTCCTGCGCAGCATCCGGCAGCAACGGCACATAGATCGGGTAGTGCGGCATCAGCTCGGCCAGGAAGGTCCGGCTTTTCAGCCCGCACAGGCGTTCGGCGGCGGCGTAGTTGAGGTCGAAGAAGTTGCGGCCGATGGCGTCCCAGAAGGGCGAGTCGCCATTCTCGTCGCTATAGCCGACAATCTCGGTCACCACCGAATCGGCGAAACGCTCAGGGTGCGCGGCCATGAACAACAAGCGGCCACGCGAGTTGAGCTCGGACCAGGCGGTGCCGACCAGCTCGGGCTTGACATAGAAACTGGTCAGCAGGCTGTTGCCGGTAAGGTCGTGGCACTGCGACAGCACGTGGATCTTGTTGTGGATCTTCAGCTCGCGCGAAGCGTGCACGAAGGTCTCGTTACGGAAGCTGTAGAACGGCTCCGAGTAACCGGCCGAGGCGACGATGGCGGAACAGCCGACCAGCTTGCCGCTGGTGCTGTCCTCGAGCACAAAGAAGTAGCTCTCTTCGCCATTGAAGCTCACTTCGGCAGCAAACGAGGTTTCCGACGCGGCAATCTTGTCGCTCAGGCGACCGGCATCGTCCGGCAGGGACGTAACACCAATGGGACTGTCCGCAGCCAGACGCTGTACTTCTTCCAGGTCAGCCATTTGCGCGGGGCGCATCACCAGCATGGTGTCACTCCTTTCGGGAAAACAGGCCGACCGCTGTCGGCACAGAAAAAGCGGCGCGTACACACTGGCACACGCCACAGAAAATCAGCTTCGCTGGCCACCAGGGCCAGCGAAGGACGACCGGCGCTTATCAGGCCTGGGTCAGTTTTGCCGCAGCACGCTCGAAGCGGTCCAGACCTTCGTCGATGTCGGCGTCTTCAACCACCAGGCTCGGGGCGAAGCGCACTACATCCGGGCCGGCCTGCAGGACCATCAGGCCCTCTTTTTCGGCAGCGTTGAACACGTCCTTGGCCTTGCCTTTCCAGGCGTCGGTGAGGACGCAGCCGATCAGCAGGCCGATGCCACGGACCTGGCTGAACAGACCGTATTGCTGGCCGATTTTTTCCAGGCGGGCCTTGAAGCGCTGGTGCTTGGCCGTGACCCCGGCCAGCACTTCAGGGGTGTTGACCACGTCGAGCACCGCATTGGCAACGGCACACGCCAGCGGGTTACCGCCGTAGGTGGTGCCGTGGGTGCCGACGGCCAGGTGCTTGGCCAGGTCTTCGGTGGTCAGCATGGCGCCGATCGGGAAACCGCCACCCAGGCTCTTGGCACTGGAGAGGATGTCCGGGGTCACGCCGTAGTGCTGGTAGGCGAACAGCGAGCCAGTACGGCCAACGCCGGTTTGCACTTCGTCGAAGATCAGCAGGGCGTTGTGCTTGTCGCACAGTTCGCGGGCGCCTTGCAGGTAGGCCACATCGGCCGGAACCACACCGCTCTCGCCCTGGATCGGTTCGATCACCACGGCGCAGGTCTTGTCGGAGATCTGTGCTTTCAGGGCTTCGAGATCGTTGTACGGCACATGGCTGATGCCGGTGATCTTCGGGCCGAAGCCGTCGGAGTACTTCGGCTGACCACCGACGCTCACGGTGAACAGGGTACGACCGTGGAAGCTGTTAACGGTGGCAATGATTTCGTGCTTTTGCGCACCGAAACGGTCGTGGGCAACGCGCCGGGCCAGCTTGAAGGCGGCCTCGTTGGCTTCGGCGCCGGAGTTGCAGAAGAACGCGCGGTCGGCAAAGGTGGCGTCGACCAGCTTGTGCGCCAGGCGCAGGGCCGGCTCGTTGGTGAAGACGTTGGACACGTGCCACAGCTTGTTGGCCTGTTCGGTCAGTGCGCCGACCAGTGCCGGGTGGGCATGCCCCAGGACGTTAACGGCGATGCCGCCAGCGAAATCGATCAGTTCGCGTCCCGACTGGTCCCAGACGCGGGACCCGGCACCACGCACGGGAATGAATGCCGCCGGTGCGTAATTGGGGACCATAACCTGGTCGAAATCGGCGCGTTGCACCGGAGCTTGCTCAACGGACATCGGAGTCTCCTGAAGAGGAACGCCTGCCTGGAACTGGCGAGCGATGGGGGGATTGTAAGGACAGAACGGCGCCCGACCTTGCCGCCAAGCGACAACTTCTTATAGCGCCAAACCCTGTTTTACCAAGGCTTTCGGCAATGCGACAAATAGGGTCGCAAAGGCGCAGTTTAAACGGTGCGGGGATGGGGTGGGGAGAATCTGTTCGGCGGCGGGAGCACGTTGAAAAACAAAGCCCAGGAGCGCACATAACTGTAGCCGCTGGCTTGCCTGCGAACTGTCGCGAAGCGGCAGCGGACACAGCGCGCGCGGTGCGCCAGAAAAATTGCAGACTCAGGATTTACGAGCGCTGCGTCCGAACGCGGCCCGACTCGATCGCAGGCAAGCCAGCGCCTACAAGAACAGGAGCCAGCAGACAACTTTCAACCGCGCTCGGCAGGCACCGAGGACAGTTCGAACGGGCTGCTGCTGCGGCGCTGGTTGCGGTCTTCGCGCGGCGTGGCGCCGAAGAAGTTGCGGTACGCACTGGAGAAGTGCGGCCCCGACGAGAACCCGCACGACAAGCCGATCTGGATGATCGATTTGCTGGTCTGCATCAGCATTTGCCGCGCCTTGTTCAAGCGCAACTCCAGGTAGTACTGGCTCGGTACGCGGTTGAGGTACTGCTTGAAGATCCGCTCCAACTGCCGACGCGACACGCACACATGCTGGGCGATCTCGTCGGTGGTCAACGGCTCTTCGATATTGGCCTCCATCAACAGTACCGCCTGGGTCAGCTTCGGATGACTCGAGCCCAGCCGGTTCTGCAGCGGAATGCGCTGACGCTCACCACCTTCGCGAATCCGCTCCACCACCAATTCTTCCGACACCGCCCCCGCCAGCTCCGCACCATGATCGCGGGCCAGCACCGCCAGCAGCAGATCGAGCACCGACAGGCCACCACAGGCGGTCAGCCGATCGCGGTCCCAGTCGAACAGGTGACTGGTGGCAATGACCTTGGGAAAACGCTCGGCGAAATCGTCCTGCCAGCGCCAGTGCACCGCCGCCCGATAGCCATCGAGCAAGCCCAGCTGCGCCAACGGATACACCCCCGCCGACAACCCACCCACCACACAACCGGCACGCACCAGCTGCTTGAGCGCGCTACCCAGCGCGGCACCCACCGCCTGCGGTGGCTCGTCGGCCATCAGGAACAGCTTCTGGAAACCTTCGAGCTTGCCATTCCAGGCCTCGCCAGGGAGTCGCCAGGCACCCTCGGCAAGCGGCTCGGCATGCAGAAACTGCAGTTCGTAGACCACGTCCGGGTGAACCTTCTGCGCCACCCGCAAGACCTCTTCAGCCAGCGCCAGGGTCAGGGCTTTGGTGCTGGGCCAGATGAGAAAACCGATTCGCTGGGTGGTCATGAGGTAAGGTCCGAAACCTGAGGTGTGGCTGGAGGTGGAACGTCGATCGAGGCGCAGCATGCCCTATTCTGGTGCAAAGCGGCAGCCTCGATGTGTAACACGGCAGGTTACTTCAAGCTACCAGAGAGGAACTGCTGCAAACGCTCGGACTGCGGGTTGACCAGCACTTCGCGCGGGTTGCCACTCTCTTCCACCAGGCCCTTGTGCAGGAACACCAGCTGGTTCGACACTTCACGGGCAAAGCCCATTTCGTGGGTGACCACGACCATGGTGCGGCCTTCCTGAGCCAGCGACTGCATGACCTTGAGCACGTCACCCACCAGTTCCGGGTCGAGCGCCGAGGTCGGCTCGTCGAACAGCATCACTTCCGGCTCCATGGCCAGCGCCCGGGCAATCGCCACGCGCTGCTGCTCGCCACCGGACATATGCCCAGGGTAGGCGTCCTTGCGGTGCGCCACACCGACCTTGTTCAGGTAGTGCTCGGCTTTTTCCAGGGCGTCTTTCTTGCTCATGCCGAGCACGTGAACCGGCGCTTCGATGATGTTTTCCAGCGCCGTCATGTGCGACCACAGATTGAAGTGCTGGAACACCATCGACAGACGCGAACGCATGCGCTGCAACTGCTTCGGATCGGCGGCTTTCAGCGCGCCGTCCTTGTTCGCCACCAGCTTGAGCTCTTCGTTGTTCAGCAGGATCTTGCCGGCGTGCGGCTGCTCGAGCAGGTTGATGCAACGCAGGAAGGTACTTTTGCCCGAACCGCTGGAGCCGATGATGCTGATCACATCGCCCGCCTTCGCCGCCAGGGACACACCCTTGAGCACTTCGTGACTGCCATAGCGTTTATGCAGGTCTTGGACTTCGAGTTTGTACATGCTGTCGGTTCTCACAAAGCGTTCAGTCTTGAGCTCGCGCCCAGGGCCTAAAAATTTGCCGCAGGCCTCAGCCCTTGCGCGGCGCCAGGTAGCCGAGCCAGCGGCGTTCGGCAAGCTTGAACAGGCGGACCAGGATGAAGGTCAGGCACAGATAGAACACGCCGGCGGTGATGTAGGCTTCGAACGGCAGGTAGTACTGGGCGTTGACGGTTCGCGCGGCACCGGTGATGTCGATCAGGGTCACGATCGACGCCAGGCTGGTGGTTTGCAGCATCATGATCACTTCGTTGCTGTACTGCGGCAGCGCCCGGCGCAGGGCCGACGGCAGCAGGATGCGACGGTACATCTGGAAGCGCGACATACCGACCGCCTTGGCCGCCTCGATCTCGCCATGTGGCGTGGCCTTCAGGCTGCCGGCGATGATTTCCGCGGTATAGGCGCTGGTGTTGATGGCAAACGCCAGGCACGCACAGAAGGTGGCACTGGACAGCCACGGCCAGAGGAAGCTTTCGCGCACCGCCTGGAACTGGGCCAGGCCGTAGTAAATCAGGAACAGTTGCACCAGCATCGGCGTGCCGCGGATCACATAGGTGTAGAGCCAGGCGGTCATGTTCACCAGCGGCTGCTTGGACACGCGCATCAGGCCCAGCGGGATGGCCGCCAGCAGACCGAACAGCAACGACAGCGCCAGCAGCTTGAGGGTGGTCAGCAGGCCACCGAGGTACAGCGGCATGGCCTCCCAGATGACGTTGTAATCGAAAATCATAGATCAGCCGCCTTTACGCCAACCGAATAGCGCTTCTCGAGGTAACGCAGGGCCAGCAGCGAGACGCTGGTGATCACCAGGTACATCGCCGCCACCGCCAGGAAGAAGGTGAAGGGCTCGCGGGTGGCATCGGCCGCCTGCTTGGCCTTGAACATCATGTCCTGCAGGCCGACCACCGAAATCAGTGCCGTAGCCTTGGTCAGGACCAGCCAGTTGTTGGTGAAGCCGGGAATCGCCAGGCGAATCATCTGCGGCACCAACACCCGGAAGAAGATCTGCAGGCTGCTCATGCCATAGGCCATGCCAGCTTCGGCCTGCCCCTTGGGAATGGCCATGAACGCGCCGCGGAAGGTTTCCGACAGGTAGGCACCGAAAATGAAGCCCAGGGTACCGATACCCGCCATCAGCGGATTGAGGTCGATGTAGTCATCGTAGCCGAGTAGCGGTGCGATGCGATTGAGCAGATCCTGACCGCCGTAGAAGATCAGCAGGATCAGCACCAGGTCGGGTATCCCGCGGATCACCGTGGAGTACAGGTCGCCCAGCCAGGCCAGCCAGCGCACTGGCGACAGGCGCAGGGCCACACCGATCAGGCCGAGTACGATGGCCAGGGCCATGGACGACAAGGCGAGCTGTAGCGTCAGCCACGCTCCATCGAGGATGACTGCCCCGTAGCCTTTCAACATGTTGAGGTCCTCGACCTTAGGGATGAAAAAATGGTGCAAACCTCAGAGTCTCTGCTGCTTGCACCATTTACAGGTGAAACGACGACGATTTACTTGGCTTCTGGGCCGTAGATGTCGAAGTTGAAGTACTTGTCCTGGATCGCCTTGTACTTGCCATTGGCGCGGATGGCCGCGATGGCCGCGTTGATGCGGTCCAGGTTTTCCTTGTCGCCTTTACGTACGGCGATACCGACGCCGTCGCCGAAGTATTTCACGTCGGTGAACGACGGGCCGACGAAGGCGTAGCCTTTGCCGGCATCGGTTTTCAGGAAACCGTCTTCCAGAAGGGTAGCATCGGCAACGGTGCCATCCAGGCGACCAGCAGCGACGTCCAGGTAGATTTCGTTCTGGGTGCCGTAAGGAACGATAGTGGCGCCTTGCGGGGCCAGCACTTCCTTGGCGAAGCGGTCGTGGATCGAACCACGCTGCACGCCGATCTTCTTGCCTTTGAGTTCAGCCAGGCTGTCGCTGACGGCGGTGCCTTCCTTCATCACCAGGCGCGCTGGGGTCAGGTAGTACTTGCCCGTGAAGTCGACCGACTTCTTGCGGTCGTCGGTGATCGACATGGACGACAGGATGGCGTCGATCTTGCGCACTTTCAGCGCCGGGATCAGGCCGTCGAACTCTTGCTCGACCCAGGTGCACTTGACCTTCATCTCTTCGCACAGGGCGTTGCCGATGTCGTAGTCGAAACCGACGATACTGCCGTCCGGGGCTTTCGAGGCGAACGGTGGGTAGGCAGCCTCGATCCCGATTTTCAGCGGTTTCTCATCAGCCAGCGAAGCCAGGGAAAACACGGACAGCGCCAGTGCGCCAAGCAGTGCGAGTTTCTTCATCTGGGAACTCCATCGGTAAAGGGCAATACGAGGCAGGACGACTGCCCGATATGCGAATGGGTACAACGCGAACTGCGCGGCCCCGAGAAGGTCGGTACGCCACGAGCGAGTGATCGGCATTTTAGCGACAGCTCCGAAGCCGATATTTCTTCAATGCGACAACTAGTTACAGAAGCGCAGGAAGTACAGCCCGGAGATATTGACAGCTTTCGCAAGATATGCAAAAGCGACAGACAAATAACCTATCAGTGAAGCAATAACCGGGCCTATTATTGGCAAAGCCTTATGATCCGGCAAGCGCAGCGTTTAAGCAGGTTAAAATTGCTGTGGGATCTGCCCTAAAAATGGGCGACAGCGTTTCCCTTTGCCCCGTTTTTAGCCGGAAAAGGGTTACCGATGAATGTCGGGTAACAAAACGCCCAAGGCCCCGCTGACGGGGTCAGGCGGGGCCTTGGCATTGAACGCAATGGCGGGACGAGTCGTCCCGCGATGCTTTTTTTAGGCCGACGCCTTCTCCATATCCTTGTGCGTGTCGATCAGGTGTTGCACCACCCCTGGATCCGCCAGCGTCGAGATATCGCCCAGGCCGTCGTACTCGGCGGTCGCGATCTTGCGCAGGATGCGCCGCATGATCTTGCCCGAACGGGTCTTCGGCAGCCCCGGGGCCCACTGAATGACATCCGGCGAAGCAATCGGACCGATCTCCTTGCGCACCCAGTTCTTCAGCTCCAGGCGCAGCGCCTCGCTCGGCTCCTCGCCACCATTGAGGGTCACGTAGACATAGATGCCCTGCCCCTTGATGTCGTGCGGCACACCCACTACCGCCGCCTCGGCGACTTTCGGGTGGGCAACCATCGCGCTCTCGATCTCGGCAGTGCCCATACGGTGGCCCGACACGTTGAGCACGTCGTCGACCCGGCCGGTGATCCAGTAGTAGCCGTCCTCGTCGCGACGGGCACCGTCGCCGGTGAAGTACATGCCACGGAAGGTCTTGAAGTAGGTATCGACGAAGCGGTCGTGATCGCCAAACAGCGAACGCGACTGGCCCGGCCACGAATCGAGGATCACCAGGTTACCTTCGGCCGCACCGTCGATCAGGTTGCCGAGGTTATCCACCAGCGCCGGCACCACACCGAAGAACGGCCGGGTCGCCGAGCCAGGCTTGAGCGCGGTCGCGCCTGGCAGCGGGCTGATCAGCACACCACCGGTTTCGGTCTGCCACCAGGTGTCGACAATCGGGCAACGCTCCTTGCCGACAGTCTTGTAGTACCAGTTCCAGGCTTCCGGGTTGATCGGCTCACCCACCGAGCCGAGCAGACGCAGACTTGAACCGTCGGCACCGGCAACCGCCGCCTGCCCTTCGGCCATCATCGCGCGGATCGCGGTCGGCGCGGTGTAGAGGATATTGACCTTGTGCTTGTCGACGATCTTCGACACGCGGGTGATGTCCGGGTAGTTCGGCACGCCTTCGAACAACAGCGTGGTCGCGCCATTAGCCAGCGGGCCGTAGACAATATAACTGTGGCCGGTCACCCAGCCGACATCGGCGGTGCACCAGTAGACTTCGCCCGGACGGTAGTCGAACACCCGCTCATGGGTCAGCGCGGCATACACCAAGTAACCGCCGGTGGTGTGCAGCACCCCCTTCGGCTTACCGGTGGAACCGGAAGTGTAGAGGATGAACAGCGCTTCTTCGGCGCCCATCTCTTTGGGCGCGCAATGGCTGGAAGCAACCTTCATCAGGTCTTCGTACCAGATGTCGCGGTGCTGGTGCCAGGCGATGTCGCCACCGGTGCGCTTGCAGACGATGATCTTCTGCACGCTGCTGGTTTCCGGGTTGGTCAGCGCCAGGTCGACATTGGCTTTCAGGGCAGTGCGGCGACCGCCACGCAGGCCTTCGTCGGCGGTAATGACGATTTTCGACTTGCAGTCGATGATGCGCCCGGCCAGGGCTTCCGGCGAGAAGCCACCGAATACCACCGAGTGGATCGCACCGATGCGGGCACAGGCCAACATCGCCACCACAGCCTCGGGGATCATCGGCATGTAGATGGTGACCACGTCACCGCGGTGCACATCCTGACCACGCAAGGCGTTAGCGAATTTGCAGACCTGCTCGTGCAGCTCGCGGTAGGTAATGTTGCGGTGCTCGGAAGGGTCGTCGCCTTCCCAGATGATTGCCAGTTGATCGCCACGCTCGGCCAGGTGACGGTCCAGGCAGTTGTAGGAAACGTTCAGAGTGCCGTCGGCAAACCACTTGATATCGACATGGTGATCGTCGAAGGAGGTCTGTTTGACCTTGGTGAAGGGCTTGATCCAGTCGAGGCGCTGCGCTTGCTCGCGCCAGAAGCCGTCCGGGTTGATCACCGACTGCTGGTACATGGCCTTGTAGGTCGCCTCGTCAGTCAGCGTGGTGGCCGCAACCTCGGGACGAACGGGATACAGGGGAGCCGCACTCATCTTTGTTACCTCGGTGTAATAGTTGTTTTTGTATGACCTCGTTTTAACTGTACCAGAGCGATAAAGACCATTCGACGTTGGTAGTAACAGCTGCGACTTTTCGCCCACCCCTCTAGAACACCAGCTCTAGGACGGGCGTCTCAGATCGGAATCGGCAGAAAAATTAATTTCCCCCCGGGCAAAAACCACGATTGTTACAGTTTCTGCCAACAGTGTTTATCAAAACCCACTCTGTTTCAGCCGGACCCGGCTGCCTAAAATTCACCTCGCCAGCAACGGCAACGCGATCAACTTCCGCAACAGCCCCCACGAAGGCAATTAGTTGTTAATAGCGTGCACACACCAACGACACCGTGATTTACACGCAGCGTCATAAGCACTGCGTGCCCCTTACGACCTTAGACAGGTAAATTAAAGATGAAAGCTTTACTGGCATTGGTACTCGGTACTGTTTGCGCTTCGGCCCTGGCCGATGAAGTTGCAAATACGTCGGCCGAGCAGATTCCGGTTGAACAGTACAGTTACTCGCAACATCTGGATATCGCCAAAGTCATTTCCATGAGCGAAATCCCGAATGTCTGCGAAGTGGTTCCGGCCCGCATGACCTACGAAGATTCGCAGGGCCAGAAACACATCCTCGAATACCGCGTCATGGGCAACGGCTGCTCTAACGGCTGATCCCTCAAGGCCTGCGCTTCCTGCCCGTCCGCACGAAGCGCGGCGTAAATATCTAGCGCCTGCGACCACGCCCCGCTCGTAATACTCGCCCGCTCTCCCGCAGCACGAGCCCAGGCGAATGTCCCCTTCAAAACCCACGCTTCTGCATACCCGCTTAATGCAACTGAGCGATGAAACGTTCCTTGCTCAAGTGTTAATTGCCGTGTCGATAAGTGCCGAGTCTGACAACACACTCGATCACACTATTCCTGCGACTCCGGACATACCTGCCAGCGCCCCTGCCTCAGCGTATCTATATTTCCAGGCAGCACGCCTGACACTTCGGTACTTGCTCGGCGACGATATCACGTTCCCTGGCAACGCCGATGTACCGTCGCGCAAACTGCTCGACCTGTATTGCAGTCGCGCCACCCATGAATTGATTGCCGAGCTACTGGAAGTTGCTCCGCAGGCTATCGAACCGCGCCTGGTACATGCGTTTTTTGCCCGCCTGGCCTGGATCGACGATGCGCCGATCACCTCGCCTGAAGCCCGGCTCCAGCTTGAAGACTTGCTCTACCGGACGTCCCCCCTAAGCAATCAAGCCTCGCGGCTTGGTACAGGTGAATTCTCCGAACTGGGCAGCTTGCTTGAACCGGTTCCCGAAGACCTGCAGATGTGGATGTTGCAATTCAAGCACGGCCTGCACTGGGAGGCCGCTGCAGAGTGGCTGACACACTGCCCCATCGGCGCCTTGCAGCACGGACTGAGCCGCTGCGAACCGAACCCACCACAGAACGCACTGGCCGCACTGGCAAGCGTGATCGAACGCCTGCTGCCCAGCGCAGCCGACTATCGCGACAGACCGCTGGCCGATTCGCTGGCCCGGCAATTGCCCGCCGAAGCGACCCAGCAGTTCATCCACCAGTTGATCCTGGCCAGCCTCGGCAATGAGCCGGTCGGGCAAGCGCGGCAGATCGAGTGGAGCCCCTCCCTGGACGCGACCACCTGCCGCCAGTTGTTCACCCGGCTTGCCCTCGCCACCCTGGGCGCCAACGACGAGCCCTGGCTGGCACTGGCCCTGCACATGGCCGCCCAGGCGCCTGAAGTACAAGCCTTCTCCTTCGCCACCCAGTTGATCCGGCGGCACCCGCAACTGAGCAGCCAGTGCTGCCTGCGGCTGGGTTCGCTGCTGCTGACAAATACAGCGCAACAGAGCGCCCCACCCCTCGAACCGTTATCGAGTGCCCAAAGGCTGTGCGAGCAGCTCCCGGCATTTGCCGAGTGGTGCCCGTACACCTCGCCCGACGACCTGTTCGGCGCGATCGGCCTGACGCTGCTCTGCGAAACCAGCAGCGGCAACCAGCAACTGCGCGTCCCGGCTCATGAGGCCTGGCAAGCGATGATGCAGTCCTGCCATTTCGTCCCGCTGTTCCAGCCCTTGCTGCGCAAGGTTGGCTGGTACGCTGGCGATCATGACCAGGCCACCTCCCCGCGCGCCACCCAGGCGCTGGCCGCACGAGCGATCAGCGAGCGCTTTCTCGGCCCCTGGCAGCGCTCGGCGCGTTCGATCGCACGGGACTTTCGCGACCGCTGGGCGACCGAACTCAGCCACCAGGAACTGCTGGAGCAGATCGACCGGGAAATCGTCGAGCGCAACCCGGGCATTTCGCCCGCCGCCGCCCGCCTGCTCGAATACCTGCTGCTGCGCGACATGGCTCCGGAGCTGCTGGTCAACCGGGTGCCTGGCTGGCTCTACTATGGCCGCTCCCTGCAAAGCGTTGCCTTGATCCATGGCGCCAGGCTACTCGAAGCCATTTTGCCGGGCGCGGCCTGCCACGCCGTGTTTGATGAACTGGTTGCCTTGCCGCGAGCACTGAGCAGCAGCCAGGACCCGGAGATCCGCCGGCTTTGGAGCCAGACGCTGATCATCCCGGCCCTGCGCTACGCCATCGCGCACGACGCGATCGGCAGCGTGGCCGAACGCGACCTGCACACCGCCAGCAGCACACAGATCGAGGCCGCGCTCGCCTTCCTCAAACGGCAGCAGGAGGCATTCTCCAGTGATGCCAAACAACTGAGTGCGAGCGTACCGGATCGCCAGCGTCTGGCCGAAGAACAACTGAGCCAGGCCGGCGTTAACCGGGTCTACTGGAACAAGCGCATTACCGGCCATGAGACATGGGCCTACCTGCAACGCTGCGGCCTGGAGAAGTCCTCACGCTATGCCTGGGACTTCGTCCGGTCAATCCCCGGCAGCAGCGGCGACTATGGCTCGCCCAGCCCGCCGCCCATCACCATGAACCTGCTGCAACTGGTCACCATGGGCGACATCTACCGGACCGGATTGCCGACGGTGCCTGAGCTCTACGACAGCGCGTTCCGCGCCTACCAGGCCAGCTGGCTGCATACCAACAGTCGCATCATCGGGCGCCTGCTCGAGGAACTGCCGGCACGCCATCGCGCCCGCCTGCATGCCGCCACCTGCGAAGCCAACCTGGTGACCTTTGCCAGCAAAACCAGCGACAACGGCCTGCTCCTCCGCTGCCTGAGCGGTGACCACCGAGAGGACTTCGACGAACACAACGCGGCCTCCGAACATTACTTCGAGATCATCCCGGGCGCCGGCATCGTCCGGCCTTGCCAGCAGCAGTTCCACTACAGGGTGGAGCCCACTGGCGGCTTTAGCGGTAACCTCGGCGAAACCATCGCACGCCTGCAACGGTATGAGGACGCCAAGCGCCGGGCGCGGCAGACCCCCTTACTCCCCTTCGACAGCGATGCCTACCTGACAGGAACCCCTTCGCGCCGCCAGCCGTTCAACACCCCGCTCAAGGGCACACTGATACCTGCCGCCACGCAGGTATATGGCGCCGAACAGGATGAGCGCGCGTTTCTGCTGACGCTGGCAAAGGCTGCAGCCGCTCACCTGTACGAGACGCCGCTGACAACACTTCGGCAAGCCCATACCCACCCCACCACCTGGGAAGAACTGAACAACCAGGACAAACAGGTCGGCACCCTCATCGCCCGCCTACTGCTGCCGCTTTACGGCTGCATCAACGACCTGGCCGACGGCGATCACTCTGTCGGCGTGATTGCCGGCTGCGTGGTGGACACCCTGGCCGTGCTGATTCCCACCGGGGTATTTGCCCGCTCCATCCTCAACATTGTCAAAAAAGCCGGCAAACTGACCTTTAGCGCCACGTGCAGCGCGATGACCGGCGCCCTCGGCGAACTGGTTCTGGGCCTCGCCCGACAGAGCCCGGCAATGATATTCAAGGACCTGGCACGCGGCTTCTTCTGGCTGTCGCGCAATACCTGGACGCTGCTGAAAGACCTCAGCGGCACCTGGCTCAACAGGCTGCTGCACAAACTCCCGTTGCTGCGCCTGACCGGCGATGGCAAATACTGCCTACCGCCGGCGGCATTGCATGACTGGCTCGACCTGCATGAGCTACAGACGCTGGCCAACGTCGACGCAACCGCGAATGTGCTGGTGCACAACCTGGCCACGGCCGAACGTTCCAGCTACCGGTTACTCGACCCGCACAGCAACAAACCTTTCGGCCCGCTGCTGGTGCCCGTTTCACCTGCGGAACCTTCGACGCTTACAGCACTGAGCCACGCCAACTGGCTCGGCGCAGGCAGCTACCCGGCCCATATCGCCTATGAGCTGTCCCCCCGCGGCACCCTCAGCATCGCGCTCCCGGCAGAGAGCGTCGTACACCTGCGCTACAAGGGGCGGGGCGTGTACGACATCGGTATCGATGGCCATACCTATCGCCTAGACACCACCCGCAGCGACAGTTGCCTGACCCGGTTGTCCGAAGCGCCAGTCGGCGACCTGTCGACACTCGAGGAAGAGACCATGCTTTGCCGGCCGATACGCGAGCTGACCGAGCCTGACCCCTGCTCCGCGTTCACCCGCCTGGTCAGCACCCCCATCGAGGGTCTACCTTCGGTCGACAGCTCGCTGAACCTCGGCCGCGAGGCCGGCCTGGCCTTCGAATGCCGGGAGTTCCATCTTGATCGGCGGCTGATCGCAGCCTCGGCAGAGACCGCCGAGCGCACCCTCGACGTGTTCGTTCACGAGGAAAAGTTCTGCAAATGGGACTACCAGATCATCCCCGCCAGGGGGCGCCGACGCGCGACCCTGTCGCCCCACAAGAAGATCATCCCGCTCAACGCCGAGGAACGCGCAGTGCTAGGGCTGCCCGAGCAGCCACGCTACTTGCCGCAGATCAGCGGGCGCATGTCGGACAAACGCAAGTTCGGCTTGTTGCCAGACACCAGTGCAAACAAGGCGAAACTGCTCAACCCGCAAATACCGACCGTGGAACTGGACAGTATCGTCGCGGGCGTTGCCGACAAGCGCATCCTGCGCGGCGTGCGCTACGAGACGGGTGGCCGCAACGTCATCTATGTCGAAGTCGACGCGGGGCATTTCTACAAGGCCGTGCAAGGCCCCGGCAGGCTTACCTTCGTTCCGGTTACCGATATCAGCGAAATCAACGAATACCTGCGTCTGTCCGAACAGTTCCGCTTTGTCACCGAACGCCCTTACAACCTCAAGGACCGGGAAAACATTGCCAAGCTGCTGTTCAACGTCGCCGTGCACAAGAACGACCCGGACATTAAGACCTGGGTACTGCACTCGGCCGGCAGCAAGGACTATGCGAGCTATGCGCAGTGGTGCAGCGCGAGCCAGGCAGAAAACCGGTTTCTGCACTTTGCGGAAAACATCCTTTCTTCGGAAAGCAGCCAGATCAACCTGATCGAGGAAGCCAAGTCCATCATTCCCGACTGGCAACAGGTGGGCGGGCGCTCATCAGCCGAGCGCCTGCACATCGCCGGCATCCTCAACAACCTGTTTCCCGTTCATGCCGGCAAGGTGCCATGGCCGCACCTGAACTTCTCTAGCCTCAGCAACGCCACAGCCAGCGCCGAGGTCATCGGCCAGCAGCTCAAGGGCAGCAACCTGGCGTATGCCGCGATCCGCACCAGGGCCGGTGAGCACTATGTGGTCTACGCGCTGTCCGGCGGGCAAAAGTACAAGAACCTGCACCTCAAGCCCCACCTGCCTGGGCAGACCAGCAGACGCCTGGGCAATGTGACCTACATCGACGCTGGCGCGCTGATGCACGGCCGCGCGCCAGACCCGGACTTCACCGACCTGCCGGTGCTACGCAGCAGCGACAGGCTGCATGTGGTCGAGCATGATCGGCGAGTCGATTCGGAACGCCTGATCGCCACGATCATCAAGGAAACCTTTGCGCAAAAGGACATCGCCACCCTACAGGTCTTCACCCGCTACAACACCTGTCGTTCCTGCGGTGGCGTGGTCCTGCCGCAACTGAAGATCGAGTTTCCCGGCAGCGACTTTTCCGTGACCTACCTGCAGCACTACGACGCCTGGTAGCGTCACTCGGCCTTGCCCACACCATACTGGCGCAGCTTGTTGGCAATCGTCGTGTGCGACACGCCGAGTCGCTTGCCCAGGGCGCGACTGCTCGCATGGTCGACGAGCAGCCGCTCCAGTACAGCCTTTTCGAAGCGGCCGACGATCTCCTCAAGCCCCCCCTCCAGGGAGAACTCGCCCAGCGGCTGGCGCCCGCCGTAATCCGGCAGGCGGATATGCTCCGGCTTGACCACGCCGCCCTCGCACAGGGAAACCGCCTGGAACAGCACGTTCTCCAACTGACGCACGTTGCCCGGCCAGTGGTATTGACTCAACCGCTCCAGCACGGCCGGGGCCAGCCGCGGCAAGGCACAGCCGATCTGCCGGCTAGCCTGGTCGAGGAAGTGCTCGACCAGCGGTGCCAGGCCATCGAGGCAATCGCGCAACGGTGGAATGTGCAGCGACAGCACATTGAGCCGGTGATACAGGTCCTGACGGAACTCACCGCGCGCGCACAACTCGGACAAATCGACCTGGGTCGCGCAGATCACCCGCACATCCAGGTACACCTCTTCGTCGCTGCCGACCCGCCGGAAGCAACCATCCTGCAGGAAGCGCAGCAGCTTCACCTGCAAGCGCGGGCTCATCTCGCCGACGCCGTCGAGGAACAGCGTACCGCCGGCGGTCAACTCCAGCAGGCCCAGCTTGCCTTCGGCACGGGCCCCCTCGAAAGCGCCGGGGCCATAGCCGAACAGTTCGGTCTCGGCCATCGACTCGGGCAAGCCGGCGCAATTGAGCGCCATCAGCGGCGCCTGGCCGCGCGGGCTGGCCAGGTGACAGGCGCGGGCCAGCAGTTCCTTGCCAGTACCGGTTTCGCCCTCGATCAGCAGCGGTGCATCCAGCGGTGCCATGCGTCGCGCTTCGCGCACCACTGCGGCCATCACTTTCGAGCTCTGGAAGATGCTGTCGAAACCGCGCAGCTCCTGTTTGCGCACGTTATAGATACGCTCGCCGATACGATCGGCGCGGTGCAGCGTCAGTACCGCGCCTGCCAGCGCTTCGCTGTCGTCGTGCTCAGACTGCAACGGGGCGATGTCGGCGAGGAACACATCGCCCTTGACCTTGACCCGCAGCCCATTGATCCGCGACTTGTTCGCCCGCACCAGCTCGGGCAGGTCGAAGTCCTCGGCGTAGCGCGATAGCGGAATGCCCGGCACCTCGTCCACGCGCACCCCGAGCAACTGCGCCGCCGCGCGGTTGGCCGCGACGATGGAGCCGCCCATGTCGATCGACAGCACCGGGAAATCCAGCGCGCCGAGCAAGGCATTCAGTTCCATGTGCCGACGCTCGCTGGGCATCAGCCCGACCCGCTTGACCCCGAACACCCCGGTAATCGCCTCGAACTTGGGTCGCAGTGCCTGGAACTGCAGGTTGATCAGGTTCGGGCAGTGCAGGTAGATGGCATTGCCGTGGTCGCCGCCGACTTCGCCACGGGCCACGTTGATGCCGTACTCCACCAACAGGGTGAGGATGTCCCGCAGAATGCCGATGCGGTTCTGGCAATGCACTTTGATACGCATGAAAGGTCCTACAAATAGGCTAAACAGAGGAACTATCTGAATAATCGTCCGAATTTTCGTAAAGAATACGTTACAAAATCAGCCTTTCACAGTCGCGAATGTCGCCTATATTTCAGAAGCCCGGCGGATTCGTAAAATTTGCGTTACAGATTTCACCCGCCAAAGCGGCTGGCGGCGCTCCTGCGGGTAGTGCGCCGGGCCGTATAACCGGCTATCTCTAGGGCCATGGCTTGTGCCACTCACATAACAAAAAAGGCCCTCACCAGGAGAGCAGCATGAAACAGACGCAGTACGTGGCCCGCGAGCCCGACGCGACAGGTTTTATCGACTACCCGGCGCATGAACATGCCGTGTGGAACACCCTGATCACCCGCCAACTGAAAGTGATCGAGGGGCGCGCGTGCCAGGAATACCTGGACGGCATCGAACAGCTGAACCTCCCCCACGACCGCATTCCGCAGCTCGCTGAAATCAACAAGGTGCTTGGCGCCACCACCGGCTGGCAGGTCGAGCGCGTCCCGGCGCTGATCCCGTTCCAGACCTTCTTCGAACTGCTGGCGAGCAAGCGTTTCCCGGTGGCCACCTTCATTCGTACCGAAGAAGAACTCGACTATTTGCAAGAGCCGGACATCTTCCACGAGATCTTCGGCCACTGCCCACTGCTGACCAACCCCTGGTTCGCCGAATTCACCCACACCTACGGCAAGCTGGGCCTGGCAGCGACCAAAGAGCAGCGCGTGTACCTTGCCCGCCTGTACTGGATGACCATCGAGTTCGGCCTGGTCGATACCCCGCAAGGTCGCAAGATCTACGGCGGCGGCATCCTCTCCTCGCCGAAAGAGACCGTCTACAGCCTGTCCGACGAGCCCGAGCACCAGGCCTTCGACCCGCTCGAAGCCATGCGCACGCCATACCGTATCGATATCCTGCAGCCGCTGTACTTCGTGCTGCCAGAGCTCAAGCGCCTGTTCGAACTGGCCCATGAAGACATCATGGGCATGGTCCAGCGTGGCCAGCAACTGGGCCTGCATGCGCCAAAATTCCCACCGAAGGTCGCCGCTTGAGCGACCCTTGCAAACCAATAACAAACTACTTGCGGAAGAACCTATGAACGCCTTGAACCAAGCCCACTGCGAAGCCTGCCGTGCCGATGCCCCACAGGTCAGCGACGAAGAACTGCCGGTACTGATCAAGCAGATCCCGGATTGGAACATCGAAGTCCGCGACGGCATCATGCAGCTGGAAAAAGTCTTCCTGTTCAAGAATTTCAAGCATGCCCTGGCCTTCACCAACGCGGTCGGTGAAATCTCCGAGGCCGAAGGCCATCACCCAGGCCTGCTGACCGAGTGGGGCAAAGTCACCGTGACCTGGTGGAGCCACTCGATCAAGGGCCTGCACCGTAACGACTTCATCATGGCCGCGCGTACCGACGAGGTCGCCAGCACCGCCGAAGGTCGCAAGTAATGCACTTCGGCGCGATCGCGCGCGTACCGGGCGACCCGATCCTGGGGCTGATGGAGGCGTATGCCAAAGACAGCAACCCGAACAAGTTCGACCTCGGTGTCGGCGTGTTCAAGGACGCCCAGGGCCTCACGCCGATTCCAGCTGCGGTCAAGCAGGCCGAACAGCGCCTACTGGCCAGCCAGGCCAGCAAAAGCTACGTCGGCGGTCACGGCGATGCGGCCTTCCAGCGCCTGATCAGCGAGCTGGTGATGGGCGGCGAATCGTCGCTGATCGCTGCGCAACGGGTCGGCGCCACGCAGACCCCCGGTGGTACCGGCGCGCTGCGCCTGGCTGCCGAGTTCATCGAACAGTGCCTGCCGGGGCGTGGTATCTGGCTGAGCGACCCGACCTGGCCGATCCATGAAACGATCTTCGCCAGCGCCGGGCTCAAGGTGAACCACTACCCTTACGTGGGTGCCGACAATCGCCTGAACGTCGCCGGCATGCTGGCTGCGCTGGAAGCGGCACCGCTAGGCGACGTGGTACTGCTGCACGCCTGCTGTCACAACCCGACTGGCTTCGACCTGGCGCAGGCCGACTGGCTGGCAGTGCTGGAGGTGGTGCGGCGGCGCGAGCTGCTGCCGCTGATCGACTTTGCCTACCAGGGCTTTGGCGATGGCCTGGAAGAAGATGCCTGGGCGGTACGGCTGTTCGCCGAACAACTGCCTGAGCTGCTGGTCACCAGTTCCTGCTCGAAGAACTTCGGCCTGTACCGCGAACGTACCGGCGCCCTGCTGGTGTGCGCGCAGGATGCCCAGAAGCTGCTGGATGTACGCAGCCAACTGGCCTTGCTGGCCCGCAACCTGTGGTCGACGCCGCCAGACCATGGTGCGGCGGTAGTCGCCGAGATTCTCGGCGATGCGGCGCTCAAACGCTTGTGGGTCGAGGAAGTCGAGGCCATGCGCCAGCGCATTGCCGAGCTGCGGGTCGGCCTGGTGGCGGCCTTGGCACCGCATGGCTTGAGTGAGCGCTTTGCACACATTGCTGCACAACGCGGAATGTTCTCCTACACCGGGCTGTCACCGGAGCAGGTCAAACAACTGCGAGAGCAGCACAGCGTGTACATGGTCGGCACCGGCCGGGCCAACGTCGCCGGCGCCGATGCGGCACGCCTGGCGCTGTTGGCGGCGGCGATTGCGGACGTCTGCTAAAAGCATCGCGGGACGCACCCGCTCCCACAGGAACGGCATTCGCCGAATCCTTGTGGGAGCGGGCGCGTTCCGCTATCCGGTGCTAACACCCCACCAGCACATTCCCGCCAATCGGCAGGAAAATTCATACTGTCATCCAGACTCCTGTATCCTGCCCGAGCTTTCCTGAAGCCACGCGCGCCTTGCGCAGCCTTTCCACCTTTAAACTTGCGAGGAACGACGAGATGCATGAAATCCCGAATCTTCCCTTCCCAAGCCTGAACCACGCCGAGCAGGCCCCTGCTCCCCAGAGCGCCGAGCCAGCCCAAGCGGCTGACACCCAAGGCGACGAAAACCCCAGCGCCGACCAGGAATAACCGCGCCGTACAGGACGTGTGAAAACCGCGCTAACAGGGGGCTCCCCCACTCACGGGTTTTCACACGGCTCCAGCCCCCTGCCAGATTTCATCAGAACCGGTCGATTTGCCCCGGCCTTCCTGCTCGCGGCGCATGTTCACGACATTCAGTAATCGATCTTGCCGCGCCCAGCCTTGATCGCACCGCGCTTGCTCTTGGTATCCAGCCGTCGGGTTTTCGAACCCAGGGTCGGCCGTGTTGGCCGGCGCGCCTTCTCGACCTTGGTTGCCGCCAGGATCAGCTCGCGCAGACGCTCCAGGGCATCGCTGCGATTCTGCTCCTGGGTCCGGTACTGCTGGGCCTTGATGACCACCACGCCGTCGGCAGTAATCCGGCTGTCGCGAAACGCCAGCAGGCGCTCCTTGTAGAACGCCGGCAGCGACGATGCCTGGCTGTCGAAGCGCAAGTGCACGGCACTGGAAACCTTGTTGACGTTCTGCCCGCCCGCACCCTGGGCGCGAATCGCGTTGAGCTCGATCTCGTCGTCGGGAATGTGCACTGCATGGGAGAGGATTAGCATGGGCCTGGCTTTGAAAAGGAGCAGGCGCACAGGATACGCCGGCCATCCGGTAAAACCAAAAAGCCCGGCACTGGGCCGGGCTTTTCGTGGTGACGCCAAGCCTTACTTGGCCGTTGCGCCGACGCCCGGCGCCAGGCCATTGGCGACAGTGCGCTTGCTCTTGAGCTGGTAGCACACCCACATCACCACGACCCACACCGGAATCGCGTACACCGAAACGCGGATGCCATCCATCAATAGCATGATGCCCAGGATAAACACCACGAAGGCCAGGCACAGGAAGTTGCCGTACGGGTACCACAGGGCCTTGAACAGCGAGGTCTGGCCAGTGCGGTCCATGTGCTGACGGAACTTGAAGTGCGAGAAGCTGATCATCGCCCAGTTGATCACCAGGGTCGCGACCACCAGCGACATCAGCAGCTCCAGCGCGCTGTGCGGCATCAGGTAGTTGAGCAGCACAGCCACCACGGTCACCGCGGCCGAGGCCAGGATCGAACGCACCGGCACGCCGCGCTTGTCGATCTTCGCCAGGCTCTTCGGCGCATCGCCCTGTTCGGCCATGCCATAGAGCATACGGGCGTTGCAGTAGGTGCCGCTGTTGTACACCGAGAGTGCCGCGGTCAGGACCACGAAGTTCAGGATATGCGCAGCAGTATTGCTACCGAGCAGCGAGAACACCTGCACGAACGGGCTGGCGCTGTAGGCGTCGCCGCCGGAGGTCAGGCTGGTAACCAGGCTGTCCCATGGGGTCAGCGACAGCAGTACGACCAGGGCGCCGATGTAGAAGATCAGGATGCGGTAGATGACCTGGTTGATCGCTTTCGGGATCACGGTTTTTGGCTTGTCGGCTTCAGCGGCGGTGAAACCGAGCATTTCCAGGCCGCCGAAGCTGAACATGATCACCGCCATGGCCATGACCAGGCCGCTGACACCGTGCGGGAAGAAGCCGCCGTGCGCCCACAGGTTGCTTACCGAGGCTTCCGGGCCGCCGCTGCCGCTGACCAGCATGTAGCTGCCCAGGCCGATCATGCCGACAATCGCCAGGACCTTGATGATGGCGAACCAGAACTCGGCTTCGCCGAAGACTTTGACGTTGGCCAGGTTGATTGCGTTGATCAGCAGGAAGAAGGCTGCCGCCGAGACCCAGGTAGGGATTTCCGGCCACCAGTAGTGGACATACTTGCCGACGGCGGTCAGCTCCGACATGCCGACCAGAATGTACAGGATCCAGCAGTTCCAGCCCGACAGGAAACCGGCGAAACCGCCCCAGTACTTGTGGGCGAAGTGGCTGAAGGAACCGGCAACCGGCTCTTCGACGATCATTTCGCCGAGCTGGCGCATGATCAGGAAGGCGATGAAACCGCAGATGGCGTAGCCGAGGATCATCGACGGCCCGGCCGATTGCAGCACGCCGGCCGAACCCAGGAACAGGCCGGTACCGATGGCACCGCCCAGCGCGATCAGCTGGATGTGACGGTTTTTCAGGCCGCGCTTGAGCTCACCTGAATGCGAGTTTTGTCCACTCATGAACGAAGTCACCTGTTTGTTTTTATCTGTGACGGAATCGGACCCACCGCGCTCGTGGCGCAGCGGAATTAACAAGGTGGTTGCCTTGGGAGTCTTGGACTAGAGCTGTTCAGCTCGGGCGGGAACCCGGACGGATCAGCCTGGCGTCAGCAAGGTTGCGCGGTACGCATTAGGGTCACAGTTAAAACGCGGCGCATTGTATACCCTTGCTTTGACGCAGGGGTCAACACGTTGCGTAACTGTCTGACGACGAGACGCAGCGATCCGGCGGGAGAGATGAAGCCTGGGGACGTGTACGGCGTGCATGGCGCCTCCATTTGTTCTTATGTTTTACCTGGCTCTGCGGCCGGGCTGTGCACGATGGCAATGGGCACATATCACCGTTGTCTGCGGGCTGGAGCAAGGCCTTGACGTGAGCGTAAAGCAGTTCGCCGACGGGGTTTCGGCAAGGTTTGTTTACGCGGACTGCGGCGCTGAGGATTTGACTGGCAATTGCGCGGGAATTTGTAACGATATTTTTACAATGCGGTGTAAATGCTTTACAACCCTTGATCTAGAGCGTCTGCTATGGCCTCATCGCGGGACGAGCACCGAACGCCAGACCAAAAAAAGCCACCCCGAAGGATGGCCTTTTCACACTCACACCACTCAGTCAGCCTTTGGCGGCTTGCCACGGCTGCTACCCGGGCGCTTCGGCGCCGGACGGCGTTGCTTCATGTCGCTCGGACGCTCGGCGACCGTGCTGCGCCCTTTACGGCCGGCAGCGCCTTCATCGCGCGGCTGACGCGCCGGGCGCTCGCTCGCACCCTCCTTCGCCGGACGCAACGAACGCACGCGCTCGCCACGGCCAATCGGCTTGGACGACTTGCGCTGCATACGCTCGGCCTTTTCCTTGTCCTTGCCCTTGACCGCTGGCAACGCGACCGGGGCCAGGCCCACTTCGCCGGCGAGGATGTTGACTTCGCCCTGGCTCATTTCGCGCCAGCGGCCCATCGGCAGGTCGGAATTGAGGAACACCGGGCCGAAACGCACGCGCTTCAGGCGGCTGACCACCAACCCCTGGGATTCCCACAGGCGGCGAACTTCACGGTTGCGCCCTTCCATCACCACGCAGTGATACCAGTGGTTGAAACCTTCACCGCCAGGCGCTTCCTGGATATCGGTGAAACGCGCCGGGCCGTCTTCGAGCACAACGCCAGCCTTGAGGCGGGCAATCATGTCTTCGTCGACTTCACCGCGGACACGTACGGCGTACTCGCGGTCCATTTCCGACGACGGGTGCATCAGGCGGTTGGCCAGCTCACCGTCGGTGGTGAACATCAGCAGGCCGGTGGTATTGATGTCGAGACGGCCGACGTTGATCCAGCGGCCTTCTTTCGGCCGTGGCAGGCGGTCGAACACGGTCGGGCGGCCTTCCGGGTCGTCACGGGTGCAGATCTCGCCATCAGGCTTGTTGTACATGATCACGCGGCGTACGGTTTCGGCGGCTTCTTCGCGCTTGATCAGGCGACCGTCGACGGAAATCGCATCGTGCATGTCGACGCGCTGACCGAGGGTAGCGGCAACGCCGTTGACCTTGATCCGGCCTTCGCCGATCCAGGCTTCAACGTCGCGACGCGAGCCGACGCCAATGCGCGCCAGGACTTTTTGAAGTTTTTCGCCAGCGGGGCGTGGCGGGGTGTCTTGCAGGTCTTGCTCACTCATCTGGGCACCTCCCGGTGTAAGTAGTGTTTGAATTCGGGTTTCTGGCGAACGGGCGCCAAAAAGGTCGCAAATCATACGCTGAACGCGCCATGAACGCACCACAGACTAGTCGATATTCCTCGGCGCAACGGGTTTTTCTGCCCGAAGGCCGGCTCAGTCGCGCGGCACCGCCGGCAACGCTTCAAGGTCTTCGTCGTCGGTGCTGACCTCTGGCGTGTCCGGCAGCAGATCGTCGAAGTCGATCTTCAAGCCCTCCTCCATCGAGTCCAGCTCCACCAGCAGGCTGCGGAAGCTGGTCTCCTCGACCACTGGCGGTTCTTCGGCGCTTGCATCGGCCAGCGCCTGCAGGTGCGCCGGCACCGGCGCATCGTCCAGCTCCAGCAGCGGCTCGGGCTCCATTTCGCGCAGTTCGGCCAGCGACGGCAGGTCGTCGAGGTTCTTCAGGTTGAAGTGGTCGAGAAACGCCTTGGTGGTGGCGAACATCGCCGGCCTGCCGGGGACTTCGCGGTAGCCGACGATGCGCACCCACTCGCGCTCGAGCAGGGTCTTGATGATGTTGGTGTTCACCGCCACGCCGCGCACATCCTCGATCTCGCCACGGGTAATGGGCTGGCGGTAGGCAATCAGCGCCAGGGTTTCGAGCAAGGCCCGGGAGTAGCGCTGCGGGCGCTCTTCCCACAAGCGGCCGACCCAGGGCGCGTAGTCTTCGCGAATCTGCAGGCGATAACCCGAGGCGACTTCCTTCAGTTCGAAGGCACGCCCCGCGCAGGACTTGCGCAGCAGTTCAAGGGCCTTCTTGAATACCGCCGCTTCCGGGCGCTCGGCTTCCTCGAACAGTTCGAAAAGGCGCTCCAGCGATTGCGGTTTACCCGAGGCCAGCAGAAAGGCCTCCAGCAGGGGCGCGAGGTCGCGCGGATCGGTCAGGTTCATCGATGGGCTCGTGGAGGTTACTCGGCGCGGGCGCGCACGTGGATCGGGGCAAACGGCTCATTTTGCACCAATTCCACCAGCGATTCCTTGACCAGCTCAAGAATCGCCATAAAGGTCACCACCACGCCGAGCTTGCCTTCTTCGGCCGTAAACAGCTCGACGAAGGGCACGAAACCGCCACCCTTGAGCCGTTCCAGCACCTCGCTCATGCGTTCGCGGGTCGACAGCGCCTCGCGACTGACCTGATGGCTTTCGAACAGATCGCCACGGCGCATCACTTCGGCCATCGACAGCAGCACTTCTTCCAGGCTGACATCCGGCAACAGCTTGCGCGCCTTGGCCTGCGGCGCGTCGAGGCGCGGCACGATGATTTCCCGGCCAACCCGGCTGAGGCCGTCGATGCCTTCGGCAGCGGCCTTGAAGCGCTCATATTCCTGCAGGCGACGGATCAGTTCGGCACGCGGATCGTCCTCTTCCGCCTCGACCTCGGCGGAGCGCGGCAAGAGCATGCGCGACTTGATCTCGGCGAGCATGGCGGCCATCACCAGGTACTCGGCGGCCAGTTCCAGGCGCACTTCCTTCATCAGCTCGACGTAGCCCATGTACTGCCGGGTAATTTCCGCCACGGGAATGTCGAGGATGTCGACGTTCTGCTTGCGGATCAGGTACAGCAGCAGGTCGAGCGGGCCTTCGAAGGCTTCGAGAAAGACTTCCAGCGCATCCGGCGGGATGTACAGGTCCACCGGCATTTCGGTGAGCGCCTGACCGTAGACCAGCACCAGCGGCAGTTCCTGCTGGGCACCGGCCTGGGGATCGACAACCGCTTCGACGCTTGACGCCTGGCTCACGCTTCGACCATGAACGGGGCCGGATCGCCACAACCGACGCGGATCACCTCGGGCTCGTCGCCCGACAGGTCGATCACAGTGGAGGCCTTGAGATCGCCGAAACCGCCGTCGATGATCAGGTCTACGTGATGCTCCAGAGCCTGGCGGATCTCATAGGGATCGGTCATCGGCTCGGTTTCGCCGGGCATGATCAGGCTCACGCTCATCAGCGGCTCGCCGAGTTCCTCCAGCAGGGCCAGGGCAATCGGGTTGGACGGCACGCGCAGGCCAATGGTACGGCGCTTGTCGTGCAGCAACAGGCGTGGCACTTCGCGGGTGGCGTTGAGGACGAAGGTATAGGGGCCGGGCACATGGGCCTTGAGCAGACGGAAGTTGGCCGTGTCGATCTTGGCGAACAGGCCCATCTGCGACAGGTCGCAGCACAGCAGGGTGAAGTTGTGGTTCTTGTCCAACTGCCGCAGGCGGCGAACCCGCTCGACGGCGTTCTTGTCACCGATCTGGCAACCCATGGCGTAGGCCGAGTCGGTGGGGTAGACCACCACCCCGCCCTTGCGGATGATTTCGACCGCCTGTTTGATCAGGCGCGCTTGCGGGTTCTCCGCATGAATCTGGAAAAATTGACTCACTTGTCCTTCCTGTTCAGACGGCCGCGATAGGCTGCTCATGTTTGAACCGACGCCACAGCGGCGGCAGATCCTCCGGCAGAGGTCGGTGCACCCCGATCTCGGACCAGGTGCCCGGGCCATGAAAATCGCTGCCGGCACTGGCCAGCAGGCCAAATTCGCGGGCCAGGATCGACATCGTGCCGACCTGCTCGGCCGGCATCATGCCATTGACCACTTCCAACGCCTGCCCGCCCGCTTGAATATAGTCGGCAATCAGCCGACGGCGCTTGCTGCGGGTGAAATCATAGTGCATCGGGTGCGCCAGGCTGACCCAGGCGCCGGCACTGCGCAGGGTCTGGACGGTGTCTTCGAGCGTCGGCCAGTGCAGTTTCACATCGCCCAGCTTGCCGGCGCCGAGCCACTTGCGAAACGCCTCGGCGCGGTCCTTGACGTGGCCGGCCTGGATCAGGAAGTCGGCGAAATGCGGCCGCGCCGGCGCGTTGCCGCTGTCGCCCAGGGCTTGCTGGATCGCCCGCGCGCCGTCCAGCGCCCCGGGCATGCCCTTGGCCGCCAGGCGCCGGCCGATTTCCTCGGCCCGCAACCAGCGCCCTTCGTGCAGCGACTGGACCGCGGCGACCAACGGGGGTGCGTCGAGGGCGAAATCGTAGCCAAGAATATGGATGGTGGCACCGGCCCAGGTGCAGGACAGTTCGACCCCGCTGACCCAGCGCATGCCCAGCACCTGGGCCGCTGCGCGGGCCTCGGACAGGCCGTCGAGGGTATCGTGGTCGGTCAGCGACAGCAGCTGCACGCCGCGCTCATGAGCACGCGCAACCAGCGCCGTAGGCGTCAAAGAGCCATCGGAGGCGGTGCTGTGGCAGTGCAGATCAACATTCATAGGTGACGCTTTCGCTCTCATTGATGTTTGTTATTATGCCGGCACATCCTGCTTCTGGCTGCCACTGTGAAACAATTCATCGATTTCATCCCGCTGTTGCTGTTCTTCATCGTTTACAAACTCGACCCGCGCACCGTCGACGTTGCCGGCCAGTCCTTCACCTTCGGCGGCATCTACAGCGCTACGGCGATGCTGATTGCCAGCTCGCTGGTGGTCTATGGCGCGCTGTTCATTCGTCAGCGGCGCCTGGAAAAAGGCCAATGGCTGACCTTGGTCGCCTGCCTGGTGTTCGGCGGCCTGACCCTGGCCTTCCACAGCGAAACCTTCCTCAAATGGAAAGCCCCGGTGGTCAACTGGCTGTTCGCCCTGGCCTTCACCGGTAGCCACTTCATTGGCGACCGGGTGTTGATCAAGCGCATCATGGGCCACGCCCTGAGCCTGCCGGACGCGGTCTGGACGCGCCTGAACATCGCCTGGATCGGCTTCTTCCTGTTCTGCGGCGCGGCCAATCTGTTCGTCGCGTTCACCTTCCAGGACTTCTGGGTCGACTTCAAGGTATTCGGCAGCCTCGGCATGACCGTGCTGTTCCTCGTCGCCCAGGGTGTCTACCTGTCGCGCCACCTGCACGACAGCGACCCGACCACCCCAAAAACCGAGGACTGACATGCTCTACGCAATCATCGCCACCGACGTTGCCAATTCCCTGGACGCGCGCCTGGCCGCCCGCCCGGCGCATCTGGAGCGCCTGCAGCAACTCAAGGCCGAAGGCCGCGTGGTGCTGGCCGGTCCGCACCCGGCCATCGACAGCAACGACCCGGGTGCCGCCGGTTTCAGCGGTAGCCTGATCGTCGCCGAGTTCGACTCGCTGAACGCCGCCCAGGCCTGGGCCGACGCCGACCCGTACATCGCTGCGGGCGTTTATGCCAACGTGATCGTCAAGCCGTTCAAGCAAGTCCTGCCGTAACCTGCAACAAGGGCGCACCGGGCAAAACCGGGGCGCCTTTCGCCGTTTTCACACCTTGTTGCTCATTATTCCTGCCTGGCTGCCGACATTCTCCTGAATACTCGTTTGGAATCAGGAGTTCCGATGCGTCAAGGTCCGTTGTCCATGCTGCTGTGCCTGTTGCTGCTGACCCCGCTGGCCCAGGCTGAAGAGCCCCAGGCGAGTACCCCGCTGTCGTTGAGCGCCGGGAGTCAGATCACCGAACTGCAACAGCGACTGAAAGAAAGCGAAACCCAGCGCGAAGCGCTGAGCCAGCAACTGCAAAATGCCGACAGCGAGCGCGAGAGCGCCCAGCTGACCCGTTTGCGCCAGGAGAACCAGCGCCTCAAGCTGCAACTCAAGGAAGCCCAGGCCAGTGGCCTGCCACGCCTGCTGACCGATCAGCAGCAGTGGTTCCTGATTGGTGGCGGGGTTGCCCTGTTGGCGGCGGTGTGCGGTATCTTAGCCAGCGGCACCTTCAGACGGCGCCGCCAATGGTTGAATTGAGTGAGACATGAGCGAGCTGTTACTGATTGATGACGACCAGGAACTCTGCGAACTGCTCGGCAGTTGGCTGAGCCAGGAAGGTTTCCAGGTACGCGCCTGCCACGATGGCGAGAGTGCCCGCCAGGCCTTGGCCAGCAGTACTCCTGCGGCCGTCGTGCTGGACGTGATGCTGCCCGACGGCAGCGGCCTTGAGCTGCTCAAGCAGTTGCGCAGCGAGCATGCCGAGTTGCCGGTGCTGATGCTCTCGGCACGTGGCGAACCGCTGGACCGGATTCTCGGCCTGGAGCTGGGCGCCGATGATTACCTGGCCAAGCCGTGCGACCCGCGCGAGCTGACCGCGCGCTTGCGCGCGGTGCTGCGCCGCAGCCACCCGGCGCCAGCGCCAACCCAGGTGGAAGTCGGCGACCTGAGCTTCAGCCCGACCCGCAGCGTGGTCGACATCGATGGTCGCGAGCTGACCCTGACCCTGTCCGAGAGTCGCATTCTCGACGCATTGCTGCGCCAGCCCGGCGAACCGCTGGACAAGCAGGAACTGGCGCAAATTGCCCTGGGCCGCAAGTTGACCCTGTATGACCGCAGCCTGGACATGCACGTGAGCAACCTGCGCAAAAAGATCGGCCCGCACCCGGATGGCCGCCCGCGCATCGTCGCGCTGCGCAGCCGTGGTTACTACTACAGCCTCTGAGTCAATACGGGGAGATCGGTGGGGTTTGTGGGAGCGGCCGCCGGAAAGGTTTGTCAGCCCTTCCCCCCACCCTCTTTACCCAAGCTTTACCCTTGCCTGACGGCCCTTGACCTTGCGCTCCCTAAACTGGGCACATCCGGTAACGACCGGCCCCTGAAAGGAGAGAGACCATGCGCAAGACCCTTATCGCCCTGATGTTCGCTGCCGCCCTGCCGACGGTTGCCATGGCCATGCCTGACGGCGGCCCGCGCCACGGCGAGCACCACCGCGGTGACGCGCCTTTCGCCCAACTGGACCTGACCCGCGAACAGCGCCAGCAGATCGGCAAGCTGATGGGCGAGCAGATGAAGAGCCGTCACGAGATCACCGAGCGCTACCTGGCCAAGCTGCCCGCCGCCGATCAGAAAGCCATGAACGACGAGATCAAGGCCAAGCATGACAAATCCCAGGCCGAGATTCGCGCGCTGCTCAAGCCGGAACAGCAGAAACAGTTCGACGAACTGGCGAAGCAACGCGAAGAACGCCGTGCCGAATGGGCCGAGTTCAAAGCCTGGAAAGCTGAAAAAGCCACCAAGGCCCAGTAAGCTGTCCTTCTCCCGCCCGGCCTGCCAGCGCAGGCCGGGCTTCTTGGCTTCGAGGTAAATGCCCTTGCGTTCACTGTTCTGGCGCATCCTGGCCAGTTTCTGGCTGGCCATCGCCCTGGTCGCCGGGCTGTCGATCCTGCTCGGGCACATGCTCAACCAGGATGCCTGGATCCTCAGCCGTCATCCGGGCCTCAATACCCTGGCTAAAAACTGGACGCAGCGTTACGAAGAGCAAGGTCCGGAAGCTGCCCAGCGTTACCTGGAACTGCGCAAGCGGCGCTACAACATCGACGTGCAGGTGCTCAACGACAGCGGCGAAGCGGTGGTCCCGGGCACCTTTCCGCGCCGTGCGGCGGCCTTCGAAGCGCGCCGGCACAACGACGACCGGCAATTGCCGTGGCGACGCCTGACCGAGGAATACACCAGCCCCAAGACCCGCGACACGTACCTGCTGATCTATCGCATCCCACACCCGGAACTCGACGCCTGGCATCGTGAAAGCCTGCTCTGGCCGTTGAGCGCGCTCGGCATCGCCCTCGTGGTGCTGACCGTTTTCAGCCTGTTCGTCACCCTGTCGATCACCCGCCCGCTGAGCCGCCTGCGGGGGGCGGTGCATGACCTGGGGCAAACCAGTTATCAACAGAACAGCCTGGCCCGCCTGGCCAACCGTCGCGACGAATTCGGCGTGCTGGCCAATGACTTCAACCGCATGGGTGCGCGGTTGCAGAGCCTGATTGGCAGCCAGCGCCAACTGCTGCGCGATGTCTCGCACGAACTGCGCTCGCCATTGGCGCGCTTGCGCATTGCCCTGGCCCTGGCCGAGCGCGCCGCGCCGGAGCAGCGCGACGCGTACTGGCCGCGGCTAACCCGTGAGTGCGATCGACTGGAGGCGTTGATCAGCGAGATTCTGGTACTGGCACGGGTCGACGCCGAACAGGCACATGCCGAGCCGGTGGACGTGAACGCGGTGCTTGCGGCGGTGTGCAAGGACGCCCAGTTAAGTGCGCCGGAGCAGCCGCTAGTACTGCGCGATACGCCGGGGTTGCATCTGCAGGGCTGGCCGACCTTGCTTGAGCGGGCGCTGGACAACCTGCTGCGCAACGCCTTGCGCTTCAGCCCGGCGGGGCAGCCGATCGAAATTACCGCGAGCCAGGACAGCGAGCGCATTGTGCTGAGCGTGCGCGACCATGGTCCGGGGGTGGCGGCGGAACACCTGGCACAGTTGGGTGAACCGTTCTACCGGGCACCGGGACAGAGCGCGCCAGGACATGGCCTGGGTTTGGCGATCGCCCGCCGCGCGGCGGAGCGCCACGGCGGCAGCCTGGTGCTGGAGAACCATCCGCAGGGCGGGTTTGTGGCGATGCTGGAGTTGCCGTTGGTGCCGAGCGCCTGAACCCCAGGAACACCAACACCTGTAGGCGCTGGCTTGCCTGCGCCTACCAGTGCGCATCCAGGCCCGGACTCAACCCCAAGCTTTCACGAATTCCTCAGTCGCCAACACCGGCGCCTGGCGCGGTTCGTTCACTGGCGTGCCAACGTAGAGGAAGCCGATCACCTCCTCGCCCGCCGCCAACCCCAGGCCCTCGGCCACCTGCCGGGTGTACGACAGCTCGCCTGTGCGCCACACCGCGCCGATACCCTGTGCATGCGCCGCAATCAAAATACCGTGCGCCGCACACCCGGCCGCAATCAGTTGCTCGGCCTTCGGCACCTTGAAGTGCTCCTGCAAACGCGCAATCACCACGATCAGCAACGGCGCGCGCAGCGGCATCGCCCGCGCCTTGTCCAGCGCCGCCTGGCTGGCATCGCCCTTGGCCTGCGCCGCCGCTACCAGCAACTCACCGAGTTTTTCCCGCGCCGCGCCCTCGATGGTGAGGAACCGCCAGGGCCGCAGCTGACCATGGTCCGGCGCGCGCAAG
Source organism: Pseudomonas sp. SDI (assembly GCF_003105155.1). Lineage (GTDB taxonomy): Bacteria > Pseudomonadota > Gammaproteobacteria > Pseudomonadales > Pseudomonadaceae > Aquipseudomonas. Next base: position 18,429 of record NZ_QETK01000011.1, on the reverse strand, counting down.
GCGGCCTGGAACAGCGCTTCGCGCTGCGCGGCATTCGGTGCCGGCTCCACCAAGCGTGGAACGGAAACACGGTTGAGCAACGCGTCGAGAGCCTCCATCGGCTACCCCTTGTCGAGAAATGTGCAGCTATTCTAGCGTTTACTTAGAGAGGTCCATAGGTAGAATGGCGCCCTTCCGTTTCGAGTCAGAGCAGATCACATGGCGTTGCCGACCTTAAGGATCATTGGTTTCATCATCGGCATCTTCCTGATCACCCTGGCGATCAGCATGGTCGTGCCCATGGCCACGCTGGTCATCTACGAACGCACCGACGACATGCCGTCGTTCCTCTGGTCGAGCCTGATCACCTTCATTGGCGGCCTGGCCCTGGTCATTCCAGGGCGCCCCGAACACGTGCACCTGCGCCCGCGCGACATGTACCTGCTCACTGTCAGCAGTTGGCTGGTGGTGTGCATCTTCGCGGCCCTGCCGTTCCTGCTGACCCAGCACATCAGCTACACCGATGCCTTCTTCGAAAGCATGTCCGGCATCACCGCCACCGGCGCCACCGTGCTCAGCGGCCTGGACAACATGTCGCCGGGGATCCTCATGTGGCGCTCGCTGCTGCACTGGCTCGGCGGCATCGGCTTCATCGGCATGGCGGTGGCCATTCTGCCGCTGCTGCGCATCGGTGGCATGCGCCTGTTCCAGACCGAATCCTCGGACCGCTCGGAAAAGGTCATGCCACGCTCGCACATGGTCGCCAAGTCGATCGTGGCGGTCTATGTCGGCATTACCGCGCTCGGCGGGCTGGCCTTCTGGCTGGCCGGCATGAGCGTGTTCGACGCGATCAACCACGCCATGTCGGCGATCTCCACCGGCGGCTTCTCCACCTCCGACCTGAGCCTGGCCAAGTGGGACCAGCCGGCTGTGCACTGGGTTGCCGTGGTGGTGATGATCTGCGGCAGCATACCGTTCACCCTCTACGTGGCGACCCTTCGCGGTAACCGCCGCGCGCTGATCAAGGACCAGCAAGTACAGGGTCTGCTCGGCCTGCTGGTAGTGACCTGGCTGGTGCTTGGTACCTGGTACTGGGCCACCACCAACCTGCACTGGCTGGATGCCCTGCGCCATGTGGCGCTGAACGTCACCTCGGTGGTTACCACCACCGGCTTTGCCCTCGGCGACTACAGCCTGTGGGGCAACTTCTCGCTGATGCTGTTCTTCTACCTGGGCTTCATTGGCGGTTGCTCGGGCTCGACTGCCGGCGGGATCAAGATCTTCCGCTTCCAGGTCGCCTACATCCTGCTCAAGGCCAGCTTGAACCAGCTGATTCACCCACGTGCCGTGATCAAGCAAAAGTACAACGGGCACCGGCTTGACGAAGAGATCGTGCGCTCGATCCTGACCTTCTCGTTCTTCTTTGCCATCACCATCTGCGGTATCGCCCTGTTGCTGTCGTTGCTTGGTGTGGACTGGATGACTGCACTGACCGGCGCCGCCAGCACCGTGTCGGGCGTCGGCCCAGGGCTGGGCGAGACCATCGGCCCGGCCGGCAACTTTGCCAGCCTGCCGGATGCCGCGAAGTGGATTCTGGCCGGCGGCATGCTGCTCGGCCGGCTGGAGATCATTACCGTGCTGGTGCTATGTATGCCGGCGTTCTGGCGTCACTGAGGTCGACCGGCGCCACCCTGGCGTCGCGTTGCGGCTCGCTCATCCGCGTCCGGTATTCACCGGGCGTCACGTCGAACCAGCGGCGGAACGCCCGAAAGAAGTTGCTCGGGTCGGCAAACCCCAGCAGGTAGGCGGTTTCCAGCAGGGTCATGTTCGGCTGCGCCAGGTACTGCTCGGCCAGCTCGCGGCGGGTGTCATCGAGCAGGATCTGGAAGCTGGTGCCCTCCTCCTGCAAGCGGCGCTGCAAGGTGCGCTGCGACAGGTGCAGGGCCTGAGCGATGGTCTCGCGCTTGGGCTCGCCCTGCGGCAGCACCCGGCACAGCACCTGGCGGGCGCGGTGGGTCACCCGGCTTTCGGAAAAGCGCGCCAGGTACTCCCCGGCAAAGCGGTCGTGCAAGGTGGCCATGGCCTCGTTGGCGGTCGGCAACGGCGCTTCCATGTCGGCCCGCTCGAACACCAGCGCATCGTGCGCGGCGCCAAACACCAGCGGGGCATGGAAAGCGACCTTGTAGGGTTCCGGGTCGGCCGGTTGCGGGCCTTGAATCAGCACCCGCCGTGGCTGGATAACCCGCCCGCTCAGCCAACTGCACAGCGCCAGGGCGCAGGCCAGCGAGGCCTCCGAACTGTGTCGGGTGGGTGGCAGGTGGTCGCCATGCACGGTAAGAATCAGCGAGTAGCCTTCTGCGCCCAGGCGAAAGCTCAGGTCGGAGCTTTCGGCGATGATCCGCTGATAGCGCACCAGGCGCTCGAAACCTTCGGCCAGGGTGCGGCTCGACATCAGTGCATAGCCGACCACATGAAACGACGCTGGACGCACCACCCGCGCCATGTTCAGGCCGATGGCACGGTTGCCCGAGAGTTCCTCGGCGCGCAGCCAGAGGCGGGTCATCGAGTCCTGGGTGAAGCGGGCATCGGGGTCATCCAGCGCGGCGAAGTCCAGCCCAAGCTGCTGAAACAGGGCACGGCAGTCGAGCCCCTCCAGTTCAAGTGCCTTGACGATCCCCGAAGCCCAGCTTGCAGATGTGGTTCGTTCGCTCATGGCGGCTTCTTCATGGGTAGAACGCGAAGGATACTAAAGTGGCGCCTATTGTCACTGGCCGATCCTGACACCCAACTCTAGACTGAGATCAGGCTCCACGCCGTGCGTGTTCGTCATTTCCGTCAAATCAGGGAGCAACGCAGTGACCAGCCCCCCACATTTCAACAGTTTTGCCGAGTTCTACCCCTACTACCTCGGTGAGCACAGTAACCCCACCTGCCGGCGCCTGCACTTCATCGGAACCAGCCTGGTCATCGCCCTGCTCGCCTATACCGTCGCCAGCGCCAGCTGGGGCGTGCTAATCGCCCTGCCGTTTGCCGGCTACGGGTTCGCCTGGGTCGGGCATTTCTTCTTCGAGAAAAACCGCCCGGCCACCTTCAAGCATCCGCTGTACAGCCTGATCGGCGATTTCGCCATGTACCGCGACATGCTCCGCGGCAAGGTGGCGTTCTAGGCTTGCCAAGGGCGGTGTGGATCAATCAGTAGGCCGCCTCGGCGGCGGCCGGGGTACCGCGCAACTGTGCTTCGGCCAGGCGAAACAGCTCGATATGGCCGTCCCAGTGTTCGATCAGCGCCGTGCAGGACTCCACCCAGTCCCCGCAATTGAGGTAGTCCACTTCGCCAACCTTGCGGATCTCGGCATGGTGGATGTGCCCGCACACCACGCCGTGGTAGCCCTGCCTGACGCATTCGTGGGCGATGGCTTCCTCGAAGTCGCTGATGAAGTTCACCGCGCTCTTGACCTTGTGCTTGAGGTACGCCGACAGCGACCAGTAGCCATAGCCGTAGCGGGCCCGCCAGTAGTTGAGCCAGCGGTTGAGGGTAAGGGTGAGCGCGTAGGCCGAGTCGCCGAGGAAGGCCAGCCAGCGGTGATAGCGGGTGATCACGTCGAACTGGTCGCCATGGATCACCAACAGGCGACGACCGTCGGCGGTGAGGTGTTCGGCCTGGTCGACCAACTGGATATTGCCCAGTACCAGCTTGGAATAGCGGCGCAGGAATTCATCGTGGTTGCCGGTGACGTAGATCACCTCGGTACCGCGCTTGCTCATGGTCAGCAAGCGGCGGATAACGTTGCTGTGCGCTTGAGGCCAGTACATACCACCGCGTAGCTTCCAGCCGTCGATGATGTCGCCGACCAGGTAAATGCGATCGGCCTGGTAGCCCTTGAGAAACTGCGAGAGGTGCTCGGCCTGGCAATCGCGGGTGCCCAGGTGCACGTCGGAGATCCACAGGGTACGTACACGCTGCTTGCGCGAGGGTTTGACAAGCTCGGCATGGGTCATCGGCAGGCTCCGGTAGGCTTTTGCGCAGCTTGCCGGTCAGCGGTTAAGTGGTTGTGACCGTGCGGTTGCCGCTTGGTGACAGGCTACGAACCGTAGTTGCGCGTTACACTGGCGCCCTGCCCCGCGAGGACCCCAGCATGAGCGCCCACTCGATTCTTTCCCTGCGCCATTACCGCGACGAACTGATTGCGCACACGCACGAGCACCCGCAACTGGTGTTCGGCCTGCGCGGACGGCTGGACTTCGAGCTCGACGGGCGCGGCCTGCGGGTCGACCGTCAGGCGCTGATGGTGGTACCGGCGGGCGCCCACCACACCTGCGGCAGCAGCGCTGGCAGCCATTGCCTGGTGCTCGACGTGCCGCCGGGGCACTGGCTGGCGAATAGCCTGGGCGCCCATGCCGATAGCTGCCAGCGCTTGCTTGACCGCCCTGGCCCGCTGCAGTTGGACCCGCGCCAGCAGCAGTTGGTCGACTGGCTGGCGGCCGGCGAAGTGGCCGACCCGCTGATGGCCGAGCAAGGCGCGGTGCTGCTGCTGGCCAGCCTCAACCAGCGGCCGGCGGCGCTGGCAGCCAAGGGCCTGCCATATGCGGCGTTCGACGCGCATATCGAGCAGTACGCCGCGTATCCGCTGCAGGTCGCCGACCTGGCCCGGCTGGCCGGGCTTTCCGTGGCCCGGCTACATGCGCGGTTTGTCAGCGAGCGCGGCATGACTCCAATGGATTACATCCGCGAGCGCCGTTTACAGCGCGCACGCCAGTTGCTGGAGGCGACACTGCTGCCTATCGGCGAGGTCGCCAACCGGGTGGGCTACAGCTCGCAAAGCGCGTTTGCGGCGGCAATCCTCAAAGCCTTCGGCCGCAGCCCTGGGGCGTTGCGACGCGAGCCTGACGACAATTAACGGGAGTCTGACGACAGACAGGTAGCCGACAAGGCTTTTAAACTGGCTGCATCCAGTCGCGGGACAAGCACGCACCCACAACGGCTCTGAAATTTACTGTGGGAGCAGGCTCGTCCCACGATGAGGCCCGCCCATACCCTTCAAGGCCCCCCCATGAACCACCGCACCGCCCTCGGCGCCCTGCACATCGGCGCGCTGTTCTTTGGCCTGACCGGCGTTTTCGGCAAGCTCGCCCAGACCAGCCCCGGCGTCATCGTGTTCGGCCGCGCGGCCTTCGCCGTGCTCGCCCTCGCCCTCTTCACCGGCATCGCCCGCCAAGGCTGGCAACGCCTGCAGGCACAGGACTGGCGCCGCCTGGCCCTCGGCGGTGGGCTGCTGGCCGGGCACTGGGTGAGCTTCTTCATCGCCGTCAAAGTCGCCGGCGTGGCTATCGCCACCCTCGGCTTTGCCAGCTTCCCGGCCTTTACCGTGCTGCTCGAAGGCCTGCTGTTCCGCGAACGCATCCGCAGCAACGAAGCCATCCTGGTGCTGCTGGTCAGCGTCGGCCTGGTGCTGGTCACCCCAGACTTCGACCTGGCCAGCCAGGCCACCGGCGGGCTGCTCTGGGCCCTGCTCTCGGGGCTACTGTTCTCGCTGCTGTCGCTGACCAACCGCGCCGGCTGCGGACGCCTTCCGGCGGTGCAGGCGGCGCTGTGGCAGAACGCCGTGGTCGCGCTGTGCCTGCTACCGTTCGCCGCCCCGCAACTGGCCGAGGGGCGCCCTCTGGACTGGCTGTGGATCGCCCTGCTCGGGGTGTTCTGTACCGCTGTCGCACACAGCCTGTTCGTCGCCAGCCTGGCGGTGATCAAGGCGCGCACCGCCGCCGTGGTGTTCGCCATGGAGCCGGTCTACGGCATCGCCGTGGCCTGGCTGGTGTTCGCCGAGCAGCCGACGCTACGCATGCTCCTCGGCGGCGTGCTGATCATCCTCGCCATTGTCATCTCCAGCCGCATGGCCGCCAGCCAGGCACCACGCAAGGCGCCGGCCGCCGAAGGCTGTTGAGCTCAAGCGCGGTCGTTGTGGCCGAGGTCGCGCTGCGGGTCGATCTGGTCGCGAACCCGCTGTTTGAGCACCTTGGCCTCGGGGAAACCACCATCGGCCTTGCGCTCCCAGAGCTGCACGCCGTCGCAGGTAATCCGAAAGGCACCGCCGCTGGCCGGTTCCAAAGCCACCCGGGCAAGATCGTCGCCGAACGTGCTGAGCAGTTCCTGGGCCAGCCAGGCAGCGCGCAGCAGCCACTGGCACTGGGTGCAATAGGTGATAACGATTTCTGCTTTCGGCGAACTCATTCGCGTGCACTCTGCTGTGGGAAGGCGCGCTTATACTAGCGGTCTTTCGCCTTTGCTCCGAGTGCCACGATGCAACGCCTGCTGTTGTGCCTGCTGCTGTTCCTCACCTCCTTCACCCTCGCTGCCGCCGAGGCCACCCGGCCCAAGGTCGGCCTGGTGCTGTCTGGCGGCGCGGCCCGCGGCCTGGCGCATATCGGCGTGCTCAAGGCCTTGGAGGAGCAAGGCATCAAGATCGATGCCATCGCCGGCACCAGCATGGGGGCCGTGATTGGTGGCCTGTACGCCTCCGGCTACAAGATCGACGAACTGGAAAAACTCGCCCTGTCGATCGACTGGCAACAGGCGCTGTCCGACGCCCCGCCGCGCAAGGACGTGCCGTTCCGGCGCAAGCAGGACGACCGCGACTTCCTGGTGAAACAGAAGCTGAGCTTTCGCGACGACGGCAGCCTGGGCCTGCCGCTGGGGGTGATCCAGGGACAAAACCTGGCGCTGCTGCTGGAAAGCCTGCTGGCCCACACCAGCGACACCCGCGACTTCGACAAGCTGCCGATCCCCTTCCGCGCCGTGGCCACGGATATCGCCAGCGGCGAAAAAGTGGTGTTCAAGCGCGGCCACCTGCCCCAGGTGATCCGCGCCAGCATGTCGATCCCGGCGGTGTTCGCTCCGGTCGAGCTGGACGGGCGGCTGCTGGTCGATGGCGGCATGGTCGACAACATCCCGCTGGATATCGTCCGGGAAATGGGCGTCGACATTGCTATCGTGGTCGACATCGGTACGCCACTGCGCAACCGCAAGCAACTGGCAACCGTGGTCGACGTGCTCAACCAGTCGATCACCCTGATGACCCGGCGCAACTCCGAGGAGCAGTTGGCCGCGCTGCACCGCGACGACATCCTGATCCAGCCGTCGCTGGCGAGCTTCGGCGTGACCGATTTCGGCCGCGCCACCGAGATGATCGAGGCCGGCTACCGTGCCACCCAGGTACTCGACGCACGCCTGGCCACGCTGCGCCAGCCACAGGGTAGCGCTGGCGAGCTGGCCCAGGCACGCTCGCCGGGCCAGCGTACCCCGGTGATCACCGCGATCCGCATCGAGAACGACTCCAAGGTCAGCGACGATGTCATCCGCTACTACATTCGCCAGCCGCTCGGCGAGCCGCTGGAAATGGACCGCCTGCAAACCGACATGGGCACCCTGTACGGCCTCGACTACTTCGACCGCGTGCAATACCGCGTGGTACACAAGGGCAACGACAATACCCTGGTCATCAATGCCCGCGGCCGCAGCGGCGGCACCGATTACCTGCGCCTGGGCCTGAACCTGTCGGATGACATGCGCGGCGACAGCGCCTTCAACCTCGGCGCCAGCTACCGGGTCAACGGCATCAACCGCCTCGGGGGCGAATGGCTGACCCGCGCGCAGATCGGCGACGAGCAGGAGCTCTACAGCGAGTTCTATCAACCGCTGGATGTCGGTTCGCGCTACTTCGTGGCGCCGTACCTGGCGCTCGGCTCGCAAAATATCGAAGCCACCCTGGACAACGACCCGATTGCCGAATACCGCCTGGAGCGCTACGGCTTCGGCCTGAACGTCGGCCGGCAGATCGGCACCAGCGGTGAAGTGCGCCTGGGCGTCGGTGAAGCCTGGGGCAAGGCGCAGGTGCGGATCGGCGAGCAGGACCTGCCCGACGTCAGCTTCAACGAGGGCTTCTACGAGCTGAAGTATTCCTTCGACACCCTGGACAACGTGTACTTCCCGCACAGTGGCGAAGACATCAACCTGACCCTGCGCCAGTTCGAGCCAAACCTGGGCTCGGACGAACGCTACCGGCAATGGGACCTGACGCTGGACAAGGCGCTGAGCAGTGGGCCGAACACCTGGGTGTTCGGTGGCCGCTACGGGCGCACGCTCGACGATGCCGAGGTGGTGACCTCAAGCTTCGTGCTGGGGGGCGCGCGGCAGTTGTCGGGCTTCCGCCAGAACTCGGTGTCGGGGCAGAACGTCAGCCTGCTGCGGATGGTCTACTACCGTCGCCTGACCCCACGCGCCTACCTGCCGCTGGACTTCCCGCTGTACCTGGGCGGCTCGCTGGAACGCGGCCGCGCCTGGAACAACGACAACGAATTCGACAGCGGCTACATCAATGCTGCGAGCATTTTCGTCGGTTTCGATACACCACTGGGGCCACTGAACTTCAGCTATGGCGTGAACGACGAGGACGAAAAAGCGGTGTACCTGAACCTGGGGCACACCTTCTGAGGTCGATCAGGATTTTTCCAGGTTGGCGAGGATCCGCGCGTGCACCCGCATGCAGGTGCGCAGCTCTTCCTCGTCGACGCCGGTGAACAGCTCGACGCGCAAGGCGTTGGCGATGGTTTCGATCTGCTCGATCAACGGTTTGGCCGGTGGGCAGAGCAAGATTTTTTTCGCCCGGCGGTCTTCCAGTACCGCCTGACGGCGGACCAGGCCCTGGGCTTCGAGGCTGTCGAGCAAACGGGCCAGGGTTGGCCCCTCTACCCCGACGCTTTGCGCCAGCTCGCGCTGGGTGGGGGCTTCATCGAAACGGGCCAGGTGCAGCAGCACCAGCCAGCGCGCCTGGGACAGGTTCAGCCCGGCCAGGCGGCGGTCCAGTTCGGCACGCCAGCCACGCGACATGTGGGCCAACTGCATCCCGAAGCGGTGTTGATCGGTCAACGGCATAGGTAACTCATCATCAGATCTAATTAATAGGCAGCTAACCATGCCGTTGCACTCTAGGCAAGACGCCTGCCCATGGCGTTTGTCGCGCAATTGTTAGAAATGATGGCTGTGAGGAACCCTTACATCTCGAATTCGGCCGCCAGTGCCGCCCGCACGCAGTACAGCACGCCCTCTGGCACGCGCGCGCCGAACTGCGCGGCGATGGCCGAAACCGGTGGCAGCTCGCCTTCGCCGTCGAGGAAAGCGTCCTGGATTTCGCCCATCAGCGCCTCCGGCAGGTCGAGCGCCTGGTCCAGCGCCAGTTGCTGACGGCCAATGGCTTCGGCGAGCAGGCTGTAGACGTTCTTTTCACTGCAATTGAGCTGCCCGGCGATCTGCAGCGGGGTCATCCCGGCGCGGGCCAGGCTGATCAGTTCGTGGCGCAGGTCGGTAACCAGCGCCTCGACCTTGGCCTCGCCGCCAAGCACTTCGAGGAAGGCCTGGCCATAACGCTCCAGCTTGCGCGCACCGACGCCGCTGACGCTGGCCATGTCGCTAAGGCTGCTGGGCTGGCTGCGGAGCATTTCCAGCAGCGTCGAGTCGGGGAAGATGACATACGGCGGCACACCATGCTCTTCGGCCAGCTTGCGCCGTAGCGCGCGCAGGGCGTCCCACTGTTCGCGCTCTTCGCCACGTACCAGCTGGCTGGCCGGGCTGCCGGAACTGCTGCTCTTGCTGCTGGTTTGCGGCTTGAGGTCGCGACGCAGTTCCAGGGTTACTTCACCGCGCAGCAGTGGCCGGCAGCTGTCGGACAGGCGCAGGCCGCCGTAGCCCTCCAGATCGATATCGGCCAGGCCACGGGCCACCAACTGACGGAACAGTGAACGCCACTCAGCCTCGGCACGGCTTTTGCCGACGCCATACACGGCGAGTTTCTCGTGTCCGAAGTTACGGATTTTTTCGTTGTCCTTGCCCAGCAGTACATCCACCAGATGGCCGACGCCGTAGCGCTGACCGGTGCGGTAGATGGCCGACAGCGCCTGACGCGCGGGCTCGGTGGCGTCCCAGGTTTGCACGCCGTCGACGCAGTTGTCGCAATGGCCGCAGGGCTGCGGCAGTTCTTCATCAAAGTAGTTGAGCAGGGTTTGCCGGCGGCAACGGGTTTCTTCGCAGAGCGCGAGCATGGCGTCGAGCTTATGCTGCTCGATGCGCTTGTGCCGCTCGTCACCTTCGGAGTTCTGCAGCATCTGCTTGAGCATCACCATGTCCTGCAGGCCGTAGGCCATCCAGGCATCCGAGGGCAGGCCGTCACGGCCGGCGCGACCGGTTTCCTGGTAATAGGCTTCAAGCGACTTGGGCAGGTCGAGGTGAGCGACGAAGCGCACGTTGGGCTTGTCGATGCCCATGCCGAAGGCGATGGTGGCGACCATGATCAGGCCTTCCTCGTTGAGGAAGCGGCGCTGGTTCGAGGCGCGGGTTTCGGCCGGCAGCCCGGCGTGATACGGCAGTGCCGGGTAGCCCTGCTCGCAGAGGAACGCGGCGACGTCGTCGACCTTCTTGCGCGACAGGCAATAAACGATGCCGGCGTTGCCGCGGCGCTCGCTGAGGAATGCCAGCAACTGCTTGCGCGGCTGTTCCTTGGGCACGATGCGGTAGAAGATGTTCGGCCGGTCGAAACTCGACAGGAAGCGCTCGGCGTCGTGCAGGTGCAGGCGGTTGACGATTTCTTCGCGGGTGCGCATGTCCGCCGTGGCGGTCAGGGCGATCCGTGGCACCTGCGGGAACAGTTCGGCCAGTTGGCCCAGTTGCAGGTATTCGGGGCGGAAGTCGTGGCCCCATTGCGATACGCAGTGGGCTTCGTCGATGGCGAACAGGGCGATGTCGAGTTCGCGCAGGAAGTCGAGCATGCGCGGTTGTACCAGGCGTTCCGGGGCCAGATACAGCATTTTCAGCTCGCCGCGACGGATGCGCCCGGCCAGCTCGCGCTGCTGTTCGGCGCTGAGCGTGGAGTTCAGCGAAGCGGCAGCCACACCCAGTTCGTCGAGGGTGGCGACCTGATCTTCCATCAGTGCGATAAGGGGAGAAACCACCACCGCCAGGCCCTCGCGCAGCAGCGCCGGAACCTGGAAGCACAACGACTTGCCGCCGCCGGTGGGCATCAGGACCAGCGCGTCGCCGCCCTTGGCCACGCGTTCGATGATCGCGCCCTGGCGACCCCGGAAGCTGTCGTAGCCGAAGATGTCCTTGAGGACGCGCTGAGCCTGTTCGAGCATAAAAACTCCATAAATCGCAAAACCATCCTGGCCACAGGCTGGATGAAAACCTTCCCCGCTACACCTGAAAATGCGTAAACGGCTTTTACCGGGCCGGCCTCTGCGGCACGACCGGGCACAAAAGGCCGGCAGTATACCCGAGCGTTGCGCTATGCAGGGCGCTCTGCGATAGGCGTCATCCTTTGCCTTGCAGGTGCTGCAAGATGCTAGAATTCGTTCATCGTTTATTCCCAAGGTAGCCCTGTAATGTCCTTCGCTGAGCAATTGACCCGCCTGCAAGCCTTCCTCGACGCCGACGAGCTGCACGAGGAAGCGCTGGACTACGTTGCCGCCCACGGCTACCTGACCGCTTTGTCGATTGGTGCCGAGGCCGTTCCCGAGCGCGAATGGATCGATGCCCTGTTCGCCGAAGCCCCGCATTACAAGGACGACGCACAGCGTGAAGAGATCGAAGCCACGCTGATCCAGCTCAAGGCGCACATTGCCCGTCAGTTGGCCAGCGACGAGGAGTTCGAGCTGCCGTGCGACCTGGACCTGGGCGACGAGCCGGACGACTCCGACCTGCGCGGCTGGTGCATCGGCTTCATGGAAGGCGTATTCATGCGTGAAGAGGCCTGGTTCGAGACGGCCGAAGACGAAGTCAGCGAGATGCTGCTGCCGATCATGGTGGGTTCGGGTCTGTTCGATGAGCAGCCGGAGTTCGAAGACATCGCCAAGGATGCCAACCTGATGGACGACATGATCGTGCAGATTCCGGAGGCGCTGACCGCGCTGTACCTGCTGCTGCACGCGCCAGACGAGAAGCCAGCACTGCTCAAGCCGCGTCACCACTGAGTTTGCGGCGGTGCGCTACCTGCTGCTGGCAATCGGCTGGCTCAGCGTCGCGCTTGGGGTGATCGGTATTTTCCTGCCGGTGTTGCCGACCACCCCGTTCCTGCTATTGGCCGCTGCGTGTTTTGCACGTAGCTCGCCACGCTTTCACCACTGGCTGGTGAACCATCCGAAGCTTGGCCCATGGATTCGCGACTACCTCAGTGGCGAAGGGATTCCACTCAAGGGCAAGGTTTACGCTATTGGGCTGATGTGGTTGAGCATTGGCTTTTCCTGTTATCTGGTGCCGTTGCCGTGGGCTCGCGGGTTCATGCTGACCAGCGCAGTGCTGGTGACAATCTATATCCTGCGGCAGAAGACGTTGCGGCGGCCTTCCTGAGGCGCGACCTGGATTTTCCGGGATTTGCTCTATGGGGCGCTGGCAATACTCTGTGCTCTGCGGTGTTCTGGCTTGTTCGTCAACGTGGTTCCGGAGGCGCACTGAACGATGCCTGGACCAGCTCGGCAGCTACTTCGACCTGAAAGATCGCAGCGCGAACCAATGTCATGCTGGGCGTATCAGGGTTGACTGCCTGTTTGGCAATATTAACGGCGCAATTCAGATGCTCAGCAGCATGAGCCAGAGCCTCTGTACGAGACAAACCACGGCGTACACTGAGTACAGGGGGATCGGGGACGCGTTTTTTCATGGCGGATTCCTGTAACTAATGGAACTGCCACGGATTCGCTGTCAAACAAATGGGTGGCAGCTATACGCGGGTTGACAGACCAGGGGATACAGGAAACCCGGCGCACACGGATGTGCCCCACGCACAGCTGCCATAAAGCGAGCTGATGCGGTGCTTGTATCCTATTCGGTCTGTCAAAACCGGCCGCTGATTTGCCAGCGACCGCCGAAGACTAGGTGCGGACCAGATAGGACGCAATGGCGCAAAGTATGCTTGGGAAATGGACTACATGGAATTAGGAAACCCCAATCCGACTTGTAGGATACTGCCGAACACAGCTGTTGATCTTGATCCACCTGCCCCGTTAACCCGAGGCCGAGTGGAGCCTGCGATCTGTGGGGTGAGGCCCAAGGTGAAGTGGCCTCGCTCACTGAGATAAAGAGCATCGCCGGCAAGGCTGGCCCCCATGGTGCAGAGCCAGCTCCCAACGTTGCGGGAGCTGGCTACCCTAGCGATCCCCGCCTTACACCGTATCAACTTTCAACGAATGATCATTCAGCATGCCATTAATGATCGTCGCCGTATCCTGGCCTGCCGCAATCACCCCACCGGCCCCGGCGGTCACCCCGTAGTGCTGAGCCAGGTCCACCCCGGCCAGGTCGATCGTCTGGGTCGGCGCGGCCCCCGCCACGGCACTCACCTCGATGGTGGAAACCACACTGGCCCCACTCCCCGTCACCTTGAAGTGCAGATAATCATCCAGCGACGCGGTCGTCGTGTTCTCCCCTTGCAGCAGTTGCGACAGATCCAGCCGATCCGTTCCGGGGGTGAAATCGGTCACCACATCATGCCCATTGTTGCCCTGCTGCCAGAGGAAGGTATCTGCCCCCGCCCCGCCGGTCAGGGTGTTATCGCCCAGCCCGCCGATCAGCGTGTCCTCCCCGCCCCCGCCCACCAGCGTGTCGTTGCCTTTGCCGCCCATCAACAGGTTGGCGTTGTTGTCCCCGGTCAATGTGTCGTTATAGTCCGAGCCGATCAGGTTCTCGATCGACACCAGGGTGTCCAGCCCGCCACCACCGGTGTTCTGCTGCCCGGCGAGATTCAGGTTGACCGTCACCGCAGTCGCCGCACTGGCATAGCTGGCGGTATCGATGCCCGCCCCACCGTCAAGCAGGTCGTTCCCCAAGCCACCAATCAACAGGTCGTTGCCATCGCCGCCGTACAGCGAATCGTTGCCACTGCCCCCCACCAGCACATCGTTGCCATCGCCAGCGTTGAGCGTGGTCGCTGTGTTGCCGGCAATCAACGTGTCGTCATGGCTAGTACCGGTCAGTACGCTGCCCGCCTGGTAACTGATGTCCACCGCACCGGAGCCAGTGCCGCCATGGCCATCGCTGACGGTGTAGGTGCCGTTGTACTGCGGCGTGTCATCCTGCGCCCCGGCATAGTTGATGCTCATGGTCAGCTGGTAGTTCTCGGCGTTGCTGGTGTTGCCGCCACTGGTGTTGACCTGGTTGATCAGGTGAATGGTGTACACCCCGTCATGCGCGGCGGTGAAGCTGCCGCCATCAGCGATGGTCTGGTAGCTGCCGCCGGCATCCTTCCACTCCATCAGCAGGTTGTTGGACGCTGCCAGGTTGTGATCCAGGGTCAGTTTCTCGCCCGCCTTGAGGGTGACCGTGATCAGGTCCTCGTCGTTGGCGTTGGCGTTGCTCACCGCGCCCAGGTAACCGGCCACTACCACCGCCGCGGTCATCGACGCCGCCGTGCCGGTGAACGCGCTGCGCGCAACGCCCAACTGCTGGTTGGCCAGCACGTTGTTGGTCCCGCTGAAGGTAATGGTCGGCGTGCTGCTGCCCACCGTGAAGTCCGCCCCGCGCGCCGCCCAGCCGGTGTTGAAGGTGATCGGCGCGGCTGTCAGGCGATCGTTGTTGGCATCGCTGTCGTTGGCCAGCAACGCTTCGGCCGGCACCGTAATGCTGCCCGACAGGATGTTGGTGATGACATGATCGGCACCCGCCACTGGCGCGGCGTTGGAGTACACATTGATCGCCAAGGTGGCACTGCTGGTGTCGCCATCGTTGTCGCTGACCACGAAGCCGATCTGCTCGATCTGATTGCTGCCGCTGTCCTTCGGCGGTGTGTAGGTAAATTCGCCGGTATCCATGTCGACCACAATGCTGCCACCCATGGCGGTCTTCACCGTGATGCTGTTGGTGCCGGTGTCGAATACGCCAAGGTCGGCGCCGCCGCTGAAACTGTAGGCACCCTGCCCGGCATTGCCCTTCGGATCGTAGGTGTAGGTGGCACCGTCGATCACCAGCGACTTGATGAACCCACCATCGGCGCCAAACACCCCGCCACTCATCAGGCTGCCAGTGATCGGCGCGCCCTGCACCGTGCCCGACAGCACCGAATTGAGCTGGTTGAGGTCGGTAACGATGGTCGCATTGGTGTCGGTGTGGGTACTGCCGTCATAGGCCAGCGGGTTCAGGTTGCCGGCATTCACACCGCTGCCCAGGCCAATGGCATAGGACTTGATCCCGTTGCTATCAAGGAAGGTTTCCCACTGGGTTTCCCGCACTGCAGTAATCGAGTGGCCCGAGGTCGGCTCACCGTCGGAGAAGAAGTAGACGATGTTCTGCGCCCCGGTAATCTTGCCGCCAGTGGTGTAGGCGCTTTGCGCCGAGTTGATCGCCGAGTCGTAGTAGGTCGAACCGCCGGCACTCAGGCCATTGACCAGGGTCTTGGCCTGATCGACGGTCAGCCACACCGCCGATGGCGCATTGGCACCGCTTGAGAAGGTGACGATCTGCACCTTCACATCACCCATGTCGTCGTACTTGTCGAGCAGCGCATTGATCGCCTGCTTGGCCAATTGCAAACGCGTCAGGCCGGGCACGCCGGAAGCGTCGTTCATGCTGCCGGACACGTCGATGACCAGCAGCAGGTTCGAATCCACCTGCCCCGGCGTCACCGAGCGCTGCGCATCGACTGCCTTCGGCACATCGTCGACGATATTGATGACGATGGTGCTTTGCGAGGTGTTGCCCAGGGCGTCGGTAGCCTTGTAGGTAAAGGTTTCGGTCAGCACGTTCGGCCCGTCGTTCGGGCTGCCCGGGGTTTTCGGCGCCGAGCTCAGGGTGTAGGTGTAGGTGCCGTTGGGGTTGAGTTGCAGTTGCCCGTAGGCACCCGCCGCGTTACTCACCAGGCTGTAGCTGAGCGCACCGGAACCACCGGTAACCGCCCCCACCAGGGTGCCGCTGGCCGTTTCGCCAGTATTGCCCGGATCACTGCCAGTGACGGTACCGGCCGCCAGGTCGAGACCATCCTTGTTCAGGTCCAGGGCTTTTTCGTACACAGTGATGTCGTTGTCTGGGCTGGCGACCGGCGAGCTATCCTGCACGTTGATGGTCAGCGTGGTGGTGTTTTCGTCGCCATCGGCATCGCGGATGGTGTAGGTGAATACGTCCTGCGCACCGGGCGGGGCCACCGAGTTCGGGTTGGCGTGGTAGGTGGCGTTACCGGCGGCATCCAGCACCAGGGTACCGAAACTGCCGGCGACGCTACTGTTCACCGAGCCGCTGGCCGAGGCGAAGGTGCCGGCGCGCACGCCAACCACTACGTTGTTGCCGGGGTCGTCGGCGCCCTTGGTGTCGTTGCTCAGCACGTTGAGCACCACGGTGCCGCCTTCAAGCACCGAGCCGCTGTCGGCGCGCGCCGTTGGGACGTCGTCGACGATGGTCACATCGAGGCTGCCGCTGGCGTTGCTGCCGTCGCTGTCCACCGCGTTGACGGTGAAGCTTTCGGTCAGGTTGTTGATGCCGTTACCGCTCGGGTGCGCTTCGTTATCCAGCAGTTTGTAGGAATAGCTCACCACGCCGGTCGTGGCGTTGTAGCCAGTAACCGTCAGGGTGTTGCCGAGCAAGGTGGTGACCGACTGCGGGAAGCCGTTGACCACCCCGCCACTGACCACGCTGATACCGCCCACGGTGAGGGTTTGCAGGCCATCGGGCGCCGACACGGTAAAGGTCCCGGTCTGGGTCAGCGCCCCGGTGTTCGGGCTGCTGCCGTCGCTGAGGTTCTTCTCGAACACGGTCAGCTCGCCGCCGTTGACGTTCAGGCCATTCAGGGTGACCGGATCGTTGAGGTTGCTGACCTTCAGCACCAGGTTGGCGGTGCTGACATCGCCGTCGGCGTCGGTCAGGGTGTAGCTGAAGGTCTCGGTTCCGTTGCCACCACCGTGCAGGTCATAAAACGCCTGCCCGGCCGGGTTGAGGGTGTAGGTGTAGGCACCATTCGCCGCCAGGACCAGGGTGCCGTAGGTACCGGTGAAGGTACCAGCCGTGATCGGGCCAGAGGTGACGCGATCCGCACCTTGGGTATCGTTGGTCAGCACATTGCCGGTGAGGGTCAATTGCTGCTCGGTCGCAGTCGTCGCGTTGCTATCGGCCACGGCCGTCGGTACATCGTCGACGATGGTCACGTCGAGGCTACCGCTGGTGTTGCTGCCGTCTGTGTCCACCGCGTTGACGGTGAAGCTTTCGGTCAGGTTATTGATGCCGTTGGCCGTTGGGTGCCCTTCGTTGTCCAGCAGGGAGTAGGTGTAGGTCACCACGCCGGTCGTGGCGTTGTAACCGGTTACCATCAGGGTGTTGCCGAGCACAGTAGTGACCGACTGTGGGAAGCCGTTGGCCACCCCGCCACTAACCACGCTGATGCCACCAACGGTGAGGGTTTGCAGGCCATCGGGCGCCGACACGGTAAAGGTCCCGGTCTGGGTCAGCGACCCGGTGTTCGGGCTGCTGCCGTCACTGAGGTTCTTCTCGTAGACGATCAGTTCGCCGCCGTTGACGTTCAGGCCATTCAGGGTCACCGCGTCGTTGAGGTTGCTGATGTTCAGCACCAGGTTGGCGGTGCTGACATCACCGTCGGCGTCGGTCAGGGTGTAGCTGAAGGTCTCGATGCCGTTGCCGCCGCCATGCAGGTCATAAAACGCCTGCCCGGCCGGGTTGAGGGTGTAGGTGTAGGAACCATCCGCCGCCAGGACCAGGGTGCCGTAGGTACCGCTGAAGGTGCCGGCCGTGATCGGGCCAGAGGTGACGCGATCCGCACCTTGGATATCGTTGGTCAGCACGTTGCCGGTGACGGTCAGTTGCTGCTCGGTAGCAGTCGTCGCGTTGCTATCGGCGACCGCCGTCGGCGTGTCATCAACGATGTTCACATCGATGCTACCGCTGGCGCTGCTGCCATCGGTGTCGGTGGCAACCACCGCAAAGCTTTCGCCGAGGCTGTTGGCACCGTTGGCGTTCGGGTGCGCCTCGTTATCCAGCAAGGTGTAGGTGTAAGTGACTACGCCGGTCGCCGGATTGTAGCCAGTGATGGTCAGGGTGTTGCCCAGACCGCTGGTAGCCGATTGCGGGAAGCCATTGGCCACCCCGCCACTGACCACGCTGATACCGCCCACGGTCAAGGTCTGCAAACCATCCGGGGCGTTGATCGTGAAAGTACCGCTCTGCGTCAGTGCTGGCGTGTCCGGGTTGCTGCCGTCACCAAGGTTCTTCTCGAACACGGTCAGCTCGCCGCCGTTGACGTTGAGACCGTCGAGCGTCACCGCGTCGTTGAGGTTGCTGATGTTCAGCACCAGGTTGGCGGTGCTGACATCACCGTCGGCGTCGGTCAGGGTGTAGCTGAAGGTCTCGATGCCGTTGCCGCCGCCATGCAGGTCATAAAACGCCTGCCCGGCCGGGTTGAGGGTGTAGGTGTAGGAACC
>NZ_QETK01000010.1 GCF_003105155.1 Pseudomonas sp. SDI | reverse complement strand
CCATGGATGGGCCATCAGCGCGGTCCCCGCGGAGCAGGTGCGGAGCGAGGGAACCCCGGAGCGCAGCGCAGGGGCCGTATGCAGGGCCGGGGCGTTTTGCCAACTTTTGCGCCGTCAAAAGTTGACCGCCGTAAGGGCGGAAGGGGCCGGCAGAGCCGCCATCCACAATGGATATGTCCACCAAGGCCAAAGCCAAGACCAAGACCAAGACCAAAAAATCAAAAGCGTCGTCGGCAAGGCCGGCCCCAGACGGAGTGGTTGGCTCACTCGAGTTCAAAATCCGACCGCCGCGCCGGGCTATTCCACCAGCCCTCTTAACGAGTAAGATCGGCAAACAACGCACAGGGGCAAGACTGCCCGTATTCGTGTCCATCGAATAAAAACCCTGCTTCCAAGGACCTGGAATATGCTGCGCCGCCGCATGCTGATCATGTTAGGTGTTGTCTTGCTGATCGTGCTGATCCTGGGAGGCTACAAGGCCTTCGCCATCTATCGGCAGGTCCAGCAATTCTCCGCCCCCAAACCCGCCATCAGTGTCGCCGCCACCCAGGCCCGCGAACTCAGCTGGCAAAGCCGCCTCGCCGCTGTCGGCAGCCTCAAGGCCCTGCAAGGCGTCGACCTGAGCCTGGAAACCGCCGGCACGGTCAAAACCCTGAAGTTCGAATCCGGGCAAACCGTCAAACGCGGCCAACCCTTGCTGGAGCTCGACAGCGATGTCGAAACCGCCCTGCTCGGCACCGCCCTGGCCGACCTTGGCCTGGCCCAGGTCGACTTCAACCGCGGCAGCCAACTGGTCGGCAGCCAAGCTATTTCCAAAGGCGAATTCGACCGCCTCAACGCCCAGTACCTGCGCAGCAAGGCCGTGGTCGCCCAGCTGAAAGGCTCGCTAGCGAAAAAGAGCATCGTCGCGCCCTTCGACGGCACCATCGGCATCCGCCAGGTCGACGTTGGCGACTACCTCGCCAGCGGCGCGGTGATCGCCACCCTGCAAGACCTCAGCAGCCTCTACGCCGACTTCTCGGTGCCCGAGCAAGCTCTGCCCAAGCTCAGTCTCGGCCAGCAGGCACTGATCTCGGTTGCCGCCTACCCCGAACAAACCTTTACCGCCAGCCTCAGCGCCATCAACCCCAAGGTCGACGAGGCCACCCGCAACGTACTGATCCGCGCCACCCTGGCCAACCCCGAGCGCAAACTGCTGCCCGGCATGTTCGCCAACGTCCAGGTGCTGCTGCCGAACCCGCGCAATGAAGTGGTGGTACCGCAAAGTGCCGTCACGTACACCCTCTACGGCAACTCGGTCTACATCGCCACGCCGAAAAAGGCCGAAGACGGTCAGCCACCGAAAACCACCAACGGCCAGGCCGAACTGATCGCCGAACGCCGCTTCGTCGAAACCGGCGAACGCCGCGATGGCCTGGTCGTGGTGCACAAGGGCCTGAAAGCCGGCGAGCAGGTGGTCACCGCCGGCCAGTTGAAACTCACCCAGGGCGCGGCGATCACCATCAGCCCGGACAAGACCCTGCAAGCCGAACCGAACAGCCAGCCAAGCGCCGACTGATCAAGGAACCGTCATGGCTTTTACCGACCCGTTCATCCGCCGCCCGGTGCTCGCCAGCGTGGTCAGCCTGCTGATCGTACTGCTCGGCTTTCAGGCCTGGAGCAAACTGCCCATCCGCCAATACCCGCAGATGGAAAACGCCTTGATCACGGTGACCACCGCCTACCCCGGGGCCAACGCCGAAACCATCCAGGGCTACATTACCCAGCCGATGCAGCAAAGCCTGGCAAGCGCCGAAGGCATCGACTACATGACCTCGGTCAGCCGCCAGAACTTCTCGGTGATTTCGATCTACGCGCGCATCGGCGCCGATAGCGACCGGCTGTTCACCGAGCTGCTGGCCAAGGCCAACGAGGTCAAGAACAAACTGCCGCAGGACGCCGAAGACCCAGTGCTGAGCAAGGAAGCCGCCGACGCTTCCGCGCTGATGTACATCAGCTTCTACAGCAGCGAACTGAGTAACCCGCAGATCACCGACTACCTGTCGCGGGTGATCCAACCCAAGCTGGCGACCTTGCCGGGCATGGCCGAAGCGGAGATTCTCGGCAACCAGCTGTTCGCCATGCGCCTGTGGATCGACCCGGTGAAACTCGCCGGCTACGGCCTCAGCGCCAACGATGTAACGGCCGCCGTGCGCCGCTACAACTTCCTCTCGGCCGCCGGCGAAGTCAAAGGCCAGTACGTGGTCACCAGCATCAACGCCAACACCGAGCTGAAGTCGGCCGAGGCCTTCGCCGCCATCCCGCTGAAAACCAGCGGCGACAACCGCGTGCTGCTCGGCGATGTGGCACGGGTCGAGATGGGCGCGGAGAACTACGACACGGTCAGTTCCTTCGATGGCACGCCGTCGGTGTACATCGGCATCAAGGCCACCCCGGGCGCCAACCCGCTGGACGTGATCAAGGAAGTCCGCAAGCTGATGCCTGAGCTGGAAAGCCAGTTGCCGCCCAACCTCAAGGCCTCGATTGCCTACGACGCCACCCTGTTCATTCAGGCCTCGATCGATGAGGTGGTGAAAACCCTGGTCGAGGCGGTGCTGATCGTCATCGTCGTGGTGTTCCTGTTCCTCGGCGCACTGCGCTCGGTATTGATTCCCGTGGTGACCATTCCGCTGTCGATGATCGGCGTGCTGTTCTTCATGCAACTGATGGGCTATTCGCTGAACCTGCTGACCCTGCTGGCGATGGTACTGGCCATCGGCCTGGTGGTAGACGACGCCATCGTCGTGGTGGAAAACATCCACCGGCATATCGAGGAGGGCAAGACGCCGTTCGACGCGGCCATCGAGGGCGCCCGCGAAATCGCCATGCCGGTGGTGTCGATGACCATTACCCTGGCCGCGGTATACGCGCCGATCGGCTTCCTCGAAGGCCTTACCGGGGCGCTGTTCAAGGAGTTCGCCCTGACCCTGGCCGGCGCGGTGGTGATCTCCGGGATTGTCGCTCTGACCCTGTCGCCCATGATGTGCGCCCTGCTGCTGCGCCACGAACAGAACCCCAGCGGCCTGGCGCACCGCCTGGACCTGCTGTTCGAGCGGCTCAAGCAGCGCTATCAGAAGATCCTGCACGGCACCCTGAATACCCGCCCGGTGGTGATCGTGTTCGCCCTGATCGTGCTGTGCCTGATTCCGCTGTTCCTCATGTTCAGCAAATCGGAACTGGCCCCAGACGAGGACCAGGGCATCATCTTCATGATCGCCACCGCGCCTCAGCCGACCAACCTCGACTACCTGAATGCCTACACCGATGAGTTCACCAAGATCTTCAAGGCCTTCCCGGAGTACTACTCGTCGTTCCAGATCAACGGTTTCAACGGCGTGCAATCGGGCATCGGCGGCTTCCTGCTCAAACCCTGGAGCGAGCGCGAGCGCACGCAGATGCAACTGCTGCCCGAGGTCCAGGCCAAGCTCAACGGCATCAGCGGCCTGCAGATCTTCGGCTTCAACCTACCTTCGTTGCCCGGCACCGGCGAGGGCCTGCCGTTCGCCTTCGTGATCAACACGCCAAATGACTACGAGTCGCTGCTGGAGGTGGCCGAACGGGTCAAGACCCGCGCCGAGGCGTCGGGCAAATTCGCCTTCCTCGACATCGACCTGGCCTTCGACAAACCCGAGGTGGTGGTCAACATCGACCGGGCCAAGGCCGCGCAAATGGGCGTGTCGATGGACGCCCTCGGCGGCACCCTGGCCACCCTGCTCGGCGAAGCAGAAATCAACCGTTTTACCATCGAAGGCCGCAGCTACAAGGTGATCGCCCAGGTCGAACGGGCCTACCGGGATAACCCCGACTGGCTGAACAACTACTACGTCAAGAACGAACAAGGACAGATGCTACCGCTGTCGACCCTGATCAGCGTCAGCGACCGCGCGCGGCCACGCCAGCTCAACCAGTTCCAGCAGTTGAACTCGGCGATCATCCAGGGCTTCCCGCTGGTAAGCATGGGTGAGGCCATCGACACCGTGCACACGATTGCCCAGGAGGAGGCTCCGGCCGGCTTCGCCTTCGACTATTCCGGTGCCGCGCGCCAGTTCGTGCAGGAAGGCAATGCGCTGTGGGTAACCTTCGGTCTGGCCCTGGCGATCATCTTCCTGGTGTTGGCGGCACAGTTCGAGAGCTTCCGCGACCCGCTGGTAATTCTGGTCACCGTGCCCCTGTCGATTTGCGGCGCGCTGATTCCGCTGTTCCTCGGCCTGTCGAGCATGAACATCTATACCCAGGTGGGGCTGGTGACGCTGATCGGGCTGATCAGCAAGCACGGCATCCTGATCGTCGAGTTTGCCAACCAGCTGCGGGAGCAGAAGGGGCTGTCGGCGCGCGAGGCGGTAGAGGAAGCCGCCTCGATCCGCCTGCGTCCAGTGCTGATGACCACGGCAGCGATGGTGTTCGGCATGGTGCCGCTGATCCTGGCCAGCGGCGCCGGCGCAGTAAGCCGCTTCGACATCGGCACGGTAATCGCGACCGGGATGTCGGTGGGCACGCTGTTTACCCTGTTCGTGCTGCCGTGCGTGTACACCTTGCTGGCCAAGCGCGATGCGCCAGAGGCCGTGAGCGAACCCGCCTGAAAGCGCCACAGGAGTAGGTACCGAGCCCCAACAAAAAAGGCCCCGTCACTGACGAGGCCTTTTGGCTAGCCGAAGGGTTCAACCGCTACTGCGCAACCCCTGGCTCATGCCAAACAGGAACAGCAGCAGGTCGCGATCGGGTTGAGCCGTCACCTGCGCCTTGACTACCCGGGGCAACGGGCACTGCGCGCCCTGCGCCGCGGCGCTGAGCACCTCCGGACGCGGCTCTTCCCAGGCAGCAAAGGCCACGGTTGCGGTCGCCAGGGCCGCCAGGACAAACAAAGTTCGAGCGATTTCTAGTTTCATTACCCTAAACCTTTGACAGCGCTGCCAAACGCCATCTGGTAAAAGTAGAGCAGCTTGTTCCAGTCCGCCTCATTCCACGACGAATGGCGGCGCAACTGTTTGAGGTCGTTGCTGGCGGCACGCTGACAGCTGAGGCGCCGTCGGCACTTCTCCAGGTCCAGCAGGGCGACTTCGGCCTGGGCATCCGCGCCCTCGCCCAGCACCCGAACAAAAATGTGTTTGCTGTACAGGCAGCCATGTTGCCAGTGCCCGCGGTGCATCCGCGCCAGGTTGCGCGCAAGGTCCTGCAGGATACGGTCATGCAGCGCTTCGCCATGACGTTCGCGCTCACCCTTTGCATACCAGCTGTCGATTTCCTCGAAGCCGGCGAGCGCCTCGCTGACCAGCAGCGCACGCCATTGATGGTCGGCATCCCGCTCCACGCCGCAGTAGACGATGTGCGGTACACGCACGCCCAATTGCTCGAAGCTGTGCAGCGCATCGTATTCGCGCAACACCGTGGGGCGCCCGAACGGGTGCAACACGCTGCGATAGATATGGCCGATCTGACGTTTGGCATACAGCAGTTGCCCAGTTTCGTCGCATAACCGCTGCACACCGCTTTCGCCGCCGCGCCGCTGGTTAGGCTCTTCTACCCATTCACCCTGACGTTTCCAAAAATAATCGAAGCGATTGCTTCCACCAGTGTCGGTCATTTCCATTACAGCCATGTTTAAGTCACCCCTTGCGCAGTACGTACACTCGCCACATGGCGTAGAACGGCAAAAAGTCCATTCGTTCCTGAATGCGGAAACCCGCTTGTACAAACTCCTGCTCTACCGTGTTCGCCGGTAACACAAAGCGGTTCTGGTAACTGCCCTGGTCGCCCTCGGCGTTACGTCGCTGTTCGAGCTTGCGCCGGCGCCAGGCCTTGAAGTTGCCGTCAACCCACAGCGAGAGAATCACGCTGTCGCGGCTAACCCGTTGAAATTCAGACAAAATTGCTTTGCGGTGCGCGGCTTCACCGATGTGATGGAACAAACGCATGCAGAAAATGCTGTCGACGGCGTTGTCCGGCAGATCGATAGAGAAGGCAGAGGTCTGCAAGGGCCGTACCCGTTTGACGATGTCGGCCGGTTGCGAACGCATGGCGGTTTCGAGCATGGCTTCGGAGTTGTCCGCGCCGATGATCACCCGGTTGGCTTTTTCCGCCAGCAGCGGCCAGAACCGACCGGCGCCGCACGGCAGGTCGAGGACCAGGCCCGGCTCACCGGCCAAGGCCAGCGCACGCCGTGCGAGCTGCTCGTCACGCTGGTGCGACAAACGCCGGGCGAAGCCCGCCTGGTGCTTGTGGAAGTAATCCTGGGCGTGCTTCTGATCGTACTTGTCGGAAAATTCAAGCTTGATGGGACTGCGCATGGTGCATCTCCTGACTCCAATGCGCCCACCTTAGGCAGGCAAGCGTTGGTGTCAGGTCATGCGCAGGTGAAAAATTTGTTAGCTACACCCAACAAATTTTACAAATTGCTTCATCCAATTAACGTTTCACCCACATCCCGCGGCACCCCAAGCTCGACATGGAAGCGGCAGCCATGCGGCTCGTTGGCCGTCAGGCTGACCACCCAGCCCTGGTCGTCGCAGATCCGCTGCACCAGCGACAGGCCCAGGCCAAGGCCCTCGCCGCGCTTTTCACCACCACGTACGAACGGCTGGAACATCGCATCGCGCTGTTCCTCGGGGATGCCCACACCGCTGTCTTCGACGGTAAAGCCGGTTTGCCCGAGGGTCAGGCGAATGAAGCCACGGTCGGTGTAGTGCGCCGCGTTGCGCAGCAGGTTGCCCATCACCGATTGCAGGAAGGTGGCGTTGTACAAGGCCGGCGATGTATGGCTGGTGTGGTAGCTGAGCTTGAGACCCTTCTGCTCAATGGTGTCGCGCCAGACCCCGACCAGTTCGTCACCGACTTCCTTGAGGGTCGCCTGTGAGGCCACGGCGCCCTCGTCGCGCTGGGCACGGGCGAGCATCAGGAAAGTCTGCACCAGTTCACGCATTTCTTCAGTGGCACGGGCGATCCGCTCCACCTGCGAACGCGCGCGAGCATCCAGAGCCGGGTTCTCGCCCAAAAGCTCGCAGGAGCTGGCCAGCACCATCAGCGGTGTGCGCAGTTCATGGCTAACGTCGCTGGTGAACAGTCGTTCGCGGGTCAGGGCATCGCGCAGGCGCCCCAGGGTGGCGTCGAAAGCCACGGCCAGCTGACCGACCTCGTCGGCGGCGTAGTCCGGCGCCAACGGCGGTGCCAGCCCCAACAGTTGGTCGCGATGACGCACCTGGCGGGCCAGGCGAATCACCGGCGCCATCACGCGGCGCGCCAGCACCCAGCCGAGAAACACCGCCAGCGCCAGGCTGAGTACGAAACCGACCACGACCACGGCGAACAGCACTCGCTCGCGCTCCTCGAAATCGCTCTGGTCCTGCAGCAACACGTAGCGACGCCCGTCTACCACCTCGACCATGGCGTGGTACGACAGGTGTTCACGGAACACTTCGTGAAACCCCGGGTCGAGGTGACGCAGGTCCTTGGGCAGGTCGAAATCGTCCGGCCCGCCGCTGTAGTAGAACAGCTGGTCGGGACGCGGGCGATGGCTCCACTCGGCAACATTGTCCATCAGCAGCAGGCGCTGCAGGTCGCCGCCCAGCACCGAGGAAATCAGCCGCTCTTCCACCAGATGCACGGTGGCCACGATGCCGAAGGCGAAGGCCCCGGCCACCAGCGCGCTCATCAGCGCAAAGGCGATGATGATCCGCTGCGCGAGGCTCTGCTTAAACTCCATCACGCCCCTCGGCCAAGCGGTAGCCAACACCATGGACGGTATGCAGCAGCGGTTTTTCGAACGGCTTGTCGATTACCTGGCGCAATTGGTGAACGTGGCTGCGCAGGCTATCACTGTCCGGGCAGTCGTCGCCCCACAGGGCTTCTTCGAGCACCTCACGACGCAGCACATGCGGGCTTTTCTGCATCAGCACGGCCAGCAGCTTGAGACCGACCGGGTTGAGCTTCAGGTGTTTGCCCTGGCGGGTGACTTCCAGGGTATCGAGGTCATAGATCAGGTCGGCGACCTGCAGCGTGCGCCGCCCGCCGCCCTGGGCGCGGCGCAGCACCGCTTCGATGCGCGCAGCCAGTTCGGAGAGCGCAAAGGGCTTGAGCAGGTAGTCATCGGCGCCGGAGCGGAAGCCTTGCAGGCGGTCGTCGAGCTGGTCGCGGGCGGTCAGCATGATCACCGGCGTATCGCGGCGGGCGTCTTCGCGCAGGCGTTTGCACAGGGTATAGCCGTCGATGCCGGGGAGCATGATGTCGAGTACGATCAGGTCATAGTGTTCGGTAGCGGCCAGGTGCAAACCGGACAGGCCGTCCTGGGCGCAATCGACGGTGTAGCCTTTCAGGCCCAGGTAATCGGCCAGGTTGGCCAGAATATCGCGGTTGTCTTCAACCAGTAGTATGCGCATGGAACTCTCCCCCTCCGCTGCTGCTATTTGCCTGCTTGGCACGCGCAGCTTAAGGCCATCGGCCACGCCCTGCCAGCACAGCCCACGAAATACGGCACTTAACGTTTTTTTCACACGTCATTCACGGACAGCCGATGCAACGCGGCAGACAATTGCCGGCCGTTGGGCCCAGAGGCCGGGCCCGTTCATCGTATTACCGGGATTCGCCATGCCGCTAGCCAACGATCTTGCCCCTTCTCGACCGCTCAACCTCTGGGTTGCCCTGGGCATTCCTGTCCTCACTGCCCTGATCCTGATCCTGCTGGAGCTGACCGACCTCGACATGGTACTGGCTCGAATGGCATTCGATCCGACCGCGGGCCAGTTCATCGGCCGCCATAGTTACTTCCTTGAAGACATCCTGCATGACCGGGCCAAACAGGTGGTAATTGGCTTTTCGCTACTGGCGATTGTCGGCTTTGCCGGAAGTTTCTTTATCAAGCGCCTGATGCCATGGCGTCGCGAGTTCGGTTGCCTGGTGCTGGCAATGGCCCTATCCACCAGCTTTGTCACACCGCTCAAGGCGGTGACCGCTGTGCAATGCCCGTGGAGCCTGAGTGACTTCGGCGGCCAGGAAACCTACAGCAAGCTGCTCCAGCCACGACCGGAAACCGCCAAGCCTGGGCGCTGCTGGCCAGGTGGGCATGCCGCCACCGGGTTTACCCTGTTCGCGCTGTTCTTCGTCTTGCGCGACCGGCGCCCGCGGCTGGCGCGGATAGCGCTGACGGTAGCGTTCGGGCTGGGTATGGTGTTCTCGGTTGGGCGCATGTTGCAGGGGGCGCACTTCTTCTCGCACAACGTCTGGACGGCAGTGTTCTGCTGGCTGATCAGCCTGGGTTGTTATTACCTGGTGCTGTACCGGAAGCCCGCCCTAGCAGCGGCTCGGCCTGTGGACGCTGGCCTTGCCGGCTCCCACAGAGGGTGATCCGCTTTCCTGCAAGCCATAAAAAAGCCCCGCACTAAGCGGGGCTCTTTTTTGCAGCAGGTGAGGCTGGCTTACATCATGCCGCCCATACCACCCATGCCGCCCATGCCGCCCATGTCTGGCATGCCGCCAGCAGCAGCTTCCTGAGGCGCATCGGCAATCATCGCTTCGGTGGTGATCATCAGACCGCCGATCGAAGCTGCAGCTTGCAGTGCCGAACGGGTCACTTTCGCTGGGTCGAGGATACCCATGTCGATCATGTCGCCGTATTCGCCGGTGGCAGCGTTGTAACCGAAGTTACCCGAACCCTGCTTGACCTTGTCGGCCACAACGCTTGGCTCGTCGCCGGCGTTGGCCACGATCTGACGCAGCGGCGCTTCGACAGCACGGCGCAGCAGAGCGATACCAACGTTCTGCTCTTCGTTGTCGCCTTTCAGGTCAACGATCGCGTTCAGGGCGCGCACCAGGGCAACACCACCGCCAGGCACCACGCCTTCTTCAACGGCTGCACGGGTAGCGTGCAGGGCGTCTTCAACGCGGGCTTTCTTCTCTTTCATTTCAACTTCGGTGCCAGCACCGACCTTGATCACGGCAACACCGCCAGCCAGCTTGGCCAGACGCTCTTGCAGTTTTTCACGGTCGTAGTCCGAGGAAGTCTCTTCGATCTGGGCACGGATCTGCTTGACGCGTGCTTCGATGTCGGCTTCAACACCCGCACCGTCGATGATGGTGGTGTTTTCCTTGGACAGGGTCACACGCTTGGCGTTACCCAGGTGCTCCAGGGTAGCGGACTCCAGGCTCAGGCCGATTTCTTCGGAGATCACGGTACCGCCGGTCAGGACAGCGATGTCCTGCAGCATGGCCTTGCGGCGGTCGCCGAAGCCAGGTGCCTTGACCGCAGCAACCTTGACGATGCCGCGCATGTTGTTGACCACCAGGGTCGCCAGCGCTTCGCCTTCGACGTCTTCAGCCACGATCAGCAGCGGACGGCCAGCTTTGGCAACGGCTTCCAGAACTGGCAGCAGTTCGCGGATGTTGGAGATCTTCTTGTCGACCAGCAGCAGCAGCGGGCCGTCCAGCTCGGCCACCATGGTGTCCGGCTTGTTGACGAAGTATGGCGACAGGTAGCCACGGTCGAACTGCATGCCTTCTACCACCGACAGTTCGTTTTCCAGGCCCGAGCCTTCTTCAACGGTGATCACGCCTTCTTTACCGACTTTTTCCATGGCTTCGGCAATGATGTCGCCGATGGAGTTGTCGGAGTTGGCGGAGATGGTGCCTACCTGAGCGATGGCCTTGGAGTCAGCGCATGGCTTGGAGAGGTTTTTCAGTTCGGCAACAACGGCAGCAGTGGCCTTGTCGATACCGCGCTTCAGGTCCATCGGGTTCATGCCGGCAGCGACGGCTTTCAGGCCTTCGTTGACGATGGCTTGAGCCAGAACGGTAGCGGTGGTGGTGCCGTCACCGGCAGCATCGTTGGCCTTGGAAGCAACTTCCTTGACCAGCTGGGCGCCCATGTTTTCGAAGGCGTCTTTCAGCTCGATTTCTTTGGCGACGGAAACGCCGTCCTTGGTGATGGTCGGCGCGCCGAAGCTCTTGGCCAGGACCACGTTACGGCCTTTAGGGCCCAGGGTCGCTTTTACCGCGTCAGCCAGAACGTTGACGCCAACCAGCATTTTTTTACGGGCGGAATCGCCGAATTTTACGTCTTTAGCAGCCATGATCGTTTAATCCTTGAATACTTTGGAGTAACGGGAAACCAGCGGACTCAGCCTTCGATAACGGCGAGGATTTCGTTCTCGCTCATTACCAGCAGGTCTTCGCCGTCAACTTTCACAGTGTTGCTACCGGAGTAGGGGCCGAACACGACCTTGTCACCCACTTTCACGGCCAGCGCACGTACTTCACCGTTGTCCAGCACGCGGCCGGTACCTACAGCGACGATTTCGCCACGGTTAGGTTTCTCAGCGGCCGAACCTGGCAGAACGATACCGCCAGCGGTTTTCGATTCTTCTTCGCTGCGACGGATAACGACGCGGTCATGCAGAGGACGAAGCTTCATTGTCGATCTCTCCTAATTGTGGTTTTCATCGGCCGGTATCGACACCGGCGGGTTGATGCTAGCGGCGTTGCCGCTCATGGCTCGCCAGGCGGGCCACGCATTGTAATGTCTGGGGTTAACGCCCAGAAACCTTGCGGTGACCCATACATGAGGCCGGCCAATTCAAATACAAGGCCGCCGACAAAAATTTTTTACGCACGCCGCAAATAACTCACAGCCCTGTGGCCGCCGGTATGACCTTGCAACACCGGCAAGGCCAGCGCCCAGAAACGACAACGGCCCACTAGGGGCCGCTGTCGGTAAAGGGCAACATTTATTTGTCGCGATGCTCGTACTCGCCTTCGATCACATTCGGCTGACGGGGCTGGCCGCCCTGCCCGCCCGGACGCGCGCTGTACAGGTCGTCGGCGAAGGCACGCTGACGCATGGCCTGGGCTTCGGCGCGCTCGCTCAGCTTGCGCGCCAGCAGGCGGCGGGTGAAGGGCAGCAGGCAGATCAAGCCAAACACGTCGCTGATGAAACCGGGGATCAGCAGCAAGCCGCCGCCCAGCGCCAGCATCATGCCTTGCATCATCTCCTGAGCCGGCAGCTCGCCGCGCTGCATGCTCGCACGCGCACGCAAGGCGGTGGCCAGGCCGGCCACACGGACCACCAGAACACCCAGTGCGGAGCCGGCAATGATCAGCAGTAACGCCGGGAAGAACCCGATAGCGGTGCTGACCTTGAAGAAGACATACAACTCCAGCACCGGAAAAAGCAGAAACAGCAGTAGAAAAGCACGCATCAAAGGTTCCTCTGCGCAAGTTCACCTTGCAGTAAACCTCAAATGGTTGCGGACTACACCGTTTTCAACCCTTGGCCTGCTCGACGGTTGGCCATTCCTGCGCATGCGCCAGCAAAACCAGGGCTTCGCGGACTTGTGTCGATGTGTTGCAAGGCTCGGGGAAGGCCAACCAGTGGATGCCGTCGCCGATACGCAGGTGCATGCCTTCGCTGTCGATGCCGACCAGCTTCGCCGGCGCGGTTTTCGGCAGGCCGCTGAGTTCGACATAGTGCTCGATGGCGTTGGCGTGATCGCTGTTCATGTGCTCGACCATGCTGATTTCGACCTTGCCGGCAAACGGGTTGGCCAGGCTCACCTGATCGACCCAGTGGATGGCGCCGAAACCGCCGATGTAGCGGTTGCGTACCGGCTTGAGCACCCAGAAGTCGAAGTCGTGGGCGCTGTGATACTGGCTCGACTCGGGAAAATAACGGTAGTAGCGCTCGGCAGCTGCGGCGATGGCAGCGCTGTCGCCGAGTTTTTCCGCTTCGGCGAGCATGGTCAGGCGACCGACCGCCTGGACGTCTTCGGCGCCACGCTCGCCCACCAGCAGCGAGCACTTCGGATCTTTCTGCAGGTTGTGGGTGTGCTGGGCGATGCGGCTGATGAGAATCAGCGGCCGACCTTCGGCGTCCAGGCAGTACGGCACTACCGAGCCGAAGGGGAAACCCGGCATCGATTTGGAGTGAGTGGAGAGCACACCGCGGTACTCTTTGAGCAACAGCTCTCTTGCGGGCCGGGCAGCGTTGGCACTCACGGTTTGACTCCTGGGGCAAAAGGGGGAATTAGCACAAGGTAATCGGTAAGCGCGCGGAATGCCAAGGGCAGCCGGCAAGGCCGGCGCCCGCAGAGGGTGTGGTTTACCAGGCGACGCCGAAGCCGGCGGTGTAGCGCGTCTTGCTCAGGTCGCTGTCGGCGGTGCCACTGATGATGTCCTTCTCGGCCTTGAGGTTCAGCGAGGCCCACTCGGTCACCTTGTAGCGCAGGCCCACCTCGGCATCCAGGCTGTAATCGGCAACGCCACTCAGCGGCCGGCCCAGCTCGCCGTTGCTGAACAGCTCGACGGTCTTGCCGATCAGGTAACGGTTGTAGTCCCACTTCATACCCACCGAGTAGAAGTTTTCCTTGCCGCCGTCGGCATATTCATAGTCGGTGCGGTTGAGCAGCGAGCCCAGGGAGAACGCCCCCAGTTCATCGTCCCAGAACTGGTAACCCGGGCCGGTGCCCACGGTGCGCTGGCGCGCCAGGTCCTCGACATGGTCGCGCTTGTATTCCAGACGCCCCTGCCAGAACCACTGTTCGGTAATGAAGCGGTCCAGCGCATACTCGGCGCTCCAGTTGTTGGTGGTGGTGGTCTCGTTCTTGCTCTCGCGGTTGTACTCGCCTTCGGCGCTGTGCCGCCAGCGACCATGCCGGGCAGTGGTCTTGAAGTCGACGTCGTAGTCGTCGCTGTCGCTCTCGGCACGCTTGTAGTCAAGGGCCAGGTCGACGTTACCCTTCCATATAAGGTCTTCGACCACCGGCTTGGGTTTCATGATCTGCTGAATACTGGCCAGTTCCACCGCCTTGGGCGCCTCGCCGTTGGCCAGAATCACCTGCCCGGGTTCGCCGGCGTGCAGCGATCTGGCTCTCTCCCCGCTGTAGGCATCCTGCTTGACCAGCAGTTCCTGGTCACTCTCCAGGGTCTTGACCTTCTTCCAGTCCAGCGCGATCGAGCCGCCGTACTCGGTCTGCAGCACCAACTTGCCGCCGTCAAAGACCTTGATCTTGCCGCTAAGCCTGTCCCCGTTCTTCATCCAGACGGTATCGGCGACAGCCGGAGAACAGGCCCCCATCACAGTGAGACACAGCAAGAATCTAGAATACATAAGCAGTACAAGCGCTCGGGTTGGCGAAAAAAGTCGGGCATTATCCAGATACCCGGCAGTTGAACAAGCACTGACCGAGCAGAGCTCGATGAGTTCAATTCCTATTTTCTAGTCAGATAAATCGTTTAATCCAGGTACTACGTGATGAGCAAGGCGTCCGCCGACATCCAGCAGCGTGCAGAAGATCGACGAACGGCGCTTTATCTGGTGCTCGGCCAGGTGCCCGCGGGCAAGGTGGTGAGCTACGGCGAGCTGGCCGACCTCGCCGGCCTGGGTCGCGCCGCGCGCTGGGTCGGGCGTACTCTCAGCCAGTTGCCGAGCGACACCCGCCTACCCTGGCATCGCGTGCTGGGCGCCGGCGGGCGCCTGAGCCTGGCACTGGGTACGCCATCGGGCGACGAGCAACGCGCGCGATTACGCGCCGAGGGCATTTGCCTGGTGAATAATCGCGTCGATATGTCGCGCCATGGCTGGCGTCCAATGGAGCACAGCGGTTAGAGTGCGCGCTTTGTTTTCGTAAACTTGAGGCAGATGTTGGCCAATGCCCCGTAAAACCTGGCGCGCTGCGCTCGCTGCCTATGCCAGCCCGTCTACTTTGGTGCTGTTGCTGCTCGGCTTCGCCGCCGGCTTGCCGTATATGCTGGTGTTTTCAACCCTGTCGGTGTGGTTACGCGAGGCCGGGGTCGCCCGCGAAACCATCGGCTATGCGAGCCTGATCGGCCTGGCCTACGCCTTCAAATGGGTGTGGTCGCCGTTGCTCGACCAATGGCGCCTGCCGCTGCTCGGTAAACTTGGCCGACGCCGCTCATGGCTGGTGCTGTCGCAAATCCTGGTGGTGATCGGGCTGATCGGCATGGGCTTCTGCGATCCGCAAAAACACCTGTCCTGGTTGATCGCGCTGGCGGTGCTGGTGGCCTTCGCCTCGGCCACCCAGGATATCGCCGTCGACGCCTACCGCCTGGAAATTGCCGACGACCAGCGTCAGGCCGCGCTTGCCGCCAGCTACATGGCCGGCTACCGGGTTGCCGCCCTGCTGGCCACGGCCGGCGCGCTGTTCTTCGCCGAAGGCTTCGGCTCCACCGGCTTCAGCTACCTGCACAAGGCCTGGACTGGCACCTACGTGCTGTTCGGTGTGCTGATGATTCCGGCCCTGATTACCACCCTGTTGATGCGCGAGCCGCCGGTGCCGCTGCGTACCCAGCTGTCCGCCGCGCGCTATGGCCTGGCCCACCAGCTGATTTCGGTGTTCGTGCTGATCATCCTGCTGGTGTCGGTACCGGCCATGTTCACCCAGCTGTACAACACCGATTTCGCCAGCGTGCTGTTCGAAGGCATGAGCCTGCTCGACCTGCTGCTCGAAGACCGTGCGTTCCTGCGCGCCATTCTCTACATCACCCTCACGTGTCTGTGCCTGTCGTCGTTCGGTCGTCGCGGCCTGGCCCCGGTACTGACCCCGGTCAACGACTTCATCACCCGCTATCGCTGGCAGGCGCTGCTGCTGCTCGGCCTGATCGCGACCTACCGGATGTCGGACACGGTGATGGGCGTGATGGCCAACGTGTTCTATATCGACCAGGGCTTCAGCAAGGACCAGATCGCCAGCGTCAGCAAGATCTTCGGCCTGGTCATGACCCTGGTCGGTGCCGGCTTTGGCGGCCTGCTGATCGTGCGGTTCGGCATCCTGCCGATCCTGTTTATCGGCGGTGTCGCCTCGGCGGGCACCAACATCCTGTTCCTGATGCTCGCCGACATGGGCGCCAACCTGCAGATGCTGGTAGTGACCATTTCGCTGGATAACTTCAGTTCGGGCCTGGCCACCTCGGCGTTCGTCGCCTACCTGTCGAGCCTGACCAACCTGAAGTTCTCGGCCACCCAGTACGCACTGCTCAGCTCGATCATGCTGCTGTTGCCACGACTGATCGGCGGTTACTCGGGGGTGATGGTGGAAAAGTGGGGCTACCACGATTTCTTCCTGATCACCGCCCTGCTCGGCGTGCCGACACTGATCCTGATTGCCTTGCATTGGCATCAGGAACTGCGTCGCGGCAAGCAGGAGGCGCAAGACCCCAACCAGGCTGCCGAGCGCCCCTGAAGGGTGCCTCGCGTGTTACGGCGGCGTAGCGTCGAGCAGGTCGTCCTGATCGTCGCCGCGCGCGCGTAGCACCACCGCCAGCGGCCATAGCGCCAGCAAGCCGGCACAACCGGCAGCCAGCGCAAAGTGCAGCAGGCTGGCCCCAGCACCGAGCATGGCCAGCAGCGCTCCCCCCAAGCCCAGCAAGGCAATCGTGATCATCCCCAGCATCGCCGAGACCAAGCCCTTGCTCTGCTCGCTGGCAAACAGCGTCATGCGATACAGCACGGCGTTGGCGATGCCCAGGCCCAGCGCATACACCGACAGCCCGAGCACCAGCGCCAGCACGCCGGGGAACAACCAGGTGCCGAGCATGCCGCCCAGCAGCCCGATCAGGTACGGCCACAGGGCCCGTTGCACCAGCACACGGAGCACGTAGCGGTCGGCAATGCGGTTGATGATCAGGTTACCGAGGATCAGCCCGCCGAAGACCGGCAGTTGCCACAGCGCGTAGTCCAGGGTGCTCAGGCCCTCGTCATGAATCAGCAGCACCGGCGACAAGCCGATCCAGCCAATCAGCGGCAGGCCGACCAGGCCCAGCGCCGCACTGCCAGCAACAAAGCGCCGGTTGCCAAGCAGTTGCGCATAACCGGCCAGCAACGGCAGCAGGTGGATCGGCTGGAACGCCAGACGGGTGCCGTCGCGGCGCTCGACGCCAAGGGTTTCCGGCATGTTGCGGTACAGCGCCAGCCAGGCCAGCACGGCGGCACCGCCAATCAGCACGAACAGCCAGCGCCACGACACCCACTCCAGCAACAGCGTACCAACCAGCGGGCCGAGCAGCGGCGACAGCAGGGCGATGTTCGCCAGCAGGGCCATCATGCGCACGGCGTCCGCTTCGCTGAACGCTTCGTTGAGCGCCGGGTAGCTGACCGTGACCACAAAGCCCAGGCCAATGCCCTGCAACAGGCGCAGCAGGTTGAACAGCTCGATGCCTTGCACCCAGAAGGTCGCCAGGCACGCCAGGCCGAAGAACGCACACCCGCCCAGCAGCAGGCGACGGCGACCATAACGGTCGGCCAGCGGGCCGATCAGCCATTGCAGCACGACACCACCGAGCAAGTAGAGGTTAAGCGCGTGCGGGATGTACTCGGGGCTGGCATTGAGGTCGGTGACCACGCCGGGCATGGCCGGCATGACGACATCGCTGGCGAGGTAGGTCAGCAACTCGAACAGCGCCAGGGTCAGCGCAAAGAGGAAGGCACGCCGCGGCGTGATATTGAT
The DNA here is from genome assembly GCF_003105155.1 of Pseudomonas sp. SDI. GTDB lineage: Bacteria > Pseudomonadota > Gammaproteobacteria > Pseudomonadales > Pseudomonadaceae > Aquipseudomonas. The sequence goes on along the minus strand of NZ_QETK01000010.1, from coordinate 142,432 downwards.
AAGCGGGGTCATGACAGGCATCGGGCAAGGGAATCAGACCAGCCTGTATGCCAGAAAAGCCACCTTATAGGTAGTTTGCAGGCGTGAACAAGTGTAATGGGGGCCTAGCGGCCCCATCGCCGGCAAGGCCGGCTACCACAAGGGCCTCACACCGTTAGGGGGGAAGCGCTGTGGGAGCTGGTCTTGCCCGCGATAGCCGCGGTCTGGGTTATTGCGCCGCGACTTCCTGCACTACCCGGACAACCCGCTGCGGGAAGGGAATATCGATACCCTCGTCCTTCAGACGGTCGCGCGCATGCTCGTTGAGCATGAACATCACGTCCCAGTAGTCGGCCGTGTTCACCCATACCCGCAGGGACACCGTAATCGCGCTGTCGCCCAGGGTCGAAATCACCGCCTGCGGCGCCGGGTCCTGGTGGATACGCGGGTCCTTGGCCAGGTCCAGCAGCACCTGACGGGCCTTCTGCAGGTCGGCCTCGTAATCCACCCCCACGTCGAACACCACCTTGCGGGTCGGCTGACGGTTGGTGTTGGTGATGATGCCGTTGGACAGGCTGCCGTTGGGCAGGATCACCGTCTTGTTGTCTCCAGTACGCAGCACAGTGTGGAAAATCTGGATGCTGTCGACGGTACCGGCAACGCCCTGCGCTTCGATCCAGTCGCCCAGGCGGAACGGACGGAACAGTAGAATCAGCACGCCGCCGGCAAAGTTCGCCAGGCTGCCCTGCAGCGCCAGGCCGATAGCCAGACCGGCAGCGCCGATAGCGGCGACGAACGAGGTGGTCTCGATGCCGATCATCGAGGCGACGCTGACCACCAGCAGAATTTTCAGAATGATGTTCGCCAGGCTGCTGATGAAGCCTTGCAGCGCCAGGTCAGCGTTGCGCAGAGCCAACAGTTTGCCCAGGCGGTAGGTCACCTTGTTGATCACCCACCAGCCAATGGCCAAGGTCAGCAGCGCCAGCAACAGGCGGCTACCGTATTCCATGATCAACGGAATCCAGGTTTGCGATTGTTTGACGAGCTGATCGACTTCAGCGTTCAAATCCATAATGTTCTCCTGATGCCGAGCGGCAAAAACGTAGAAAAGCTGTTACCGCAATCGTTTCAGCGGCACCAGAGACCTCGGACGCCAAAACGGCGCCAAGGTTCCGGAGCCCCGCGATCAATCGCGGAAGTTGTTGAATTGCAGCGGCATGCCGAACTCTTTGGCGCGCAGGGCCGCGATGGCTTCCTGCAGGTCGTCGCGCTTCTTGCCGGTAACCCGAACCTGCTCACCCTGGATGGCGGCCTGGACCTTGAGCTTGGCGTCCTTGATGTGCGCGACGATCTTCTTCGCCAGCTCCTTGTCGATGCCTTCTTTCAGGGTGGCTTCCTGCTTCATGACCTTGCCCGAGGCGAAGGCGTCCTTGACCTCAAGGCACTGCACGTCGATCTTGCGCTTGACCAGTGCCAGCTTGAGGATCTCGATCATCGCTTCCAGCTGGAATTCGGCCTCGGCAGTCAGGGTGACGGCCAGGTCCTTTTCCTTGAACTCGAAGCTGCCCTTGCCCTTGAGGTCGTAGCGGCGGTCAAGCTCCTTGATGGCGTTTTCCACCGCGTTGGTGACTTCGTGCTTGTCCAGTTCCGATACCACGTCGAACGACGGCATATCCCTTCTCCAAAAAATAAAAGGCCCGCTCGCTGCCCCGATGACAGTGGACGATGGAGCGCGCCGGGTTTGACGGTTAAAATGCGGGCTCATTATAACGGTTGCGAAACGCTGATGAGCAGCACTTGGCATATTCTCGGCGCTGGCAGTCTGGGCAGCCTCTGGGCCTGCCGGCTGGCCCGCGCCGGCAAGGCGGTCCGCTTGATCCTGCGCGACCCACAACGACTGGCCGCCTACCAGGCCGCCGGCGGCCTGACCCTGGTCGAACAGGGCCAGGCCCAGCAGCACGCCATTCCAGCGGAAACTGCGGCTGCCAGCGGGCCAATCCACCGCCTGCTGCTGGCGTGCAAGGCCTATGACGCCGAACGCGCCGTCGCCAGCATCGCCCCGCGGCTGGCCAGGGATGCCGACCTGATCCTGCTGCAGAATGGCCTTGGCAGCCAGGATGCGGTGGCCACCCTGGTCCCGCACGTGCGCTGCCTGTCGGCGTCGAGCACCGAAGGCGCCTTCCGGGAAAGCGACTGGCAGGTGAATTTCGCCGGGCATGGCTTCAACTGGCTCGGTGACCCGGCCAACCCGGCACCGCCGGCGTGGCTCGACGAACTGGTCGATGCCGGCATCCCGCACCAGTGGACGCCGGACATCCTCACCCGACTGTGGCGCAAGCTGGCGCTCAATTGTGCAATCAACCCGCTGACCGTGCTGCACGAATGCCGCAACGGCGGCTTGCTGGAACATCGCTGCGAAGTCGCCACGCTGTGTGCCGAGCTGGCCGACCTGCTCAAGGTCTGCGGCCAGCCCGAGGCGGCGCAGGCACTTGGCGAGGAAGTCGAGCGGGTGATCCAGGCCACGTCGGCCAACTACTCTTCCATGTACCAGGACGTTCGCCAGGGCCGGCGCACCGAGATCCACTACCTGCTCGGCCACGCCTGCCGGACTGCCGCCCGCCATGGCCAGCCGGTGCCGCACCTGGAACGGCTGTACCGGCGCCTGGTCGAACAGCTGAACGCACGCGGATTGCCCAGCGACTGAACGCGGCGTTACCCTGCCCTTCCACCCACAGGATCCCGTCTTCACATGCCCTTGCGCGAACGCCTGGAAAACCTGCCGGTCGGCCAGAAGCTGCTGGCGGCCCTGCTGGTGTTGTTGATCACTATCCTGCTGGTCGCCAACCTGACCTTCATCAGCGCCGCCTACTGGATCTCCCAGGAAGCCATGGCGCCGCAGGCGTTGCAGACCATCGGCCGGCTGGTGTCCAACCCGCAACTGGCGCAGCAGGCGATCAACTCGCCGGAGGCTGCCAACAGCCTGCTCAAGGAGCTCGACAGCTACACGCCGCTGCGCGCTGCGGCGGTGTATGGCTCGGATGGCAAGCTACTGGCGCAGTTGCAGCATGGCGAACCGCTACCGCTGCCCAAACGCTACCGCAACATCGAGAACTGGCGCCTGACCGAATTCCGCAGCACCCAACTGGTACCCGTGCCGCGCCCAGGCAGCCCGCCGGGGCATCTGCTGCTGATGGCCAGCAGCGAGCTGCCGATGGCGTTCTACACCGGTACGCTGACCGCCAGCCTGGGTATCCTGGTGTTCAGCGTGCTGCTGTGGATGGTCATCGCCCGGCAGATCAAGCGCCTGATCACCCAGCCGATCTACCAGCTGGAACAGCTGTCGCGCCAGGTGACCCGCGAGGAGAACTACGCCCTGCGCGCGCGCCCCGGCAACCGCGACGAGATCGGCAGCCTGGCCGAGGCCTTCAATACCATGCTGTCGCGCATCGAAGCCCGCGAACAGCAGCTCAAACGCACCCGCGACGAATTTCAGGACGCCTACGACCAGGCCCAGGGTCTGGCCGAGGAAACCCGCCATACCAATCGCAAGCTGGAGCTGGAAGTCCAGGTTCGAAGCAAGATCGAGAAAAAGCTCACCGGCTTCCAGAACTACCTCAACAGCATCATCGACTCGATGCCCTCGGCCTTGATCGCGCTCGACGAGCAACTGTATGTCACCCAATGGAACCAGGAGGCCAGTGCACTCTCCGGGACGCCGCTGGACGAGGCGCTGAACCAGCCGATCTTCCTCGCATTCGAGCCGCTCAAGCCGTTCCTGCCGCAGCTCAAGGAGAGCGTCGAGAAACACCGCGTGGCGAAGATCGAGCGGGTGACCTGGACCCGTGGCGAGGACCCCCGCCACTACGCCTTGACCTTCTACCCGCTGATGGGCGGTGGCGGGCGCGGCGTGGTGATCCGTATCGACGACATTACCCAGCGCCTGTCGCTGGAGGAAATGATGGTGCAGTCGGAGAAAATGCTCTCAGTCGGCGGCCTGGCTGCGGGCATGGCCCACGAGATCAACAACCCGCTGGGGGCGATCCTGCACAACGTGCAGAACATCCGTCGGCGGCTGTCGCCGGACCTGCCAAAAAACGTCGAGCAGGCCGACGAGGCCGGTATCGACCTGAACACGGTCAACCGCTACCTCGAAGGACGCCAGGTCCCGCAATTGCTCGACGGCATCCAGCAGGCAGGCACGCGGGCGGCGAAGATTGTCACCCACATGCTCAGTTTCAGCCGCCGCAGTAACCGCCAGATGGCACCCTGCGACCTGCCGGCGCTGATCGACCAGGCGGTGGAGATTGCCGGCAACGACTTCGACCTGACCCTCGGCTTCGACTTCAAGGGCCAGGCCATCGTCCGCCAGTTCGACCCGCAACTGGGACCGGTGCCGGGCACGGCCAACGAGCTGGAGCAGGTGTTGCTGAACCTGCTGAAGAACGCTGCCCAGGCCATTCACCTGCGCGAGGACGACAGCGAGCCGGGGCGCATTACCCTGCGTACGCGGCTCAACCCGCCATGGGCGGAAATTCAGGTCGAAGACAACGGCATCGGCATGCCCGAGGCGGTGCGCAAGCGCACCTTCGAACCGTTCTTCACCACCAAGGAAATCGGCCAGGGCACCGGCCTTGGCCTGTCGGTTTCATACTTCATCATTACCAACAATCACAAGGGCCAGATGGAAGTGCAGTCGGCGCCGGGTCAGGGCACCTGCTTTACCCTGCGGCTGCCGCTGAGCAACCCGGCGCTACCTTCCTCCCTTACGGAGTCATGAACATGGGCTTTCGGCTGTCGAAGATTTACACCCGCACCGGCGACAAGGGCGAAACCGGCCTGGGCGATGGTCGCCGGGTGCCCAAGGACCACCCGCGCATCGAGGCGATTGGCGAGGTGGATACGCTGAACAGCCAGCTTGGCGTGTTACTGGCGGGGCTGGCGGCAGCAGGCTTGAACGAGCTGGTGGCGGTATTGGCGCCTTGCCAGCATCGGCTGTTCGACCTCGGTGGCGAGTTGGCGATGCCGAGTTACCAGGCGCTGAATGCGGCCGAGGTGACCCGCCTGGAAACGGTGATCGATTGCTGGAACGAGGAGCTGGGGCCGCTGGAGAACTTCATTCTGCCGGGGGGCTCGGCGTTGGTGGCACAGGCGCATGTGTGTCGCAGCCTGGCCCGGAGTGCGGAGCGCCGCTGCCAGCACTTGAATGCGCTGGAGCCGCTGGCCGGGGTAGGGTTGGCGTATATCAACCGCTTGTCGGACTTGCTGTTTGTAGCGGCACGGCTGATTGGCCGGCGCCAGGGTGTGGCGGAGGTGTTGTGGGAGGCTGCGGCCAGACCTTGAGGAGCTCATCGCGGGACGAGCCCGCTCCCACAGCATGCACCGATCCACTGTGGGAGTGGTCGTCCCGCAACCGCAGACGCCTCAGACCTCAGGCCAGAACGCCCGAATCCCGGCAACGCCCTGCGCCCCTGCCTGCCAGGCCTTCTCCCGCTCGGCGGCACCGACACCGCCCAACAGATACACCGGCTTGCTGAAGCCCTCGATCAGCCCCGTGGCCTGTTCCCACCCCAGCGGCGTGGCCTCGGGATGGGTCTGGGTCGCCTGCACCGGCGACAGGGTGACAAAATCCACCCCCATCTGCTCGGCCAACACCAGCTCTTCGGCATTGTGGCACGACGCCGCCAACCAGCGCTCCTGCGGAAACGGCCGGCCCTTGCTGGCGTACTTGCGTAACTGCTCGGAAGTCAGGTGCCAGCCCGCCGAAGGGAAGTCACCCAACCACTCCAGCGGCCCCTTGAGCATCAACTGCGCCTTGCCGGCGCACAGGCCGACCGCATCCACCGCAATGTCGCGGTACTTGGGGTCGTACATGTTCGGCGCGCGCAACTGCACCAGCTTGATCCCGCTGGCCACGGCCTTCTGGATACCGCGCAACAACTGCGGCGTCTCCAGTCCATCCGGGGTAATCAGGTACTCACCGGGCAAACGCGCCGCCGCGACGATCGGCCGGTTGGCTTCAGGGAAGTCATACTGCGGCAGCTCGCGCGTGCTCACCCAGGCCAGTGGCTGGCCTTCGGCACCATGCGGTTCGCCGGTAAACCCACTGACCTCCCAGACATCCAGCAATACCTGCTTGTCCGGGTAGTCATGCTTGACCTGAATCAGCGGTCGGGCGGCCGTCACCACGATGCCCAGCTCTTCCTGCAGCTCGCGGGCCAGTGCGTGCTCGACCGCCTCGCCAAGCTCGACCTTGCCGCCCGGAAATTCCCACAAGCCGCCCTGATGCTGACTGTCGGCGCGGCGCGCGATCAGGATGCGTCCGTCGACGCCGCGAATAACCGCCGCGGCTACATGTATCCGTTTCACCCTGCACGCTCCGCCAGACCGGCTTTCTGCCAGGCCTGGAAGGCCGGCCACTGATAGATCGTCTCGATATACGCCGCAGCCTCTGCCGGCACCGCTACCCGGTAGGTACGCAGGCGCACCGCCACCGGGGCGAAGAAGGCATCAGCCAGGCTCGGCGCACCGAACAGGAACGGTCCGCTGACCTTGGCTGCCAGGCGGCATTCGGCCCATAGGGCGACGATCCGGTCGATGTCTTGCTGCACGTCGAGCGGCAGGCTTGCCAGCGCTTCGTCGCGGGACAGGTCGAACGGCATGGCACCGCGCAGGGCAAAGAAGCCGCTGTGCATCTGCGCACAGGCCGAACGTGCCTGGGCACGCGCGGCAACGTCGGTCGGCCAGAGATTGGCTTCGGGGTGACGCTCGTTGAGGTATTCGGCAATCGCCAGCGAGTCGGCAATGATCCCGTGCTCGCACTGCAGCAGCGGCACCTTGCCGGTGGCGGAGAACGCGAGCAGGCGGGCGCGGGTGTCCGCCTGGTTGAGTTTGATCAGGGTCTCGCTATAGGCCTGGCCCGCCAGTTCGAGGGCCAGGGCGCCACGCAACGACCAGGAGGAATACAGTTTGTCGCCGATGATCAGGTGGTAGCTCATGCAGGTCGCTCCGTCGATTTCTGAGAAGAGACCGGCTGGCGCGGCTCCTGCAGGAGCCGGCCTGGCCGGCGATCGGCCGCTTCAGCGGCCGCAGCACATCACGTCCGGTATTCGGCGTTGATCTTCACGTACTCGTGGGACAGGTCGGTGGTCCAGATAGTCTCGCTGCACTGGCCACGGCCGAGTTCGATACGGATGGTGATCTCCTCCTGAGCCATCACCGCCGAACCCTGCGCTTCGGTGTAAGTCGCACTGCGCCCACCCTGGCTGGCGATACAGACGTTGTCCAGGTACACATCGATCAGGCTGACATCCAGTTCCGGTACGCCGGCACGGCCGACGGCAGCCAGAATCCGCCCCCAGTTCGGGTCGGATGCGAACAGCGCGGTCTTGATCAGCGGCGAATGCGCCACGGCATAGCCGACATCCAGGCATTCCTGGTGGTTAGCCCCCCCATTGACCTGCACGGTGACGAACTTGGTCGCGCCTTCGCCGTCGCGGACAATGGCCTGGGCGACCTCCATGCACACCTCGAACACGGCTTTTTTCAGCGCTTCGAACAGTGCGCCGCTGGCTTCGCGGACTTCGGCCACGGCAGCTTTACCGGTGGCGATCAGCATGCAGCAGTCGTTGGTCGAGGTGTCGCCGTCGATGGTGATGCGGTTGAACGACTTGTTTGCGCCGTCCAGTAGCAGGTCCTTGAGCACCGCCGGGGCCACTTTGGCGTCGGTGGCGATGTAGCCGAGCATGGTCGCCATGTTCGGCCGGATCATCCCGGCGCCCTTGCTGATGCCGGTAACGGTGATGGTCACGCCGTCATGCTGGAACTGGCGGCTGGCCCCCTTGGGCAGGGTGTCGGTGGTCATGATGCCGGTGGCGGCAGCCGCCCAGTTGTTTTCCGACAGGTCGTCGAGGGCCGCCTGCAATGCGCCTTCGATCTTCTCGACCGGCAGCGGCTCACCGATCACCCCGGTGGAGAACGGCAGCACGGCGCTGGCGTCGACGCCGGTCAGCTCGGCCAGCTTGGCGCAGGTGCGCTCGGCAGCAGCCAGGCCAGGGGCGCCGGTACCGGCGTTGGCATTGCCGGTATTGGTCAGCAGGTAGCGTACCGGGCCCTGTACGCGCTGCTTGGCGAGGATCACCGGGGCGGCACAGAAGGCGTTCAGGGTGAACACACCGGCAACGCTGGAACCTTCGGCACAGCGCATCACTACCACATCCTTGCGCCCGGGACGCTTGATGCCCGCAGAGGCAATACCGAGTTCGAAACCGGGAACCGGGTGCAACGTCGGCAACGGACCAAGACCAACAGCCATGTAAGCGCTCCTAGAAAATGTGCGCCGCGTCGACAACGACGGCGCTTGAGATGGAACAACGCCGCGACGGTGGGAACCAGTCGCGGCGCGGTGTTCAGATGTCAGCGTGAAGCAACGGCGGTGTGATCAGTCGATCTTGCCGTGGCACTGCTTGAACTTCTTGCCCGAACCGCACCAGCAAGGCTCGTTGCGGCCAAGCTTCTGCTCGTTGCGCACGGGCGCAGCGGCGACAGCCACATCGGCGCCTTCTTCCTGCAGTTCTGCCGCTTCGAGGCCAGGGGCCTCGGCGTGCTGGAACTGCATGCGCTGAGCCAGTTCTTCGGCTTCGCGACGCAGGCGGGCTTCTTCTTCGATCGGGTCTTCGCGGCGTACCTGAACGTGCGAGAGCACGCGGATGGTGTCGCGCTTGATCGAATCGAGCAGTTCCTGGAACAGGTTGAAGGACTCGCGCTTGTACTCCTGCTTCGGGTTCTTCTGGGCGTAGCCGCGCAGATGGATACCGTGACGCAGATGGTCCATGGTCGACAGGTGGTCTTTCCACAGGTCGTCCAGTACGCGCAGCAGGATCTGCTTCTCGAAGGTGCGCAGGGCATCGGCACTGGCCTGCTCTTCCTTCTCGTTGTAGGCCGCCAGCAGCTCGTTGAGCAGCTTCTCGCGCAGGGTTTCTTCGTACAGGTGATCGTCTTCGTCGAGCCATTGCTGAATCGGCAGTTTCACGCCGAAGTCGCTGGCCAGCGAGGCTTCCAGACCGGCCACGTCCCACTGTTCGGGCAGCGACTGTGGCGGAATGTGCTGGGCCACGGTGGCGTCGAGCACTTCCTGACGGAAGTCGGCGATGGTGTCACCGATATTGTCAGCGGCCAGCAGGCTGTTACGCATGTGGTAGATGACTTTACGTTGCTCGTTGGCCACGTCGTCGAATTCGAGCAGTTGCTTACGGATGTCGAAGTTGCGACCTTCGACCTTGCGCTGGGCTTTTTCGATGGCGTTGGTGACCATGCGGTGCTCGATGGCTTCGCCGGACTGCATGCCCAGGGCCTTCATGAAGTTTTTCACCCGGTCGGAGGCGAAGATGCGCATCAGGCTGTCTTCCAGCGACAGGTAGAAGCGGCTCGAACCCGGGTCGCCCTGACGGCCGGAACGGCCCCGCAACTGGTTGTCGATACGGCGCGATTCGTGACGTTCGGAGGCGATCACGTGCAGGCCGCCGGACTCGATCACCTGCTGGTGACGCTTCTGCCAATCGGCCTTGATCTGAGCGATCTGCTCCGGCGTCGGGTTGTCCATGGCCGCGACTTCGACTTCCCAGTTACCCCCCAGGAGGATGTCGGTACCCCGACCGGCCATGTTGGTGGCGATGGTCAGCGCCCCCGGACGACCGGCCTGGGCAATGATCTCGGCTTCTTTTTCGTGGTACTTGGCGTTCAGAACCTTGTGCTCGATGCCTTCCTTCTGCAGCAGGTTGGCCATGTGCTCGGAGGTTTCGATGGTCGCGGTGCCGACCAGGACCGGACGGCCCTGGGCCATGCTTTCCTTGATGTCGGCAATGATCGCCTGGTACTTCTCTTCGGCGGTCAGGTAGACCAGGTCGTTGAAGTCCTTACGGGCCAGCGGCTTGTTCGGTGGTATCACCATCACGTTGAGCTGGTAGATCTGGGCGAATTCGAACGCTTCGGTGTCGGCGGTACCGGTCATGCCGGACAGCTTGTTGTACAGACGGAAGTAGTTCTGGAAGGTGGTCGAAGCCAGAGTCTGGCTTTCGGCCTGGATATTCAGGTTTTCCTTAGCTTCGATGGCCTGGTGCAGGCCCTCGGACAGACGACGACCCGGCATGGTCCGCCCGGTGTGTTCGTCGATCAGCAATACCTGACCGTCCTGGACGATGTATTCGACGTTGCGATGGAACAGCTTGTGCGCACGCAGGCCAGCGTAGACATGAGTCAGCAGGCCCAGGTTATGCGCCGAATAGAGGCTCTCGCCTTCGGCCAGCAGACCGACCTGGGTGAGCATCTCTTCGATGAACTGGTGACCGGCTTCGTTGAGTTCGACCTGACGGGTCTTCTCATCGATGCTGAAGTGGCCTTCCTGGGTGACCTGGCCTTCGACTTCTTCGATGTGCTGGCGCAGGCGCGGGATCAGCTTGTTGATCTCGATGTACAGCTTGGAGCTGTCTTCGGCCTGGCCAGAGATGATCAGCGGGGTCCGCGCTTCGTCGATCAGGATGGAGTCGACTTCGTCGATCACGGCGAAATTCAGCTCGCGCTGGAATTTCTCTTCCATGCTGAAGGCCATGTTGTCGCGCAGGTAGTCGAAACCGAATTCGTTGTTGGTGCCGTAGGTGATGTCGGCAGCGTAGGCCGCGCGCTTCTCTTCGGGCGGCTGGAACGGCGTGACAACGCCGACGGTCAGGCCGAGGAATTCATACAGCGGGCGCATCCAGTTGGCGTCGCGGCGGGCCAGGTAGTCGTTGACCGTGACCACGTGCACCCCTTTGCCGGACAGTGCATTGAGGTACACGCCCAGGGTTGCGACCAAGGTCTTGCCTTCACCGGTACGCATTTCTGCGATCATGCCTTCGTGCAAGGTCATGCCGCCGATCAGCTGGACGTCGAAGTGGCGCATGCCCATGACCCGCTTGCCGGCCTCGCGCGCGACAGCGAAGGCCTCCGGCAGCAACTGGTCGAGGGTCTCGCCTTTGGCCAGGCGCTCTTTGAACTCTGCGGTTTTCGCCCGCAGCTGTTCGTCCGAGAGGGCGACCATCTTCTCTTCGAAGGCATTGACGGACTGCACCGTCTTGAGCATGCGTTTTACTTCACGCTCGTTCTTGCTTCCAAAAAGTTTTTTTAACAAAGGCGCAAACATATCGGCAGGATCTTCCACACGTAGGGATGGAGGGCGGCCCCGTGAGTCGCCCGTGCAGCCCTTATGGCCGCATGCGAACGAGCATTCTACCCGGAAACGATGGTGAGGAAAGTGGCGGATGTCCACGATGCTGGCACAGCGCTTTGACGGGGCTTTTTTACAATAAGGGCTTTTTCGTCAACTTCAACCCACCCGGGTGAAGTTTCACGCAGGGACCGCCGCGACAGGTACCCGGCGGGCAATCTGTTAAGATGGCGGCACTGTAACTTCTGGTGTCCCTACATGGCCTTTCGCCCCCTGCCCGCTCGTGCTCCGGCTGTCCTGCTGCGTGAAGCCCGGCCACTCAAGGCCCTGTTCAGTCAGGCCCAGCGCCTGGCCCAGTTGCAGCGCCTGCTCGAAAGCCAATTGCAGCCGGCCGCGCGCGAGCATTGTCATGTAGCGTCATGGCGTGAGGGCACACTGTTGCTGATCGTCACCGACGGGCATTGGGCAACGCGCCTGCGCTATCAGCAGAAGCGCCTCCAGCGCCAACTGCAGGCACTTGAAGCGTTTGCCAGCCTGAACCGGATCCTGTTCAAGGTGCAGCCGACGGCGACTACACCACGGGTGGGTGGGCACCCGATGGATATTTCCAGCGAGTCGGCACAGAACATCCAGGCGACGGCCGAGGGGATCAGCGACCCCAAGCTGAGGGCTGCCCTGGAACGCTTGGCCAGTCATGGGAAGGCCAAAGAGGCGCCGCCTGAACAGGAATAGGCCAGCCCCGCCAGCCGCGCCAACGCCCATAAAAAAGGCCACCCGGAGGTGGCCTCAAAAACTAAAGAAGAGAGTGTTCGTACTTACACTGCCGCAACCGGACGCATGTAAGAGATCGGTGCCGTACTGGCATCTTCGAAAGTCACCACTTCCCAAGCATCTTTTTCGTCCATCAGCTTACGCAGCAGCTGGTTGTTCAGCGCGTGCCCGGACTTGTAGCCCTTGAACTCGCCGATCAAGCTGTTGCCCAGCAGATAGAGGTCGCCGATAGCATCGAGGATCTTGTGCTTGACGAATTCGTCTTCGTAGCGAAGGCCGTCTTCGTTCAACACGCCATCCTTGTCCACCACGATAGCGTTCTCCACACTACCGCCGAGGGCGAGGTTATGCTTGCGCAGGTACTCGATGTCGCTCATGAACCCGAAGGTACGGGCGCGGCTGACTTCCTTCACGAACGAGGTGCTGGAAAAGTCCACGCTGGCACTTTGAGTCCGGTTACGGAACACCGGGTGATCGAAATCGATCTCGAAACTCACCTTGAACCCGTCGAACGGCAGGAAAGTAGCGCGCTTGTCGCCGTCTTCCACTGTCACTTCGCGCAGGATGCGGATGAACTTCTTGGCTGCGTCCTGTTCTTCCAGGCCGGCAGATTGAATCAGGAATACAAAGGGCCCTGCGCTGCCGTCCATAATCGGCACTTCGGACGCGGAGAGCTCGACGTAGGCGTTATCGATGCCCAGGCCAGCCATGGCCGAGAGCAGGTGCTCTACCGTGTCTACCTTGGTATCGCCGTTGACCAGCGTGGTCGACATTGTGGTCTCACCGACGTTCTCTGCACGTGCAGGGATCTGCACGACAGGGTCGAGGTCGGCGCGGCAAAATACGATGCCGGTATCCACAGGAGCCGGTTTGAGGGTCAGGTAAACCTTTTCCCCAGAGTGCAGGCCGACACCTGTGGCACGGATAATATTCTTCAGGGTGCGTTGTTTAATCATGGCATTGGCCGCTTCAGCGCAAATTGCGAACTGGTATCAACAAAGGCTGGGGATAATAGCAGACCCGGCCTTTGCTGAATACCAATCACCCCTATACCCCTGATAAATTTCATTAATCAGCCTGGCGACGCAGGAAAGCCGGGATGTCCAGGTAATCCAGATCGTCTTGCGGATTAAGCTTGGCCGCCGCTGCTGCACCGGCGTGAGCCTGGTTGCGCATTACTGTCGGGCGTTCCAGGTCACGGTAGTTCACCGACGACTGCTCGTTGCGCACAGGGGCCGGAGCCGGAGTTTGCTGCTGCAGCGAAGCGCTTTGCAGGGTGTTGTCGATCACCTTGACCGGCTTCTCGATCTTCGCACCAAGGCCAGTGGCCACCACGGTAACGTGCAGCTCGTCGCGCATGTCTGGATCGATAACGGTACCGACTTTGACCATCGCGTGATCGGAAGCGAACGCTTCGATGATGCTACCGACGTCGGAGTATTCACCCAGCGACAGGTCCGGACCGGCGGTGATGTTCACCAGGATGCCGCGAGCGCCCTGCAGGTTGACGTCTTCGAGCAGCGGGTTGCGGATGGCCGCTTCGGTCGCTTCACGCGCACGGTTCGGACCGCTGGCGCAGCCAGTGCCCATCATTGCCATGCCCATTTCGCTCATCACGGTCCGTACGTCGGCAAAGTCGACGTTGATCATGCCCGGACGCTTGATGATGTCGGAGATACCGCGAACGGCACCGGCCAAAACGTCGTCGGCCTTGGCGAAGGCCGACAGCAGGCTGGCGTCTTTGCCGAGGATGGTCAGCAGTTTTTCGTTCGGAATGGTGATCAGCGAGTCGACGCTGTCAGCCAGTGCACGGATACCCTCGTCGGCAATCTGCATGCGCTTGCGACCTTCGAACGGGAACGGACGCGTCACCACCGCAACGGTGAGGATGCCCATTTCCTTGGCCACTTCGGCAATGATCGGCGCAGCACCGGTACCGGTACCGCCGCCCATGCCGGTGGTGATGAAGACCATGTTGGTGCCCTGCAGCACTTCGGCGATGCGCTCACGGTCTTCCAGTGCAGCCTGGCGGCCGACTTCCGGGTTGGCGCCAGCGCCCAGGCCCTTGGTCACACCGGTACCCAGTTGCAGGATGGTCCGCGCGCCGATGTTTTTCAGCGCTTGAGCATCGGTGTTGGCGCAGATGAACTCGACGCCTTCGATGTTGCTCTTGACCATGTGATTGACGGCGTTGCCACCGCCGCCACCGACGCCGATCACTTTGATGACCGGACTTTGCGGGACGTTGTCTACGAGCTCGAACATTTTCCCTCTCCTTTCAGTTCTCTAGTTTTTGCGCCTACTACTACTGCTTTGAAACGTTAAAAGTTGCCCTGAACCCAACGTTTGAACCGCTCGAACGCAGGGGCCTTCGGTTCATCGCCATAGCTGTTGCTGCTGATACCGGGCAGGGTCACGCCGTCGGTCTGCTTCTGCAGGCCGTAGGTGAGCAAGCCCACACCGGTGGAATAAATCGGGTTGCGCACGACATCGCTCAGCCCTTTGACGCTATGCGGCACGCCCAGGCGCACCGGCATGTGGAAGATCTCTTCGGCCAGTTCCACCGCCCCTTCCATCTTCGAGGTACCGCCAGTAAGGACGATGCCGGCAGGCACCAGGTCCTCGTAGCCGCTGCGGCGCAGCTCAGCCTGGATCAGGGTGAACAGCTCGTCGTAGCGTGGCTCGACCACCTCGGCCAGGGCCTGACGCGACAGCTCGCGGGGTGGACGGTCACCAACGCTCGGCACCTTGATGGTTTCGCCGGCACCGGCCAGCTTGGCCAGGGCGCAGGCGTAGCGGATCTTGATTTCTTCGGCGTACTGGGTCGGGGTACGCAGCGCCATGGCGATGTCGTTGGTGACCTGGTCGCCGGCAATCGGGATCACCGCAGTGTGGCGGATCGCGCCTTCGGTGAAGATCGCGATATCGGTAGTGCCACCGCCGATGTCGACCAGGCACACGCCCAGCTCTTTCTCGTCGTCGGTCAGTACCGAGTAGGCCGACGCCAGTTGCTCAAGGATGATGTCGTCGATTTCCAGGCCGCAGCGACGCACGCATTTTTCGATGTTCTGCGCCGCATTCACCGCGCAGGTCACCACGTGCACCTTGGCTTCCAGACGGACGCCGGACATGCCCAGTGGCTCACGCACGCCTTCCTGGTTATCGATCACGTAATCTTGCGGCAGGGTGTGCAGGACCCGTTGATCCGCCGGGATGGCCACGGCCTGGGCGGCGTCGAGCACGCGTTCGAGGTCGGCGGCGCTGACTTCACGGTCGCGGATGGCGACGATGCCGTGCGAGTTCAGGCTGCGAATATGATTGCCGGCCACGCCGACGAACGCCGAGTGAATCCGGCAACCGGCCATCAGCTGGGCTTCTTCGACGGCCCGCTGGATCGACTGCACGGTGGACTCGATGTTCACCACCACGCCTTTTTTCAACCCGCGCGAGGGATGAGTGCCGATGCCGACGATTTCCAGGGTGCCGTCGGCGGCGACTTCGCCCACCAGTGCAACCACCTTGGAGGTGCCGATATCCAGCCCGACGATCATTTTGCCGCTATGCGCATTTGCCATGGGTCCTGCCTCTCTCTAATTCTTCGCAACGGCGGGTTTGGCCGTCGTCGGTGCAATCGGTTCCCGCCAGCCAACGGCCAGGCCATTGGCATAACGCAGATCGATGCGGGCGATGTTCGTGATCTGTTCTTTGAGCGTCTTGTCGTAAATGGCAATGAAGCGGCGCATCTTTTCCACCAGGTGGTCACGCCCGAGCAGCAACTCGATGCCCGGACCGGCACTGCCGGCGCCGGTGGTCAGGAACCAGCTGCCACGCTCGCGCAGTTCCAGACGGGCAATCGAGAAGCCCAACGGACGCAGCATCTGGCTCAGTACCTGATATTGCTGCATCACTTGTTGCTGCGCCCGCTGCGGCCCGAACAGCTGCGGCAGGTGCTCATAGTTGGCCAGCTCGCGTGGGGTGAAAGCCTGGCCCTGGTTATTGAGCAAGGCTTCGTCGCCCCAACGCGCGACCGGCAACTGTTCTTCCAGGCGAATCACCACTTCGTCCGGCCACACGCGACGCACTTCGGCATGAGCGATCCACGGCATCTGCTCAAGCTCGGCGCGCATGCTCGCCAGGTCGACGGTGAAAAAACTCGCTGCCACATAGGGCGCAATCCGTTGCTGTACCGCCTGCTGGCTGATGTAGCTGAGGTCGCCCTGCACCGCGATCTTGGTGATCGGACGGTCGGCATACGGCATCAGCCGCTGCGCGCCTTCGTAAGCGCCGAACCCGGCGACTACCAGCACCACCGGCCACAGCAGGCGTTTGAAAACACTGAAATTGGCCTTGGGCAGGCGCGCCGACAGTGGCTCCTTGGCCACCATCCGGCTGGCACCGCGCGGCACCGGCTTGCGGCCGGTGGCGGGTTGCTGATGACGTACCATCGCGCCTTGCATGGGCTTAACCTCGCGCCTGAACGCTATCGGCCAGGATCGCCAGCACCAGTTGCTGGAAGTCCAGGCCCGCCGCGCGGGCTGCCATAGGCACCAGGCTGTGGTCGGTCATACCCGGTGCGGTGTTGACTTCCAGTGGCCAGAAATTGCCCTGCTCGTCCTGCATCACGTCCAGGCGGCCCCAACCGGCAATGCCGATGGCCTCGCACGCGCGCGCAGTCAGGTCGATCAGTTCTTGTTCCTTGGCCGCCTCCAGGCCGCACGGAATGCGGTACTGGGTATCGTTGGCGATGTACTTGGCGTCGTAGTCGTAGAACGTGTGCGGGGTACCCAGGGCAATCGGCGGCAACACTTGGCCACGCAGTACCGCGATGGTGAACTCCGGCCCCTTGATCCATTGCTCGACCAGCACTTGCGAGTCGTAGTGAGCGGCGTCCTTCCAGGCAACGATCAATTCTTCAACGCTGCTCACTTTCGCCATACCGATACTGGAGCCTTCATGGGCCGGTTTGACGATCAAAGGGAAGCCCAGTTCCGCGCCCGCAGAAATACAATCGGCTTCGCTGGCCAGCACGGCGTGGTGCGGGGTTGGAATACCCAGGCTTTTCCACACCTGCTTGGTGCGCAGCTTGTCCATGGCCAGCGCCGACGCGAGGATGCCGCTGCCGGTGTAAGGAATGCCCAGGCACTCCAGCAAGCCCTGCATGCTGCCGTCTTCGCCGCCACGGCCGTGGAGGATGATGAACGCGCGGTCGATTTTCTCGCTCTGCAGACGGCTGAGCAGATCGTCGCCAACGTCGATGCCGACCACGTCGACACCGCCGGCCGTCAACGCAGCGATCACCGCAGCGCCGGACTTCAGTGAAACCTCGCGCTCGGCGCTCTTGCCGCCGTACAGCACAGCAACCCGGCCGAAGGCTTTCGGGTCGATGTCCGAGTACAGCGTGGCGTACTGGCTAGCAGTCATTTCGACTTCTCCTGACTGGTAACGGCACCCGCGAACAACGGGCTCTTCAGCAGTTGCGGGGCCAGCCCGCCGATGTCACCGGCCCCCTGGCAGAGCAGGATGTCGCCGGCGCGCAGCAGCGGCTTGACCAGCGGCGCGAGCTCCACGCCACGTTCGATATAGATCGGGTCGAGCTGGCCGCGCTGACGGATGCTGTGGCACAGCTGGCGGCTGTCGGCCCCCGGAATCGGCTCTTCGCCGGCCGGGTAGACTTCCATCAGCAACAGCACGTTGGCATCGGCCAGGACCTGGACGAAATCGTCGTACAGGTCACGGGTACGGCTGTAGCGGTGCGGCTGGTAAACCATCACCAGGCGGCGCTCCGGCCAGCCACCGCGCACGGCCTTGATCACTGCCGCCACTTCGGTCGGGTGGTGACCGTAGTCGTCGACCAGCATGACCTGACCACCTTCGACCGGCAGCTCGCCGTACACCTGGAAACGTCGACCGACCCCCTGGAAGCCCGACAGCCCCTGGACGATGGCCTCGTCGCTAATGCCTTCATCGGTGGCGATGGCAATGGTTGCCAACGCATTGAGTACGTTGTGGTTGCCCGGCATGTTCACCGACACATCGAGTGGCTCGCGGTCGCGACGCAGCACGGTAAAGTGGGTTTGCATGCCCGACTGGCGCACGTTGATAGCACGCACGTCGGCTTCTTCGCTGAAGCCATAGGTAACCGCCGGACGCTTGACCAGCGGCAGGATCTCACGCACCACCGGATCGTCCAGGCACATCACCGCCAGGCCATAGAACGGCAGGTTGTGCAGGAACTCGACGAAGGTTTTCTTCAGCTTGTTGAAGTCACCTTCGTAAGTCGCCATGTGGTCGGCATCGATGTTGGTGACCACGGCCACCAGCGGCTGCAGGTGCAGGAAGCTGGCGTCGCTTTCGTCGGCCTCGGCAATCAGGTAACGGCTGGTGCCGAGCTGGGCATTGGTGCCCGCCGCGTTCAACCGGCCACCGATGACGAAGGTCGGATCGAGGCCGCCGGCAGCGAACACTGAAGCCAGCAGGCTGGTGGTGGTGGTTTTGCCGTGGGTACCGGCAACGGCGATGCCGTGGCGATAGCGCATCAGTTCGGCGAGCATCTCGGCCCGCGGAACCACCGGAATACGCCGCTCAAGCGCGTTGGCGACTTCCGGGTTGGCGGTGTTGATGGCGCTGGATACCACCAGCACATCGGCGCGGGCGGCGTTCTCGGCACGGTGGCCGATGAAAATCTCGGCGCCGAACGACTCCAGACGCTCGGTGACCGGCGAGATCTTGAGGTCGGAGCCGGACACCTGGTAGCCCAGATTCAGCAGCACTTCGGCGATACCGCACATGCCCACGCCGCCGATACCGACGAAGTGGATGCGACGGATACGGCGCATTTCAGGCTGTGGCATGGCTTTCTGATTCTCAACCATGGGCCACCTCCAGGCAGATATCGACCACGTTGCTGGTGGCAGCGGGTTTGGCCAGGCGCCGCGCAGTGCGGGCCATGCTGTCGAGTTTTTCCGGTTGCATCAGCACCTCGTTCAGGCGTTCAGCGAGCTGCGCTGCGCCAGTTGTCGCTTGTGGCATCAGGAAGGCAGCACCTTCGCGAGCCAGATAATGGGCGTTGTGGGTCTGGTGGTCGTCGATGGCGTGCGGTAATGGCACCAGCATCGACGGCAGGCCTGCCGCCGCCAGCTCGCTGACAGTCAGCGCACCGGCCCGGCAGACCACCAGGTCGGCCCAGCCATAGGCGTGGGCCATGTCCTTGATGAACGGCTCTACCTGAGCCTCGATCCCGGCGTCGCGATAGCGCTCGGCGGTGACCTGGTCGTGATTTTTCCCGGCCTGATGGAACACTTCCGGGCGCAGCGCCTCCGGCACCAGGGCCAGGGCTTGAGGCAAGAGCTTGTTCAGCGGCTCGGCGCCGAGGCTGCCCCCCAATACCAGCAGGCGCGCGCGGCGCCCGGCCAGCGGTGCGCGAAGCGGTTCCAGGAACAGCTCGCCACGGACCGGGTTACCGGTAGTGCGGCGCTTGTCGCTGGCCTCGAACGTATCAGGGAACGCTTCGCAAACACGCCCGGCCAGTGGCACCAGCAGCCGATTGGCGGTACCGGCCTTGGCATTCTGTTCGTGAATCACCACCGGCACGCCGCACAGTTTTGCCGCAACACCGCCAGGGCCGGTGACATAGCCACCGAAGCCGACCACGCAGACCGGATCGAGCCGACGGATGATCCGACGCGCCTGCAGCACAGCCTTGAACAAGGTGAACGGCGCCTTGAGCAGCGACAGCTTGCCCTTGCCACGCAGGCCGCTGACGTTGATCAGGTGCAGCGGCAAGCCCGCCTGCGGCACCAGTTCGTTCTCGATGCCGCGCGGGGTCCCGAGCCAGTGCACGCTGTAACCGCGACTCTGGAATTCACGGGCACAGGCCAGGGCCGGGAACACGTGCCCGCCGGTACCGCCAGCCATGATCAAAACGTTCTTGCCGTTAGCGGCCATGATTCGGCTCCTCGGCAAAATCGCTTTCATTGAATTCATGTTCCTCACTGCCCAGGTGGGTGCGACTCTCCCACTCGATACGCAGCAACAAGCCCACGCAGGCGCAGCAGATCACCAGCGAGCTGCCGCCGTAGCTGAGGAACGGCAGGGTCAGGCCCTTGGTCGGCAGCAGACCGACGTTCACCCCGATGTTGATCAGGAACTGGCCGATCCACAGGAATGCCAGGCCGAACGCCACATAGGCGGCAAAGAACTGCTTGGCTTTTTCTGCCCACAGGCCGATGTACAACGCGCGCACGGTGACGAACACGAACAGTGCGACCGTGGCCAGCGAGCCAACCACGCCGAGCTCTTCGGCGAGTACCGAGAACACGAAGTCGGTGTGCGCTTCAGGCAGGTAGAACTGCTTCTGCACGCTGTTGCCCAGGCCCACGCCAAGCCATTCGCCACGCCCGAAGGCGATCAGTGCCTGGGTCAACTGGTAGCCGGAGCCGAACTGATCGGACCACGGGTCGGTAAAGGTAATCAGACGCGCCATCCGGTACGGTTGTGCCTGTACCAGAACGAACACCGCCACCACCGCCAGCACCACCATCAGGCTGAAGCGGAACAGCCCCACCCCACCGAGGAACAGCATGGCCGCAGCCGCGCCCATCATCACCACGGTGGCGCCGAAGTCTGGCTCCATCAGCAGCAGGCCGGCCATGGGCAGCAGCACGATGAACGGCTTGAAGAAGCCCATCCAGCTTTCACGCACTTCGGTCTGGCGCCGCACCAGGTAACCGGCGAGGTAGATCACCACGAAGACCTTGGCGATTTCCGAAGGCTGGACGTTGAAGAAACTGAAGCCGATCCAGCGCATCGAACCGTTCACTTCCCGGCCGATGCCCGGTACCAGCACCATCACCAGCAAGGCAAAGGCGCCGACCAGCATCATGAAGCCCATGCGCTGCCAAGTGGCAATCGGCACCATCATGGTGACCACGCAGGCCGCAACGCCCAGGCCGACGTACACCAGGTGGCGGAACATGTGATACAGCGGGTTACCCGACTGCACCGCAGCCACTTCCGACGAGGCCGAGGTGATCATCACCAGGCCCAGGCCGAGCAACGCCAGGCAACCGGCAAGGAAGGCGAAGTCAAGGTCGATGCCACGGCCGCTGATCAGCGGCGACGGGTAAGGCTTGATGATGCCGAAGATCATGCCAGGCCCTCCGCCGCCTGGGCGAACAGGCGCCCACGCTCTTCGAAGTTCTTGAACATGTCCAGGCTCGCGCACGCTGGCGACAGCAGCACCGCGTCGCCCGGCTGGGCCAGTGCGGCACATTGCTGCACGGCGTCGTCGAGGCTCTGCACGCGCACCAGCGGCACGCTATCGCCGAAGGTCTCGGCCAGGCGCTCGGCATCGCGGCCGAGCAGCACCACGGCGCGGCAGTGTGCCGCTACTGGTGCACGCAACGCAGAGAAGTCGGCACCCTTGCCATCGCCGCCGGCAACCAGCACCAGCTTGCCGTCGATGTCCGCGCCCAGGCCCTCGATGGCAGCCAGTGCGGCACCAACGTTGGTGGCTTTGGAATCGTCGTACCAGTTCACGCCGTTACGCTCGCGGACCCACTGGCAACGGTGCGCCAGGCCGGCAAAGCTGCGCAGGCTACTGAGCATCGCGTCGAATGGCAGGCCCACCGCATGGCCCAGGGCCAGCGCCGCGAGGGCGTTGGCCTGGTTGTGCGCGCCGCGAATCTTCAGTTCACGCACCGGCATGAGGTTCTGGAATTCGAACGCCAGGTACTTCTCGCCGTGCTCTTCGCGCAGGCCGAACGCTTTGAAATCCGGGGTGTTCAGGCCGAAGGTCCAGCATGGCTGGCCCTCCAGCAGCAGCGGACGGCTGAGTGCGTCCTGACGGTTCACCACCACCTGCCGCGCGCCACGGAAGATCCGGTGCTTGGCCAGGTGATACGCCGGCAGGCCGCTGTAACGGTCCATGTGGTCTTCGCTGACGTTGAGCACGGTGGCCACTTCGGCGTTGAGCTGATCGGTGGTCTCCAACTGGAAGCTGGACAGCTCCATCACGTACAGCTCGACATCGTCGCTGAGCAGGTCGAGCGCCGGCGTACCAAGGTTGCCGCCCACTGCCACACGCTTGCCTGCCGCTGCGGCCATCTCGCCGACCAGGGTGGTAACGGTGCTCTTGGCATTGGACCCGCTGATGGCGACGATCGGCGCCCTGGCGTTACGTGCGAACAGCTCGATGTCGCCGGACAGCTTCACGCCGCGGGCCGCGGCCTGTTGCAAGGCGGGGGTGGCCAGGGCCAGGCCGGGGCTCACGTACAGCTCGTCGGCGCGGCAGAGGAACTCGATGTCCAGCTCGCCGCAGCGCACTTCCACCTGCGGGTAGTCGCGACGCAGGGTCGCCAGCTCCGGCGGGTTTTCGCGCGTGTCGGCCACCGCAAAGGCAACGCCCCGGTTCGCCAGGAAGCGAACCAGGGACATGCCGCTCTTGCCGAGGCCGACAACGATGCGGAAGTGGTCAGATGCGATCAAGGACACGCGTTTCTACCTCAGTTTCAGGGTGGCAAGGCCAATCAGCACGAGAATCACGGTGATGATCCAGAAACGGACGATCACCCGCGGCTCGGGCCAACCCTTGAGTTCAAAGTGGTGATGGATCGGCGCCATGCGGAACACGCGCTTGCCGGTCAACTTGAAGGAAGCCACCTGGATCACCACCGAGAGGGTTTCCATGACGAACACGCCGCCCATGATGAACAGGACGATTTCCTGACGGACGATTACCGCAATGGTGCCCAGTGCAGCGCCCAGCGCCAGTGCGCCGACGTCGCCCATGAACACTTGTGCCGGGTAGGTGTTGAACCAGAGGAAGCCCAGCCCGGCACCGATCAGGGCGCCGCAGAACACGATCAGCTCGCCGGCGCCCGGTACGTACGGGATCAGCAGGTATTCGGCAAATTTCACGTTGCCCGACAGGTAGCAGAAGATGCCCAGAGCACCACCGACCATCACCGTCGGCATGATCGCCAGGCCATCGAGACCGTCGGTCAGGTTGACCGCGTTGCTCGAACCGACGATCACGAAATAGGTCAGCACCACGAAGCCGATACCCAGCGGAATGGTAACGTCCTTGACCATTGGTACGATCAGCGTGGTTTCGACGCTGGTGGGTGCGGTCATATAAAGGAAGATCGCCGCGCCCAGGCCGAACACCGACTGCCAGAAGTATTTCCAGCGGCTCGGCAGGCCACGCGAGTTCTTCTCGATCACCTTGCGGTAGTCATCGACCCAGCCGATAGCGCCGAACAACAGGGTGACGATCAGCACCACCCAGACATAGCGGTTGGTCAGATCAGCCCAGAGCAAGGTGCTGATGCCGATAGCAGAAAGAATCAGTGCGCCGCCCATGGTCGGGGTGCCGGACTTGGACAGGTGCGATTGCGGGCCGTCGTTACGAACCGCTTGACCAATCTGGCGAATCTGCAGGGTACGGATCATCCAGGGGCCCAGGCACAGGGCCAGCGACAACGCGGTCAGTACACCGAGAATCCCGCGCAGGGTCAGGTACTGAAAGACCGCGAAGCCTTTGTAGAACTGTTGCAGATACTCAGCCAGCAGCAGCAGCATTAATGTTTCTCCCCGCTGGAACCACACAGTGCCACTACGACGTTTTCCATCGCAGCGCTGCGCGAACCCTTGATCAAAATAGTGGTGTTGGTGGCCTGCTCGGCGCGAACGGCGTCGATCAGGTCAGCTTGATTGACGAAATGGCGAGCATCGTTACCGAACGCCTTGACCGCGTGGGCCATCATCGGACCCACGGCATACAGCGCCGCAACCTTACCTTTGGCGTACTCGCCAACCTGGCGATGCCCTTCCTCGGCCCACTGGCCCAATTCGCCGATATCCCCGAGCACCAGAACGGTGCGCCCGGAAAAGCCGGCGAGTATATCAACGGCAGCGCACATGGAGGTGGGGTTTGCGTTGTAACTGTCGTCGATCACCCGCACCCCGTTCGGGGCCATCTGCACCACAGTACGGCCCTTGACCGGTTGCACGGCATTGAGGCCGGCGACGATGCCCGGCAGTGTCAGACCAAAGGCATGCGCAGCGGCTGCCGCTGCCAGGGCGTTGCTGACGTTATGAATGCCGAGCAGGTTCAACTGCACCCGCTCGCAACCCAACGGACTGTGCAGGTCGAAGGCTGGGCAACCACGGCGGTCATGACCGATATTGCTGGCATGGAAGTCGGCGGCAGCATTGTTCAGGGCGAAGGTCAGCACTGGGTGCTGGCCGGCGCGCTTGTGCCAGATGGCAAAGGCCTTGTCGTCCAGGTTGAGCACGGCAACACCGCCTTCGCCCAGGCCTTCGAGGATTTCACCCTTGGCTTCGACGATCTTTTCCGGTCCGCCGAACTCACCGACGTGGGCGGTGCCAGCGTTGTTGATCAACACCACTTGCGGCTGGGTCAGGCCAACGGTGTAGCGAATTTCGCCTACCCGCGAAGCCCCCAGCTCGATCACCGCTGCGCTGTGTTCCGGAGCGATCTCCAGCAGGGTCAGCGGTGCGCCGAGGTCGTTGTTCAGGTTGCCACAGGTGGCCAGCACCGGACCACGGGTGCGCAGGATGCTCGCGAGCATTTCCTTGACCGTGGTTTTGCCGCTGGAGCCGGTGATGGCCGCCACCGGCTGGCTGAAGCCCGCACGGTTCAGGGCGCCCAACTGGCCAAGGGCCAGGCGGCAATCGGCTACCACCAGTTGCGGCAGCGTCGAGTTCGGTACTTCACGTTCGACCAGGGCGGCAACTGCGCCTTTGCCAGCAACTTCATTGAGGTAATCGTGACCATCGAAGCGCGGCCCGGCCAGGGCCACGAACAGCTGCCCGGCAACGATGGCGCGGCTGTCGATGCTGACCCCGGTAAAGGTTGCGTCGGCGCCCACCAGGGTGCCCCGCAAGGCGCTGCTGAGCTGGCTGAGGGTCAATGGCTTAAGCATTTTCGGCCTCCCAGGCAGCCAGAGCCTTTTCGGCTTCGACCAGGTCGGAGAAGTCATGGCGCTCGCCATTGATCTCCTGATAATCCTCGTGGCCCTTGCCCGCCAGAACCACGACATCGTCTGCGTGGGCGCTGGCGATCAGTTGGGCAATGGCGGTGCCGCGCCCGGCAACGAACGGCACGGCATCGGCCTGGGCGAAGCCCGGACGGATGTCGGCGAAAATCTGCTGGGGGTCTTCGCTGCGCGGGTTGTCGTCGGTGACCAGCACGCCATCAGCCAGGCGCTCGGCCACCTCGGCCATCAGTGGGCGCTTGCCGCGATCACGATCGCCGCCGCAGCCGAACAGGCACAGCAGCTTGCCTTGTGCATGCGGACGCAGGGCTTCGAGGACCTTTTCCAGCGCATCCGGTGTGTGCGCATAATCGACCACCACCAATGGCTTATGACCACCACCCAGACGCTGCATGCGCCCGACCGGCCCTTCAAGCTGCGGGGTTGCCTTGAGAATGTCGTCTAGCGGGTAGTCCATGGCCATCAGGGTGCCGACCGCGGCCAGCATGTTGCTCAGGTTGAAGCGGCCAAGCAGACGGCTACGCAGGCGGCGCTCACCCTGGGCGGTGACCAGTACCGCGTCGACGCCATCGTCGGTGAAGCGCGCTTCGCGGCAGTACAACAAAGCGCCGGCGTCTTTCAGGCTGTAACTGATCAAGCGCGACTCGCCTGACTCGGCAGCCAGCTCACGGCCGAAATCGTCGTCCAGGTTGACCACCCGGCAACGCAGGTTCGGCCAGGCGAACAGGCGCGCCTTGGCGGCTTTGTAGGCTTCCATGCTGCCGTGGTAATCGAGGTGATCGCGGGACAGGTTGGTCATCACCACGATGTCGAATGCCAACGCTGCCACCCGGCCCTGCTCCAGCGCATGGGACGAAACTTCCATGGCGACCGCCTTGGCTCCGGCCTTCTTCAGGTCGTTAAGAGTCGACTGCACGGCGATCGGGTCGGGCGTGGTCAGACGGCCGCTTTGCAGTTCGCCGTAGAAACCAGTGCCGAGGGTGCCGATCAGGCCGCAATGCTGACCCAGAATGTCCAGTGCCTGAGCCACCAGTTGGGTCACGCTGGTTTTGCCGTTGGTGCCGGTGACGCCGACCAGGTCCAGTTGACGGCTCGGCTCACCGTAGAAGCGCCCGGCAATGTCGGACAACTGGGCGATCAGGCCCTTGACCGGAATCAGCGGCACGTCGGTGATCGGCAGCACGGTGGCGCCGGCCGTTTCATAGGCAACGGCTGCCGCGCCGCGCTTGAGCGCGTCGGCAATGTGATCGCGACCGTCGACCTTGGCGCCCGGCACTGCCAGGAACAGGTCGCCGGCGCGCACGCTGCGACTGTCGAGGGTCAGCTCGCGGATCAACGGGTCGTTGTTGCCGCTCAGGGCAAACAGTTTACTCAATGGCATCGTCATCAACCGCGCCCTCCTTTGGCGGGCGCAGCATCAACCTGCTGCTGAGGAACCGGTGGCGGCAGGTTATCTGGCGGTACGTTCATCAACCGCAGCGTGCCGGACATCACCTTGCTGAATACAGGGGCCGAAACCAGACCACCGAAGTAACCGCCCTTGCTCGGCTCGTCGATCACCACGACGATCGCGTAACGCGGGTCGCTCATCGGGCCGAAGCCGGCGAACAGCGAGCGGTAGGCGTTTTCGGTGTAGCCCTTGGAACCGATGGTAGCCTTACGGGCCGTACCACTCTTGCCGCCGACGTGGTACGACGGCACCTGGGCACGGAACACACCACGCGGCGCCTCGATGACCTGTTGCAGCATGCCCTGCACGGTTTCGGCGGTTTCTTTCGGCACCACTTGGGTGGACTCAGGCGTCCTGTCGACCTTGAGAATGCTCAACGGGACCATCTTGCCGTCGTTGGCCAGCGCCGCGTAGGCATGCACCAGCTGCAACGCGGTCACCGACAGGCCGTAGCCGTAGGACAGCGTTGCGGTCTCGGCCTTGCGCCACTCGCGGTGGTTCGGCAGGTTGCCGACCCGCTCGCCCGGGAAGCCGAGGCCGGTGTACTGGCCAAGTCCCAGTTGGGACATGACCCGGTAGATCGATTCGCCACCGATATCGAAGGCGATCTTGCTCATGCCGACGTTACTGGAGTTGATCAGGATGCCGGTGAGATCGAGGATCGGTCCTTCGCTCTTGGAAACGTCGCGAATGGTATAGCGCCCCAACTGCAGCGTGCCTGGGTACACTTCGACCTTGTCGGTGATCTTCCAGCGACCGCTTTGCAGCGCGGCGCTCATCGACAGCGGCTTGACCGTCGAGCCCGGCTCAAACACGTCGATGATCGCGCGGTTTCGCATCGCCGCCGGGAACATGCTGCGACGGTTGTTCGGGTTGTAGGTCGGCTGGTTGACCATGGCCAGCACTTCGCCGGTCTTAACGTCCATGATCACCAGGCTGCCGGCCTTGGCTTCCTGCTCGGCAATGGCGTTGCGCAGTTCGCGGGTGGCCAGGTATTGCAGGCGCAGGTCGATGGACAACGCCAAGGTCTTACCGGCCTTGGCGTTCTTGGTAACCTGGATGTCCTTGATCAGGCGGCCGCGCCGGTCCTTGATCACCTGGCGCTTGCCGGGTACGCCGGCCAGCCATTCGTCATAGGCCAGCTCGACCCCCTCGCGACCGTGGTCGTCGAGGTCGGTGAAGCCGACCATGTGGGCGGCGACATCGCCCGCCGGATAGAAGCGACGGAACTCCTCGATGCCGTAGACGCCCGGCACTTTCAGGTCGAGCACGACCTGGCCCTGCTCCGGAGTGAGACCACGGACCAGGTAGATGAACTCTTTACCGGCTTGCTGCTCAAGGCGCTCGGCAAGCTGCTGCGGATTCTGCTTGAGCGCAACGGCAAGTGCCGGCCAGCGGTCTTTTGAAGCCTGCATTTCCTTAGGGTTGGCCCACAGGGTGGTCACCGGGGTACTGACTGCCAGCGGCTCGCCATTACGGTCGGTGATCAACCCGCGGTGCGCAGGAATTGGAATATGCCGCAGGCTGCGGGCGTCGCCCTGCCCCTTGAGGAAGTCACGGTCGACCACTTGCAGGTCGACGATACGCCAGACAATCGCGCCGACCATCACCGCCAGCAGCGCAACGACCACGCGAAACCGCCACGGGTAGAGTGCGCCTTCAAGCTTCATCATGGCGCCACCATCCGCACTTCATCGGCGGCCGGGATACGCATCTTCAGTTGCTCGCTGGCCAGCAGCTCGATCCGGCTATGCGCGGTCCAGGTGCTTTGCTCGAGGATCAGCCGACCCCACTCGGCCTGTGCCTTGTCGCGCTCGCTGAGTTCGCCGTACAGGGTGTTGAGCAATTGACGGTTCCAGTGCGCACTGTAGGACACGGCAATCGCCGAAACCAGCACGCCGAGGAACAGCAGAAGCATCAGGAAGCTTCCGCCTGGTAATGGCTTGGCAAA
This sequence comes from Pseudomonas sp. SDI, assembly GCF_003105155.1. GTDB lineage: Bacteria > Pseudomonadota > Gammaproteobacteria > Pseudomonadales > Pseudomonadaceae > Aquipseudomonas. The sequence continues at coordinate 114,065 of NZ_QETK01000010.1, read as the reverse complement.
GAGCCTGCTCACCGAAGCTTCTCCGCCACACGCATGACCGCGCTGCGCGAACGCGGGTTGGCCTTGAGCTCGGCTTCGGAAGCGAACTGGGCCTTGCCATGCACTTTGATTTTCGGCTCGAACGGTTTGTGCTGAACCGGCAGGTTGCGCGGCAGATTATCTGCCTCACCCTTGGCCAGCTTGCGCATGAACAGTTTGACGATGCGGTCTTCCAGGGAGTGGAAGCTGATCACCACCAGCCGGCCACCGATTTCCAGTGTATCGAGGGCGGCTTGCAGGCCGGCTTCCAGATCGCCCAGCTCGTTGTTGACGTGAATCCGCAGGCCCTGGAATGCACGGGTTGCCGGGTTCTTGCCTTTTTCCCATGCCGGATTGGCGACCTTGAGCACTTCGGCCAGATCGGCGGTGCGGGTAAATGGGGTGATTTCACGGCGGGCGACAACGGCATTGGCCATGCGCTTGGCAAAACGCTCTTCACCGTATTCCTTGAACACCCGGGCGATTTCTTCGGCCGGCGCAGTAGCGATGAACTCGGCAGCACTGACGCCACGACTCGGGTCCATGCGCATGTCCAGCGGGCCGTCGTTCATGAAGCTGAAGCCGCGCTCCGGGTCATCGAGCTGCGGCGACGACACACCGAGGTCGAGCAGAATACCGTTGACCTTGCCGGCCAGGCCGCGTGCTGCAACCTCTTCACCCAACTCGGCAAAACTGCGCTGCACAATGACAAAGCGGCCGTCTTCGGCCGCCAGCGCTTGCCCGTTGGCAATCGCTTGAGGATCTTTATCGAAGCCAAGCAGCCGGCCATCCGGACCGAGATGCCGGAGGATCAACCGGCTGTGCCCACCGCGACCGAAGGTGCCATCCAGGTAGCAGCCATCGGCGCGCACCGCGAGAGCCTCGACGGCTTCGTCAAGCAGTACGGTGATGTGGTTAAAGCCGCTATCTATAGTCACAGGATCAAATCACGCAGTTCATCAGGCATGGCGCCCGGTTGTTGTATGGCTGCCAGGTCCGCTGCGGAAACAGCATTCCAGGCATCCTCGTCCCACAATTGGAATTTGTTCAGTTGCCCCACAAGCATTGCCCGCTTGTCGAGCTTGGCGTATTCGCGCAAGCGTGGCGGCACCAGAAAGCGCCCACTGCCATCGAGCTCCAGATCCACCGCATTGCCGATCAGCAAACGCTGCAGGCGACGGTTCTCTTCGCGTAACGACGGCAAGGCTCTCAACTTGGCCTCGATCAGTTCCCATTCATCGAGTGGGTAGACACACAAACAGGGATCAACCGCATCGATCGTCACGATCAACTGCCCGGAACTGCGCGAATCGAGCTCGTCACGATACCGGCTCGGCATAGCGAGGCGGCCTTTTGCGTCGAGGTTGATTGCGTTGGCTCCGCGGAACACGGCTGCTCATCCCTAAATGTTAGCTTTTTTGTCTCTGAAAACCCACTTCATGCCACTTTCTGCCACTTGCGCACACTATAGGAATCCGCCTACCACACCGTCAAGGCGCGGTTATAAGGAAAACCCTTACAGAACGGAGATTTAGCTCAACATCGCAACAGGAATGGACTATTCGGAGGGATTTTTGACAGGAAAAAGCAAACTCACTCAAACAGATAGAGCGCGAAGTTAAAGTGATTTATTAAGAGTAAGAATTTTTCGGTATTACCACGCCGCATCTGCTATCGATTCAAGCAGGAGGGAAAAGAGGTGGAGAGTCGATCTGTAAGCCGGGTTTTGTCGAGGACAGTCATTCCTCTACGACGGCCATCACTGGACGCCTCTAGCAACCTACCCGGTTCCAACGCGGGCCGCGCCATATGGAACCCTATTTGGTCTTGCTCCGAGTGGGGTTTACCTAGCCACGAACTGTTGCCAGACGTGCGGTGCGCTCTTACCGCACCTTTTCACCCTTACCGGCACCGAAGTGCTTAGGCGGTTATTTTCTGTGGCACTTTCCGTAGGCTCGCGCCTCCCAGGCGTTACCTGGCACTCTGCCCTATGGAGCCCGGACTTTCCTCCCCCTACTTTTGCGGAACAAAAGAAGGCAGCGACTGTCCGATCGACTCTCCGCTGCAAAGGTTAACGGTAGAGGCCTCGGAGAACAAGCGATAAAACAATTAATATCAATGTGACATCAGTGGTCTTTCTGTTTATCCAGCGCCGCTTGATACAGAACATTCTTACGAACGCCGGTAATTTCTGCTGCCAACGCCGCCGCGCGTTTAAGTGGCATCTCCGCCAGCAGCAGATCGAGCACACGCATCGCTTCGCTCCCCACCGCGTCTTCATCGGCCGGTGCAGTCCAGCCAGCCACCAGCACCACGCACTCACCGCGCTGCTGATTGCTGTCGGCTTCGACGAACGCGCGCAACTCGGCCAGCGGCAGGCCCTTGAGGGTTTCGAAGGTTTTCGTCAGCTCGCGGGCGAGCAAGGCCGGGCGCTCGGCACCAAAGATCGACTCCATGTCCTGCAGGCACTCAAGGATGCGGTGCGGCGCTTCGTAGAAGATCAGGGTGCGCGGCTCTTCCTTGAGCAGGCTCAGACGCGAACGCCGACCGACCGACTTGGCCGGCAGGAAGCCCTCGAAAATGAACCGGTCCGACGGCAGGCCGGCCGCCGACAGCGCGGCAATCAGCGCGCAGGCGCCCGGCACCGGAACCACCGCAATGCCAGCAGCCCGCGCCTGACGCACCAGGTGATACCCCGGATCGGAAATCAACGGCGTGCCAGCATCGGAAATCAGTGCAACGTTGTCGCCGGCCAGCAGGCGGGCGATGAAGCGGCTGCTGCCCTCCTCACGTTCGTTGTGCTCATGGCAAGCGGCCAGCGGCGTATTGATGCCAAAATGCTGCATCAGCCGGATGGAATGGCGGGTGTCTTCGGCCGCAATCAGCGCCACATCGCTCAACACCTTCAGCGCCCGTGCACTCATGTCATCCAGGTTGCCGATCGGCGTGGCCACCACGTAAAGAGTACCGGCAGCGGAATTGGAAGCACCTGGAGCATCGGTCACAGCACACACCTGTCAATTTGATCAAAGCGCCATTGTAGCCCGATCGCCGGCAACAATGCGTAACCGCGCGGGGGCTCGCGGTGGCCGAGAGCACCTATATTGAAGGATTAACGCCAGCAAGATCGCGCCCCGGCCAGCGCTTGGGTACAATTGCAGGTTAATTTGATCGAGTAACAGGATTCTTACATGATCGCTTGCCTGCGGCTGCTCTCAGCCCTCTGTCTCGCTGCCCTGCTGGCAGCTTGCGCCAGTTCGCCTTCGTCCAGCCTGGGTGAACTGCCACGCACACCGGATGCCAGCATCGAGCAACTGCTCGACCAGGCCGCCACCAGCAAGACACCTGAAAAAGCCGCACTGCTGCGCCTGAGCGCGGCTGACCTGGCCTATCGGCAGAAGGACAACGTACGCGCCGCGCGCATTCTCGAGCAGGTCCAGCTGGACACCCTCAAGCCAGCCCAGCAGGTCTACGCCAGCACCCTGGCAGCAGAACTGGCGATGATCCGCAACCAACCCAAAGCCGCCCTCAGCGCCCTCGGCCACCCGAGCCTGGCGCGCCTGAACGAGCTGCCGGCAGACCTTCAGGCACGCACCCGTAGCGTGCGCGCCGCCGCCCTCGAAGCCGATGGCCAGATCCTGGCAGCCGCCCAGGAGCGCGTTGCCCTGGCACCGCTGCTCAGCGGCCCGGCCGCCAGCGCCAACCACGAAGCCATCTGGAGCCTGGTCGCCGCCCTGCCGAGCGAGCAACTGCAAGGTGCCGGTACCGACGTGATGGCCGGCTGGACCAGCCTGGCCCTGGCCGTGAAAAGCGCCGGCACCCTGGAACAGCAGCAAGCAGCCATCGAAACCTGGCGCAGCCAGCACGCCGATCACCCGGCCGCAGTGCAACTGCCGCTGCCATTGATCAAGCTCAAGGAGCTGGCCAGCCAGCCGCTGACCAAGATTGCCCTGCTACTGCCTCAGGAAGGCCCGCTGGCCGGTGTCGCCCGTGCCCTGCGCGATGGCTTCATGGCCGCCCATTTCCAGGCCCAGCAGGCCGGCCAGAAGCCGCCTCAGGTGCAGGTGTTCGACAGCTCGCGCCTGACCTCGCTTGATGACTTCTATCGTCAGGCGCAAGCCGCTGGCGTGCAACTGGTCGTCGGCCCGCTGGAAAAACCGCTGGTCAAGCAACTGGCCGCGCGCCCGCAACTGCCGATTACCACCCTCGCACTGAACTACAGCGACGCAGGCCAGAGCGGCCCGGCGCAGCTGTTCCAGTTCGGCCTCGCGGCCGAAGACGAAGCCCGCGAAGTCTCGCGCCGCGCCCGTGCCGACGGCATGCGCCGTGCCGTGGCCCTGGTGCCGAGCGGCGAGTGGGGCGACCGCGTACTGAAAGCCTTCCGCCAGGACTGGGAAGCCAATGGCGGCACCCTGATCGCCGCCGAGCATGTTGCCCAGCCGGTGGCCCTGGCCCAGCAGATCGCCGACCTGTTCCAGCTGCGCCAAAGCGAAGGCCGCGCCAAGAGCCTGCAAAGCACCGTCGGCGGCAACGTCGCCGCGCAGCCGTCGCGTCGCCAGGACATCGATTTCATCTTCCTCGCCGCCACCCCGCAGCAGGCCCAGCAGATCAAACCGACGCTGAACTTCCAGTACGCCGGCGACGTGCCGGTCTACGCTACCTCCAATGTGTACAGCGCTAGTGGTGACGTTAACCAGTACAACGACATGACCGGTATCCGCTTCTGCGAAACCCCGTGGCTGCTCGACAGTGGCAACTCGCTGCGTCAGCAGGTAGTACGCCAGTGGCCACAAGCGGCCGGCAGCCTAGGCCGCCTGTACGCCATGGGTGTCGACGCCTACAGCCTGGCGCCACGCCTGGGTCAGCTCAAGACGCTGCCGGACAACCGTATCGAAGGCCTCTCCGGCAGCCTGAGCATGAACCCCAACCAGCGCGTCGAGCGGCAGTTGCCGTGGGCCGAGTTTGCCGGCGGTCAGGTCAAACGCCTGCCGGACACCCCGCGCTGATGCCCGACAGTTCGCGCCAGGCGGCCGGCAAGGCCGCCGAGGCTCAGGCCCTGCGCTACCTTCAGGGGCAGGGCCTGAGCCTGCTGGCGCAGAACTGGCGATGCACCCGCGGCGAGCTTGATCTGGTCATGCTCGACAGCGATACAGTAGTATTCGTCGAAGTCCGATACCGGCTGCACCCGGGCTTTGGTGGCGCACTTGGCAGTATCGATGCACGCAAGCAGGAAAAACTCGCGCTCGCCGCGCAGACTTTCCTTCAGAACGAACCGCAGTGGGCCAACCATCCCTGCCGTTTCGACGTGATCGCCCTGCAAGGCAATGGCCATGCGGGTCAACCCTTGGACTGGCTGAAAAACGCCTTCGATAGCTGACCCCGCCCTGATGCACCTTTACCCTTTGAACTTTTTTGCTCTTTGCTTCGCGGGCTGCACAGTCATGTGCCGGGACCTTTTCGACACGCTCCCGACACGCCCGACCAGCCGCCCCACTTAAGGTCACACAGATGGACATGCAATCCCGAATTCGCCAGCTTTTCCAGGCCAGCATCAACACCAAGCAACAGGCGATGGAAGTCCTTGCACCACACATCGAGCAAGCCAGTCAGGTGATGGTCAATGCGCTGCTCAACGAGGGCAAGATGCTCGCCTGCGGCAACGGCGGTTCGGCCGGCGATGCCCAGCACTTCTCTTCCGAGTTGCTCAACCGCTTCGAACGCGAGCGGCCGAGCCTGCCGGCCATTGCGCTGACCACCGACAGCTCGACCATCACCTCGATTGCCAACGACTACAGCTACAACGAGATCTTCTCCAAGCAGATCCGCGCCCTGGGCCAACCGGGCGATGTATTGCTGGCGATTTCCACCAGTGGCAACTCGGCGAACATTATTCAAGCGATCCAGGCCGCACATGATCGCGAAATGATTGTCGTAGCTCTGACCGGTCGCGATGGCGGTGGCATGGCCTCGCTACTGCTGCCAGAAGACGTCGAGATTCGTGTACCGGCAAACGTCACCGCACGTATCCAGGAAGTCCACCTGCTGTCGATTCATTGCCTTTGTGATCTGATCGACAGCCAATTGTTCGGGAGTGAAGAATGACCCCACATCGCCTCGGCCTGATGGCCCTCACCCTGTGCCTGAGCCTGACCGGTTGCAGTTCGGTGATTACCGCCACGCGCGACAAGCCGATTGAGGACGACCGCGGCACCCGCACCTTCGGCAGCAAGATCGACGATTCGCTGATCGAAACCAAGGTCGCGGTCAACGTAGCCAAGGCCAGCCCGGATCTGGACCAGAACTCGCACATCGTCGTCAGCAGCTTCAACGGCATCGTGCTACTCGCCGGGCAAACGCCGCGCGCCGACCTGAAGAGCCTGGCCGAACAGGCTGCTGGCCAGGTTCAGCGGGTGAAGAAAGTGCATAACGAGCTGCAGGTACTGCAGCCGTCGTCGATTCTGGCGCGCAACAACGACGCCTGGCTGACCACCAAAATCAAGACCCAGATGCTCACCGACAGCACTATTCCGGGCTCGCGGATCAAGGTGATCACCGAGAACGGTATCGTCTACCTGCTTGGCCTGCTGACCCAACAGGAAGCCCAGCGCGCCACCAACCTGGTGCAGGGCGTGTCGGGCGTGCAGAAGATCGTCAAGCTGTTCGAGTACATCGACTGATGGCGGCTGCCGTCCCGCGATAAATCCACCGCTTTCTCAACCCTAGGAATACCGCAATGAAAAACGGCCTGCTGTCCGCCCTGCTGATCGGCGCTTTCGCCACCCTGGCCGGCTGCTCCACCCCCTCGCTGATCACCCTGAACGACGGCCGCGAGATCCAGGCCATCGATGCGCCGAAATACGACCGCGCCGCCGGCTTCTACGAGTTCGAACAGCTCGACGGCAAACGCACGCGCATCAACAAAGATCAGGTACGGACCATCTCCGACCTGTAATCGCTGATTCGCGCCCACAAAAAAGCACCCATTCGGGTGCTTTTTTGTGGGCGCCGGCTTACTGACCAGGCTGCGCTTGCGACAAAATCAGCTTGCCTTCCTTGTCCAGCGGGATCTGCGAGCCCGGGTCGCGGTCCATCTTGACCTTGCCGACCTGATCACCGATCGAATACGTCACGTTGTAACCAACCACCTTCTCGCTCAGGTCATTGACGGTATTGCAGCGAGTTTGCGTGGTGGTGTACGTGTCGTTGTTCTGCATGTTCTCCTGCACCTTGTTGCCGGCATAACCACCGCCGACCGCACCGGCCACCGTGGCAATCTTCTTGCCGGTACCACCACCAATCTGATTACCGAGCAAACCGCCTGCCACCGCGCCCAGCACGGTACCGGCGATCTGGTGCTGGTCCTGCACCGGCTTCTGCCGGGTGACCGTGACATCCTTGCAGACTTCCCGTGGCGTCTTGACGGTTTGCTTGATCGGTTGCACGTCAGTTACCTGTGCGTACTCCGGTCCGCTTTTAACCAGGCTGTAGGTTGCGACAGCACCTCCGGCAGTTACACCGACAGCACCCAGTACCGCCCCCACCAGCATCGACTTGTTCACGTGAACCTCCTGATTTACCTGCGGGTCATGCCCGCGCTTCTCCCAGCCTTGGAGCAAAAAAAAAGGCGTGAGTTCAATACTCACGCCCTTTTGTTCAGCCAGATGCGTAGGAAAAGCCCTTACGGACGGTCGTCCACACCTTCCGCCTTGACCGGTGGAATCAGGTCTTCACTGCTCAGGTTCAGCCAGATCAGCACCACGTTGGCGATGTAGATCGACGAGTAGGTACCCGCCATAACGCCGATGAACAGCGCCAGGGAGAAGCCGAACAGGTTGTCACCACCGAAGAACAGCAGAGCGGCAATGGCCAGCAAGGTCGATACCGAAGTGGCGATGGTCCGCAGCAGGGTCTGGGTGGTCGAGATGTTGATGTTCTCGATCAGCGAGGCCTTGCGCAGTACCCGGAAGTTCTCACGCACCCGGTCGAACACAACGATGGTGTCGTTGAGCGAGTAGCCGATGATCGCCAGAACTGCCGCCAGCACGGTCAGGTCGAAGGTGATCTGGAAGAACGACAGGATCCCCAGGGTCACCACCACGTCGTGGATCAGCGAGATGATCGCACCGACAGCGAACTTCCACTGGAAGCGGAAGGCCAGGTAAATGAGGATACCGCCCAGCGCCAGGAGCATGCCGAGGCCGCCCTGGTCGCGCAGCTCTTCACCCACCTGCGGGCCGACGAACTCGACGCGCTTGATCACCGCCGGGTTGTCGCCACCGACCTGTTTCAGCGCATCGGCGACCTTATTGCCGAGCAGCGGGTCGTCGCCCGGCATACGCACCAGCAGGTCGGTGGTCGCACCGAAACTCTGCACGATGGCATCGTGGAAACCGGCCTTGGCCAGTTCCTCACGCACGTTTTCCAGGTTGGCCGGACGCTCGTAGGTCAGCTCGATGAGCGTACCGCCGGTGAAATCCAGACCGAAGTTCAGCCCTTTCTGGAACCAGCTGAACAGCGCCAGTACGGTAAGGAGCACAGTAACGGCGAACGCAACGTTGCGAACGCCCATGAAGTTGATGGTACGTAACATGGCAGCCCCTTAAACCCACAGCTTCTTGATGTCACGCCCACCACAGGTCAGGTTGACCATAGCGCGGGTCACCATGACGGCGGTGAACATCGAAGTGAAAATCCCGAGGGACATGGTAACCGCGAAGCCCTTCACCGGACCGGTACCCATGGCGAACAGGATGCCGCCCACCAGCAAGCTGGTCAGGTTGGCGTCGATGATCGCGGTATAGGCACGGTTGAAACCTTCGTGAATGGCGCGTTGTACCGACATCCCGGCATTCAGCTCCTCACGGATCCGCGAGAAGATCAGTACGTTGGCGTCTACCGCCATACCCATGGTCAGTACGATACCGGCGATACCCGGCAGGGTCAGCGTGGCCCCCAGCAGCGACATCAAGGCCAGCAGCAGCACCATATTGCCCGCCAGCGCGACCGTGGCGATCAGGCCGAAGGCACGGTAGATGGCCATGATGAACAGCGAGACGAACAGCATGCCCCACAGCGACGCGTCGATACCCTTGGTGATGTTGTCAGCACCCAGGCTTGGGCCAATGGTACGTTCTTCGGCGAAGTACATTGGCGCGGCCAGACCACCGGCACGCAGCAGCAGGGCCAGTTCGGACGATTCGCCCTGGCCGTTCAGGCCGGTGATGCGGAACTGGCTACCCAGTGGCGACTGAATGGTCGCCAGGCTGATGATCTGCTTCTCTTCCTTGAAGGTCTGTACCGGCACGTCTTTTTCGACGCCATTGACCAGCTTCTTCTCGTAGCGAGTCACCGGCTTCTGCTCGATGAAGATCACCGCCATGCTGCGCCCGACGTTGCTGCGGGTAGCGCGGCTCATCAGCTCGCCACCATGGCCGTCGAGGCGAATGTTCACCTGTGGGCGGCCGTGTTCGTCGAAGCTGGCCTGGGCGTCGGTGACCTGGTCACCGGTGATGATCAGGCCACGTTCAACGGCGGCGGCCGGACGGTTGCCCTCACGGAATTCGAAGGATTCGGTGGTCGCCTTGGAAGCACCCGGCTCGGCGCCGAGGCGGAACTCCAGGCTCGCGGTCTTGCCGAGGATACGTTTGGCTTCGGCGGTATCCTGCACGCCTGGCAGCTCGACCACGATGCGGTTGGCACCCTGGCGCTGAACCAGCGGCTCGGCAACGCCCAGCTCGTTGACCCGGTTACGCACCGTGGTCAGGTTCTGCTTGATCGAGTATTCACGGATTTCCGCGACCTTGGCCGGGGTAATCGCCAGGCGCAGTACGGACAGGCCGTTACGCTCGGTGGTGGTCAACTCGAAATCGTTGAAATTCTTGCGGATCAGGGCACGTGCCTGTTCGCGCGATTCGTCATCGGAGAAGCCCAGCTGGATGCCGCCGTCGAGTTGCGGCAGGCTGCGGTAGCGAACACGCTCCTTGCGCAGCAGGGATTTGACTTCGCCTTCGTAGACTTTCAGGCGCGCAGCCATGGCCTTGTCCATGTCCACTTCAAGCAGGAAGTGCACACCACCGGACAGGTCGAGACCAAGTTTCATCGGGCTTGCGCCCAAATTGCGCAGCCATTGCGGGGTAGTCGGGGCCAGGTTCAGCGCTACTACATAGTCGTCGCCCAGTGCCTTGCGCACCACGTCCTTGGCAGGGAGTTGGTCTTCCTGCTTGCTCAGACGCACCAGTGCGCCTTTGCCTTTCTCACCCAGGCTTGCACCCTTGACGGTGATCCCGGCATCGACCAGCGCTTTGCTGACGCGATCGAGATCGGCCTGATTGACCTGCAGGGCCGTGCTGGCACCGCTGATCTGGACCGCCGGATCATCAGGGTAGAGGTTGGGAGCGGAATAAATAAAACCGATCGCCAGTACCGCCAGGATCAGTGCGTATTTCCACAGAGGGTATTTGTTCAGCATCACGCCGCCCGTTCAAGACGCGGGGCGCCTTGCGCGCCCCGTCGATTAAAAAAACTGAAACTTAGATCGCTTTGAGCGTGCCTTTAGGCAGGGTCGCGGCAACGGCGCCCTTCTGGAACTTCAGCTCAACGTTGTCGGACACTTCCAGCACGACGAAGTCGTCGGCAACTTTGACGATCTTGCCGGCGATACCGCCGTTGGTGACAACTTCGTCACCTTTTTGCAGGTTACTCAGCAGGTTCTTCTGTTCTTTGGCACGTTTGGCCTGTGGACGCCAGATCATCAGGTAGAAGATGACCAGGAAACCGACCAGGAAGATCCATTCAAAGCCGGTACCGGCAGGGCCGGCAGCAGCAGGGGCAGCGGCGTCCGCGTAGGCGGCAGGAATCAGAAAGCTCATTTAGCACTCCAGGTTGCAATTTTACTTGTCAGGATCGACAGAACATCAGTCCAAGGGCGGCACAGGCAGCCCGCGCTTGGCGTAAAAGGCGTCGACAAAGGCGGCCAATGTACCTTGTTGAATAGCCTCGCGTAAACCAGCCATCAAGCGCTGGTAATGACGCAAGTTATGGATCGTATTCAACATGGCACCCAACATTTCGCCGCACTTATCCAGGTGGTGCAGATAAGCACGGGAGAAGTTCTGGCAGGTGTAGCAGTCGCAGGTGGGGTCCAGTGGCGAATCATCGTGACGATGGAACGCGTTACGGATTTTGATCACACCGGTATCGATGAACAGATGGCCGTTACGCGCATTACGCGTAGGCATCACGCAATCGAACATGTCGACGCCGCGGCGCACACCCTCAACGAGATCTTCCGGCTTGCCTACCCCCATAAGGTAACGAGGTTTGTCAGCCGGCATCTGCCCTGGCAGGTAATCGAGCACCTTGATCATTTCGTGCTTCGGTTCGCCGACCGACAGGCCGCCGATGGCCAGGCCGTCGAAGCCGATCTTGTCCAGGCCTTCCAGCGAGCGCATGCGCAGGTCACGGTGCATGCCGCCCTGAACGATACCGAACAGTGCGGCGGTGTTGTCGCCGTGGGCGTTCTTCGAACGCTGGGCCCAGCGCAGCGACAGCTCCATGGAGATCCGCGCGACATCTTCGTCGGCCGGGTACGGGGTGCATTCGTCGAAGATCATCACCACGTCGGAGCCCAGGTCGCGCTGGACCTGCATCGACTCTTCCGGGCCCATGAACACTTTCGAGCCGTCGACCGGCGAGGCGAAGGTCACGCCCTCTTCCTTGATCTTGCGCATGGCGCCCAGGCTGAACACCTGGAAACCACCGGAGTCGGTGAGGATCGGGCCTTGCCACTTCATGAAATCGTGCAGGTCGCCGTGGGCCTTGATCACCTCGGTGCCTGGGCGCAGCCACAGGTGGAAGGTGTTGCCCAGGATCATGTGCGCGCCGATGGCTTCGATGTCACGCGGGAGCATGCCCTTGACCGTGCCATAGGTGCCGACGGGCATAAATGCCGGGGTTTCGACCACGCCACGGGGGAAGGTCAGGCGGCCGCGACGGGCCTTGCCGTCGGTGGCCAGCAACTCGAAGGACATACGACAGGTGCGACTCATGCTTGATCCTCGGGCCCGCGTGGCGCCGGATTGCGGGTGATGAACATGGCATCACCGTAACTGAAGAAGCGGTAACCGTTGGCGACCGCGGCGGCGTAGGCGGCCATGGTTTCCGGGTAACCGGCGAACGCCGAAACCAGCATCAGCAGCGTGGATTCGGGCAGGTGGAAGTTGGTGACCAGGGCGTCGACCACGTGGAACGGCCGGCCCGGGAAGATAAAGATGTCGGTGTCGCCGCTGAACGGCTTGAGCGTACCGTCGCGCGCTGCGCTTTCCAGCGAACGCACGCTGGTGGTGCCGACGGCGATTACCCGGCCGCCGCGTGCGCGGCAGGCGGCAACGGCATCGACCACGTCCTGGCCCACTTCGAGCCACTCTTTATGCATGTGGTGGTCTTCGATGCGCTCCACGCGCACCGGCTGGAAGGTGCCGGCGCCGACGTGCAGGGTCACGAAGGCAGTGCTGACGCCCTTCTCGGCAATTTTTGCCAGCAGTTCTTCATCGAAGTGCAGGCCGGCGGTAGGCGCCGCCACGGCGCCGGCGCGGTCGGCATAGACCGTCTGATAGCGCTCGCGGTCGGCGCCTTCGTCGGGGCGGTCTATATAAGGAGGCAACGGCATATGCCCGACACGGTCGAGCAGCGGCAGCACCTCTTCGTTGAAGCGCAGTTCGAACAGGGTGTCGTGACGGACAACCATTTCGGCTTCGCCACCGCCGTCGAGCAGAATCTGCGAGCCGGGCTTCGGGGCCTTGCTGGAGCGCACGTGGGCGAGTACGCGATGGCTGTCCAGCACGCGCTCAACGAGGATCTCCAGCTTGCCGCCGCTGGCCTTCTGGCCGAACAGGCGGGCGGGAATCACCCGGGTATTGTTGAACACCATCAGGTCGCCCGGGCGTAGGTGCTCGAGCAGGTCGGTGAACTGGCGATGGCCCAGCGTGCCGCTCGGTCCGTCCAGGGTCAGCAGCCGGCTGCTGCGCCGTTCGGCCAGAGGATGGCGGGCGATCAGGGAATCTGGGAGCTCAAAGGAGAAATCGGCGACGCGCATGATGGTGTTCGGTTCGACAGGGCCGGAAAGTTTAGCGGAAACCGCGAAAATTGACCATGAAAGCTGATTGACCAACGGTAGGCACGTCTCTATACTTCGCGCCCACAAGCCCTGATGGCGGAATTGGTAGACGCGGCGGATTCAAAATCCGTTTTCGAAAGGAGTGGGAGTTCGAGTCTCCCTCGGGGCACCATCATATAGTTCCAAGCGGTCCCTACAAGACCCGGAACACCAGAGAAACCGGCCACTGAGCCGGTTTTTTTGTGCCCACCGTTCCCAGTGATTCCCTTGTAAGCCCGAAAGTATGTGAGTAGATTTGTGAGTAGGACGAGTTAGGTCCAGAAATCTACTCACACACTGACCGCATTCCAGCGTGCTCAGGCAACCGCAAGGGAAACGCCGTGGCGCTAACCGACACTGCCATCCGTACCGCCAAACCCCGGGACAAGCTGTATCGCCTGGCTGACGCTCACGGCTTATGCCTCGAGGTGACCACTACCGGCAGCAAGCTGTGGCGCGTGCGCTACCGATTCGAAGGGAAGGCGAAGATGCTGGCCGCGGGTGCCTACCCCTCAGTCACGCTCGCCCAGGCCCGCGAGCGCCGTGATGCCGCACAGAAGCTGCTGGCACAGGGGGTAGACCCAAGCGCCTATAAACAGCAGGAAAAGGTAGCGGCTGCGATCCAGGCACTGACGGTCGAATCTCTGGCGCGGGAGTGGTACTCCTACAACCAACCACGATGGGCGCCGGCCACTGCGTCGAAGGCATTGCAGTACCTGGAGTCGGACATTTTTCCAGTGATTGGCAAGCGGCCTGCCGCCGAAGTCCAGCGCCCCGAACTGGTAGACTTGGTGCGCAAGATCGAACGGCGTGAGGCATTCAACGTCGCCCGTAAGGTTCGCCAATGGCTGAGCCAGATATTCCGCTTCGGGCTGGCCAAGGGTGTGGTGCCGGGCAACCCCGCCACCGATCTGGACGTGGTTGCCGCGCACGCCCCGCGCACTCGCCATCACCCGCACGTATCCGAAGCCGAGCTACCCGGACTGCTGGAAAGGCTGGAGGCAGCGCAATGCGATATCACCAGCAAGATCGCCATTCGTCTGCTGCTGCTGACAGCGGTACGCCCTGGTGAACTACGACTGGCGCCCTGGGATGAGTTCGACCTGGATGCCGCGACCTGGACGATCCCAGCAGCACGGATGAAGGCACGGCGCCCTCACATCGTCCCGCTACCACGTCAGGCCGTGGTGCTGCTGCGCACCCTGTATGAGCTTACCGGCACGTACCCCCTCGCCTTCCCTGGTCGCAATGATCGATCCAGGCCGATGAGCGAGAACACCGTGAACAAGGCCCTGTCCACGATTGGCTACGAGGGACGCCAGACGGGCCACGGGTTCCGCCACTTGCTGAGCACCAGCCTCAACAGCCGGGGTTACAACCGCGACTGGATCGAGCGACAGCTTGCCCACGGCGATCAAGACTCGATCCGCCATACCTACAACCACGCGCACTACCTGGAGCAACGCCGGGAAATGATGCAAACGTGGGCAGACTCGGTAGACGCCCTGTGTGCTGGCGTGAACGTGGCGACTATCAAACGTCACGCCTAAGAGTTATCCACAGATTTGTGCGCTTGGTTATTGCTGGTTCCTGCTGGTAACATCGCCTCATCGCTGGATATTCATACAGCCTGCGTATCCACCGGGTGTTCCAGCAAGGCGGCTTCCCTTCCAGACCGCCTCCCCCAAGAATGAGCGGACGGAACTGACTAATGATTTCAAAGGGAGAATACGTATCGCTTGAGGGCGCCATAGCATCGCTCAGGCGCGAATCCCCGGAAGTACTGAAGGGCATCGCCAACACCATCAACTCGGCCGATCCTAACGCCGAGTTCAACCGCGAAACAATCACCGCCTCAAAGCACGGAGACAGTATTCCTGGCTTCGCTATCACTTATGGGCAGCTTGGCGCTTACCTGAACCTAGCTGTGAGCAAGTACGCTTCCGTCCTCATCGAAACCGAAATGGGCGTAGTTGAATCTGCCTATGTAGTCGTCAACCGAGATTGGTTGGCTCGCCAACGCGAGCACGCAGTACGGCAGCCAGAGGTGGCTAAAGAAATAGCCATGCGATACCGCGTATCGAAAGGCGCAACTGTTAGCCCTATTCAGCGACAGCTTGAGGATCAAGACCCGAAAGCGGCACGCGCAGAGCTTCGCAAACTAAATATCCGCATAGAGCGGAGCTTGGTAATACGCCCAGACGACGAGCGAGACGCCGAAATTGAGCGCCTACGAATCCAATTGGATGCGTCTTCTGTGAGGGAAAAATACCTTGCTGCTACAGTCGACGCGTCCGACAAAGCGATAAAAATACTCACCCGCGAGAACGACCAGCTACGTAAGGAGCGGTCCAGCACGCAGTTACCCCCAGCGTCTATCGCGACCAGAAGGCCAGACACTAAGCCCAGAAAGCTATCCAATGTGGAGGTGCGAAACGAAAAAGCCAGGGCGTGCCAGGCGCAGGTAAAGGAGCGGGCTACATCCCTATGGCTGCATGACGATTACGCCAAGCATAGAACCACGGATATGGTTAACGTTATCAGGCGACTTGCTGACTCGGAACCCGATTGGAATTTGCCGAAAAATGATGCGGTGCTAGCCAGGTGGATTTCAAGTTCTGCGCCGGAGTTTGCAAGGCGGCCTGGTCGCCCTCGTAATGAAAAATAAAAGAATAAATCACACATCCGACCGGATAACAGAATATCCGGCGCCGCTCAGCAATTTTAACTGCGCGCACTCCCTGCCAACCTTTTCATCGTCGATTACCCAAACCGCCCTAGGAGGCGCCGACGATGGCAATGCAAACCAGCCCAACCCAGCCCCCCCGCCGCTTCATCAAACTCCCCAAAGTTAAAGACCGTACCGGTCTTTCCACCACAGAAATTTACCGCCGTATTGCCGATGGGCGTTTCCCACCCCAAATCACGCTTGGCCCTAAATCCGTGGTGTGGGACGAGAGCGAAATTATCGCTTGGATGGACGCCCGCATCGCCGAATGCCGAGCGGTGGCCTGAAATGAAAAAGGCCACGATCCCCGAAGAGAAACGCAGCCAGTCGCAAGGCGATACTACCACCGGCAAGCCACCAAGCAAGATCGCCCGAGTGCTGGCGTACATGCTCAATGATGGCAGCTTGCAACGCTTCGAGGCAGAGCGCCTGGGCGACCACTGCCTGCATTCGACTATCAGCAGTCTGGCCAACGGCTACGGCTTGAAATTCCAGCGCCAGCTCGAGCGCGTGCCGAATCACTGGGGTGAGCCTTGCACCGTGACCCGGTACACACTTCCTGCCGGCGAACGCCACCGCGCCAGCGCCGTGCTGGAGATATTGTGCTCGCCCTTGAAGCAGCGCCAGCGGGTGGCCGCATGAAAAAGACGACTATGCCACCGGCAGAGCCTGGCAACGACAAGCTCCCTGTTACCCTGACCCAGTACAACGGTGAGCCGCGCGTGGATAGCCGCCTGCTGGCTGAACAGCTGGAGAACAAGCACAAGAACTCCATGGCGCTGATCGACCGCTACCTGGCCAAGTTCGAAGAGTTAGGGGTTGTTCCGTTTCAAACGGAGAAACCCTTGGCCGGCACTACTGGCGGTAGGCCGGAGCGCTTCGCCCTACTGAATGAGGACCAGGCGTTTTTCCTGCTGGCGCTGTCCCGCAACAGTGACCGCGTGGTCGGTCTGAAAGCCGACCTCATAATGGCATTCCGCGAAGCCCGGTACGGGTACGCCCGCCAGGCTCTGGAAGTTCGCCAGCAGCAGGTCAGCGAATGCGGCCGTCGCTTGGCCCACTGGCGCTATGACAAGCCAGGTGCTTACCAGCACGTCGCCCACTTGCGGGAGCAGTTGAAACTCCCGCTCGATCTGGAAGGGGGCGGCCAATGACGCTGGCGCTCAAGACCGACGATGAACGGTCGATATTTCTGGTTGCAGGCAATCGTGATGCTCGGTATGGTTCGCCCGTCGCTGCAAATTCAGCGACCGGGCTTGGTAACCCGCTGAACGTTAGGCGCAACAGCGCCCCCATTACGATTGCAGGCGCTTTTTTTACGCCCGCAAATCCGTTTTATGGTGGCTGTGCGTGGGAGGCACTCGTGCCTGCCGGGTTCCTAACGTCCCGGTTTACCAACCTGCGCACAGCTACCACCCATTCGCTTGGTAACGAACGTGGTAGCTCCCTCATTACGTTAGGAGCTACACCCATGCACGCCCTCAATCCGTCCAAAGTTCGCGCATACGCTCACAGGCGCCTGGCCCTGGCCGCTCTTCGCGCAAACTCTTCCCTGTCCGTCCGCCTCGCCCGCTACAACCATAACACCGATATCGCCCGCGCCCTGGAAGGGCAAGGCGGTGCTCAATGACTCCGGCTCAACGCAACGCCGAAGCGGTACAGGGCTTCATCCAATCTCAGGTCGTGCTCACCATCCCCGGCCAGCAATCGATCTGCCTTCCTCCGGTGGTCGGTCGCAGCCTTGCCGGTGGCATCGCCACCTTGGTGAGAACCGAGTTCCCGCACGCTTCGATCAGCATTCAAGGTCGTTGTCGTGACTCCCTGGCAGGCTTGGACGACGCCTTGCGCATGTCTGATGAGGTCCACACCACGTTTGTGGAATGCCAGCGCCAGCTGCGCCCAGGCGCTGCGCTGGTGGAGCATTTCAAGGCCGCAGCCCAAGTCGGAGGTGCCCAATGACTAGCTTCCTGGCAGTAGCGGCTCTTGATGGTGAGGTTCTGTCTGAGGCAGTGCTGGATGCTCGCGAGATGTGCTACATGAATTTCGCCCGCGAAGAGCACAAGAAGCTGGAGAAAATCCTGCTGACGCTGGTGATCCCTGCGATGGGCGGATATGACAACGAGCTGGCCTGCGACATTGCCCGGCACCTCGAGCAAATCCAGTCGTTCAGTGGCAATTACTGCTGGCGCCACCGTCACCTTGGCGCCTCACACGGAATTGTTGGGCAGCCCGCTGCTGATGGAGGTCTTGTATGACTTCCCTTACTCACATGGCTGAGGACACCCAAGACGATCTGCGCGACGTACAAGGCGTGCTGGTACTACTGAGCATGGCTCTGGCGCTGATCGCCGCACCCACTACGCCAGTCATCGTCGCCCGCGTCACCGCCGTGATGGCGCAGCACACCGCCATGGCCTGGGCCGAAATGCTGGACGGCGTGATCGCCGAACAAGGGGGTGACCTGTGAGCGCCAATCTGAAAGCCAACCAGCTGAATCACAAACTGATCGCCAAGCGCGTCGAGGAATCGCTGGATGCCATTGGAATCCTGGCTGAGGTTCTGCTGAACAACGGCGGGTACAAAGGCGACCCGGATAGTGGGGATGTTCCTGCTCAGATCAATGACCGTGGTGAGTCAGGTATTCAGTCTGCAATCAACATCATTGCTCGAATGGCCCATAGCGATTTTTGCGACCTTGCAACCGATCTAGGCATCCCGGCGTAAGCCAATAGCCTAAGGATAAAGACGATGAAACTTCAAAACAGTGCGCAAGCGCTGACGGGATCGGCTTGCCCGAAGAAAGCCACCGAGTTGTTTTACGTGAGCCATCCGAAGGCCAAGCGGGCCTTGCTGGGGCCTTTCCTAAGCCAGTCCGACGCCGAGTGCGGGCGCGTAGTTTTGCGTAGCGCTGATGCGGTGGTGACGGCCTGCCTCGTTGAGTCGCTGGACGAGCTGACCTACTGGCACGCAGTGAACAACGGCCAGGTTAGCCGGGCCTTTGCTGGCGCTGATCGCCAAGGGGTGGACCATGAGTAAGGTCACGCCCATTCGCCGCAAGTGCGCCGGTGGCCCGCCGACTGCTGGCGCCTACATCGACAGCGCCAGCTATGCGCTGCTGGTGCAAACCCTGGTGGGCTTTCTCGAACTACGCATTGCCGAGGGCGACGCGGGCCGCCACTGCCCCGAATTGGAGCGCCTGACCAATCAACTGGAAGGGCTGGCCAAGCGCTTTACGCCACCACAGGGGGCCGCATGACTCACCTTCAACAAATGGCTAAGCCCATGAACAGTTTGTCACCGGTGAAGCATAGCGCCCTGGAGGCCCGCGCCCGGCGCGTGGCGGCCCGCCATGGCTTCCTGGCCACCAAGAGTCGCAAGCGCAGCCTGTCTGCCGACAACCGCGGTGGCTTCATGCTGGTGGAGGTCTCGACCAACTGCGTTGAGGCCGGCGAGCGTTACGAGCTCAGTGCCGAGCAAGTCATCGATTTCTTCGACAAGGAGGACGCATGACCGATGCCACGATCCTTTTCCGTGACGCGCTCCAGTCGGTCTATGGGCCGCTCGACTGGCTGCCCTTGGACGATGGCGACATTCACCGCTTCCACATCCCCGGCGACAAGTCCGGCACGTTCAATGGCTGGTACTGCCTGTTTGCCGATGGCATCGCCTCAGGCGCGTTCGGGAGCTGGAAGACGGGCGGCACCAGTACATGGTGTAGCCGCGAACCGGTGGACGCCCGCGAAGCCGAGCAGGTGCGCCAGCGCATCGAGCAGGCCCGGCGCCAGCGGGAGGCCGAACGGCAACGGCGCCAGCTCAAGGCCGCGGGCCTGGCACAACGCTGGTGGCGTGACGCTCGCCGTGCTGACCCGGCCCACCCCTACCTGGTCGCCAAGGGCATTCGTGCTCACGGCCTGCGCCAGCGCGGTGACGACCTGCTGATCCCGCTGTATGCCCGTGGTGTGTTGGTGAACCTGCAACGGATCGCTGCGGACGGCGACAAGCGCTTCCTGTATGGCGGGCGGATCAAGGGCGTCTACTCGCCACTGGGGCGCATTACACCGGGCAAGCCGCTTTGCATCTGCGAAGGCTGGGCAACGGGCGCCACGCTTCACGAAAGCGGTTACACCGTCGCCTGCGCGATGAACGCCGGAAACCTCAAACCGGTGGCGCTGGCGCTACGGGCCGACTACCCCAACACCGAAATCATCATCGCCGGCGACGACGACCGCCAGACCGAAGCCGAAGGCAAGGGCAACCCGGGGCGCGCCGCAGCCCATGACGCCGCAGCCGCATGCGGTGGCCTGGTGACCTCCCCCGAGTGGCCAGCCGATGCGCCGCTGACCCTTTCCGACTTCAACGACCTCGCCGCCTGGAGGTGCCGCCATGCGCCCGCCTGATACCAACGTCATCAACCTGCGCCCAGAGGCGCCCAAGGTCGAGCCTGATCGCCCGAGCTGGGGCGTATACGAGCACTGGGTCACGAACGAGAAAGGCCGCAGGCTCAAGCCTGGCGTGTACTGGCACGGCTTTAAGCGCAGCGCCAGCGACGATGACGGCGACGACGACAAGGCCGACCGCCCGATCACTGACGAGTGGATATCCACGCCCGTGACTGTCGCCGCTCGCACCACCAACAGCGACGACGGCAGCGAGGGCCGGTTTCTGCGCCTGCTCACCGACAGCGGGCCCAAGGAGTGGATCATTCCCATGGAGGTGTTCGGCGGTAGCGGAGAGGACGCCAGGCGGACGCTGTTCGGCATGGGCGTCATCATCGCGTTGAAGAAGCGCGGCCAGTTCATGGAGTACCTGCTGGACCAGCGTCCTGCAGAGGTGTTCGCCACCACCTGCCGGCCCGGCTGGCACGAGTCAGGTGCCTTTGTGCTGCCAGGGCGCACCATCGGCAGCGACAAGGTGCGCTATCAGGCCAGCGCCAAGGGGCAGAACCTGTTCAGCGTGCGCGGCAGCCTAGAGGGCTGGAAGGCCGAAGTAGCGGCCAAGTGCGAGGGCAACCCAGTATTGACCTTGGCCATTGGCTGCGCCCTCGCTGGCCCGCTGCTGAGCCTGGTGGGCGTGCTGGGTGGTGGTGTTCACCTGGTCGGCGACAGTTCCAGCGGCAAGTCGCTGGCGCAGCTGATCGGCTCGTCCGTATGGGGTGACCCAGGCATATTCGCCGCGTCGTGGGACATGACCAAAGGCGGCCTGGAGATCGAGGCATCCAGCCGTAACGACACCATGCTGCCCTTGGACGAAATCAAGCGGGCCGACCCCAAGCGCGTACAGGAGATGGCCTACTCGCTCGCCAACGGCCAGGGCAAGGGCACCATGACCCGTGACCGGGAGGCCCGCGGGAAACTGAGCTGGCGCCTGCTGGCGCTTTCCAGCGGCGAGCGCTCCCTATCTGAGCACGCGGCCATCAGTGGTAACGCTGCCCACGCTGGCGCCGAGCTACGCATGGTGGACGTGAACGCCGGCACCCGCACGCACCGGGCCTTCGATGAATTGCACGGACTGGAGGGCGCCGACTTCCACCGCCAGCTCACTGTAGCCGTGGGAGCAAACCATGGGCATATCGGGCCGGCATTCGTGGAGAAGCTGCTGGCCAGCGATGACCGCCCCGGCCTACTCGAGGACTTCGCCGGTATCCGCGCCCAGTTTGCTGAGGACAACGCCCAAGCCGGGCGGGTGGCCGATCGCTTCGCGGTGATTGCCCTGGCCGGCGAAATGGCCATTGCCTACGGCCTCTTGCCGTGGACGCCGGGCGCCGCTCTGGCCGACTGCCAACTGCTGTACGGCGAGTGGCTGAGTCGGGTGGGCGGTGGTAATGCCGAGGACCGCCAGATCTTGGCCGGCATCCTCGACTTCATCGACAAGCACGGCACCAGCCGGTTTTCGGACGTAGAAGACCAGACACCGGACACCAAGGTGTTCAACCGGGCCGGGTACTGGGAGGTGGTGGGCGCCAAGCGCCTGTACCTGTTCAACAAGTCCGCACTGACTGAGGCCGCTCATGGGCACGGGCTGGCGCGTGTCGTGAAGGCGCTGGAAGGCGCTGCCGCTCTCGCCAAGCACGATACCGACCGTGACAGCCGCAGAACCAAGAAATACCGCCTGCCTGCTGGTGGGTCTGCCCGCCTGTATGTGATCGATCCCGACGCCATGGATAGCGAAGGCGGTGGCCTATGACCGTCATCACCATCCAACGCCAATGCCCGAATCCACAGGAACCTAAAAACGTGGGGAACAGGGGGAACGGGGGAACAGCCAGTAAATACGCGGGCTGTAGCCGTTCCCCCTTATTGAAGTGTTGGGGAACAGGGGGAACACAAACATGTTTTTGAATATAAGCGCCTGTGCCTTTCCTGATGTTTGGTTATCACTGTTCCCCCGTTTTTCGCGTGGGGAACACGTACCCCCGCTGGAGGCCCCGGAAACACTGGGTGTTCCCCGCGTTCCCCCGTTCCCCCGATTTTTTTTCACAGACACATTTGGGAGTTATGGAAATCAGGGAGAGGTGACGCCATGAGCCTCCTTGCTGACCTGCTCAATCACATGCCGCCGAACGTTGCTGGCGCTGGCAAATCATCCGTGGCGAAACGCGCCCAGGATCGCCCACGCCTGATGCTGGTTGAGCCTGCGCAATTGCCGTTCAGCCCTTACACCAACGCCGCCAATGCCACGCCCGAGTGGCGCCAGGCCCGTGACCGGTACATCAACCACGTTATGACCTGCCGGGGCTGCTATGCGCCTGGTGGTCGCCATTGCCTGATCGGTGCCGAGCTGCGCGCCACCTACGACAACACGCCCATGGAGGCCCACCCATGACGCTCACCCCGACCATGCGCCTGTGCGATATCGCCTCGAAGCCGGGTATCAGCGCCAGCACGCAACTCATCACCACCCGGCGCATCTGCCGCAACATCAGCCGCAACCTCGATGCGATCCACGCTGAGCGACGTGCCATGCGCCGCCAGGCGGGCAAGCTGAAAGCGTTCCTGCCGTTCACGCTCAAGGCCATTGCCGATCTGGAGCAGCAGGCGCAGAAGCACCGATCGCTTGAGCGCGCCAAGGCGCTGGTGGCGCTGGCCGGGTTTGGCCGGTCGCTGCTGTTCGACCATGAAGGACTGGCCCAAACCCTGGGGTTCGATCGCTTGTGCGACCTGCTGAGTGTAAACACGGTGGAGCGCGAACGGGCCAGGCGGGATTGCTCCACCAGCTTGGATTGCCTGGTGTTCACCCATGCCCTGGAGGACAGCGCAGAACGCCGGGAGCAAGGGTGGAATGACGCGCCGCTGTTCAACGCCTGCCATGCGGCGATGGCGAACTTCATCAGAGAGTGCCCCAAGCATCTGCTGCCCGATCCCTTCGCACCCGGGGCACCGTTCGGGCCGAAGCTGCCACCCAAGCTGAGCGTGGTGTGAGCCATGACCACGCCAATGAAACAGGCGGATTCAGCCGCCAAGACGAAACAACGGGTTTCAGACGAGCAGCGGCACCTGGTGCTGGAGTTGCGCCGCCGTCACTCGCTGCGCGAAGTGGCCGAAGCGACCGGCCTGCCGCTGGGAACGGTGAAGACCCTGGTTTCACGCTCCGGGATATTCCGCGATAACGAGCAGCACCGCGCCATGTTCACCCTGCCACTGATTAGCGCCAGCACCGAGACCCTGCCGAGCGTGCCCGAGCTGCCGCCGCAGGAGGTCGTGACCGGGGACAAGGAGGTGGATGCGGTGCTCTGGCTGCGTTCGATCATCAGTACCGGCCAAACCGCTCTGATTGACCGGGCCATGGAGGGCGCCAAGAAGATCAGGACGCCGCTCGATGTGCTGGAGAAGCGTTACCGCGATTACCTGGTGGCCGCCAACCCCGGTCACCTGTTCGCTGCCATGTCGTCGTTCGGCTTCGCTGACCTCGAGGCGCTGGCCAGCCGGGCCATCGAGCAGCACCACCTACGACAGGAGGGTGCCGCCCGCTTCGGTGACGACCTGCTGGCCGACACCGAGGCGGAATCGTTCTGCATCGAGGCGTTGCGCGGCCTGGAGCAAAGCGGCCCCCTGCTGGACTTCGACAAGGCCCAGATAGCTGCCCGATTCAACACACACCCTGACCTGCTGCCTCACACCTTGGCGGATTGCCTATACGAGTTGGGCTACTGGGACCAGCTCTACCGGCTGCGCAACGCCGTGGACCGGGACGCCAGCGAGGGGCCGCCAGAAGCGACGGCGCGTGACTGGTTCGTGTTCGGCCTGCTGGCGCAGATCCGGCCCCGCGACAAGGCCGAAGCGCTGGCCGTGTTCCGTTACCTGATCGCCAGCCAGCGCGATGACATGGCGGAGTCTGAGGCAATTCTTTGCAACCTGATTGGATAAGCCGCGCCACGAAACGCAACTGCGCGAAAACGTGGCGCGACATAGAGCAACCCCACCGGGCACCAGCCCATGACCAGCGCCAGTGGCGCCCATGCGAAAGAGATATCCATGAACGATCAATACCAAGGAGAAAGCAATCTATGACCACGTTCCAAGAACGATTCACAGAGGCCTGCAAGGCCACCGACTTCGCCGACAATTCGAAGGCCATCAGCGGTTACGACGTGTGGGATGTGCGCTATGTCCGGGATGGTAAGCACGTCGAAATCGACGGTCCCTTCTTCACCGAGGACGAAGCCCGAATTTCTGCTGATTTGCTCCGCGGCACATTCAGCGGCGCTAGGGCCTATTCCGTCTGCCACTGCGCGACATGGAATCCAGATCCGAAGCGGGAGCAACTGATCCGCGACCAAGCTCGCATGTCGCGCTCTCTGCTGGCTTGCCGGCTCAATGTTCCGTCTCCCACTAACCCAGCTCAGGAGGCTGTCTAATGTCTACTTTAGCTATCAACTACACCCCAAAAACAAGAATCATACTCGGCGGTTTTTTGGGTAAAAAATATGGCAAAGAGTACAACTTGCTTCTCGGACGAGGCGACCCAAGGGAGGCCGTACGCGCGCTAGATGCGAACTTCCCCGGGCTCGCCAAAGACATTGCCGATGCCCAACTAAAGGGGCTTCGATTCGCGGTTTTCAAGAATGGTAAAAACATCGGCGAGGACGAGCTCGATCTGGGCGGAGCGAAAGAGCTCAAGTTTGTGCCAGTCATCCATGGAAGCAAGCGCGCCGGCCTCCTTCAGACCATCATCGGGATCGCCTTGATTATCGCGAGCCCGTTCACCGGAGGTGCCACAATGGCACCAGGTATCGCATTGGCGGCTGGTGGGGTTGTACAGATGCTCAGCCCACAGGTAAGAGGCTTGAGCAACAGCGCTGCCCCAGAAAACACCCCGAGCTACGCGTTTGGTAGTGCAAAAAACACCACCGCTAGCGGAAACCCGGTGCCTATCTGCATCGGCCGTAGGCGATGGGGCGGAGCTATCATCAGTGCTGGTATTTACGCTGAAGACCAAATGTAGCGGGTGTTCATTCGCGGCGGGAGCGTGATAATTTCATGCTCCTTTCCGCGCTAAGAATGGATGAAGCATGATGCGTCTTGCAGGATTAATTTTGGCTGCCGCTACTTCGCTGGCCGGTTGCGCCACCTCCCCGATCCCTTCTAACCAGGCTGACCCAGTACCAACTTCCAGGTTGACTGGATATCAGGTCAAGCCAACGACTGGTCATGGAACGCTAGTTGTTACCAGGGATACCGGGTTTACGGGGTCTGCATGCAATACGCTGGTTTACATCGATGGCAAACAATCTGCAGAAATTGGTTCTGGAGAGACCGCGAAGTTTTACCTGCCTGCTGGTGAGCGCATTATCGGAGTTAACTCAACGTCCTTATGCGGAGGCGGGCTTAAGGAGAGGTCGTTTGTGATGGATGCTGGCGCAACCAAAAAATATCGGATCTCTATTGATACCAGCATGAGCATGGACCTCTCGCCGACAGCGTTCTAGCCTGCCATGGCCTCCCTCTACACCGTGCCACGAAATGCGACCTCACGAAATCGTGGCGCGAGAAAGACCTAAACGTCTGACTCAGACCATATCGTCTGTCTCGTTGAGCTGGCCATGCGTAGTGGTAACCATTGGTGGTAACCGCGCTTGGTAACCAACTGGCCGCGGTGCCGATACTCCCAGCGCCAGCGCCCAACCTTGATAATTGTTAACCGGCTGGAGCGCTGACCAGATTGCTCGGTATCCACTACGGTATCCACGGTTTGCCATCATTCCAGCCTGCTAGCGGGTGTAACAGAGCTTCGCGCAGCGCTTCACGCACTATCGTCACGCAGTTGGAGTGCGTGAACCCGCCGCGCGTTACGAAGCCAGGTACGCGCTGCCGGTACGCATTATGGCGCTGGTGCTGGTCCAGTTCGCACCGTACAGGTTCGCAACCTCCAATGCGCGAACCTCTCGGCCCCATTGATATCTGCGGATTACAGAGTCAACTTGGTTAATAGGCGGCATAAATGGAAAACCTCCGACAAGAGATCGAGAAAATACGAAATATGGTTGAGACGGCTCGACAGGAGATCGAGTTGGCGATCATGTTCCACGAAACATGGCGACCTACTGCATATGATGCGGATCTTCATTCACGTATAGGCACTTCTTATGCTACTCATACTTTTCAGATCATCCGATTGTCTCTGCGTCGCGAGCTGCTTCTAGCTCTGACGCGCTTATGGGATACGAACACCCAAGCTGTGAGGATGAGCCTGATTGCGGACCGTCTGCGTGATAAGAATTTTTTTGAAGCACTGGTACAGTTCAGGGCTAGGCGGCTAGGTCTCAGCTCAGTATTCGTCCCGGATCGTATGAGGGAAGAGCTGATTCCTAGGCGTGATCAGATATTGGATTTGATTGGAAAGTATAGCGCGGGTGGGGTTGCCTTTGACGTTCTGAAGAAACTGAAGACGTTGCGTCACCAGCATCTGGCTCACCGACAACTGCCAGATGCCCCAGCGGCTGTGGCAGGGTCGGATACGCAGGCGCAGAAAAACGTTGAAGGTGAGTCAGCAGTCTGGGCGACCGATGATGAGATCGAAGCGTTTTATCAAGACAATCTCGAAATAATATGTCTGCTGTTGAGCGTGGTTAATGGCATGGCCTACGATCTATCGGAAGCCGCCAATGTCTACAAGCATCACGCAAAATTCTTCTGGGCGTCTGCCCACGGTGAGCGCACTGAGGGGCACCCCGATTATCGTCCACCACCTTCAGCGCTTTCCCGGTCATGACTGCCCAGTTTATTGGTCAAATCCGATGCCAACGCCTGCTCAAGTCGATTATGTAGCTGGCGCTGCAAGTTCATATCGGTGGTTCGCACGCGGGGTTCGCAACCCCCTATGCGCGAACCTTCCGTGCGAACCTGGGCGGCCCGCCTGGTGAGAAATGTTGAGGTTGCCAGCCGGCGGTTTCCACCCTGGTTTCCACGGTAATGGAGCCTTGCCAGTGGCAACCGGTCCAGTGCTCCGAGCATCGAACGACCACATGAAAACCACAGTGCTCGCTGCCCAGCGCCAGCCAGCACTTTGACCACGCTTTGACGGAATGTGAGACAGGCATGATACGGAACCAGCACCGGGTGGGCGTCAGAGGCCCGGCCTATGCGGGAGGCCGTCAAAGTAAGGGCTTTTGCCGTCTCATACCCCTGACAGACCCCTGACGGATTCTAGACAGGCACTAGACGGGTCGAGCGGCAGCAGTGGATAGGGACTATTGCGGCGAAGCCTGGCGGTGTTGAACATTCAGCCTGGTGCCGAGCATGCTTCGGTCTGATTGCCGTCAAGAATCCGCGAAAATATTAGACAGGCATTAGACGAAATCAGACAGGTCGCCTGGCGGCTCAATCGATGAATCCCTCAGCAGGCCTGGGCTACAGCTCTTTCCGTTGCATAAACATGGCTACGCCTCGTCAAATATTGCCGGCCGCCTATTCTGGACAGGCTCTGGACGGATTCAGGGCGCCAGCAGGTGGCCAGCCGGGCTGGGGAGCACGTCGAGAGCGGGGTGCGGGTCGGTGGGGTCGAGCGTCGAGCGAATGCCCGTCCAGAATGGCGCCAGCCTTGACCTGCCCTTGACCATCCTTGACAGAAATTCTTGACCCTTCTTGACGGATTGGACCGCTGGCGCTTGAGCATGATCGGCTGTAAGCCTTGCTGTACAAGGGCTGACGCGAGGTCTGGTGGCTCTGTGGGAGCGGCCGCCGTCAAAAATTTCCGCGCAGGCTCGTCAAGGGAAATTCGGGCGCTCTGGACCTGACAAAACCTGACATGGAAAGCCTGGAAGGGGGTGACCAAAGTGACCCGCCCTCAATCCGAGGGCGTATCCCGTGGAAGTGCGAACTTGGGTCACCACCACGCACGGGGAATGGTGAAGATCACCACACCATTGCGGCGGAGATTCCCAGTGCATTTGCCAGCCGCTGCCGGCCGACTATGGTTCATCGACAAACCAACGGAGAGGCATGGATGAAAGAGCTACGGACCGTCGCGGAGGTACTTGAGCGCCTCAGTCACAACCAGGAGGCACTGCGGGCCTCAGTAGAGGAACTGGCCAAGTGGGTTGGCGAGCGCGGATCGGATG
This sequence comes from Pseudomonas sp. SDI, assembly GCF_003105155.1. Taxonomy (GTDB): domain Bacteria; phylum Pseudomonadota; class Gammaproteobacteria; order Pseudomonadales; family Pseudomonadaceae; genus Aquipseudomonas. The sequence goes on along the minus strand of NZ_QETK01000010.1, from coordinate 85,610 downwards.
CGGTGGTGGGTAACGTCAATGGCGCGTTGGCGACCATGGATGACAACATCGACGCCGTGCGACAGGGCATCGCGGAATTGGTGGCGGCGAGCATCCGATAGCCCTGTAGATTAGTCCGGCCAGCCTTGGCGAATCTACCAATGTCGATAGACTCGACACGATCCACTGTGAGATTACATCTCCAAGGGTACTCACCGCCTCGGCCCGCCGCTGGTAGCGGCCAATACCGCTTTCCAACTTGAGAATCCACTGTATATTTACAGTCTTAAGGCTGGGGGAGACCCTAACGTCAATAAACAGGTTAGGCTCATGTAGCTTTTAACAAAGCGGTTTACAAGGAGGTACTGTGGGGGTCATACGCACTGAAGTGCTAGAGCAGCATTTGAAAAGTCATCCTAAAGAAAAAGATATTCTACTGCCTTTTCTAGATGGATTTGATGTTACATGGGGAAGAAGAACTAGGGGATTCAATACAGAGGTCTCGATTTTCTTCCTTTCACCAGAGCCCCACTACAAAGAGTCTTATGGTTTTGAAAATGAAATATTACTTATCTACTCCCCATTCCAAACTATGGAGCCTAGAACGCTTCAGGCGGTAGAGCAGATATTTTCTGCTGCTCCAGCCAAAGGAAGAGTTGAAACATTAAACTATTTTCTAGTATCAGACGATGAAAATGTCGCCGAATGGCTTGACTCCTTCCTATCGTCACGGCAAGAAGCTCGAATAATTGTACCTTTTTCAATTTCCGAACTGGATGCTGCAAAGGGAGATAACTGGTTTGTAAGGAATCGGCTTAATCAAAAATTTTTCGGGAGAGACCTGTTCAACTATTCACTACCCCTCGTTGAGGATACTTACTTTTTTGGACGCCAGAGTACAGTGATGGAGTATTACGACTCCATCAGACGTAGTGAGAACAAAGCGATATTCGGGCTTCGAAAAACTGGTAAGACTTCGCTTCTGTTTAAAATAAAGCGATTGTGTGAATCAGAAAAAGTAGCAGCGGTTTTTTACGTAGACTGTAAACAGCCTCATATCCGAAAGGCGCGCTGGTTTGAATTGCTTGAGGACTTGGCTGCAGAGATATCTCAAAAACTTAACGCTCTAACTGCAAGTAATTATACTGAGCGGCATGCCTCCAGAAGTTTCGTGGACTTAATAAAAAGCTGTAAAGATGCTGGTCATAGAATCTCTATAATGTTCGACGAAATTGAGTATATTTCGTTTATATCGCCGAGAGATAAGCACTGGAGAGATGATTACATAGAGCTCTGGCAGACTTTGTGGTCCTCGCAAAGCCAATTCAAGTGCTTGAGTTTTATAATAGCAGGTGTGAACCCCAGTGTCGTTGAATCAGACTTGGTTGATGGAGTTCAGAATCCACTGTTTGGAATTGTACCTCACAAGTATCTCACCGGCTTTAGTCAAGAAGAATCGCGAATGATGCTTCGCAAACTTGGCAAGCGGATGGGTATGGCTTTTGAGTTTGATGCATGCAACTACATTCGTGACTGGTACGGTGGGCATCCGCTGCTCATTCGTCAAGCTTGCAGCACTTTGAACTCATTCATGGCAGAAAATATGGATCATCCATTCAAGGTGGATGTTCAGTCCTTTGAAGGGTTAAAGTCACGAATCGATCAAGAATTAACTTTTTACAGTAATCACGCGATTTCCGAAATACGCGAATTCTACCCCGATGAGTACTATTTGTTTGAGTTGCTGGCAACAGGCAGGGAGCTAGAGTTCAAAGAGCTTTCCAGGGAATCTGCTTTCATTTCTCATCTTTGCAGTTATCAGCTAATTAGGAAGAGCGAGTACGGCTATGAGGTGAATATCCCAGTGATCGCTCAGAGAGTGGCGCTCGATTCCATGAAAAAAGATGGCCGAGAACTCCTTTACCCTCTGATTGATATTCCTAATCGAAACAGTTGGTTGCAGCGTAGGATCGAGGAAATTTCAACAGACTTTGGCGTGCTAGAGCGACTGATAAGCCAAGGTGCAAAGTCATGCAAACTTTTCGGGGCTAATTCCTTCCCTGAGGGTGTTAGACTTCACGAGTCGAAAGTTGTTCGGGACAAGGATAGTTTTTCAGTGTTCATCAACACCTTGAACAGGTGTTTCGTCGAGTCAGTCGAAAAATACGGGGTTGACTTGGGCAATAAACAGTATTTTTGGAATGATGTTAAAGCTGCCTATGAAAGCTTGTGGCCTGTTTTGCATAGAATTAAGGTTTATAGGAATGACGTTGATCATCTCCACTTGAACAATGCTACTACCAAGAATTTTTTTGAGTTCTTGGATTCGGATTTTGAGGGTAAGCAGTTTTCACAAATATCGGAGCCATATTTTCTCTTGCAGCAGCGCCTTTTAGATAGGCTATTGCTTGCACTTCAGAGGGAGATTGAATCGGCGTCTTAGACTAAGCGCATGCCTGAAATTTCAATTAAAATATGAGTGCCTTTAACGGTTCATAGGAGTGCTACCCGAAATAGGGTAGCGCTTGACCGATTGCAGCTCAAGTTTTACTACATCGCCGTCAAAAGTTGTCCAGCACGATATATCTGTACTAACGAGTGCTAGGGTCGTAACTATGGTGCTACGCCATCGATCCTCAGGCAACCTAAACAAAGGGATTGCTGTCATCGCACCACCTGAAGCGGCATACCTGCCACCTCTAGGAGGCTGGGCCGATTTACCTAATCTGGAGCCGTCTATGGGAGTCACGCGAGAAAAAGCGAGTAGATTTGTGAGTAGATAAAAAACCACAAACCACTGAAACCCCATAACCATTGCCCCATATTACATGTGTTTCAGTCTCCCTCGGGCACCAAAATTTTCCTTGTAAACCAAGGATTTAGAAAAGGGGTAGAAAGAAATTTCTACCCCTTTTTCTATTCAGAACATCTACCCTCCCGCGCCCATTTTTGGCGCGAACAGCGGCCTCTAACACCGGCCTTGCTTTCCGTTCAAGCCATCCTTGTTGACCCTGACCGTTCGTTGCACTGCGACCGAAGGCCAACCATCCCTTGCATAGCGTGCGTTGCTCAGGCGACCATCAGCCTAAGCACATAGCCATCACGCAAGGAAAGCCCCCCTGCAAGCCAAATCGCTAAAAGCCTTGATTGCTGACCATGGCGTCTCATTCGAGGCAAGCACCATCATGAATGCTCTCTTGAAAGCTGGTTATGCAGAGAATTTTGAGTATGCGAGCACCACGGGTAATGGTGTGATGAAGTCGTTCAGAAAACTTACCGAGCAGGGTGAAGCCTTCGGTGTCAACAAAGCATCAAGGGGTCACCCATTCAAGACCGAAGCGAAATTCTACGGTGAAACGTTCCCACAACTGCTTGACGTGGTGGTTGAACAATTGAAAAAAGAGGTCGGGGAACTGCTAACCAAATAAGGTTTACACTCATCATGGCTGCCGCTTCCCCCCTAGCGTTAGCTGCCGTCCCTTCTAATGTTCAAGACTTCATTGCAAACGATCCTTGGCACCATTTTAGTGATGGGGCTAATGGGCAGAAGATATTCACAAAGGGTGCCTCACGGCACGATAAAGGCCGTTACGAGACCTGATTTAACAATGTCTTATCCAAGCTTAGGATTGGTGATTTCAATAATTGAACTGATGCCATCATTGATAATATGAAAAAGAAAGCCAGACGGGCTTTTGTGCACCACCTTTCTTTAGCGCTCATTTTTTCGCAACCACGCCAGAACACACTTACATCCACCCTGGCTTTTATTATCACCCATACACGCCTCATGGCTGTTGACTTTAGCCTTTCAAACGCAGTGCGAAAAAACGAGCAAAAACAACAAGCCTGGTAACGGCATAGCAAGCAAGCGGCAACGTTGTGCTGCAACGTACAACAGTGTATAGCAGGCATTAAAAAGGCCACCCTGAAGGCAGCCTGACATTCACCAATACATGCTACGAACGCGGTCTATCACTTCCTCATTGACCTCAAAATAAAAACACTGACGCATCCTTATTGCCGCTTACACCCATCAAAAAACGGTGCCATCATCTAGCGCAGACTTCAATTCACTCTTATAACTGCCCTTATTAAAATCTTTAACGATTTTGTAAGTATTCAGCTCTTCAGGAGACCTATATTGCTTATCGCTTGTGAAAGATTGAAATGTTTCATCATCTATCACTCTTATATGCATTTGAAGCTCTCTTGAATCATAGCCATAAAATTCAACAAATCCAGGAATTTCACTTTGGCGTGCAACCATCAAAGCTTCTTTGACTGGTTCATCATAGAGATAGAATGTAGCAGTGACCATAATCGCCCCACCTGATTCAGTATTGTTCTTACCAAACTGGGGGTTTACATAAGGCGTAAATACAACGCCACCATTCATATCCTTGGTTTGGCCTAACCACTTACGCTCTTTAATCGCACTGATTGTCTTATTGATAGGGCCAGAATACTCAACACTTCGCCTATCTTTATCCAAATCAACATGATTAAAAACTTCCGCACTAGCAACCATAGCGGAAGCAGCCAACACTAATGAACATGCCAAACCGATAACTTTTTTCATTGCTCCCCCACAACTCAACCCACAACAAAACAAAAAGACCACCTAAACAGCCCTTTTGAATTTTAAAAGTCTTAGAACACCATCCCGCTATCACTAGCCGACTTCAATTGACTTTTATATGGGTTTTCACTGAAACCTTCAACCTTCCTGTAAGTATTCAACTCCTCAGGAGACCGATACTGCTTATCACTTGAGAAAGCTTGAAACGTATCATCATCAATCATTCTTATGTGCAACTGAAGCTCTCTTGAATCATAACCATAAAATTCAACAAAACCGGGAATTTGACTTTGACGTGCAACCATCAAAGCTTCTTTTACAGGTTTGTCATAGAGATAGAATGTAGCAGTTACCATAATAGCACCACCGGATTCAGTATTATTCTTACCAAACTGGGGGTTCACATAAGGGGTGAATACGACTCCACCATTCATGTCCTTGGTTTGACCTAGCCATTTACGTTCCTTAATAGCATTGATTGTCTTATTGATAGGACCAGAATACTCAACACTTCTTCTGTCCTTATCAAGCTCGACGTGCTCAAAGGTTTCTGCTGATGCTGCGAACGAAAAAGCGGCAATCAACGATGCAAGCACAACGCTTTTAATTTTATCCATTTTTACTTATCCATTCAGTTAAATCGCGGGAGCCAAGTCCTGCCACCAAGGCAAAATGCTATCACAACACCAGCAACAGTTAAACCTCATCACTCCAACCTCCAGAGAGCACGGCATTCAAACTGTAAATTATACGTAAGCCCTTCAAATGCTTTCAACTTTGCCACTGGGGCCGGCCCTGCGGGATACCCATCAAAAGTCATCCGCAAAAAGCCATCTGCTTTATGGCCTATCAAGGAAAAACAACAAGGCTCTTCACGTCTGCACGCGCTAATGTAGTGATTACAGTTTTCCGTATGCGATGGAAAACACATCATTCATCAACGCCCAGCGCTGTTTTGAAAGTCGAGAACTGATTACCCAAGCCTTTTGATTTTGTTTCATACTCCTCGCCTTTGCTTGTCTTCAATAAATACCCATTAGCGCTTGAATTAACAAGACGCTTGACTATTCCCATAAGAACCGAATGGGTTTGCATGCAACGAACGGGCGCCTGTGTTCTACCTTCAGCGAAGTACTTCCCCCCAAAAACGCCCGTGCCGCGTAAACGCTTGCGATCGCCTTACCCGACGACCAATATGTAGACACTTATTCACAACTGAATGAATCGCTACAGAATGAAGCCGTGCAAGCACGGGAGCCGGCCCGCACCCGGGCCCTTTCCCCGGATGAGTCTCACGCCATCGCCGGCCTGCGCCCCCACCTGAGCCAGGACGATCAACGACCGACCGCCGCTTCCGTCATTTTCGACGGCTTGCTGTACAGCTTCGACAAAGGAGTACCAACGACGTGACGCAAACCGCCGAACCGAATGCGGAAACACCGGCGAAAGCGCCACAGCCGATCAGCTTCTGGCAGGCCTTCGCCTTCTGGCTCAAATTGGGCTTTATCAGTTTCGGCGGCCCGGCCGGGCAAATTTCGATCATGCACCAGGAGTTGGTGGAGCGGCGGCGCTGGATCTCTGAGCGACGCTTTCTGCATGCGCTCAACTACTGCATGCTGCTGCCCGGCCCAGAGGCCCAGCAGTTGGCCACCTACATTGGCTGGCTGCTACATCGCACGTGGGGTGGGGTGGTTGCTGGTGTGCTGTTCGTGCTGCCGTCGCTGTTCATCCTGATCGGCTTGTCCTGGTTGTATATCGCCTTCGGCGAGGTGCCGGTGGTGGCCGGACTGTTCTACGGAATCAAGCCCGCCGTGACCGCCATTGTGGTCCAGGCCGCGCACCGCATCGGCTCACGTGCGCTGAAAAACAACTGGCTGTGGGCAATTGCCGCTGCCTCCTTCGTGGCCATCTTCGCTCTCAACCTGCCATTCCCGCTGATCGTGCTGGGCGCAGCGGTGATCGGTTACTTCGGTGGACGATTCGCTCCAGAGAAATTCAGTGTCGGTGGCGGCCACAGCGCCGCCACGCCGTCCTTCGGCCCGGCGCTGATCGATGACGACACCCCGACACCGGAGCATGCGCGCTTGCGCTGGCTGCGCCTGCCCTTGCTGGCGCTGATCGGCGTGGCGCTGTGGGCATTGCCGATGGGCTTGCTGACCGCCCTGTTCGGCTGGGAAGGCACACTGACGCAGATGGGCTGGTTCTTCACCAAAGCCGCGCTGATGACCTTTGGCGGAGCCTATGCGGTGCTGCCCTATGTCTACCAGGGCGCAGTCGGCCACTATGGCTGGCTGACCCCTACGCAGATGATTGATGGCCTGGCCTTGGGCGAGACCACACCAGGGCCGTTGATCATGGTGGTTGCCTTCGTTGGCTTTGTCGGCGGCTATGTACAGCACGTATTCGGTGCCGACCAGGCCTTCCTGGCCGGCGCGGTTGCGGCCAGCCTGGTCACCTGGTTCACCTTCCTACCGTCGTTTTTGTTCATTCTGGCCGGCGGCCCGCTGGTGGAATCGACCCACAACGAGGTGAAGTTCACTGCACCGCTGACCGCCATCACGGCAGCGGTGGTCGGGGTGATCCTCAACCTGGCGCTGTTCTTCGGCTATCACGTGCTCTGGCCGCAAGGCTTCAATGATCATTTCGACTGGCCATCGGCGCTGATCGCACTGGCGGCTGCCATCGCCCTGTTTCGCTTCAAACGTGGCGTGATCCAGGTGCTGGTGGGCTGCGCGCTGCTCGGCCTGACTGTACACCTGCTGCGAAACTGAGCGGTGAAGGATCGGCCGAATCTCCATGGTTTGCCTCGAAGCCTGTTACCCAGAAAACCAGGCTCGCCAGACTGGCACTAGAGACCTTGGCCGCCGCCATGCCCAGGGCCATCGACACGTACTTGGCAGTGCGCTCAGCCCACAGAAGAAGCCGTCATACCTGGGCAAGACATTGCATCAGGCAACCGTGCATACGAACACGCACCTGTGGCCCGATCAGCACACCGGCGAGTAGATAACCGAGCACCGCGCCCAGCTTCAGGCGCTTGGCCAGTGGCACGGCAAACACTGCGGCGCAGAGAAATATCACCGCGCTTTGTAGCAGACTGCCTTCATCTGGCATCGCTCATTCTCCATACATACTGAAAGCAGTTTGCACATCACAAAGCCCGCCAGACGTGCGCCAGGCCGGCTTGTTCACAGCCTGAAGCGTTCAGGCATTCACGCCAGGGTGCGTTGCGGCGCCTTGTGCAGCATGGTGCAAGCGTAATCCACTCCCCATGCCATAGACGCCACTGTGTTCCAGCACCTGGCCCATCACCGCCTCGTAGGTGTCCTTGTGCGCCCAGTCGCGCTGGAACTCGAGCAGCACTTGCTGCCAGGTGACCGGAATCGCGCCGACCTGCACCATACGCTGCACGGCCATGTCGTGCGCTTGCTGGGTGGTACCGCCCGAGGCGTCGGTGACGATGTACACCTCGAAGCCTTCGTCCATCGCTTCCAGCGCCGGGAAGGTCAGGCAGAGCTCGGTCCACAGGGCGGCAATAATCAGCTTCTTGCGCCCGGTGGCCTTCACCGCCTCGACCAGCTTGGCGTCTTCCCAGCTGTTTGACGGTGTTGTTCTTCAGGGGCCGGTGGTCGATGAGGACCAGGGCGGCGTTGCTCGGGTTCAGCAGTTCGCGCCTGGACATGGTCATTTCCTTTTGACGTGTATGTGTGTGTGGGTTTGCGTTGTTGTCGCGGTATGGGGCCATTTTGGAGCGAGCCCTAAAACCAGACAATCCGGCAAAATACGGAATCACTGATTCGATTTAAGGGCCAATTCGTGCTCGGTCACCTGTCGCATTGAAGCGAAGGGAGGACGTTCTCAAGCAATTTGTTCGGGTACGACCCCGAGTAAGGTGAGGTGGCCACCCGCCAAACCATGAGAACAAGCAGCATGATCGAGGGGATCGCCAGGGATTCGAAGGGTCAACCGGCACGGGCCCACACCCTCGGTTAGGCACCTGCACCTGGTATAGGGAGACTCCGCGATGGCTCAAGATGACACCGCTGCGCCGCAGCCCATGGGCATTCTGCTGCTGGTGCGTAAGCGCCCGCCCCGCTCCGGCGGTACGGCACCGCTGGACAGAATGCTGCCCCCGCTGCAGGCACTGTTGGCGTTGATGGCGGCGAACCTGGAAGAGCCGCTGGACCTGGACGAACTGGTATTGCAGGTGGCGGTGCCGCGGTGTCAGCTGGAGCGACTATTCCAGAAATACCTGCAGTGTTCGCCCTCGCATTATCACCTGAAGCTGCGGCTGACGCGGGCGCGGCAGTTGCTTAAAGAGACGTCGATGTCGATCGTCGAGCTGGCAGCGGTGTGCGGGTTTGTGTCGACGCCGCATTTTTCCAAATGTTATCGGGAGCACTTCGGCATTCCACCACGCGAAGAGCGCATGCCATGTCACACGGCCCGACGCGGAAGGGTCGGGGCGGTGGCGCCACCACAGGAGGAGGCACGCAACGAGTCGACATTTGCCGGTGTACAACGGAAATAGCCTGCGGGTGCCGGAATGCCGACAATTGACCGGCTAACGATCACGCGGCCCCATCACCCGCCAGGCCAGCTTCCACAGCGTGCTCCACCGCGGCCTTTACCGGCGCACGCCTGGCCTTCAGTTGCCGCTTCAATACCCAGATCGGCGGCGCATACAGAAAGCCGAACGACACACTGTTGCGCCGCCCCTTCACCGCGTGATGCAGCAAATGCGCCTGATACAGACGCCGCAGGTAAGGGTTGCGCGGCTTGGGGCGCAGCGGCCAGTGCCGGTGCACGATGCCGTCGTGGACGAACACATAGATGATGCCGAATGCCGCTACCCCGGCGCCGACCCACTGCAACGGATCATGCCCAGCGTTACCCAGCACGATCAGGCAGATCGCGACCAGCGCCAGCACCAGCAGGTACACGTCGTTGGTTTCTACCACCCCTAGTTGCGGCTCATGGTGCGAACGGTGCAGGAACCAGCCCCAGCCGTGCATCACATACCTGTGCGCCAGGTAGCCGACACCTTCCATGGCAACCAGGGTGCCGAGAAACAGCAGAACGTGAGCGATCATGAAGGCGCCGGCTCAGGCGGGCGCATGGGCAGTGGCGTGAGGCTGCGCACGCAAGCCGATGCCGAGCGCGCGAAGCACTTTGAGCACGGTATCGAAACGCGGTTTGGCGCCGGGGGCGAAGGCCTTGTACAGGCTTTCACGGCCCAGCCCGGTGTCGCGGGCCACCTGGCCCATGCCACGGGCCCGGGCCACATGACCAATGGCACGCAGGAGTTCTTCGGTGTCACCGTCTTCGAGCACCTGGGACAGGTACGCGCTGATGGCCGCGTCGCTATCGAGCAGTGCGGCCATGTCGAAGGGGATAAGTACTTCGCTCATGTTCAAACCTCTTTGGCCAACTGCCTGGCCTGTCGACTATCGACCGCCTGGGACGACGTGTCAGCGCCTGCCAACAAGATGATGACAACCCCGACAACCCCGCTAGCATCGACCCAAGCCAGCGCCTGAAGCTGGGCGTTGGCTCGGTGGTGCAAGTCATAGGACGCGCTCACTGTATCCTTTGAGATACAGACTGGCAAGCGGCAGATGACGGGTAACCGCTTGCAGCCTGGTCGGTAAACCAGCCCCCCCGGAAGGCTGGCTGGATACGATGGGCAAGCCTGATCGTCAGTAATGCCGGAGAATATCGACAGGCTTGGTAGGCGTGTTCCCGATCCGCGGCGGCGCATCGCCGGCTCAGTGCTCCGGCAAGCCTGCCAGTTCGTCGGCCCGCGCCTTGGTCATGTCCAGGGTGCAGGCACCGCCATTGAGGATGTCCAGGGTCCCACCGGTCAGCGTGTAATACAGCGCGCAGTTGGCATCGCGGTATTTCAGCCACAGCCGCTGTGCATCGCGCAGCTTGCCCTGCTGCGCCGGCTCCAGGCTGGCCATGGCCTGCTTGTAGGCCTGGTTCAAGCGCGCGTCCTCGCGCTTGAGCTCGGCCTGCGAACATTCGCTCATGCTCGCCGTGGTCTGCGCCGCTTTCATGCAACTACCGAACGCCGCCGATTCGGCGTGCACCAGCGTCGAACCCAACAGCAACAGCAAGCCACTCATTGCAACCTTCATCAGCACTCTCCCTCTATTGATTGTTCATGACGGCACGCCTGCATCACCCGCCCACGCAACCAGCGATGCGCCGCATCGCCCTCGCGGCGCTCGTGCCAGGCCTGCTGAAACTCGAAAGGCCGGATCGCCAGGGGCGGCTCGAAGCAGCGTAGCTGCGGCAACTGCGCCAGCCCCGGCAAACTGCGCCGGGCCACCGTCAATACCAGATCGGTGCCCGCAATCACCTCGGTCGCTGCGGTCCAGTGTGGCAGCGCCAAGGCGACCCGCCGCACCTGCCCCAGCGCGCTCAAGGCGAGGTCGATCTCGTTGTCGGCCCCCGGACGCACGGCCACCAGCACATGCGGTCGCGCCAGCCACTGCGCCAGGTTCAGGACACCGCTGGGCGGCAGGCTGTCGCGGTCGGCCAGGCAGGCGAAGCGCTCCTCGAACAACGCATCGGCGCGCAACGGCCCGGCCAGGCTGGGAAACACCCCCAGGGCCAGGTCGATCTCACCGTCGAACAGCTGGCTGAGCATCGCCTCGCGGCTGCCCTGGGTCACCACCAGATCCACCCCCGGCGCCTCCTCGCGCAAACCGCGCAGCAAGCCCGGCAGCACAACACGCGCGCCATAGTCGGACATGGCCAGACGAAAACTGCGCTGCGCCCGCACCGGATCGAAGCCGGGGCTGCTGAGCAGGGCATCCAGTTGCTGCAATGCCTCCTGCAGCGGCTGCACCAATTCCAGCGCCCGGCTGGTCGGCTGCAGGCGCCCGCCCCGACGCACCAGCAACGGGTCGCCGAACAGCTCGCGCAACTGCGCCAGCGCATGGCTCACGGCCGGCTGGCTGCGGTGCAGGCGCACCGCCGCGCGCGACACGTGCTGCTCGGCCAGCAAGGCGTGCAAGGTCAGCAGCAGGTTGAGATCGATACGGCGCAGATCATCCATCAGACGAATAGCCCATGTGCAGAGTTTGAATTTCCATCATCCCAGCGAATAGCCAAGACTGCACCGGTGCGTCATTCACTGCAAGGAGTTGTCATGAACCTGAGCCTCGCCCCCGCCGTTGTCCTGCCGCTGATCGTCGCCCTGCTGGCCGGCGCTGCCGTGCCCTTCCAGGCCGGCAGCAATGCTGCGCTGGGCCGGCTGCTGGGTCACCCGTTATGGGCGACGCTGGTCTCGCTCAGCGTCAGCGTACTGATGGTGCTGCCGGCCCTGCTGCTGATGCGCGCGCCGGCGCCACAACTCTCGAACCTCGGACAGGCGCCGTGGTGGGTATGGTTTGGTGGGGTGGCCGGGGTCGCGTATATCACCGCCGCGCTGATCCTCACCCCACGCCTGGGCGCAGCCGGCTTCATCGTCTGCGTGATTGCCGGGCAGGTGCTGTCGTCGCTGCTGATCGACCAGTGGGGGCTGATGGGCTTGCCGGTACGCCCGGTCAACGGCTTGCGGGTGAGCGGGGTGGTACTGATCGTGGTCGGCATGCTGGTGGTGCAATGGGGCACCCGCAGCCAACGCTAGATCGCCTCGTCGTGGCGCGGGGCCTCGATCGGCGGCGGCATTTCAAAAACCCGCTCGACCTTGAAGTGCAGGCTTTCCTGCTGGCTGGCAATCACCACCACGGCCACCAGCAACAGCCCCAGCCCTGCATCGGGCCATTGCCAGCGCGGTATCTCGACGCTGCGCCCACGGCCGCACCACCAGGCCTGGCCGGCGCAGAAAATGGCGATGGCCAGCGCCCACAGGTAGTAGCCGACGTCGAAGCGGGTTACGGCAAGGAAGTTGTAGCTGTGGTTGTCCGGCAGGGTATCGATGTTCAGGCAGGCCAGGGCCAGGTACAGCGCCCAGCCGCCGAGTGCCAGGGATAACCAGCGCAGCCGCCGACGCAACAGCACGGCCAGGCCGAGCAAGGGGTTGGCGAACCAGCCAAACAGCCCCATGACGATGCCCCATGGGCCCAGCAGCAAGATCTGCAAGGCCAGCATGCTGCCATCGCCCTCCAGCCGGACCCCAACGAAACACAGGGCCAGCAGGTAGACCAACAGGGTGATGGAAACGTAGTAACGCGCCATGCGGCGACCTCGGGGCGGATGAGGTGGCGACGATACCGTATGGGCTGCGGTGTGTCTGCAAGGGCCCTATCGTCGGCCTTGCCGGCGATGCGTCGAACACCGTCACACCGCGCCGGGTGCGGAGGCTCGCGGCATCGGCAAAGGCCAACTGACTGCGCCCCAGCGACAGGCTGACATCCTTGGCGCCTGGTTCAGTTGCGAGCTGAGGAACAGCTGGTTGCTGAGGGGGGCCGCCGAACGATCTTTTTCAGGCGACCGCGTTGTCCTCCTCCAACGGCCACAACGGCTCGTTGGCCTCCAGCGGCGGGAGCCCGTGGGCGGCGCGTGCGGCGTCGCAGCTGGGGTTGGGCTGGCCATTGACCCAGGCGGCGTCGAACTCGCGGCACGGCGAGCTGCGTTGTTCATAAATAGTGCAACTGACGCAGCTACCGACTTCGCCGGCCAGGGCGATGCAGCGCGCTGGCTTGGCATCGGTGCCGATCATCGCCACGCGGGTCGGATTGATCTGCACCACCAGGTCATCGGGCACAATTCCCCCGGACGATGTGCATTCACCCCAGAAAAAAGACACACGAAAATGCGCGCAGCAGGCGCCACAACTCATACACGGATTGTTATCAGACATGATCTACGGGGATCTAGGGAGGGAGGGGGGAGTTATCGTTATTGGGAGAACCCGGTGGCTATTCTTATGCAAGCGCCGGGTATTGAGAAGAGGGGGAAAGAAAGAAAAATCGGGGCGGCGACGGAAGGAGTTGTGTCAGGCGTCTGGGCCGACGCCCCCGGCAGCACTCACCTAGAGCGTGTGCGGCATATCGCGGATAGCAGCAACGCCAGGGTCCACTGCAGCGTGCAGGGGCGACCTGATATTTCTGCCAGTAGTCAGCTTTTAAGGCCTGCATCACCATCTAGCTGTAGTGCTCAGGGCAACGTCACCTGACTCTCCCACTCAATATCAGCAAAGGTGAAAGCATGAAGAAAAAACTGGCTATTGGCCTGCTGGCTGCCTGCTTCGTCGGCCAGACCCTGGCCGCAGCGACGCCCAATGGGCAAATTTGCAATGGCGGCCGAACCCTGATTGAAGGTTACGACTGTTCATTGCTGCCAATTGGCAAGAATGATCGCGGCGAACCCGCTGACCAGGCCATGAAAGATGCCCGCGCGAAATTTAATGAGGCCGACGGTCGGAGTGGCATCTGCCTATTGTTCGGCTGGGACGCGGCAGGCACTGGCGCCGGTAGCTGGGGGACGCAAGATAGCTTCCGCATCCTGGACGCGAACGAGGATTCGCATACGGTGAGCTACGCCCAGGCCGACAAAGTCACCGGGCGGATTCCCGGCGCCGGGTATCACTCCTGCATGTAAACCATGACCTGCACCGGCCACAGGCCTCATCGCGGGACCAGCCCACGCCCACAGGTGTTGCACTACGCCTTGTGGGAGCGGGCTGGTCCCGCGATGGCATTCACTGGCCTTTGCCGATGCCATCCGCCCGGAACATCTGGCGAATGCCACGTACGGCCTGGCGGATCCGGTCCTGGTTCTCGATCAGGGCGAAGCGCACATGGTCGTCGCCGTAATCGCCGAAACCGATCCCCGGCGACACACAGACCTTGGCCTCGGCCAGCATCTTCTTGGCGAACTCCAGCGAGCCAAGGTGTGCGTACTGCTCGGGAATTTTTGCCCAGACATACATCGATGCTTTCGGATTCTCGACCATCCAGCCCAACTCATGCAGGCCCTTGACCAGTACGTTACGGCGTTGCCGGTACTGCTCGGCGATGTCGCGCACACACTGCTGGTCGCCCTCCAGCGCGGCAATCGCCGCGACCTGCAACGGGGTGAAGGTGCCGTAGTCGTGGTAGCTCTTGATCCGTGCCAGGGCACTGACCAGCTCCGGGTTGCCGACCATGAAACCGATCCGCCAGCCGGCCATGTTGTAGCTCTTGGACAGGGTGAAAAACTCCACCGCAATGTCCTTGGCGCCCGGCACCTGCATGATTGACGGGGCTTTCCAGCCGTCGTAGACAATGTCGGCGTAGGCCAGGTCGTGGATGACCAGCACGTCGTATTGCTTGGCCAGGGCCACGACGCGCTCGAAGAAGTCGAGTTCCACGCACTGTGCGGTCGGGTTCGACGGGAAGCCGAGGATCATCATTTTCGGCTTGGGAATCGACTCGCGGATCGCCCGCTCCAGCTCGTTGAAGAAGTCCACGCCGGGTACCAGTGGCACCGAACGCACCTGGGCACCGGCGATGACGGCGCCGTAGATATGGATCGGGTAGCTCGGGTTGGGTACCAGCACGGTGTCGCCGTGGTCGAGGGTGGCGAGCATCAGGTGGGCCAGGCCCTCTTTGGAGCCGATGGTGACGATGGCTTCGCTTTCCGGGTCGATGTCGACCTCGTAGCGCTCCTTGTACCAACGCGAGATGGCCCGACGCAGGCGTGGGATGCCGCGCGAGGTGGAGTAGCCGTGGGTGTCTTCACGCTGGGCGACCTGCACCAGTTTTTCGACGATGTGCGGTGGGGTGGCCCCGTCGGGGTTGCCCATGCTCAGGTCGATGATGTCCTCGCCACGACGGCGCGCGGCCATCTTGAGTTCGGCGGTGATGTTGAAGACGTAAGGGGGGAGACGATCAATGCGCGCAAAGCGGCGCGGCGAACCTTGGTCAGCCATGGCTTCCTCGAAGACGTAAGCGCCCGGAACCGTCCGAGCGACGTTGGCCACTGCGGTGGCCGAAGCAGAAGATAGTGCTTTGCGGGGCGGGCTGTAAAGAGGCAACCCCGATTGGCCGGGGTTCTGCTTGGAGCGTGCGGGAGCCGGCCCCCAGAGAAACATGTCAGTCCCCAAGTCCGGCCCCGGCCCTCGACTACCGAAGGTGCCGATACGACCCTACATCCCAGGCATTCAGCGCCAGCCCGGCCTCAGGCTGAAACCGCGTGCCCTTCACTTGGCCAAACCCAGTCCCCTGGCTCCCCTGATGAACAAAGCGCTCGGAGGGCTCACCTTCGGTCAGCAGCGTATACGACTGCCCGCGCATCGCCTGATAGCGCCCGTCATCACGCGACATTGCCAGGTGATATTCCATCAGTTGCTTGTCGCTCAGGTTCAACTTCTTCTCCAGCTTCACCCCCCAGCGACTCAAGCACACCTCGGCAAAGTGCCGCACAAGCAGACCTGGGTGGGTCAGCGCCTGGCCCTCCCCGGCCCCGTCCAGCGACGCGTTGCCCACCAGCGTGGCATGCCGCCCCGGCAGCGGATACACATGCACGCGGGTGCTGGCCTGCGTTCGCGGAACCACACAGGCAAACCCCTTGGAACGCTCGTCACGCGAATAGAAGCCAACGTATTCCTTGACGTTCGCTGCCAACTCAACCCGATGCTGCTGCAGGTTCAGCACCCCCGGCACCGGATCCACAACAAAGATATTCACCGGAATGTGCTTGAGCTGCGGGTCCTTGAACATCGCATTGGCGAGCATGTGGCAACTGATCCCGCCCCGGCTCCAGCCAACGATATTGACCTGCGTCGGAATCACGCCGTCCTTGCGGAAGATCTTGATGATCTGCTCCTGCAACTGCTGCGGCGTGACCCCGCGCTTGCCGTAGCTGTAGCGCCGCCACAGCCAACTGCCAGATTGCTCCAGGTCGGCAATCGGCACCCCGGCGTCCTTGAGGCGGTTGTACGCCTGTTCGCTCAACTCGATGCGCTGCCAGTCGCAGCGCCCCTTGATCATGTGCAGCGCATGACTGACGTTCTCTTCCCAGCCCGTGCCGAACAGCGTGCCCATCAAGCCATACACCGCACTGCGCACGAACAGCTCGTCGGCCTGCAGGTTGCCGCTGCCAGGGCCATCGATGGCCACCCAGTCGGCGAACTCCTTGCCCTGGTCGTTATCGGCCAGCGTCGAGATCAGTTCGCCGTTCCAGAAGTTGGGGTTGCGAACGTCGAAGCGGTGCGAACCGGTGCCACAGAAATAAACCGTCAATACGCTCATGGCGCTCTCCCTTGCTCAGTGAAGGGCGTCACGCTACAAGCGCCAGCACGCTCGGGATCAGAGGGGAGCGCTACCTGCACACAAACAAAAACGCCCCGAACCTTGCGGCGCGGGGCGTTTTCGTCAGACCGTCACACTCAGTGTGCGTAGGTCAGCAGCAGCTCGGCGGGCACCTTGGTGTCCAGCGACATCATCACGCTCAGCGCGGTGATGGTAAAGATCGAGAACACGAACAGCTTGCGTGCCCACAGACGATCGTCCACTGCCTTGTAGCCGGTCCAGGCCATGTACAGCCAGTACATGCCCATCGCCGCAGCAACGGCCAGGTAGCTCATGCCGGCGTAACCGCCGAAGGTGAGCATCAGGGTCGCCACGAGGAAGGCCACGATGTACCAGAGGATATGCTTCTTGGCCACCAGGATCCCGCGCTTCACCGGCAGCACCGGAATCGATGCCGCCAGGTAATCGTTGAAGCGGAAGATCGCAATGGCGTAGGAATGCGGCATCTGCCACAGGCTGAACATCACCAGCAGGGTCAGTGCAGCCAGGTCGAAGGTACCGCTCACGGCACAATAACCGATCACCGGAGGCATGGCACCGGACAGGCTGCCAACCAGGGTGCCGTGCACCGATTTACGCTTCAGGTACAGGCTGTAGAAACCGACGTAGATGACAAAGCCGATCAGGCCGAACAACGCCGCCAGGGCATTGGCCTGCACATACAGCAGGCCAAGCCCGGCCACCCCGAGCAGGGTGGCGTAGACCAGCGCGACGTTCAGCGAGATCTGCCCCTGCACCATCGCACGGTTCTTGGTGCGCTCCATCTTGATGTCGATGTCGCGGTCGATGCAGTTGTTGAACACGCAACCGGACGCCACCACCAGCGAAGTACCAATGACCGTGGCCAGGAACAGCAGGAAGTCGACATGCCCTTGCGCGGCAAGGAAGAAACCGCCTGCCACAGAAAGCACGTTACCGAAAATGATCCCCGGTTTGGTGATTTGGATAAAGTGCTTAACGGACATGCAGACTTACCTCACTTCGCCATCATGTTGGTGTGGATGCTGAACATGATCCACAGCGACAGGCCGACCAGCAGGGCGATAACCACTGCGGTGAACAGACCTGCACTGACGTTCGACCGTTGTGCAGGCGAAGTGTCGAGGTGCAGGAAGTAGTACAGGTGAACCATGACCTGGATAACCGCGAAGGCAACCACGATCATGATCGTGGTGTCCTTCGGCAGGGTTGGGAACATCACCAGGCCGAACGGGATCACCGTCAGGATTACCGACAGGATGAAACCGATCGCGTAGGACTTCACGCTGCCGTGGTTGGCTTCGGCGTGGCCGTTATGAGCGTTTGCCATTTACAGAACCCCCAGCAGGTAAACAACGGTGAACACGCAGATCCAGACCACGTCCAGGAAGTGCCAGAACAGGCTCAGGCAGCTCATGCGGGTCTTGGCAGTCCCGGTGATGCCGTGCTTGTTGATCTGGTACATCATCACCGCCATCCAGATCAGACCGCCGGTCACGTGCAGACCGTGGGTGCCGACCAGGGCGAAGAAGGCCGAGAGGAAGCCGCTACGCTGAGGGCCGTAGCCCTCGGAGATCAGCAGATGGAACTCGTTGACCTCCATCGCGATAAAGCCGGCGCCCAACAGGAAGGTGACTGCCAGCCAGGCCAGTACACCCTTCTTGTTGCCCTTGTACATCTGCAGCATGGCGAAGCCGAAGGTGATACTGGAGAACAGCAGCAGCGCCGTCTCGGCCAGTACGTAGTTCAGTTCGAAGATGTCGTGACCCGACGGGCCGCCGGCAAAGTTGCCGGACAGCACCGCGTAGGCTGCGAAGATCGATGCAAACAGGATGCAGTCGGTCATCAGGTACAGCCAGAAACCGAATACGGTCATCTCGCCGGCGTCGTGGTGTTCCTCGTGCCCATGGTCGTGACCATGAGCAGCATCAGCATTAATTACATGACTGGACATTGATTAAACCCGTTCAAACGATTCGACACGCGCGCCAGTTGGCGAGCCGGTGGCCAGACCGAGGGACTTCATGCGCTCACCTTCGATGCGCGCCACTTCCTCGGCAGGAACCATGTAGCCCTGGTCGTCACGCGCAGCGTGAGCAACGAAGACCGCGATGGTGCCAATCAGGCCGACAGCTACCAGCCACCAGATGTGCCAGATGAAAGCGAAGCCGAACACGGTGATCAGTGCGCCCATGTACACGCCAGTGGCAGTGTTGTTAGGCATGTGGATCGCCGAGTACTTGGCCGGAACCTTGTACGCAACACCGGCTTCTTTAGCTTCGTGCCAGGCGTCCAGGCCGACTTTTTCCGGCATGGTGGCGAAGTTGTAGAACGGTGGTGGCGACGAAGTCGACCATTCCAGGGTACGGCCGCCCCATGGGTCGCCGGTCACGTCGCGGTTCTGCTCGCGGTCGCGGATCGAAACGTACAGCTGGATCAGCTGGCAAGCGATACCGAACAGGATCAGCACGGCGCCGACGACGGCAACGTACAGGTACGGTTCCCAGGCCGGGTTGTCCGAGTGGTTCAGACGACGGGTCATACCCATGAAGCCCAGCGCGTACAGCGGCATGAAGGCCACATAGAAGCCGGAGATCCAGAACCAGAAGGCAGCTTTGCCCCACTTCTCGTTCAGGGTGAAACCGAAGGCTTTCGGGAACCAGAAGGCGAAGCCGGCGATGTAGCCGAACACCGCACCACCGATGATCACGTTGTGGAAGTGGGCAATCACGAACAGGCTGTTGTGCAGAACGAAGTCAGCACCTGGAACAGCCAGCAGAACGCCGGTCATACCACCGATCGAGAAGGTAACCATGAAGCCCAGGGTCCACATGATCGGCGCGGTGAAGCGCAGACGGCCCTGGTAGATCGTGAACAGCCAGTTGAATAGCTTTACCCCGGTCGGGATCGAAATCAGCATCGTTGCCAGACCGAAGAAGGTGTTGACGCTGGCGCCAGAACCCATGGTGAAGAAGTGGTGCAGCCATACCGCAAAGCCCAGTACCGCGATCGCACCCGATGCGTAGATCATCGAGTTGTGACCGAACAGGCGCTTGCCGGTGAAGGTCGAGGTGACTTCCGAGAACACACCGAAGGCCGGCAGGATCAGGATGTAAACCTCAGGGTGACCCCAGGCCCAGAACAGGTTGACGTACATCATCGGGTTCCCACCAAGCTCGTTGGTGAAGATGTGGAAGTCCAGATAACGGTCAACAGTCAGCAGCGCCAGGGTAGCGGTCAGGATCGGGAACGACGCCACGATCAGAACGTTTGCCCAGGTGCAGGTCCAGGTGAAGATCGGCATGTCCATCAGCTTCATGCCTGGCGCGCGCATTTTCAGCACGGTGGCAAGGAAGTTGACGCCGGTCAGCGTTGTACCCAGACCGGAGATCTGTAGCGCCCAGATGTAGTAGTCCATACCTACGCCAGGGCTGTACTGAATACCCGACAGCGGTGGATACGCAACCCAGCCGGTCTTGGCGAATTCACCAACACCCAGGGACACGTTCACCAGCACCACGCCGGAAACCAGCAGCCAGAAGCTCAGGGAGTTCAGGAACGGGAAGGCAACGTCACGTGCACCGATCTGCAGCGGAACCGCAAGGTTCATCAGGCCGGTGAAGAACGGCATCGCCATGAAGATGATCATGATCACACCGTGAGCGGTGAAGATCTGGTCATAGTGTTCAGGCGGCAGGTAGCCTTCGGCGCCGCCAGTGGCCGCAGCCAGCTGGGTACGCATCATGATGGCGTCGGCAAAGCCGCGCAGCAGCATGATCATCGCGACGATGATGTACATCACCCCGATTTTCTTGTGGTCGACCGAAGTCAACCACTCGGTCCACAAGTAGGTCCACTTGCGGAAATAGGTGATCAGACCAACCAATGCGATACCGCCGAGCGCGATCATGGCAAGCGTCACCATGACAATCGGCTCGTGATACGGAATCGCATCCAGCGTTAATTTACCGAACATCTTTTACTCCTCTGCCCCAGCAGCTGAATGCATACTCACGTCCATCCCTTCGGTACCGGCCGCTTCTTCTTTGTGCTCTTTCTTCTCGTGCACCACCGGCTTGCCACGGTTCATCCCTTCGTACTTGTCGACGATGGTCTGGAACAGGTTTTCCGGGGCGACGCTGTAGAGCGCAACCGGGTTGTTTTCGCTAGGTTTGGCCAAGGCGTCGTACTCGGCTTTGTCGAGCTGTTTCGGGGCCTGTTTGACTTCACTGACCCACGCCTCGAAATCGGCCTGGGACGTAGCAATTGCCTTGAACTTCATACCGGTGAAACCGGCGCCGCTGTAGTTCGCGGAGATACCGTCGAACTCACCGTTCTCGTTGGCGATCAGGTGCAGTTTGGTGGTCATGCCAGCCATTGCGTAGATCTGCCCGCCCAGACCCGGGATGAAGAACGAGTTCATCACAGCGTCGGAGGTAACACGGAAGTTAACCGGGGTGTTGGCCGGGAAGACGATCTTGTTGACCGTGGCAATGCCTTGTTCCGGGTAGATGAACAGCCATTTCCAGTCCAGCGCGACCACGTCGATCTGCACCGGCTTCACGTCGGACACCAGCGGACGATACGGATCCAGCTCGTGGGTGGTCTTGTAGGTGACCCAGCCCAGGGCAATGATGATGAGTACTGGAATGGTCCAGACCGCGACTTCGATCTTGGTCGAGTGCGACCAGTCAGGCGTGTAGGTAGCGGCCTTGTTGGAGGCGCGATACTTCCAGGCGAACGCGATGGTCATGAAAATGACAGGAATCACCACCAGCAACATCAGGCCGGTAGCGATCAGGATCAGGTTCTTTTGCTCAATGCCGACTTGGCCCTTCGCGTCGATCAGGGTCCAGTTGCACCCACTGAGTAAAAGCATGCCTAAAAAGGGCAGAATGCCAAACAGTCTGGGGTAACGCTTTTTACTCATCTCACGACCTCTAGAGCAGCTTGCTTCAATGCAATTTGTGTTTTGGTCGCCAACACTTCGTCCTGCCAAGCGTTAGCATTTTGGGATCGAATGCGGTCGTGCCTTGCGTCCAGCTGGGCTGCTCGGCAAAACCGGTCATGCGGTGTTTATTGTTTTGATTTCAGTAGGCAACAGGCCTGCGTTCAGACCAATTCCATTTGGTGCGGGAAATCACGGAGGGGGGTCAGCCCGGCATCGCCGCAGGCGATGCTCGTCAAAGTCAGCGAAAAGAGCCAGAAGCTCCTTTTATCCTGCGACTCACAAGCGGCGCCGAGCGGAAATTGGGGGCGATTGTAGATAGGTCGCCCCCCATTGACTATGACTTATTGCGCAACAGTCCTTTACAGGATCGGTAACAATAAGCCGCTGAAAATCAATTTCGCGACAGTTTGTCGCACCCTTTGCCACCCCCCTGGAACGCACGTACTACAAGGGCTGCGAGCATTCCCGAAGAGGTCTCGGTGCGAGCCGATGTGAAAATTCCGTTACCCCATTGGCTTGCATTGACGCAGGACTTTTGTCTAAGGCTGACGACGGTTGCGCCAGATACCCAGCGGTACCAGAACGGCGGTCATTATAAAGGCCAGCAGCGCCCATTGCGCCAGCGACAGCCCGAGTACCGGTGGGTAGGGCGTCGAGCAGAACCCGTCGACCTGGAACACCAGCGGCAACACCGAGGCCAGCGGCAGGCCGTCGACAATCGGTTGCAAGGTGTCGATACCGCAGCTTATCGCGGGGTTGGCGAGGATATAGACATGGTTGCCGGCAGCGGCAATACCACCGATAGCGCTGAGCACCACCAGGCCTTCGAGCACAGTCAGGCTGCGCTTGCCGGGCATGGCCGCACCGATGAAGGCAAACACGGCGATCAGCAGCAGCGCATAACGTTGCAGGATACACAGCGGGCATGGCGCCTCGCCGAGAACGATCTGCATGTACAGCGCGCCGCCGATCAGTGCCAGGCAGATGATGCCCAGCAGTACCAGAAAGCGCCGTTCCCTGTTCAGGCGCTGTGTTTGCTCATTCATTCCTGTGTCCTTCGTCTAGTGGTAAACAACCGCCGATAGTGATCGGGCGCAGTTTACACGTTGCCCAAAGCAGGCAGTGAAGGCCAGGACCATTAAAAGAGCATTAACAGCGTCGCCGCCCAGCCTTATTCGAGTGCCGCGGCCGGGCCGAAGAACTCATAGCGGCTCTGCCCTTCCGGCACGCCCAGCCCCTTCAGGTGCTTCTTGACCGCGGCCATGAAGCCTTTCGGCCCGAGGAAGTAAGCATCCACATCGCGCTCTTGCGGCAGCCACTGGCCGAGCTGGTCGCGGCTGAGCATGCCCAGCGCATCGGCCGCCGGGCTTACGCCGTCATC
Organism: Pseudomonas sp. SDI; assembly: GCF_003105155.1. Taxonomy (GTDB): domain Bacteria; phylum Pseudomonadota; class Gammaproteobacteria; order Pseudomonadales; family Pseudomonadaceae; genus Aquipseudomonas. Next base: position 62,490 of record NZ_QETK01000010.1, on the reverse strand, counting down.
CTCGGCGTAGCAATAGAAGCGCTTGAATCGCGGGTTGCGCGCCGCCACCCCGTCGGCCCAGTCGCGGAACGCATGCACCGCACCGTTGCGCGCACAATGGATGAAGTGCACCAGCCGCCCGCTCGCCAGTGCCGCCTCGGCCATCGCCAGGGTCGGCGTGATCCCCACGCCGCCGCTGATCAGCACCAGTGGCTTGCTGCTGGCCGCCAGGGTGAACTCACCCGAAGGCGGGAACAGGTTCAGCGTGTCGCCGACCTGCAACTGCTCATGCAGGTAGTTGGACACTTGGCCTTGCGGCTCGCGCTTGACGCTGATGCGGTACTCGCCACCGTCGCTCAGGGCCGACAGCGAATAGTTGCGGCGCTGCTCGACACCGTCGATAAACAGCTGCAAACCGATGTACTGGCCCGGTTCGGCCTGGAGGATCGCCTCGCCGTCGACCGGCGTGAAGTAGAACGAGACGATCTCGCTGCTCTCCTCGACCCGCTTGGCCAGCTTGAACGCCCGCGCCCCGCGCCAGCCACCAACGGCCTCGGCCTTCTGCTGGTACATGCCCTCTTCGGCACCAATCAGGATATCGGCCAGTTGCTGATAGGCAGCCCCCCAGGCCGCCAGCACTTCAGCGGTGGCGATGTCCTTGCCCAGCACCTCCTCGATGGCCCGCAGCAGGCAGCGACCGACGATCGGGTAATGCTCCGGCAGGATCTGCAAGGCCACATGCTTGTTGATGATGGTGCTGACCAGCCCGCCGAGTTGCTCCAGCTGGTCGATGTGCCGGGCGTACATCAGCACGCCGTTGGCCAGTGCGCGGGGCTGGTCACCGCTGGCCTGGTGGGCCTGGTTGAACAGCGGACGCACTTCTGGGTACTCGCTGAGCATCATCGTGTAGAAATGCGTGGTCAGCGCTTCACCACCGCTTTCCAGCAGCGGCACAGTGGCTTTGACGATGGCACGGTCTTGGGCATTAAGCATTACGAACTCCAGAGCCTGCGGCTTCTTGAATGACTGGCTTATGCACTTCAGCTTTCGTGCCAACTATTAAACCTATATAAATCAATAACTTATAATTTTAAAAGTCATAATGACTACAGACCTGATAGAGTCATAACGACATGAAGAGGTCATTATGACTACACAAACACTGCTCAATGCCCTACTTGCACTGGTAAAAGATCTGTCACGCGATCTGCCAGAGCGTGAGCGATATCGGCGTCTGCTCGAAGCGATGCGTGCCCTGTTGCCGTGCGACGCCGCCGCGCTGTTGCGCCTGGACGGCGAGTGGCTGGTGCCGCTGGCGGTCGACGGCCTGAGCGCCGACACCCTCGGCCGCCGTTTCAAGGTCAGCGACCACCCGCGTTTTGCTGCCATCCTCAGCCGCCCCGGGCCGACTCGCTTCGCCAGCGACAGCGACCTGCCCGACCCTTACGACGGCCTGGTCGAAGGCCTGCACCAGCAACTGGAAGTACACGACTGCATGGGCTGCCCGCTGTTCGTCGACGAGCGCCCGTGGGGCCTGATTACCCTCGACGCGCTCGACCCCGAGCAGTTCCAGCCGGCCGAACTGGATGCCCTGCAGGCGTTTGCCAGCCTGGCGGCAGCCACTGTCACCGTGGCCGCGCGCATCGAGCACCTGGCCCTGCGCGCCGAGGACGAACACCAGCGCGCCGAGATCTACCGCCAGGCCAGCGGCCAGCAGCATAAGGAACTGATCGGCCAGAGCCCGGTGCACAAACGCCTGCTGGAAGAGATCCGCCTGGTTGGCAGCAGCGACCTGACCGTACTGATTACCGGTGAAACCGGGGTTGGCAAGGAACTGGTGGCCCAGGCCATCCATCAGGCCTCGGCCCGCGCCGACCAGCCGATGATCAGCCTGAACTGCGCGGCGCTGCCCGACACCCTGGTCGAAAGCGAGCTGTTCGGCCATGTGCGCGGCGCCTTCACCGGCGCAGTCGGCGAGCGGCGCGGCAAGTTCGAGCTGGCCAACGGCGGCACGCTGTTCCTCGACGAAGTCGGCGAGCTGTCGCTGACCGTGCAGGCCAAGCTCCTGCGGGTGCTGCAAAGCGGCCAACTGCAACGCCTGGGCTCGGACCAGGAACACCGCGTCGACGTACGCCTGATTGCCGCGACCAACCGCGACCTGGCCGAAGAAGTGCGCGCCGGACGCTACCGCGCCGACGTCTACCATCGCCTGAGCGTATACCCGCTGCTGGTGCCAGCGTTACGCGAGCGTGGCCGCGACGTATTGCTGCTCAGCGGTTACTTCCTCGAACAGAACCGTTCGCGGATGGGCCTGAACAGCTTGCGCCTGAGCCCCGAAGCGCAGGCCGCACTGCTCGCCTACGACTGGCCGGGCAACGTCCGGGAGCTGGAACACCTGATTGGCCGTTCGTCGCTCAAGGCGCTTGGTCAGCACCGGCAACGGCCGAAGATTCTCAGCCTGGAAGCCCACGACCTCGACCTGCCCGCCCCCGGCAGCACGCCGCAGGCGCCAGCGGTCAGCCCGGCGCCGACGTTGCCCGAGGCGGGCGGCGACCTGCGCCAGGCGCTGGACCTGTACCAGCGCCAACTGATCGAGGCGAGCCTGGCCCGGCATGGGCAGAACTGGGCCAGTGCCGCCCGCGAGCTGGGCCTGGACCGCGCCAACCTCAGTCGCCTGGCGCGACGCCTCGGTCTACGCTGATTGCAGTTGGCGATTAAAGACCGGGGCGCCGGGGTCGATAACCCGGCATCTCCCCTAAATACATTTGCCTCGAAGGTTGCTTATGGCCTCGCAAAACGCTCGCGCGGACTCGCTGTCCCTGCTGCTCTTCACCCTGCGCAGCGGCAAGCTGATGGCGATCAACCTGCTCAAGGTCAGTGAAATCATCCCTTGCCCGCCCCTTACCCGGCTGCCCGAGTCGCACCCGCACGTCAAAGGCGTGGCCACCTTGCGTGGCAATTCGCTGTCGGTCATCGACCTGTCGCGGGCGATTGGCGAGATGCCGTTGGCCGACCCGGCCGGCGGTTGCCTGATCGTTACCGACATCAGCCGCTCCAAGCAGGGCCTGCATGTGCAGGCGGTGAGCAAGATCGTGCACTGCCTGAGCACCGACATCAAACCGCCACCGTATGGGGCCGGGACCAAGTCGTTCATTACCGGCGTGACGCGGGTGGACAACAACCTGGTGCAGGTGCTGGACATCGAGAAAGTGATCCACGGCATTGCGCCGCCGGCGCATGAAGTGCCGGCCAACGAATTGAACAGCGAGGATGCCGCGGTGCTGGCGGCGACCAATATCCTGGTGGTCGATGACAGCCAGGTGGCGTTGCAGCAGTCGGTACATACCTTGCGTAACCTGGGCATCGAGTGCCATACCGCGCGCAGTGCCAAGGATGCGATCAATACCTTGCTGGAGCTGCAGGGCACGGCACAGGAAATCAACGTAGTCGTGTCGGACATCGAGATGTCGGAGATGGACGGCTATGCGTTCACCCGAACGCTGCGCGAGACGCCGGACTTCAAGCATTTGTATGTATTGCTGCACACCTCGCTGGACAGCGCGATGAACAGCGAGAAGGCCAAGGCAGCGGGGGCGAATGCGGTGCTGACCAAGTTCTCCTCGCCGGAACTGACCGACTGCCTGATCGTCGCGGCACGCGCAGTGGCGTACGCCGAGCACTAAAACGACACTCACCCTGTAGGAGCTGGCTTGCCTGCTCCTTGTATGTTGCGGCACCTTTCAACCCATCCCATGCCCGAGGCCCCTGCCATGAAACCCCTGACCTTCAGCCTGCTTAGCTGCCTGCTGCTCGGCAGCGCGGCCCATGCCTCCAGCGAACAGGCCTGGGCCGAGCACGAGAAAAGCCTGAGCCGTGCCTGCGTCGCCGCCAGCCAGCTCAAGGACGCCAAGCCCCTGGGCAAGCCCGCCGAATTCGACGACCGGGTCGGCTACTCCGCCCTGCTCATCCAGGGCCGCTACCCAGAAAAACACATGAACAACCGCAAAGGCACCGAACTCTGCCTGTTCGACAAACAGCGCCAGGCTGCCTTCGTCACCGAATGGACACCCGCCCGACCGTGAGCAACCCAGCCCCCGAGCACCTCCAGTTCAACTGCACCGGCTGCGGCAAATGCTGCAACGGCCACCACGTGCCGCTGACCCTCCACGAAGCGCGGCAGTGGACCGCCGACGGCGGCCAGGTCATCGTCCTGGTCGAGGCCTTCCTCGCCAACGGCCTGGGCCTCCCCGCCGAACAGCGCGAGCATGCCCTGCGCCGCTCCTGCGCCGTACCGTGTGGCAGCAGCGAAGCCTTTGTCGCGATCACCTTCGCCGCATTCAACCCCGGCGCCTGCCGCAACCTCAATGCCGACAACCTCTGCGGCATCTATGAACGCCGGCCGCTGGTGTGTCGCATCTACCCCATGGAAATCAACCCGCACATCCCATTGCGCCCCGAGACCAAGGACTGCCCGAGCGAAGCCTGGGACAACGGCCCGCAATTGATCCACGGCCGGCAACTGGTCGACCCGCACCTGGCCGAACTGATCGAGCAGTCGCGCCGTGCCGATCGCGAAGACATCCGCAGCAAAACGCTGATCTGCCAACGCCTGGGCATCACCACCAGCGCGCTCAAGGGCAACGGTTTCACCGCCTATCTGCCGCTGGGCGAGGCGCTGCTGAGGGTCATCGACGAAACCGCCGCACAGCCCGAGGCGACACTGGCCCCCTGGACCCTGCACGTGGTTGAACCGAGCCTGGTCGAACAGTTGCAGGCCGCCGGCGCCCAAGTCCACAGCAGCGCCGCCGAGCACTACACCTTTATTGCTTTCTGAGCCCGCTCACCCCTGACGCCGCTGCCAGAACTCCTCGGCCAGGCGGCGCAGATCCTCGGCCAGCCCGGCGACATCGCTGGCGCTGGAATGCCCCTGCTGGCCAGCACTGACGCTGAACTCGCTGGCCTGACGAATACTGATGATATTGCGGTTGATGTCCTCGCTGACCAGACTCTGCTGCTCGACCGCCGCAGCAATCTGCAAACTCATCTCGCTGATCTGGTTGACCCGCTGGCTGATGCCGTCCAGCGCACTGGCAGCGCGTTGCGCCTGCTCGACGCTCTGCCCGGCATGGGCACTGCTCTGCTGCATGGCCTGCACCGCATCGCGGGCGCCGTTCTGCAAGACATGGATCATCCGCTGGATTTCGCCGGTCGATTGCGCGGTACGTTGCGCCAGGCCGCGCACCTCGTCGGCGACCACGGCAAAGCCACGCCCGTGATCGCCGGCCCGTGCCGCTTCGATGGCAGCATTGAGCGCCAGCAGGTTGGTCTGTTCGGCAATGCTGTGAATCACTTCGAGCACCCCGGAAATCTCGCTGCTGTGGCTTTCCAGGGTGTGGATAACGTCGGTGGCCGAGCCTAGCGCAGTGGCCAGTTGCAGGATCGCGCTGCGGCTCTGATCGACCAGTTGATGCCCGACCTGGGTTTCGCCCTCGGCCTGATCGGCAGCCTGCGAGGCTTGCTGGGCATTGCTGGCAACCTGGGCGACGCTGGCGGCCATCTGGTTGATCGCCGCCGCCACCTGATCGGCCTCGCCCTGCTGGCCGAGGCTGGTGCTGTGGCTGCTGTGCAGGTGCTGGGCCAGTTCGGCGGTATGCCCGGCAAGCCGGCGCGAGGTATCGCCGATGCGCCCGACCACCGCGCCGATCTGCGCTTCCAGCATCTGCATGGCAAACTCGATCTGGCCGATGCCGTCACGCCGGCCAGTGTACAGCTGCTGGCTCAGCGGGTTGTTCGCGACCGCTTCGGCGCGCTGCCGCAACTGCTCCAGCGGCCGCAGGATCAGCGTGATCAACACCGCACTCAAGGCACTCACCGTGCCCCATTCAACAAACTCCCTGGCCGGCAACTCCGGCAGTAGCAGGTGGCTGACACTCATGACTGCGGCCATCACCAGAGCAAAACCCAGCCCCAGCTTCGTCCCCAGGCCAATCACTGGCAAACGCTGGCGCCAGCCCTTGCGGCCGCTGCGCAACTGCGCGTAATAGCGTTCGGCCGCCTCCACCTGGCGGGCCGTGGGTTTGGTCCGTACCGACTGGTACTCCACCGTCTTGCCGGCGCTGGTAATTGGCGAAGCGAAGGCGCTGACCCAGTAATGGTCGCCATTCTTGCAGCGGTTCTTCACCAGCCCCATCCACGAACGGCCACCCTGCAAGGCTTGCCACATCTGTTCGAAGGCTTCGCTCGGCATGTCCGGGTGGCGGACCAGGTTGTGCGGGTTACCGATCAGCTCGTCACGGGTAAAACCACTGACGCGCACGAAGTCGTCGTTGGCATAGGTGATCTGGCTGGTCAGATCCGTGGTGGACAGGATATTTGCGTCACCGGGGTAATCCACATTGCGACCGGTCACAGGCAGATTGCTCTTCATCGAGGGCGCTCGTTGTTTTTTGAGTGAGAAGATCGGCAGGGCGAACGACTGTAAGGGCTGCCCCCGCAGAAAATATTGATCCAACGCAGCATATTGGCACTTGGCCACCACCCTTGCCGACGTGCCTGCCAAAGCGCCCGTTTCGGAAAAATGTGCCCACCCCCAAAAAAACTTTACGCTTATTGATTATTTTTTGCGGAGCCCTATTTCTAATAGCCAACGGCGCAAGTACTCCGTGCATTACTTCTGACACCAGAGGCAATACCATGAGGTTCGAAACGGATATCTATCAAGCACTGCCGCCGCATTTAACCTTCACCGAAGCATTTGAGACGGTTCACCGCCTGCTTAAACAAATAGGTTTCGATAGCTGCACGTTCGTCAGCACTGAGTACTTGAGGGAGAAGCCTATAGTGCATAGTTCGTGCCCCGCAGAATAGGTTGCTCACTATCGAACAACCGGCGTCGTCATTGATCCCTTTATTGACCGAGCACGACGGACCGTCCTACCGGTGCTGTGGACAGACGAACTGCCCTTTCAAGTGATTGAATTCAGAAAAAAATCGAAACTGTTCGGCCGGTGTTATGGCTGGTCACAAGGCGCTTATTGTGACGGAATTTCCAGCGTGCTGAGTGTCAGTCGCCGTGAAGCCGCGATCAGCCTTTGCCAATAGCAATTCCGAGTTCGACACTTACGCGGGCACACGCACACTCTTCAACGGCACTGCACTTACCCCGAACGGTTCGCTCACGCTACTGCTGCGCCTGCCGACTTCACCGCCACGCAGAACCCCATCGTATTGATTACCGGCTTCGCCGGGCTGCCCAACACGGCGCCGAATACGCCCTACTGGTATGGCATCGAGTCCAACCTGCGCGAGCAGGGAGCAACGGTCTATGTCCCCAATCTACCCACGCTACAAAGCAATAGCGGGGCCGATGGTCGCGGTGCCCGCGCCGAATACTCCGGGCACCGCCAATACGTTGCAGCCACCTGAACATATCAGGTAGCTGCTGCCCTCTTACTTGACGGGAGGAATGGGAAGGCCAAGCTTGTTATGTATCAGTTCGTAGACTTCTTTGTGCGTAGCGTTACTGATTGTATTGGCAGCACACGCCGTCTTCAAAAAATTCTTTACTACTATTTTTTGACTTGGATAAAGGCCCGCAACGTACTCGGCCTCGTGCGTTTGACCACAGTTAAAATATTTATCATCTTTTGCTTTATCTCGGGCCATTCTTGGACTCCTTTATAGAGCGTTAGGTATGGGTTAAGTTAGACAGAACACTCACTGCCGAAGGTGCATTACTTTCCCTGAGCAGCCACCCTACAGCCTAGCCACCCCCATAAATCTCGCCACTGACAGTAACAAAAAAGGAAATTTCCGTAAGAAAAAACCTTAGAGCAAGACAAATCAAAAACAATTCTGTTCATACGCCACAAGCCTACTTTCGACTTCACCTTTGATTGGCAAGCCTACATATCTATTACACAAGCCATTTCGCGGCCACTTAGTCTCAGCATCGTTACACCTAACGAAAACGAGAGCACTAATGAGCAATAACGCCATACTAGCCGACAGCACACACTCCATTACCACAATAACTTAACAGCCGTAACCAATGCATTGCCAAGTTGGTTATTGAACGCCGCACCTTCCACCCGTCAGGCCTACGCTGATAGCGTGGAACAACGACACCATACGTGCGCTACTGCCAGAAAAATAATAGCCAACCGCATCCCTCTGGAAATATTCGCCGAGCGGCTTCTTAACGCCGCCTTACAAATAGCGCCCACAGAGCCCCCTCCTGGAAATGGGAGCCAACCCTGTGGGAGCCGGCCTTGCCGGCAATAGCCCCACTACCGTTCGTCGGCCCTCCCCACAACCAACCCGCTCTACCCCGTCACTATTACCTACCAGGCAACAGTGCTTATCCAAAACCCAACTGTTTTCCCCGGACATTCCGCACTAACGTAGCCCCACCGAACAGATACTTGCATGTGCAAGAAGGTAGCTAAAAATGTCCAACAGTATGGGTATTGCCAGTATTTTCGTCCTGTCGTCCGTATTGCTCTCGCCGCTGGCCATGGCCGAAGAATCCAGCGCATTCGTGGCCCGCAACGCCGAGCGCGCGGCGGTCGTCCAACAGGCTCGCGAAGCCTACGCACAGCAACAGCAGGACCACGCAAAAGGCTTGGAACAGAGCGCTTCCAAGGTTTCCGTGAGTGCCGACAAAGACAGCTGACCGGCTGCCCGCACTGCCGTCTTATTCCCTCGACACCCCCATAGGTGACTCGCGCGCCTGTGCGGTTGTCTTTCAAAGCCGCTGCCGTTCAGCGGCTTTTTTTTCGTCTGGCGAAAAGTACCGCTTGGGCCATTCACGCCCTACAAGAAAACACCGTTTCGCAGAATAAAAAACGGCACTATCCCCACCACAAGGAGTTCCCCCCGGTGACCATGGTTTTACGCTTCACCCCTCTGTTCGTTGCATTGGCTGCAACGATGCCCCAGGCGCAGGCCGCCGACGCCGCTGAAGGCTTCGTCGCAGGCTCAAGCCTCGACGTGCTCGCGCGCAACTACTACCTCAACCGCAACCAGCGGCAGCAGGGTGTGCGCGACAACCGTGAATGGGGCCAGGGCTTCATCGGCAAATTCGAATCGGGCTTCACCCAGGGCACGCTCGGCTTCGGTCTCGACGCCCACGCCATGCTCGGCCTGAAACTGGACGGCGGCGGCGGTACCGCCGGCTCCAGCATCCTGCCCTACAGCAGCGCCAGCAAGGACGGCTATGCCTACGGCAAAGCCCCGGATTCGTTCTCCAACGCCGGCGCCGCCGTCAAACTGAAAGCCTTCGACAGCGTGCTCAAGGCCGGCGACCTGTTCCTCACCAACCCGGTGATCGCTGGCGGCGAGTCGCGCATGCTGCAGCAGACCTTCCGCGGGGTCAGCCTGACCAACAACAGCATCGACGGGCTGATGCTCGAAGGCGGCCAGGCCAGCTTCACCAAGCTCTACAACCAGAGCGGTCGGCAGCGCATCGGTACTGCCTACGGCAGCCTGCCGGACGACCGCGAAAGCCGTCACCTGAACTGGGCCGGCGCCGCCTGGGCGCCCGTTGAAGGGCTGACCGGCAGCCTGTATGCCGCCGAACTGAAAGACATCTGGAACCAGTACTACGCCGACATCGACTACACCTGGCAGCTCAGCGAGCGGGTCAGCCTGAACCCGGGCCTGCACTACTACCATACCCAGGACACCGGCGACGCCCTGCTCGGCAAGATCGACAACAACACCTACAGCGCCCATTTTGCCGTCAACGTCGGCTACCACAGCGTCACGGCGGTGTATCAGCGGGTCAACGGCAACACACCGTTCGACTACATCACCCAGGGCGACAGCGTGTACCTGGACAACTCGCAGATCTACTCGGACTTCAACGGCCCGAACGAACGCTCCTGGAAGCTCAAATACAGCTATGACTTCGCCGGCCTCGGCCTGCCCGGCCTGAGCACTGCGGTGTCCTACTCGCGCGGCGAAACCGACCTGACCAAGGCCGATCCGAACAGCCCCGGCTACTCGCGCTGGTACAGCGCCGAAGGCAAGGACGCCCGCCACTGGGAACGTGACGCCGACCTGGCCTACGTGTTCCAGCAAGGCGACTTCAAGGACCTCAGCGTCCGCCTGCGCTGGGCCACTCACCGCGGCAGCCAGGGCTATTCGGCCGTGGATAACGACGTCGACGAATACCGGATAATTGTTGATTATCCAGTCAGCATCTTCTAAGCGAGGAAGATTCATAAGGAGTCGGTGAACACCGACTCTTGTCCGGCGCCGGTGATGACCCGCACTTTAAATAGTGCAATCGGTCAATTAACTTCTTGTCCGACAATCCGTGGTTACCTAGAATACCGGCGCCGCCTCGTTTGGCTGCTGCGGCCTGTAGATTGCACTGCAAAAAGCCCAATGCTCGAAATAAACCGGTCCGCTAAGTTGGATATGCTTTATTTCCGGTGTTGGGCTTTTGCTCAACTTTCCTTGCCCTGATCGGTTCGACAAAACTTTCGACCATGCCTTCGCGCTTATTGCCACAGCCCAAGACCTTGTACAGGACCCACCCAGAGTTGGTCCTGAACCTGTGCAGTTGCGTGACCGTCATGGCCATTGTCGCCATTGTCACCTTCCTGCTGATGCGCGAACGTGCCAGCGTCGAGCAGGCGGCGGCGCGCTCGGCGAGCAATATCGCCCAATTGATCGATACCGACATCGAGCGCAACGTCGAACTCTACGACCTGTCCCTGCGCGGGCTGATCTGGGCCATCCAGCGCCCGGAGCTGCTCAGTGTGCCGGCGCCATTGCGCCAGCAGGTGCTGTTCAGTCAGGCCTTCACTGCGCCGGTGCGTGGCGACATCCTCTGGCTCGACCGTGACGGCAACATAGTCGCCGATTCCACCAGCGTCATCCCGCGCACGGCCAACTTTGCCGACAGCAAGGTATTCCAGGCTCACCGCGCGAGCAGCGACCTGGGCATGGTCGTCAGCCCACCGTTCAAGGCGCGCCTCGGCGGGCTGGACTGGTGCATCAGTTTCAGCCGGCGCATCGACGGGCCGTCGGGCGAGTTTGCCGGGATCGCCGCCGGGGCGTTGCGCCTGGCGTATTTCACCGAACTGTTCCAGCGCCTGGACATCGGTCGCGACAGCAGCGTGAACCTGTTCAACAGCGACGGCATATTGCTCGCCCGGCACCCCAGCTATAAAGACGACCCGCTGATCGGCAAGGACTTCTCGGCACAGTCGAATTTCCAGCGTATCAGGGCCGGCAACGACGGCAGCTTCACCGCCAAGTCGAGCCTGGACGGCAAGCACCGCCTGTACACGTACTCGCGAGTCAACGAGCTGCCGCTACTGGTGGTGGTGGCGTTGTCCAGCGACGAGGTCTACAGCTCATGGCGGCGCACCGCGCGGGTGGTCGGTGCGGCCACCGGGTTGCTGTGTATCGGCCTACTCTGGCTGACCCTGGCCCTGGGCCGCGAACTGCGGCGCCGGCACAGTGCCGAGCAGAGCCTGGCGGAACTGGCGGCCACCGACAGCCTGACCGGCCTGGCCAACCGCCGCCAGCTGGACCAGGTGTTGCGTCGCGAATGGGCACGGGCCCAGCGTAACCAGCGACCGCTGGCGGTGTTGATGGTCGATGTGGATCACTTCAAGGCGTTCAACCAGCGGCATGGGCATGCCGGCGGCGATGTGGCCTTGCGACAGGTGGCGGCGGCGATCAGCCGCAGCATTCGCCGGCCGGCGGACCTGGCGGCGCGCTATGGCGGCGAGGAGTTCCTGGTGGTGTTGCCAGAAACCGAGCTGAAGGGCGCGCAGACCCTGGCCGAGCGGATTCGCAGCAGCATCCAGGCGTTGCCGCCGTTTGCCACAGACCGGCAGCCGGTGACGGTGAGTATCGGGATCGGCTTGCATACGCCGGGGATGGCGCAGGATCTGGCGTCGGTGCTCGGGGATGCCGATGAGGCGTTGTACCGGGCCAAAGCGAATGGACGCAATCGCATAGAAAGCTGACTGACTCGATCAACGCTGGGCGCTGCTGGCCTGCACTCGGTCGCAGGCCAGCCAGCGCCTAGCGGTTAATCAGGCGCGAGCCCGCGCGGCATTGCGCAGTACCTTGACCTGGTCATGGTTACGCTGCACGCCGTGATACTGGCCTTCCACCAGCGAATACACCTGGCTACTCGGCAGGCTGTTGAGCTTGGTCAGCTTCTCCAACGCGTCCTTATAGGCCTTCAGCGCATGATCCTCGCCGCGCTCGACTTCATTGAGCACGGCTTCCTCGTCCTTGCCGGTCAGCATCGACTTGAGGTTCACCCAGCCACGGTGCAGGTCGCCGCTGACGCTGGAGCTGGACTCCGGGTCGCCACCCAGCGCACGCACCTGCTGCTGCAACGCCGAGGCCGCCATGCTGCACTCGCCGGCACGCTGGACAAAATAGCTTTTCAGCTGTGGATTCTTCACATCGTCAGCAGAGGCGTTGAAACCCTTTTCGCCATCTTTGCTGAATTCGATCAGTTCGTTCAAAACCGCAATAACGTCTTTATTCGACGAGGTCATGACAGTACTCCTTTGCATGAGATAAAGATGTACTACACCGGAGCAGTCTTCGTGCCAGCTTAACGCGTTTTAATTTTCCCTTAACAATCACCAACTTAAAAAAATTCAAAACATCTGTATGGTCGCTTTATGCATGATCTGTCCTTTGGCCTTCATGCAGATTGCATGTATCGTCAGGTTTCTTTCGTTCTTACCCACTGCCGTGCCATGACCCCCGAAACACTCGAACTACTGGTTACCCGCGAAATGCCCTACGGCAAATACAAGGGCCGGCTGATCGCCGACCTGCCCGGCAACTACCTCAACTGGTTTGCCCGCCAGGGGTTCCCCCACGGCGAACTGGGTGGGCTGCTGGCGCTGATGCACGAGGTCGACCACAACGGCCTGTCCGACCTGCTGATCCCATTGCGCAAGAAACATCCACGTCCACGCCCCTGACCTGCGAGTACACCGATGCCCGACCTGACCTTGCCTGCCCCCTCCACCCTGGCCCGCGACGAGGGCTACTGGCAGCGGATTGCCGCCCAGTACGACGTCGAAGCGGGCCCGGTCAATCTTGAATACGGTTACTTCGGGCGCATGACCCGTACGGTAGCGGCTACCTACAAGCAGCACATCGACGCAATCAACCAGGGCAACTCGCTGCCGGTGCGCCAGCACTTCGAAACGCTGGGCAACCTGCAGATCCGCGCGGCCGCCGCCGAGCTGCTGGGCGCGCCCGAACACAGCGTGGCCATCACCCAGAGCGCCTCGGCCTCGATGCAGTCGCTGATCCGCAACTACACCCGGCTAGCGGCCGGCGATCAGGTGCTGGTCAGCGACCTCGACTACGACAGCGTCAGCAATGCCGTGCGCTGGCTGGCCCGCCAGCGCGGCGCCAAAGTGATCGAGCTGCGCCATCCGCACCCGGTCAGCTACGACTCGCTGATGCAAAGCTACCGCGATGCCTTCCGTCAGCACCCCCGGCTGAAACTGATGCCGCTGACCTACGTTACCCACCGCACCGGGCTGGTGATGCCGGTGCAGGACATCACCGCGCTGGCCCGCGAGCATGGCATCGACGTGTTCCTCGACGGCGCCCACGCCCTGGGTCAGATCGAGTTCGACCTGGCCGCACTGGGCGTCGAGTTTGCCGGCTTCAACTTGCAGAAGTGGATCGGCGCGCCGCTGAGCCTGGGGCTGATCTACATTGCGCCGGGGCGCCTGGCCGACATCGAACCGGACATGGGCGAACGCCGCTACCCGCTGGACGATATCCGCTCGCGCGCGCCCTACGGCACGCCGAACATTCCAGCCTGGATGAGCCTGCCGACGGTGTTCGCCGAACACGCGAACATCGGCACGGCAGTCAAGGGCGCGCGGCTGAACTACCTGCGTGACCTTTGGGTACGCCAGGCGCGGGATATCGAAGGCATCGACGTGCTGGTGCCGGACGATCCCCGGCTGTACTGCGGGATCACTTCGTTCCGCTTCACCCGGCACACCGACCAGGTAGCCATGGCCCGACGCCTGCTCACCGAGTTCAACCTGTTTACCGTCGACCGCGAGGGCTCGGCGTGCGGGCCGTGCATTCGCGTCACGCCGGGGTTCACCACCACCCCGGCCGAGGTCCAGCAACTGGTCGACGCGCTGCGCCAACTCAGCCGCTGAGGTTCAGGCCTTGGCCGGCTGAACCGCCAACTCGACCTCCTCGCCGCGCTTGAGCACTGCGTACAGCAAGGCCGTGAGCAGGCTGCCGGCGAGGATCGCCAGCAGGTACAGCACGGCATGATTGATCGCGTTCGGGATCAACATCACGAACAGCCCACCATGCGGCGCCATCAGCTTGCAGCCGAAGTACATCGACAGCGCCCCGGTCAGCGCGCCACCGGCGACGCTGGCCGGAATCACCCGCAACGGGTCCTTGGCGGCAAATGGAATCGCCCCCTCGGAAATGAAGCACAGGCCCAGCACCAGCGCGGCCTTGCCGGCTTCGCGCTCGCTCTGCGCGAACTTGCGCCGGGCAATGAAACTGGCGATGCCCAAGCCAATGGGCGGGACCATCCCGGCCGCCATGGTCGCGGCCATCGGCGCATAGCTCTGCGAAGCCAGCAGCCCCACCGAGAACGCATAGGCGGCCTTGTTCACCGGCCCGCCAAGGTCCACGCACATCATCGCGCCGAGCAGGATGCCGAGCAGAATCGCGTTGGTGGTGCCCATGCTGTCGAGGAACTGGGTCAGCCCTGCGAGCATCCCTGCTACCGGCTTGCCGACCACGTAGATCATCACCAGCCCGGTAAACAGGCTGGCCAGCAACGGAATGATCAGGATCGGTTTCAGCGCCTCCAGGCTGCTCGGCAGACGCACCCAGCGGGCGATGGCCCTGGCGCTGTAGCCGGCGAGAAAACCGGCGACGATACCGCCGATGAAGCCCGCGCCGAGGGTGCTCGCCAGCAACCCGCCGATCATCCCCGGCGCCAGCCCCGGACGGTCGGCGATGGACCAGGCAATGTAACCGGCCAGCAGCGGCACCATCAGCTTGAAGGCGGCCTCGCCGCCAATCTGCATCAGCGCCGCCGGCAAGCTCCCCGGCTCCTTGAAGGCTTCGATGCCGAACACGAACGACAGCGCGATCAGCAAGCCGCCCGCCACCACCATCGGCAGCATGAACGAAACGCCGGTCAGCAGATGCTTGTAGACGCCGGCACGCTCGGTTTTGCCGGTGGCTACCGGCGCCGACGCGGTCGATTCTTCGCGCGCCTCGGCCAGCGCCTTGTTCAGCGTCGCCTGCGCCTGCTTGAGGGCGATGCCGGTGCCGCAGCGATAGATACGCTTGCCGGCGAAGCGCTCGGTGGGCACTTCGATATCGGCGGCCAGCAACACCACATCGGCCTCGGCAATCGCCGCCGCACTCAACGGATTGCGCGCGCCGACCGAGCCCTGGGTCTCGACCGTCAGTTGGTAGCCCAGCTGTTGCGCCGCCTGCTGCAAGGCTTCCGCGGCCATGAAGGTATGCGCCACGCCGGTCGGGCAAGCGGTGATCGCCACGAGCTTCGGCGTCGCCCTGGGCGCCGCCGCCGGCTGGTACACCTGCGCCTGCTCGGCGGCCTGGCGCAGGAACCCTTCGACATCGCCCAGGGCCTGCGACGGCGTGCTCTGGAACAGCCGCTTGCCATGGAACCGGCTCAGGTCGAGCGGGCCGGTGCTGATGACCAGCACCCAGTCGGCCGCGTCGATCACCGCCGCCGACAATTGCCGCTCCGGGCGCTCGCGGTCGTGTACTTCAACGCTGGTGCTCCAGCCCTGGCGCTGCGCCGCCGCATCCAGCAGGCGCGCACTGAGCAAGCTCGACACCTGGCCATTCGGGCAGGCAGTGATGATGGCGAGTTTCATTGGTCACCCTCTTGTTCTACGCGGGGGGTCTGGAGCTGGACTGCGGCTTCCAACTGCGCCAGTTGCACACGGTCATGGATGCCGAAGCCGATCTGGGTCACCGCTTGCGCGGCGATGGCAGTGGCGCGACGCAAGGTCTGCTCCGCCGGTTCGCTGCCGAGCAGGCCATGGAGCATGCCCGCCAGCAGCGAGTCGCCGGCACCGACCGTGCTGGCAACGCTGACCGTTGGCGGCACGGCTTGCAGCGTCCGCCCGCGGCTGAACCAGAGCACGCCCTGTTCACCCTGCGAGACCACCACATGCTCGATGCCCTGGGCGATCAGTTGCTGGGCCGCCGCGTGCTGCTCGGCAATGCTCTGTAGCGGACGGCCGAGCACCTCGGCAAGTTCGTCGGTGTTCGGCTTGACCAGCCATGGTGCGCCGAGCAACCCGGCCTTGAGGGCTTCGCCGCTGCTGTCCAGAGCCACCTTGAGGCCCATCGCCTTGAGTCGGCCGAGCAGCTGCTGCAACCACTGCGCGCTGACCCCGCGCGGCAGGCTGCCGGCCACCACCACCGCGTCATGCCCGGCGGCGATACGCTCCAGGCGGCTCAGCAGGGCGTGCCGGGCGGGTTCGTCGACCTGCGGACCGGGGCCATTGATGTCGGTCACCCGGCCATCCGCCTCGACCAGCTTGATATTGCTGCGGGTCTCGCCCGGCACACGCACGAAAGCGTCGGCAAAGCCACGGCGGGCGATCAGTTGTTCGAACGGTTGCAGATTGTCCTGGCCGAGAAAGCCGCCGACAGTCAGCCGATGGCCGAGGTCGGCAAGCACCTGGGCCACGTTCAGGCCTTTGCCGGCGGCGTGGCTGTGCTGCGCCTGGCTGCGGTTGACCGCACCCGGGCGCAGGGCGTCGAGGCTGACGGTCAGGTCCAGCGCCGGGTTCAAGGTCAGGGTCAATATCTTGGCCATCAACGCTGCTCCAGCAAGGCTCGCACATCGGCGGCACTGCCCAACAGCAGCGCTTGGCGCGCGAGCTCCCGGGCCTGTTGCATATTCAGGCCACGCACCTCGGCCTTGACCTCGGCGATGCTGCGCGCGGCGACACTCAGTTCGTCCACGTCCAGGCCCACCAGTACCGCCACCGCCTGCGGATCGGCCGCCAGTTCACCGCAGATGCCAACCCACTTGCCATGGGCATGGGCGGCGCGCACGGTGATGTCGATCAGTTGCAGCACCGCCGGGTGCAGGCCGTCGGCCTGGGCCGACAGGCTCGGGTGGCCGCGGTCGATGGCCAGGGTGTACTGGGTCAGGTCATTGGTGCCGACGCTGAAGAAGTCCACCTCGCGGGCCAGCACCGGGGCGAGCAGCGCCGCCGACGGTACTTCGATCATGATCCCGACTTGCAGGTCGGCCACCGGAATTTCGGCGCGCAGGCGCTCGACCATGGCCCGCGCTGCCCGCCACTCGTCCAGCTGGCCGACCATCGGGAACATGATCCGCAGCGGCCGGTCGTCGGCAGCCCGCAGCAATGCGCGCAACTGGCTTTCCATGATCTGCGGGCGTTGCAGGGTCAGGCGGATGCCGCGCACGCCGAGGAACGGGTTCTCCTCTGCGGCAATCGGCCAGTACGGCAGCGGTTTGTCGCCGCCGACATCGAGAGTGCGCACCACCAGCGGCCGGCCGCCAAGGCCGTCGAGCACGCGGCGGTATTCGGCCTCCTGGGTAGCCTCGTCGGGCACGTTGGGGTGGGCCATGAAAATCAGTTCGGTGCGCAGCAAACCGACACCTTCGGCGCCCTGCTCGAGCACTTTGTCGATAGCGGCGCTCTCGCCGATATTGGCGAACACCTCCACCGCGTGGCCGTCCATGGTCAGCGCCGGCTCCAGGCGCCGGGCGTTGGCCGCTTGCAGCCGGGCTTCGCGCTGGGCGCGTTCGGCCAGCGCCCGTTGCAGTTCGTCGGCCGCCGGCGCCACCGTGACCCGCCCGCGCTGGCCGTCGAGCAACAGTGGCGTGCCGGCGGCGATCAACAGCACCGCCTCGCCGGCCCCGACCACCGCCGGAATGCCCAGCGCCCGGGCGACGATGGCGCTGTGCGCGGTGGCACCGCCGCGTGCGGTCAGAATCCCGGCGACCCGTGCCGGGTCGAGCCGGGCGACGTCGGACGGGCCAACCTCTTCCATCACCAGCACGTAGGGTTGCTGCGGTTCGGCGGTTTCGCGCACACCGCACAAATGCGCCAGCACCCGCCGACCGACGTCGCGCAGGTCGGCGGCGCGCTCGGCCAGCAGCGCGTCGTGCAAGCTCTCCTGCTGCCGCGCCGCCGCTTCGATTACCGCCATCCAGGCGGCCTCGGCGCTTTCGCCCTGGCGCAGGCGCACCTCGACTTCATCGCCCAGGGCCGGGTCGGCCAGCATTTCCTGGTGGGTGACGAAAATCTCGCGAATGGCCTTGGCCTGGCTGCGCTGGATCAGCCCGTCGATTTCACCCTGCACGTCGGCCAGCGCCCGCTGCAGGCGTTCGCGTTGATTGGCCGGGTTGTCGCCACGCAGCGGGTAATCGAATACCTGCACCACCTGGACATGCGCCGGGCCGCAGGCAATCCCCGGTGCAGCGGCCACGCCCTGGATCAGCGCACCGTCCACCGGGGCCTGCACCGCCGGCTCGGGGAGCAACTCAAGCACGGCCTCACTGACCGGGGCCAGCGCTTCCACCTCCTCGCCCAGGCCGCTGGCGACAGCGGCAAGCAGCGCTGGCAAGGCATCGGCAGCAATGCCCGGTTCGGCGATGAACTCCAGCGTCTGGCCACGCCGGGCACCGAGGCTGAGCAGCTTGCTCAGGCTCTTGGCCGAGACCGGCGCGTCAGCACTCTCGACCACGCGCAGGCGAATCTCGCCGGGGAAATCCTTGGCCAGTTGGGCCAGCTCCTTGGCTGGCCGCGCGTGCAGGCCGTGGGCATTGGCCAGCACTATCCGCGCACTGGGCCAGTCGACCGGCAACTCGCCGCCCAACACCTCAAGCACCGCGCGGCTATTGGTGGCGCGCCCGAGTTCGTTGCCGCGGCCCTCGATCAGCAGCGCGCACAGACGTTCGAGCATGGCTTCGTGGGCAGCACCGAGGCTGGCCAGGCAGAACACGCCGTTCAGCGGCTGACCGAGGTAACGCAGCGGTTGCTCCGGGGTAACGAACGACAGGCCCGGCTTGCGCACCGTCTGCTCGCTGTGCAGCCACCACAGGCCATCGCCGAGCGGCAGCGCTTCGACCTGCTGCAGCACTGCGGCAAAGCCGCTGCCGGCACACTCGGCGCGGCGCAACAGGCGTGCGCCACGCCAGACCAGCTCTTCAAAGTCGTCGGCCGGCACGCCCAGGCCGATCATCTGCGCATCCAGCGCCAGCTCTTGCGGCGCGCCTTGCAGCAATTTCAGCAACGCTTCGGCGCTGCCGGCACGGCGCAGGGCTTCGGCCAGATCGGTCTCACCGAGGGCACGGGTGAGCAGTTGCAACAGGCGCAGGTGTTCGTCGGACCGCGCAGCGATACCGATGGCCAGGTAAACGATCTGGCCGTCGCCCCAATCCACACCGTCGGGGAACTGCAACAGGCGCACGCCAGTGGCAAACACCAGCTCGCGGGTGTCCGGCGTGCCGTGGGGGATGGCGATGCCCTGGCCGAGAAAGGTCGAGCCTTGCGCTTCACGGGCCTGCAAACCCGCGAGGTAACCCGCAGCCACCAGCCCGTCGGCAACCAGGTGCCCGGCCAGCAGTTGCAAGGCCGCGGCCTTGTCCGGCGCCGTCTGGCCCATGGAAATCTGCTCTACAGTGAGCTCGAGCATGACCTTCTCCTTTGCAGCGCCAGGGCGGCGCCGAGGTATTGTTGTGAATTTTCAAGCATAGGGCCAGTTGCTTCGGCCTTGAGCACACGCCAGGCGGTGGCAGAAAATTCGCCTGCTGAAACGTTTAATCTAGAATCGTGAGCACGTTACTCGATAACCTGCGAACAAAAAAGCCCCATCTTGTCGGACAATTGCGACAATGGTCGTCTGCGCTATCCCTTGAGGATCGGCGACAATACCCGGTCAGGCTTCGCAGCCAACCCGGTAATAACAAGGAAAATTCGGTGAAACTCAGCGATATCGCCCGTCTGGCCGGTGTGTCCGTGACCACTGCCAGCTACGTCATCAATGGCAAGGCCGAACAGCAACGCATCAGCAGCAACACTGTCGAACGCGTCCGCGCGGTGGTCGACGCGCACGGCTTCACACCCAATCCGCAAGCTGCGGGCCTGCGCAGCCGGCACACCCGCACCCTCGGTTTCATCCTCCCCGACCTGGAGAACCCCAGCTACGCGCGCATTGCCAAGCAACTGGAACAGGGGGCCCGTGCCCATGGCTATCAGTTACTGATCGCCAGCAGCGACGACCAGCCGGACAGCGAGCGGCAATTGCAGCAACTGTTCCGCGCGCGACGCTGCGATGCGTTGTTCGTCGCCAGCTGCCTGCCGGCCGACGACGACAGCTACCGCGACTTGCAAGCCAAGGGCATGCCGATCATCGCCATCGACCGGGCGATGGATGCAGCGCACTTCTGTTCGGTGGTCAGCGACGACCAGCACGCCAGCCTGCAGCTGACCCGCAGCCTGCTGAGCCCGGCACCTGCACATATCGCCCTGATCGGCGCGCGCCCGGAGCTGAGCGTCAGCCAGGCCCGGGCCAGCGGCTTCGCGCAGGCCCTGGAAGGCTTCCAGGGGCAGGTGCATCACCTGGATGGCGAAGCGTTCAGCCGTGAATGCGGGCGCCGGCTGATGAGCGAATTACTGGCCAAACTGGGCCATCTGCCAGACGCCCTGGTGACCACCTCCTACGTGCTGCTGCAAGGCGTGTTCGACGTGTTGCAAACGCGCCCGGCGGATTCGCGCGCGGTGCACCTGGCGACCTTCGGCGATACCCAACTGCTCGATTTCCTGCCGCTGCCGGTCAATGCCATGGCCCAGCAGCACGGGCTGATTGCCCAGACTGCGCTGGAACTGGCACTGGCGGCGGTCGAGCAGCAGCGCTATAGCCCTGGAGTCCACGCCGTGGCGCGGACCTTCAAACAACGGATCTTCGCGGGCTGAGCATGCGCCTGATCGACACCCACACCCACCTCGACTTCCCCGACTTCGACGCCGATCGCCAAGCCCTGCTAGGCAACGCGCGGGCGCGCGGAGTGGAACGGATGGTGGTGCTGGGGGTGTATCGGGACAACTGGCAGCGGGTCTGGCAGTTGGTCGAGAGCGACCCGCAGTTGTATGCGGCGTTTGGCTTGCACCCGGTGTATCTGCAGCAGCACAGCCCGGCCGATATCACCGCACTGGGCGACTGGCTGAGCCGCCTGCAGGGCCAGCGGCAGCTGTGCGCGGTGGGCGAGATCGGTCTGGACTACTTCTTGCCGACGCTGGACCCGCAGCGCCAGCAGGGGGTGTTTGAAGCGCAGTTGCAACTGGCGGTGGATTTCCAGTTGCCGGCGTTGCTGCATGTGCGCCGCAGCCATGCGCAGGTGATCGCCACGCTGAAGCGAATGAAGCTGGCGCGCGGTGGCATCGTCCATGCGTTCGCCGGCAGTTATGAGGAAGCGCGCGAGTATCAGAAGCTCGGCTTCAAGCTTGGCCTTGGCGGCGCGGCGACCTGGCCGCAGGCGCTGCGGCTGCGCAAGGTGCTGCCGCGCCTACCGCTAGACAGCGTGGTGCTGGAAACCGATTCGCCGGACATGGCCCCGGCGATGTTTGCCGGGGTGCGCAACAGCCCGGAGCATTTGCCAGACATCGCCGCGGTGCTGGCCGGGGTGATGGGGGTTGAGCTGGGCGTGTTGGCGGAGGCCAGCACGCGTAATGCCTATGAGGTGTTTGGCTGGCAGTAAGGGCCGCATCGCCAGCAAGGCCGACGCCCACAGGTTAGGCAGACGCCGTGGCCGCTGTGGGAGCTGACCTTGCCAGCGATAGATAGGGCCGTCAGACCCTGAACGCCCCAATCAGCTGCTTCAACGCCAGCACCTGCGCCGACAACTGCCGGCTGGCATCCTCGGTCTGGTGCGCGCCCTGCGTGGTGTGCTCTGCCGCCCGGTTGATCTCGACGATGTTCTGGTCGATGTCATGCGCCACCGCCGTCTGCTGCTCCACTGCCGCGGCAATTTGCTGGTTCTGGTCGACGATGCTGCCAATCGCCCCAAGAATGTTTTCCAGCGCCTGCTGCACCTGCTCCGACTGGCTCACGGTACCCGCCGCCATCTGATGGCTGCTGTCCATCGCCTTCACGGCGGCGCCCACCCCACCCTGCAAGCGCGAAATCATCTGGTCGATTTCCTCGGTCGACTGCTGGGTGCGCTTGGCCAGGGTCCGCACTTCATCGGCGACCACGGCAAACCCGCGGCCCTGCTCCCCCGCCCGCGCCGCTTCGATCGCCGCGTTCAAGGCCAGCAGGTTGGTCTGCTCGGCAATGCTCTTGATCACTTCCAGCACCCGGCTGATCGCCTGGCTGTCGCTGACCAACTGGTTGATCACCACCACCGACTGATCGATCTCTGCCGCCAGCCCGGCAATGCTGCCCTGCTGCGACTCGACCAGACCACGGCCGCTGACCGTCTCGCGGTTGACGCTGTGCGCGCTGTTCACCGCCGCCGCCGCGCTGCGCGCCACTTCCTGCGCAGTCGCCGACATCTGGTTCATTGCCGTGGCGACCTGCTCGATCTGCCCACGCTGGCCACTCACCGCCTGGTTGCTGCGCGAGGACACATGGTGCACCTGCTCGGCCTGACGCTCGACCTCGGTGACGGTATGCCCGACCCGCTCGATCAGGTCGTGGATACGCTTGACCGTGCCATTGAACACCTGGCCCAGTTCACCCAGTTCATCGCGGCTCTGCGCCTGGAAGTTCACCGTCATGTCACCGGCTGCCACCTTGTCCATCACCTCGCCGAGGTTCTTCAAGGTGTTGCGGGTCGAGACATAGAAGCCGCTGTAGAGGTAGACGATCAGCAGAAACACCGCCGCCAGCGCCACCACCAGCAGGATCATGTGGCTACGGTAATCGGCCAGGCGCTCCTGCAATTGCTGGCCGAGGAAGTCCACGGTGGCGCCGTTCAGCGTGTAGGTCTGGGCCATCAGCTCGCTGACCTGCTGGTAGAACGCCGGCCACGGTGCATCCAGGGTCTCGGCGACCACCACCTGCTCTTCGAACAGTTCGCTGGCGGTTTTCAACGAAGCCTGACTGCTGGCCGCCTGGCTGCCCAGCTGGACCTGCGCCCGCGGGGTGCTGGCGAGGGCATCCTGGACCTTCATGCCATAGTCGGCCGAGAGCTTCTCAAGTTTTTGCAGCAAGTCTTCAAAGCGCGTGCTCGACGACGAGTTGAGGAAGCCCTGGCCCAGCGAATAAGCGCCCATGGCCCGGCCATCACCCAGCACCTGAGTCACTTCCGGGGTCACTGTGGTGACCAGCTCGCTGAGCTGGCGCACCGCGCTGTCGGCGTCCTGGCTGAGCCCGGCCTGGCTGGCGACCAGCTTGGTCAGCACCTGGGCCTGCGCCAGCAGCTTGTCGAACAGCGCGACCTTGTTCTGCAACGAGCTTTCGCCCTGGGCCGCCTTGAACGCGCTTTGCAGTTCGTCGCGCTTCTCTTCGAGGGCCTGGCGCTGCGTCTCGTCGGGGGCCACCGGGTTCAGCCCGGTGAGACGAGCGAGCGCCTGCTGCTCCAGCGTGGCGATTCGCGCCTCGAGGTCCTCGGCCTTGCCCGACTGGCCGAGCACGGCGTTGATTTGCAACAGGTTGCCCAGGCTCTCCAGGTCACCGCGCAGCGCCAGGGTGCTGCGCAGCAGGTCGAGGCTTTGCAGCTCGACACGGGTGGCGTGGAATTTGGCATAGGAATCCTGCACCAGGTAGAAGTTGGTGACCAACATGGGCAGAAAGAACAGGATACTGATCAGACTGAATTTCATCCCGAAACTCAGGCGATTCATCAGCGCGATGGCCGGATACAACAGGCTCTTCACTCGTCGTCTCCTTCGATTTTCTTATTGTTGTGCAGGCTTTATGGCACAAGGCCACGAGCTGGATAAACAGCATCTGTATAACGCATATCGGAAGGGAGGTTTGTAACTTAAGGTTAACCGGATCACTGGTCGGGCCGCCGTTGCGGCGGCCCGCGATCACAGCGGTTTCAGCCGAGGACGGTCCACAGGGCGAAGAACGCGTACCAGAGCACTGCCGAACGCAGCAGCAGCTCCCACAGGTTGTCCAGCCCGGCCAAGCCCTCCGGGCCGGCGCGGGTATGAGGCGGCAGTTCGGCGGCAGCGGTGCCGGCCGCTTCGATCAGCTGCGCGGCCGGGATGTGCCAGTTCAGCAGCTCGTGCAGCATCACCCGGCTGACCGCGACAAAGTTGCCGACCAGGGCAAAGCTGGCTGCCAGCACCCGCACCGGTGCCCAGTCGAAGGCGTGGCGCAACTGACGGGCGCGCTCCTGCAAGGCCGGGTTACGCGAATGCTCGGCGCACAGCGCCAGCAGCCGATAAGCCAGGGCCGCAGCGGGGCCGAGCAGCACGTACCAGAAGATCACCGCAAAGAAGCTCTGGAACGCTTGCCACAGCAGGTAACCCTGAACCTTCTGCACCAGGCTCTGGCCGTCGTCGGCGCTCAGCCCCAGATCGCGTTCGGCAACGTGCACCGCCGCCTGTTCGTCGCCCCGGCGCCAGGCATCGCGAAATGGCCCCAGCGAACCCTTGGCATCGCCCCGGCCCAGGCTGTAGATCAAGACCAGCAAGTGCACCGGCAAGGCCAGCAAGCCGTAAGCCACCGGCTCCAGCACCTGTAACAGCAACACCAGCAACGCTACCGGCAGCAACACCAGAATCGCCAACACCCACCAGGAGTGGTGCTTGTCGTTGCGCTCCAGGCGCGCCAGCTCGGTGACGAAGAAAGCGTCGCGTTGCAGACGCTGGCGCAGCGCCGAAAACTTCTCGACCCATAGCACCAGCAGTAACACCAGAAAATTCATGATCTGTCCTCGTCAACACGCAAGGCCGCGCGGTAGCGCACCCAGTCGAAGGCCGGCCCCGGGTCGGTCTTGCGTCCGGGGGCAATGTCGCTGTGACCACGGATATGCTCGCCGTCGAGCACCGGCCAGGCCGCCTGCAACTGCCGGGTAAGCCGATGCAAGGCGTGGTATTGGGCATCGCTGAAGGGCAGTTCGTCGGTGCCTTCCAGTTCGATGCCGATGGAAAAGTCGTTGCAGCCCTCGCGGCCGTCGAAACGCGACACACCGGCATGCCAGGCGCGGTCCAGGCAGGAGACGAACTGGGTCACCCGACCGTCGCGCTCGATCAGGAAGTGCGCCGACACGCGCAGGTCCTTGATGGTCTCGAAGAACGGATGCTCGCTCGGGTCGAGCTGGTTCTGGAAGAACGCCTGGACCTTGCCGGTGGCGAACTGCGCGGGCGGCAGGCTGATGTTGTGGATCACCAGCAGGGTGATCGCTTCACCGGCCGGCCGCGCGTTGAAATTGGGAGAGGGACAATGGGTGACACCGGCGAACCAGCCAGTGCTGCGGTCCAGTTGCATAAAGGTTCCTGAAACACGAGGGCACGGCGTCAGTATGCCCCGAGCCGATGACGTCTGTATCGTTAAAAAGTGTGAGGAATACGCCGCCGCGCTATGGGGCCTGGCGCAGCTGGCTGACTACCGAGTCCAACGCCCGGTCGAACAGCAGCGTGTCGTCCAGCAGTTGCAGTTCGCCGCGCTGCAGGGCCAGTGCCAGGGCCCTGCGCGACCACTCGCGAACCTTCATTCCGGTGCGGTTGACGAACACGTACTTGTCGCTGCTGGCGATGATCGCGATCAGTTTGCAGCGCAGCGGCTCGTCGTCGTCAAGCAGCTCCACCCACACCCCCGGATGCAACTGCGCCACCTGCTGCAAAGCGGCCGCGTCGGCTTCGCCCTGGCTCTCGACCTCGGCATGGCTTTCCGGCCCGCGCAGCACAATGGCATCACGCACCAGCACACGCTCGTCGGTGGCCGACGTCAGGCGTTGCTGGCCCTGGGGGCTGTCGAATGCCGCCACATGCAGGATTTCCAGCTGAGCGAAAAATGCGCGGGTGGCGAACGGGTCGAAGGCGGCGCTGGCGAGGCCGTCGCGCAGGGCCTTGAGCAGCCCCGGCACCTGTTCCAGCAGACGCATGCGCGCCTGTGGCTGGTCGTGTGGCTCGACGCTCCAGATCAACGTGTCGAGGGTCTGCAAGCCTTCGCGCCAGGCAACCGAAGCTTCGCCATGCTTGAGCCAGGCGAGCAGCAGGACCTGGCTCCAGGCTTCTTCCAGCAGGCGCACCACCACCCGCGGCAGGCATTTTCCAAGCAAGCGCCGATTGAGCTCGTCCTGCACCTTGCGCCGCGCCAGTTCGGTGCGCGCACGGCCTTCTTCGGCATCGCGAGTACGCTGTTCGAGCAGTTCGCTGCGACGGCGCTCGTCGCTGCTGAAGGCGAGGAACTCGGCGAGCAGGTCGGCGAAGATCGCCGGGTCGTCGACGAAATCGTTGAGCAGCCGCTGCACGATCTTGTCGACGCGCAGGTACAGGCTATCGCGCAGGCAGTCGTCACAGGCGCCCCAGCCCATGGCAGCGGCAGCGATCTCGTTGAGCAGGCGCCGTGCCGGGTGGCTGGCGCGGCTGAAGAAGCTCTTGTCGAGCACCGCCACCTTGAGCATCGGGATCTGCATGCGGCCGATCAGCACCCGCAGCGACTGTGGCAGGTTGCGGTCGTCGAGGATGAACTCGAAGAGCATGGCGATCAGGTTGATCACGTCCTCGTCGCCGGTCTCGACCTTGCGGTACTTGCCGCTCTGCACGCTGACCCGGGTCAGCAGTTGCTCAAGCTGTACGCGCAAGTCGAAATCCTGCGCTTCGTGGGCGGCGGGCACATATTGCTGCAGGTGCGAAAGCAGGCGCAGCAGGTCGCGGGTACTGATCGGCTGCGTCGGGTTGCCAGTCTCCAGGCGCGGCGCCACCCGCCCACGCACCGGGCTCAGCAGGGTCTGCAACGAGGAGAACACCGCCTGGGTGTTGGCATCCACGCTGCGGGCCGGGGCCAGCGCGTCGGTTTCGTTGGCCGGCGAACGCTGGCCGGGGTTGACCCGGTCCTTGGCACGACGGCTGGGCAACGCCTTGAGCTCGGGCAGGATGCCGGTCGCGGCCAGCAACTGGTTGGCTTCGCCATACAGGTGATCGGCATCGCGCAGCACATAGCGCTCGAACAGCTTGAGCAGGATCAGCTTGACCTTGATGCCCACCCCCAGGCTGCGCCCGGCGTGCAGGAAGTACGTGCAGAGCAGGGTCGGCCCGAGCGGATTGCTACGGTCGTCGAGCGGACGCTGGATCAGGCTATTGAAGCGCTGGGTCAACTGGCTCAGGGCCAGACCGTCGCGATTGAGCACGCGCGCAACCATGCTATCGACGGCCACCGTACGCTCCAGCTCGTCGTTGGCCACCAGCGCGAGCTTGTCGTAGCTCAGCGGCCGGCTGACCGGCGGCACAACCGGCTCGGCCTCGCCAATACGGCTGAAGGCGCTGTAGAAGGTGTCGAGAAAACCGCGCTCGATGCTCTTGCGCTTGAGACGCAGGTCGCGCATGGCTTCGAAGAACAGGTTCTGATCGAGGTTGTTGCCGGCCTTGTCGGCCATTTCGAAGAGGGTGTCGTCGGCGTTGTCGAACAACACCTGCAAGGCGTGGCGCAATTGCAGCGCGGCCTTGTCGCGCACTTGCAGCAGGGCAACCGGCAGACGAGCGAGCGGCGCGGGCGGCGCCTGATCGGCGGTTACCTTCAGCGGCACCACCTTGCCGTCTTTGTACATCCCGGTCTCCTTGCAGGGTAAAAAGCGATGATTCGGCTTATCGTCAAAGTGATGACGCCAATTACTGGGCGCGCATTATCTTGTAAAACAGTCGGACCCGCCAGCCGGCATTTCGTCGACAACGCGCAGTGCCAGGGGTAGACCGCCGTCCGCGATAAAAGCTCCTTCGGCCCGACCAAAGGTGCAATGCGCCGGGGCACGTGCGCTGCTTGCTGCATGTGCGCCCCACCCTGCCCTATAATCCCGGCCACTTAGCTTGTGGAGCCGACCATGCCGAACCTACGCCTTGCCGACCTGACTGCCGAAATCGAAGCCAACGTGCGCCGTGCGTTGCTCGAGGACGTTGGCAGCGGTGACATCACCGCCCAATTGATCCCGGCCGAGCGCCTGGCCAAGGCCACCATCATCACCCGCGACGACTGCGTGATTGCCGGCACCGCCTGGGTGGATGCGGTGTTCCGTCAGCTCGACCCGCGCGTGGCGGTGCACTGGCAGGTCGGCGATGGCGACAAGGCCAAGGCCAATCAAGCGCTGTTCCACCTGGAAGGGCCGGCACGCTCGCTGCTGACCGGCGAGCGCAGTGCGCTGAACTTCCTGCAACTGCTCTCCGGGGTGGCGACGCGGGCGCAGGCGCTGGCAGACATGGTCAACGGTACCCAGGTGAAACTGCTCGACACGCGCAAGACCCTGCCGGGATTGCGCCTGGCGCAGAAGTACGCGGTGACCTGCGGCGGCTGCCATAACCACCGGATCGGTTTGTACGATGCGTTCCTGATCAAGGAAAACCACATTGCCGCCAGTGGCGGGATTGCCGAAGCGATCACCGCGGCGCGCAAGATTGCCCCAGGCAAGCCGGTGGAAGTCGAGGTGGAGAGCCTGGACGAGTTGCAGCAAGCGCTGGCAGCCGGCGCCGACATCATCATGCTCGACGAGCTGAGCCTGGAGGAAATGCGCGAAGCGGTGCGGCTGAATGCCGGCAAGGCAAAGCTGGAGGCCAGCGGCGGGGTGAATGAAAGCACCTTGCGGGTGATTGCCGAGACCGGGGTGGATTACATCTCGATCGGGGCGATGACCAAGGACGTGAAGGCAGTGGACCTGTCGATGCGCTTGAGCCTCTGAGGGCCTCATCGCCGGACGAGGCGGGTCGCCGCATCGCCGCGCCCACCAGCGCGCTCATCCGGCGATTGAATCCAACGCGGGGGTTCAGGCATACCAAGGCGCCATCCCCGCCTTTGGCGAATACCGCCCCACCGCCCCCAGCAGCACCCCCCGCGGCACCACCTGCTGCAACGCCGCCAGCACGATACTGAACCGATCCACTTCAAAGAACGCCCGCAACTGCTGCCGCGTATCGCTGCGCCCGAAACCATCGGTGCCCAGCGTCACATACGGCGCCTGCAGGTACTCGGCGATCAACTGCGGCCAGGCCCGCACATAGTCCGTTGCCGCAATCACTGGCAGCGCACCGCCGAGCATCCGCTCTACATGACTGACCTGCACCTGCCCGACCCGCGCTGCCCGCTGCGCATCCCGCGCGTCACGCGCCAGCTCGCTGAAACTGGTGACACTGAACACCTCGCTGTCGATGCCCCAGTCCGTCGCCAGCAGCCCGGCCGCGGCAATCACCTCGCGCAAAATCGCCCCGGAGCCAAGCAGCCGCACCCGTCCGCGTGGCTGCGCCGCCTGCTGCCGGCCATAGCGATACATGCCACGCAACACGTCATCGTGCAGCGCCTCGGGCAACGACGGATGTGGATAACTTTCGTTCATCACCGCCACGTAGTGGAACTCGTCCTGCTGCTCGACCAGCAGGCGCCGCGACGCATACGCCAGAATCACCGCCAGCTCGCCGGCAAAGCACGGCTCCCAGGCCCGGCAGTTCGGTACCGTTGCCGCCATCACCAGGCTCGAACCGTCCTGATGTTGCAAGCCTTCGCCACCCAGGGTGGTGCGCCCGGCGGTCGCGCCCAGCAACAGCCCGCGGGCACGCTGGTCGGCCGCCGCCCAGATCAGGTCGCCGACGCGCTGGAAGCCGAACATCGAGTAATAGATGTACACCGGCAGCATCGGCTCGCCGTGCACCGCATAGGACGTGGCCGCCGCCACCCAGGAAGAAATCGCCCCGGCCTCGGTGATGCCTTCTTCGAGCAACTGCCCGTCGCGCGCCTCCTTGTAGGACAGCAGCGAACTGGCGTCTTCCGGCTCATAGCGCTGGCCCTGCGGCGAGTAGATGCCGATCTGCCGGAACAGGCTGGCCATGCCGAAGGTGCGCGCCTCGTCGGCAACGATCGGCACCACCCGCGGGCCCAACTCCGGCGCCTTCAGCCAGGCCGCGAGCATGCGCACCGCAGCCATGGTGGTGGACATTTCCTTGCCAGCAGCCTGCAGCGCAAAGCCGCCAATTGTCTCCAGCGCCGGCACCGCAATCGGCCGCGCCTCGGCCCGGCGTAACGGCAGCGTGCCGCCCAGGGCCGCGCGGCGCTCGCGCAGGTAGCGCATCTCGGCGCTATCATCGGCCGGGCGATAGAACGTCAGAGCTTCGACCTGTGCGTCGCTCAGCGGCAGATGGAATCGGTCGCGGAACGCCAGCAAGGCCTGTACATCGAGCTTCTTCGCCTGGTGCGCGGTCATCCGCGACTCGCCGGCTGCGCTCATGCCGTAACCCTTCTTGGTCTTGGCCAGAATCACCGTCGGCCGGCCCTTGCACGCGCGGGCGGCGGCAAAGGCGGCGTACAACTTGCGAAAATCGTGACCACCGCGCTTGAGCGCGTTGATCTCGGCCGAGCTCATGTGCTCGACCAGGCGCTGCAACGCCGGCTGCTGATTGAAGAAGTGTTCGAGGTTGTAAGCGCCGTCGTTGGCCCCGAGGGTCTGAAACTGGCCATCGGGGGTCGCCGCCAGCTGACGCAGCAGCACATGCTCGCTGTCGCGGGCGAACAGCGCGTCCCACTCCGAGCCCCAGAGCACCTTGATCACGTTCCAGCCGGCGCCACTGAACAGCGCTTCCAGCTCCTGGATGATCTGGCCGTTGCCGCGTACCGGCCCGTCCAGGCGTTGCAGGTTGCAGTTGACGATGAAGGTCAGGTTGTCCAGTTGCTCGCGGGCGGCCAGGGTCAGCCCGGCGATCGATTCCGGCTCGTCCATCTCGCCATCGCCGAACACGCCCCACACATGCCGCTGGCTGGTGTCGGCCAGACCGCGATGCTGCAGGTAGCGCATGAAGCGTGCCTGATACACCGCATTCAACGGACCGATACCCATCGAGCCGGTGGGGAACTGCCAGAACGTCGGCATCAGCCACGGGTGCGGATACGAGCACAGCCCGCCACCGCCGACCTCCTGCCGATAACGGGCCAACTGCGCCTCGCTCAGGCGCCCTTCGAGGAAGGCTCGGGCATAAATGCCCGGCGCCGAGTGCGGCTGGAAGAACACCAGGTCGGCGTCACGCTGGGCGCCGCCGCTGTCGCCGCGAAAGAAATGCTGGAAGCCGACTTCGAAGATTTCCGCCGCCGAAGCGTAACTGGCGATGTGCCCGCCGAGGTCGCCATAGGCGTGGTTCGCCCGTACCACCATGGCCAGGGCGTTCCAGCGCAGCAGGCTGGTGATGCGCTCTTCAAGCTCGAGATCGCCGGGGTAGGCGCCCTGTTGTTCCACCGACAAGGTGTTACGGTACGCCGAATAGGCCGGCGTACCACGTTCGATGCCCAGCTCGCGGGCATGTGCCTGCAGTTGCTCCAGCAGAAAACGTGCGCGTTCGGCGCCGCAGTGCTGCAAGGTCGAGTCCAGCGCGTCGAGCCATTCGGCGGTTTCGCCGGGATCGCTGTCGCCATCGACGCCGTTGTCCGGCACCCGGTTCATCATTGCCACCATTGCCTTGCCCCCCTCCCTGTCGGTTTCAGGCGCTCGCCTTGAGCGCCTGTTGCACATCGGCGAGCAGGTCGGCGAAATCCTCCAGCCCCACCGACAAGCGCACCAACCCTTCGGAGATGCCGTAATGGGCACGCTCTTCTGGGGTATAGCTGGAATGGGTCATGCTCGCCGGGTGCTGCGCCAGCGATTCGGCGTCGCCCAGACTGACGGCGCGGCTGAACAGTTGCAGGGCATTCATGAAGCGGCGGCCGGCGCTGATGCCGCCCTTGAGTTCGAAAGCGATCATCCCGCCGGGTTGGCTCATCTGCCGCTGCGCCAAGGCGTATTGCGGGAAGTTCGCCAGGCCGGGGTAATGAATCAGCTCGACCTCGGGCTGCCGGGCGAGGAACTCGGCCAGTTGCTGCGCACTGGCACAGTGGCGGTCCATGCGCAGGTTGAGGGTTTTCATGCCGCGCATCAGCAGCGACGCATCGTGCGGCGACAGCACCGAGCCGGTCATGTCCTTCAGGCCTTCGAGACGGATCCGGTCGACCAGCGCCTTGGCGCCGACCACCAGGCCCGCAGTGATGTCGCCGTGGCCGCTGAGGTACTTGGTGGCCGAGTGCACCACCAGGTCCGCGCCCAGTTCCAGCGGGCGTTGCAGGTACGGCGTGCAATAGGTGTTGTCGACCACCAACAGGGCATTGTGCCGATGGGCAATGCTTGCCACCCCGGCAATATCGGCCAGGTGCATGTTCGGGTTGGCCGGGGATTCGAAGTAGATCACCCGGGTGGCCGGCGAGATGGCCGCTTCGACGGCGGCCAGGTCGGCCATGTCGACGTGCTTGATCTTCACCCCGAACTCGCCGATGCCGTGGTGCAGAAAGGCAAAGGTGCAGCCATACAGGGTGCTGCCGAGCAAGATCTCGTCACCGGGGCGCAGTAGCGTCCATAGCGTCGAAGTGATGGCGCCCATGCCCGAGGCCAGCGCCAGTGCCGCTTCGCCGTTTTCCAGCGAGGCGATGCGTTGTTCGAGCAGGTTCAGGGTGGGGTTGGAGATCCGGCTGTAGAAATGCCCGGCTTCTTCGCCGGCAAAACACGCAGCGCCGTATTCCACGGTGGGGAAGGCGAAGGTTGCACTCTGGTAGATCGGCGGTACCAGTGCACCTCCGTGTGCCAGTGGGTCGTAACCATGGTGGATGGCACGGGTTGCAAATCCTGTTTGCTTGGTAGAGCCGCTCATAACAACAGCCTCTTGTGGTTTGTTATAAGCTTATGCCTTCGCACACCTCAAATTTTTCCAAATATGCCCGGTGTTTCTACGGGTTATTGACATAAAAACAATAAATCCAGGTTAACGAGGGCAAATCATGCCTAGCAGCATCGACCGTACCGACCGCGCCCTGCTCGCCGCCTTGCAGGACAACGCCCGGCTGACTGTTTCCGAACTGGCCGACACTGTCGCGCTAACCACCTCGCCGTGCTGGCGGCGGGTGAAGCTGCTGGAGGAAGCGGGCTACATCACGGGCTATCAGGCCATCCTTTCCCCCAAAGCGCTGGGCTTCGGGGTCACGGCCTTCGTCAGCATCATGATGGACTCGCACACCAAGGAGATGGCGCGGGCGTTCGAACAGCGGCTGATGGAGATCCCGGAGATTGTCGCCTGCCACAACATTTCCGGGCGCTACGACTTCCTGCTGGAGATCCTCGCGCGGGACCTGGAATCGTTCGGCGAGTTTGCCCGCGAGGTGCTGCAAACCTTACCGGGGGTGAAGGAGATCTATTCGAGCTTCTCGTTCAAGGCGGTGAAACAGACGCGGCTGATTCCGGTGTCGGAAAAACATATCTAAGCGATGAATTTTATAAACATGCTTAGCGATTTGATGTTTAAAAATTTGGCCCTCGGATCAACTTTTATGCCTTGCCTTTACATCGAATAAAATTTAATTAAAGTACGCCACTACTTGGCCGATAGGGCCAATGATGAACGACATCGCACGGCAAGGATGCCTGATCTGGTTATCACGCGGATTAAGGAAGATTGTCATGCTCACCTTTGATGCTTCACGTGTCGGCAACGCGCTGAACAGCGCCAGTGTTACGCAAACCCAGCCCCCCCCCACTTCGTCGATTGAAGACAAACCGGCAGCCCCTGCCGTTACTTACCCGGATACCCGCGAATCGGTTTCGTCGTTGGCTCAGCAACTGAGTAATGCGGCGGCGCGGGCCGAGGCGCAGAACGCAGGGCTGGATTTTGCGGGGTTGGCGGAGAAGGCTAAACGCGTCAATGAGCAATTGCTCCGTGCCAGTAATAAAGCACTCCAGGATGCCGAAATACCCAATACTGACGACCCTCAGTTGCTCGATCGCGCTCGTAAGGCAACCGACTTTGAAAACGGCATCGGCAGAAACCCGTTTAAAGGCTTGTCCAGAGAGCAGCTATCACTGATTACCAATGATGAAAGCGGTAGCTTTACCATTAATGAGCGGCGTGCGGCGTGGTCAGAAGCGCATGATCAAGAAGAGGCTTGGCGCCGTAAAGTATTTCAAGCAGCTGATGAGGAATTTCATACCACCGGCAAGCAAACAGTTTTCTTCAGTGAATTGCTAGCCCACTACCAGAGCCTACCGGCGCTTGAGAAAGCACAGTACCCTGAAAATTATGCTTCAACGCTTCAGCAGAGAATTCGCTTCGAGTCAGCTGAACAAGCCAGCTACACGAAGGATGATAAAGACAATCTATTTTCAAAAATAGAAGATTTTTTTGAAGACGGATCGTTGACGGGCCAGGCGAACCAAATCGACACCGAGCCAACGAAAGCACCCTCAAACAAAAAAAGTGCAGACACACCACCTACCGATTAACGTTTAACACAATCACCCCGATCGCGCGGCGTTTACCTAAACAACCGCGCACTTATAAACACACCGGATATCACGGAGGCTTGTGTGCGGGATAATACTTTCGAAAACCACTTAATTACGCTTCAGAACATCTGCCACACCTACGTCATCGCCGATCATTCGCAACCCACACTGAGCGACATTTCGCTCAACATAACCCGTGGCCAGAGCTATGCCATAGTCGGCACTTCTGGCTCAGGCAAAAGTACGCTGCTCAATATCATTGGCTTACTTGATCGAGCTTCTTCAGGACATTATCGGCTAGATGGTTTCGACATAGGTAAAACCACCGCGGACCAACGCGCCACCCTGCGCAATCGTCTCATCGGCTTCATCTTCCAGAGCTTCAACCTGCTGCCACGCCTAAGCGCCCTGGACAACGTGGCATTGCCACTTCGCTACCGCGGCTGTGCGCGCAGCGAAGCCTGCGCACGTGCCAGACGGCAACTGGAGCGTGTAGGCCTGAGCGCCCGCAGCCATCATCGAC
Organism: Pseudomonas sp. SDI; assembly: GCF_003105155.1. Lineage (GTDB taxonomy): Bacteria > Pseudomonadota > Gammaproteobacteria > Pseudomonadales > Pseudomonadaceae > Aquipseudomonas. Next base: position 27,523 of record NZ_QETK01000010.1, on the reverse strand, counting down.
CGGCCGACCTGTCCGGCGGTCAACGTCAACGTGTCGCCATTGCCCGAGCGCTGGTCGGCGAACCGGCACTGATCCTCGCCGACGAGCCCACCGGGAACCTCGACAGCACCACTGCTGCCGAGGTCATGGCGCTTTTGCTGCAACTAAATCGGGACGCTGGCGTAACCCTGGTCATGGTCACCCACGACCAGAAATTGGCCAGTTCTCTGGACCATTGCTTGGTGGTGAAAGACGGCCGGATCGCCAAGCAGGAGCCTGCAAGTGCCTGAGTCTGTGCAAAACTTCCGAGCACTGAGCGCAGGCCAGAACCTGCTCGAAGCACTGCACAGCTTGCGACTGCTCGGCCGGCGTTCGGTGCTGGCGCTGGTCGGCGTTGCCGTCGGTTGCGCGGCGGTGATTGCCTTGTTGAACATTGGCAACAGCGCCGCCAATGCGACCGTCGAAGCCTTCAAGGGGCTGGGCGCGCAGCTGCTGGTCGCCTCGTTCGGCATTCAAGCCGACAATCCGCAAGCGCCCCCTCCGCGCCTGGACACGGCAGCCCTCAAGCACAGCATTCCCGCCATTCGCTACATGGCGCCGGTTGCTTTACATGCTGCGCCGGTGCGTCTTCGCGGGTCGAGCGCAGATGCCGCTATTGTCGGCACCACTGCTGAACTCCTTCCGATATTGAACCTGGGAATGGCCAGCGGACGCTTCCTGACCGCGTTCGATCAGCAGGCAACGTATGTGGTACTCGGCGCGCAACTGGCCCGCCAGCTGAATGTCGTCCTTGGTAGCCAACTACAGCTTGAAGGCTACGTATTCGACGTGATCGGCATCCTCGCCGCCCACCCGTTCAACCCGATGCTGCCGATCAACCTGGACGAATCGATTCTGCTGCCCCTGGAGGGCATGCGCAGAATCCAGCCCGCACCGCAGATCGCCCTGGTGCTTGCCTGGGCCAGTGAGTCATCGACGCTGCCGAGCACGGCAAGCGCCCTGAAAACTCACCTGCAAGCAGATAACGACCACCACGATGTGGAGGTGCAGATTCCCCGGCAACTCGTGGAAGGGCTGAGCCGCCAGGCCGACACTTTTACCTACCTACTGGCCGGGCTCGGCGGCATTGCCTTGCTGATCGGCGGCGTCGGCATCATGAACGTCATGCTCATGAGCGTGAGCGAACGGCGCCGGGAAATCGGCGTACGCATGGCCCTGGGCGCACAGTCGCGGGACATCAGGAACCTGTTTCTGGCAGAGGCCGTGGTGTTGTCCGGCAGCGGTGCCGTGTTAGGGGCCATGCTCGGCCTCGGTGTGGCCCGACTGTTCGTGGGATTTTCCGGCTGGGCGTTTACCTGGGCGCCTGCGTCGCTGCCACTGGGTCTTGGCAGCGCATTGCTGACCGGCGTGTTCTTCGGGTTGCACCCCGCACTGCTTGCCGCCCGCCTTCAACCCATCCAGGCCTTGCGCGATGACTGACCATCCACGCGCCAGGTGCTGGCTGTTCCTGCTTTACCTGCTCGCCTGGCACACCAAGGCCCAGGCAACGACGCTGGCGCCGGCGCATGCCAGCATGCCCATGCGCCCGGTGTCGCTGCGCGAGCAAACCATCGAGCTGAGCTTGGCCGATGCCATCTACCTGGGCTTGCGCGACAACCGCGCGATCCGTAGCAGTTACCTGCAACGGATCGCTCAGAAGTTCGACCTGCGCGTCGAAGAAGACCGCTTCACGCCACAGCTGACCCTCAGCGGTCGGCACATCGCGTACCGCAATCAAAGCGATCGCTATCGGCAGCACGAAGTCCTGCCGCAAGCCGTGTGGCAAACCGCGTTCGGCACGCGGTTCAGCCTGGCCTGGAGCAACCAGCTTTCAATCGCCAACCAGGCCGGACGAACGCGTACCGATGGTGCAACGTTCAGTGTGATCCAACCGCTGTTGCGCGGTGCCGGCTGGGAGATAAACACCGCACCGGTTCGTCTGGCCCGCCTTGCTGAACAGATCAACCGGCTGAACCTCAAGTCCAGCGTCTCGAACAGCATTACCCAGATCATCCTCGCCTACCGCGAGCTGTTGCGCGCCCAGGAGCAAGTGCAGATTGCCAAGGATGCCCTGGCCCGTGCACAACAGTTGCTGGAGGCCAATCAGGCAATGATTGCTGCCGGCCGTATGGCAGCGTTCGAAGTGGTCCAGACCCAGGCCGCTGTAGCCGCCCAGGAACTCGCCGTCGAGGAGGCCTACAACCAACTGGATGGCGGCCGACTGGCGTTGTTGCAATTACTCGCGCTCGACCTGAACAGCCCACTTAACGCAAGCGACACCCTGCAACCCCAACACACGCAAATGAGCCTGGCCGAAGCACTCGGTGCGGCATATGAACAACAGCCGGCCTACCTGACGCAGTTGATCGTCAGCGAACAGGCGGCGATCAATTTGTTGTTGGCCAGCAATGAGCAACGGTGGGATGTCTCGCTGGTTGGCGGAGCAACACAAGTTCGCGACCATCTGGCCGTTGGCGGTGTTCGAACGACCGAGCACAGCTGGGAAGGTTATGCCGGTATTCAGCTGGATATCCCTCTGAACGACCTGTCGATTCGACAAACGAAAGTGCGCGCACAGGTTCAGGTTGAGGATCAGAACATCCGCCTGGCCGAAAGCCGCCAACTGTTGCAACGCGATGTCGGCAACAGCCTGCGCGATTTGAATACCCGCTGGCGCCAATACGAGATTGCCCAGCGCGCGCAGGCGCTGTCACGGCGCACGCTGCAGATTGAGCGCGAGAAACTGGCGGCAGGCCGCTCCAGCAACTTCCAGGTCATCAGTTTCGAAGCCGACTTGCGTAATGCCGAAAACACTCGGCTAAACGCCCTTATCGCGTACTTCAATGCCCAGAGCACGCTCGACCAGAACCTGGGTACGACGCTCGACAGTTGGGGGATTGAACTGAATGACTGAGCGTTCGATTGCACTGCTGGCCTTGGTTGGCGCCGCCGCACTGTGTGCAGCCTATATAGGCTTCGGCACTTCGCAAGCACTGCGCGAAAGCACCTGGGTTGCGGTACGGCCACGCGTCATAGAAAGCCGGCTTGGCCTGGTAGGACGTATCGAGCCGGCGTATCGGCAAACGCTCTCGGCCCCCTTCGATGGAACGATCGAGCAATTGGCCGTAAGCGCGGGCGAGAACGTCGAGCGCTCGCAACTGCTGTTCACCCTTGGCACTGCACAACTGGACATCCAGTTGCGCGAGGCCACGGCCGAACTGCTCAAGGCGCGACGAACAGTGCAGGACATGCTTGCCTGGGCAAACAGCGATGACGTTGCCCGCGCGCGGCGGGGTGTGACCAATGCCGAACTTGCGTTCACCGACACGCAAGCCAAATTGGCGGACACCCAGCGGTTATTCGAGCGCGGCATTGTTGCGCGCATGGAAGTTGAAGCGCTGACGCAGCAGTTCAAATTACAAACACTCGACCTGAGTGCCGCCCGCGCCGAACTGCGCAGCACCGAAGCAATGGGCGTGGGCGAAAACCGACAGATCGCGCAGATGCAACTGGCGAATGCCCAGGCGCGCTATGACAGCTTACTGGCCGAGCGCAATCAACGCGAAGTGAGCGCGCCCTTTACCGGCGTGGTGCTACGGCCCCGAAAAGGCAATGGTCCCGACGCGCTGTCTGCACTTCAGGTTGGCATGCGGGTAACCCAAGGCGCGCCCCTGATGGAACTGGTCAGTGAAGAAAAAATGAACGCGGTCACCCGCGTTGAAGAAGCTGATCTTCAGCTACTACGGCCAGGGATGCCGGCACAGATCAGCGGCGATGGATTCGACGGTGTCCTGCTCCAGGGCAAGGTGCTTTCCATCAGTGCCCAATCTTCTAGCGCTGAGCAAAACAATGCAGGTGGCACTTATGAGGTGCTGGTTGCCGTCGATCCCCTGAGCCTTGAACAACGGCATCGAGTGCGCTTGGGCATGAGTGCGCGAATCAGTCTGAGCCTCTATAGAAACGAGCGTGGGCTGGTGGTGCCGGCTGAAGCCATTCGGCATGACGCGGACGGCACTTATGTCATGTACAGCACCGACGGCACAGGGCACGGAACACGGGTTTCAGTCAGCGCACAACGAACTGTCCCTGAAGGCGTGGAGATCACGGGCATTGCGCCTGGGTACGTTGAGTTAACGCCCGCTTTGATACCCCCAGATTCGTAGCATTGGTGATTTGGCCAGTGCTTCGCACCAGGCAATAACGATCGAAAGATTGCTATCGCACATCCATCAATACAAGGAAGCATAATTCATGAAACGTGGAAAAACTCTGTTTACTACAGTAGCAATGGCTGCTGCTATCACGGCGGGAGCAGCATACGGAGGCCCTGCAGTACAGGTTACTGTCAAACACCTGGGTGCTTCCGGCTCTGCTCCAGCGGTCTACACCATCACTAACGCCAACGAAACAAGCACTTATCAGAACTCCAGACCAAAACCAGATCAGGAGATTTCAGGTGGCAACACGGGATTCTATACCGTCCAAAGCCTCATCTCCCCTGATACTAACTTCGCCACCGTCCGCTACAAAATCGGTGACAAGACCTGCGTCTTCAGCACCACCTTCCTCAACATCCGCAGCGCCACCGGCAGCAAAACTCCGCAATGGAAGAAAAGCGCGACCCCGAGCGGCGGCGCGAGCTGCACGGCGACCATTACCTCGACCAACTACACGGATTATTCGTGGGCTGTTCAGTTCACCATGAAGTAATCGAACAGGCAGTCATGCCCGCCACGCCAGCTGGGTATGACTGCGCTAGAAAAATCTGTCGAGTGTGTTGTTTCAAAAAATATCTCGTTTTTACTACACTCCACCACAACCTCAGATTCCCAGATAAATATTTTATTTTAGAAAAGGCACTATCCGTCTAAAAGACATTGCACGGCAAGGATGCCTGGACTGATCATTACTCGGATTAAGGAAGATTGTCATGCTCACTTTTGATAGTTCACGTGTCAGCAAAGCGCTGAACAGCGCCAGTACTACGCAAACCAAGCAACCCTCCAGTTCGCCGGTTGAAGACAAACCAACAACCCCTGCCGTTACTTTCCCGGATACCCGCGAATCAGTGTCATCGCTGGCTCAGCAATTGAGCAATGCGGCGGCGCGGGCGGAGGTTGAGAATGCCGGGCTAGATTTTGCGGAGTTGGCGGAGAAAGCTACACGGATTGTTGATCAGCTTTTCAATCGCTCCGATGAAGTCCTACGTGACGCAGAAGTACCCAACAGTGATGATAGCCAGCGACTCGACCAAGCCCGCAAGGCCAGCAATTTTTCAAATGGTATTGGTAGAAATCCTTTTAAAGGTATGCCACGAGATCAACTTGCATTAATTGCTTATGATGAGAGTGGAGATTTTACTATCAATGAACGGCGAGCGGCATGGGAAGAGGCTTTTCACCAAGAGTCGGCATGGCGTCAACAGGTAATTAAAAACTCCCAAGAGGAATATCACAACACAGGTAAAATCACGGAGTTCTGCACCGCCCTTCTGAAACATTACAACGAGTTACCTACCATCGAACAGGCGCGCTACCCAGTTAGCTATCCGGCTGAACTGCAGCACGATATCGATACCGGGTTCAATTACAAGACAGGCCAGAAAGAAGCTGAGTTACCAGACCTGTTTTCGATGCTCGAAAGGTATTTTGACAAAGGCTCCTTGGAAAGCAAGACACCGCCAAATGAAGCCGAATCGACTGAAGATGCGATATCCATTAAAGAAGGGTTGCACAAAACATCTTAAATTTAACGGCCACTAAGTCAGATTAATGCTCAGAGGACCCAAGCCTCTTTGCAGCATTTCAAAGACACACTGTTTACTTCGGAGGTTCGTGTACGGCCTACTGCCTCAAAGAAACTTTTATTGCGCTACGAAACCTTCGCCATACCTATGCAAAGGACCGCCATACTTACTTGTTTTCACACAAATAAAATTGCATTAGACCATCCCCATCCAACCGTTAAGGATAATGACGAACGACATTGCACGGCAAGGATGCCTGAACTGGTTATTACTCGGATTAAGGAAGATTGTCATGCTCACTTTTGATAGTTCACGTGTCAGCAAAGCGCTGAACAGCGCCAGTACTACGCAAACCAAGCAACCCTCCAGTTCGCCGGTTGAAGACAAACCAGCACCCCCTGCCGCTACTTTCCCGGATACCCGCGAATCAGTGTCATCGCTGGCTCAGCAATTGAGCAATGCGGCGGCGCGGGCGGAGGTCGAGAACGCAGGGCTAGATTTTGCGGGGTTGGCAGAGAAGGCTAAACGCATCAATGATCAATTGCTCCATAGCACGAACAAATCAATACAGGATGCTGAATTACCCAACACTGACGACCCTCAGTTGCTCGACCGCGCGCGTAAGGCAACCGACTTTGAAAACGGCATCGGGAGAAATCCATTTAAAGGCTTGTCCAGAGACCAGCTTTCACTAATTGTCAATGACGAAAGCGGTAGCTTTACCATTAATGAGCGACGCGCAGCGCGATCAGAAGCGCATGATCAAGAAGAAGCATGGCGTCTACAGGTCATACAAGCAGCGCAAGAGGAATACCACAACACCGGTAAGCAGACCGTGCTCGCTACCGAATGCTTGAGGCATTTCGATAGTTTGCCAGTGATGGAACAGGTTCTGTATCCCGAAGATACACGCGCACAATACCAACGCAACATAGACCTGGACTTCAACTACAAAACGGGTCAAGCAGAAGGCGATGCAATGAGCCTGTTCGCAAAACTCGAAGAGTACTTCGACAAAGGCTCCTTGACAGGCCAGACGAACGAAACCGAAGCAACGAAACAGCCCCCGGATAACGACATCGTGAACGGGCCTGCTGACCATTAATTCTTAACGGCCGAACGAGGTCTGGTAGTGGCGCGTTGTCGACCAGCGCCAGATCCTCGGCCTGCTGACGACTGCGCAGTTTGCGCGTCCAGGTGCCGATCAACTCGTTGTAGTGGTCGAGGAAGCCTTTGTGTCGTGACACGGTGCGGGGTTATCGGGCGGCAAGGGAGAGAGGCGCGAATAGTAATGTTTCTTATTAAGCCGGGCAATCGAAGATCGTCGTTACCGACGAAACGTGTAATGACGAAAAAAATTCAGCCACACCGGGAAAAAAATCCGTTTCTCCAGGCGGAAAAAAAACTGAACGGCAGGGCTGCTGGAGCCCCCCGCCCGCTTGACGCCTTGGGTGGCGTTTTCCGAGCGTTTCGTCGCTATCGTCGGCGATCGTCAGGCTCAGGGGCAACACTCGCCGATCAGTGAAAGATCCCCGCGTATAACGGTATTTTTAACGCTTTTGTAATCAAACTGAACGCCTACTGTTTACCTGAGTCGGTTGCTTTGTGGCTGGCCGATTCGCGGCGACAGACGTGTGCGAAAACGCGACATTTTTTGTTGATCTTGAACCCCCCAGGTCCTAAAGTTCGCGCCGAACGTCCATGCTGGAAACGATCCATCCGGCTCAAGTACTGACGACGAGACAGCAAGGTCACCCGCCGCTCTGGTGTAACGGGCACGGTTGACCTTTTTGCTTTCGGCGACATGCCTTGGGAAGTAGGCGAACCAAAGTGGGGATACGGAGGACGTTCAGTTGCAGCCACTTATTTTTTCAGTTTGCCCATGGAGTCCCTAAGCATGTCGATTCAGGTCGAAGACTACTTCGCGCGCGATACCTTTCAGAAAATGAAGGCGTTCGCCGACAAGCAAGAAACCCCGTTCGTGCTGATCGATACCCAGATGATCAGCAAGGCCTACGACGACCTGCGCGCCGGTTTCGAATTCGCCAAGGTCTACTACGCGGTCAAGGCCAACCCGGCGGTCGAGATCATCGACCTGCTCAAGGAAAAAGGCTCGAGCTTCGACATCGCCTCGATCTATGAGCTGGACAAAGTGATGGACCGTGGCGTCAGCGCCGACCGTATCAGCTACGGCAACACCATCAAGAAATCCAAAGACATCCGCTACTTCTACGAGAAGGGCGTGCGTCTGTATGCCACCGACTCCGAAGCCGACCTGCGCAACATCGCCAAGGCCGCGCCGGGCTCGAAAGTCTATGTACGGATCCTCACCGAAGGCTCGACCACGGCCGACTGGCCACTGTCGCGCAAGTTCGGCTGCCAGACCGACATGGCCATGGACCTGCTGATCCTCGCCCGCGACCTGGGCCTGGTGCCATACGGCATCTCCTTCCACGTCGGCTCGCAGCAACGCGACATCAGCGTTTGGGACGCGGCGATTGCCAAGGTGAAGGTGATCTTCGAGCGCCTGAAAGACGAAGACGGCATCGAGCTGAAACTGATCAACATGGGTGGCGGCTTCCCGGCCAACTACATCACCCGCACCAACAGCCTGGAAACCTACGCCGAAGAGATCATCCGCTTCCTCAAGGAAGACTTCGGCGACGACCTGCCGGAAATCATCCTCGAGCCGGGCCGTTCGCTGATTGCCAACGCCGGTATCCTGGTCAGCGAAGTGGTGCTGGTGGCGCGCAAGTCGCGTACCGCAGTCGAGCGCTGGGTGTACACCGATGTGGGCAAGTTCTCCGGCCTGATCGAAACCATGGACGAGTCGATCAAGTTCCCGATCTGGACCGAGAAGAAAGGCGAAATGGAAGAAGTGGTGATCGCCGGCCCAACCTGCGACAGCGCCGACATCATGTACGAGCACTACAAATACGGCCTGCCACTGAACCTGGCGATCGGCGACCGCCTGTACTGGCTGTCGACCGGTGCCTACACCACCAGCTACAGCGCAGTGGAGTTCAATGGCTTCCCGCCGCTGAAGGCTTACTACCTGTAACGCCTCCTGGGGGAGCCGGCACCGTCGGCTCCCACAGAAGCGCTTCGCTCTCCCGCCCCCCTGTCCTGACTGGTTACCGTCGGCCGCTAAAGCCAACGGAGTCATCGTCATGGAAGACCGCACCAGCCAACGCCCACCCACCTTCACCCTGGCCATTCGTCGCGCCGACAACGAACAGTTCAACGAAATCGTCTCCACTAGCTATCAGTACCGCTCCGGCCTGGCCACCGAAGGTTGGCTGGTGATCAAGGAGCGTCAGCCCCCACTCAGCGTGCTGGGCTGCAACTTTCGCTTCACCCACTGCACCAGCGACAGCAAAGGCCTGCCGCGGTACACCATCGTCGGCGACATCCGTCACAAATCCAGTCGCGACTTCACCGGCGGCCATCTGGAAATCAGCAGAAACGGTTATCTCGGCCTCTACAACATTTCAACCTCCGGCCAGCAATGGACGGTGGAGTTCGGTGACGCCATCGCCGTCTCAGAGTCCGCGCAGCAGTGGTACCGGATACGCCTGAAATCGGTCCAAGGCCAGCAACCCCGACAACGCCTCAGCAACGGCGAACGCTACCTGAACGTCTACCAAGGGCAACCCCTGTCGTTGATAGCAGCCATACTTGCCGTCTCCTGATAAATCTCCAGGACACTGGCCCTTTGTAAATGCCACCTCCCGGCCCAACTCACACCCAATAATCAGACAAATTGATAGCGCCAAATAAATGCCATCATCATTGGTAGCAAACGTGCCAAATGACCGTTCGTAGTTTTTGACGAAATATCCTGATTTTTTCCATGCTGGTACAAAAACATCCCAGCGTTAGTTTGCCCTTTATATACAGACACGCCAGCGCCCGGTGCTATCAAATTGAAAGTAGCTAATTCTGAAAAATAGTTAGCATTCTTTCATCGGACCATCAGTACCTCAGGAACTTATGTCCGCAACGGTCGCTCCTACCACCGGTAGCGAATATCGAACGGCATGTACGAGATGAACTACACAACACTGGACCGCTTCGGACGTTATCCGAATGCCCTTGAAGGCTGATATGGCAATACCATCCAGGCCTGATGGCGACGCGCTACAGATCGATCTGACTCCCCACGCTACCCGGCTCCCTTGCTGTGGTAGCTGCCAAAAAACCTGTTCAAGCACTCATGAGTATTGCGAGCGCGTCGTTCGTGATTTGCCCATTCTCGGCCGTGCGCAGAACTTGAAAACGCCGGAACAACAGGTCCGCCTGGAGGAAGCGAGATACCTACTCTCATCCAGTTCGCCAAACGGCTAAAGGGTTATTGGCGGGGCATCGTGAGCCGGGTTCGCTGGCTGATGCACACGGGCCAACTGGAAGGGATAAACAATCGAATAAAGGTCATCAAGCGGATGGCGTACGGTTAGCGGGATTGACAAGAGCGGGCAAGGTACGCGCATCGCCGACTAGAATTGAGAAAAGGACCTCAAACTCGTCCAACGTCCTGTTTGGCATTAGCATAGCCCCCATCGCACTCAAGGCCCGCCGCCCATGCTCATCGGTATCCTGCTGATCCTCACCTGGCTGATCCTGCTGTTGCGCTACCCTGCCAAGGCCCTGCCGATTTCCCTGGCTGCCCTGTTGGGCCTGAGCCTGGTCGGGCTCTGGGTCGTCTGGCTGGACAACCGCGAGGCCGGGCAACTGGCCCGCCTTGAACTACGCCTGAACTATGCCCCTAGCGACTGTCCCGTCGACCGCCCGCTACAGGTGAAAATGAACAACGGTAACGACACCCCGCTTACCGAACTGCGCTGGCGCGTGGCGGCCTATGCCCCCGGCGACACCGTCAACCTCGCCGAAAACACCTACAGCGCGCCGCGCTACCGCGGCCCCGGCGAACTGCAGGCCGGGGCCAGCTGGAGCGACTGCCTGCCCTTGCCACCGCTACGCGCCGGCTACCGCCCGCAAACCCTGGAGTTTCGTGCCGAACACCTGCAGGGCAGCTTCGCCAACTAGTATTTCTGCCAGTACCGCCCTCCCACCGCAGCGTGTTGAATGAGGTCTGTCCAACACGGAAGACCCTCCATGCCCCTCATCCCCGTGCACGGTCTGAGCGACCTGCGTGAGCTGCTCGAATCCACCCGCCGCCAACACCCCAGCCTGCTGCTGGTCGGTTCGCAGCAATGGCCACCCTGCGTCGAACTGCAACCGAAGATCGCCCTGCTCGCCACCGTGCTACCAGAGATCCGCTTCTACGCCTTCAACGTCGACGACTACGAAGAAGACTTCCTTCACATCCCCTTGATGGAGCTGTTCAGCGCCAGGCAGATCAAATACCTGCCCTCGCAAGTGCTGCTGCCATGCAACGGCGAAGCGCGAGTCATCAGCACCGCGAATGTGCAGGAAATCGAGCAGGAACTGGCTGATATGCACTAGCGAAGTTGCCGTATGATCGGCCCATCCTTACCGATCAACAGGTCACCGCCAATGTCCATCGTGCTCATCACCGGTTGCTCCAGCGGTATCGGCCGCGCCCTCGCCGACTGTTTCCGCAACGCCGGCCACACCGTCTGGGCCACCGCGCGCAAAAGCGCCGACGTCGCCCAACTGCAGGCCGCAGGCTTCACCGCGCGCCCGCTCGACGTCAACGACGGCGCGGCCCTGCAACAGCTGGCCGACGACATCGACAGCCACCATGGCGGCCTGGATACACTGATCAACAATGCCGGTTACGGTGCCATGGGCCCGCTGCTCGACGGCGGCGTCGAGGCCATGCAGCGCCAGTTCGAAACCAATGTCTTCGCCCTCGTCGGCGTCACCCGCGCGATGTTCCCGCTGCTGCGGCGCAACCGTGGCCTGGTGGTGAATGTCGGTAGCGTGTCGGGGGTGCTGGTCACCCCATTCGCCGGCGCCTACTGCGCCTCCAAGGCCGCCGTGCATGCCCTCAGCGATGCCCTGCGCCTGGAGCTGGCGCCGTTCGGCATCCGCGTGCAGGAAGTACAGCCCGGCGCGATTGCCTCCAGCTTCGCCAACAACGCCGAACGCGAAGCCGAGCAGGTGCTCGATCAAGGCTCAGCCTGGTGGCCGCTGCGCGACAGCATTCGTGCCCGCGCCCGCGCCTCGCAGGACCGCCCGACCCCGGCCGCCGTGTTCGCCGCCGACCTGTTCAAGGCCACTCAGCAAAACCCGCCGCCACGCCTGGTACGCCTGGGCAACGGCAGCCGAGCGCTGCCATTGCTGGCAACGCTGCTGCCCAAGGCCCTGCTGGAAAAGGTCCTGGCCAAACGCTTCGGCCTGGACCGCGCGCTTTAAACGTCAGGCAATCGAGCGCAGCACCCCGCCATCGACCCGCAACGCGGCGCCGGTGGTAGCGCTGGCCTGGCGCGAAGCCAGGTAAACGACCATGTTGGCCACCTCCTCCACCGTGGCCAGGCGCTTGATCAGCGAGCTCGGCCGGTGCTCGGCAATGAAGCTGGCTTCCAGACTGTCGCGGCTCACGCCCTGCTCCTGGGCCAGCTTGGCGAAGAAGTCGCCGACCCCTTCCGAACGCGTCGGCCCCGGCAGCACCGCATTCACCGTGACGCCGCTACCGGCAAGGGTTTCCGCCAGCCCGCGCGATACCGCGAGCAAGGCGGTCTTGGTGGTGCCGTAATGCACCATTTCCAGCGGGATCTGCAACGCCGATTCGCTGGACAGAAACAGCACCCGTCCCCAGCCCTGTTTAGCCATGTGCTGCGCATAGTGCCGCGACAGGCGCACCGCGCTCATCACGTTGACCTCGAAGAACTGCTGCCACTCTTCATCGCTGATTTCAAAGAACCCCTTGGGCTCGAAGATGCCCAGGTTGTTCACCAGGATGTCGGCCTGGGGCACTTTGGCAAACAGCGTCTGGGCGCCTTCGGCCGTGCCCAGGTCGGCCACCACGCCGCTGACCTTGGCCCCCGGCAGCTTGCCGCGCAGCTGTTTCAGCGCGGCATCGACCCGCGCCTTGCTGCGGCCGTTGACTACCACCTCGGCGCCAGCTTCGGCCAAGCCGATGGCGATGGCCAGACCGATACCAGCCGTCGAGCCACTGACGACCGCACGTTTGCCATGCAACGAAATATTCATGCCTGCGTCCTTCTATGGATGAAAGTAAACCCGCGTACCACGGCCCTCAACGCGCATCTGCGCTGGCCTGCAATGCCGGCTCGAAGGCCTGCCAGCCACCACCGATTGACTGGTAGAGACCGACCATGGCCAACGACACCGCCGCCGAACTTTCGACCCACTGTTCCTGATTCGCCAGCAACGCGCCCTGCACCGTCAACACGTTGAGAAAGTCCACCGCGCCCTCCACATACTGGCGCTGGGCGGTGTCCAGGGCGATGCGGTTCTGCCGCACCGCTTCGTCGAGCAGGTCGCGACGTAACTGACTGGCGTTATACAGGCGTAGCACATTGTCGATCTCATGCCAGGCGCGCAGCACCACATGTTGATAATCCAGCGCCGCCTCCTGTTGTTGCGCCTCGCGCAGTTTCAGCACGCCGCTGAGCCGTCCCCCCTCGAACAACGGCAGGTTCAGTTGCGGACCGATGGCTAAGCGGCGGGCACTCCAGTTGCCGAAATCGGCCAGTTGCAGGGATTGCAAACCGGCACTACCAGACAGGCGGATGCGCGGGTAGAAATCCGCCTTGGCCACACCAATACTCGCTGTGGCCGCATGCAGGCGCGCACTGGCGGCGCGGATGTCCGGGCGCCGCGCGGCCAGTTCCGAAGGCAGGCCCAGAGCAAAGCGCTGCGGCGGCTGCGGCAAGCCGAGCGGCTGACTCAACTCGGCCTGCACGCTGCGCGGCGGCTCGCCGAGCAGCAGGCCGATGGCGTTGATCAATTGCGCCTCGCGATCTTCCAGCGCCGGCAGGCGCGCCTGCACCGAGGCCACCTGTGCGGCCGCCTGGGCCACGTCAAGCTGGGTCGCCACACCATCGGCCAAGCGGCTCTGCGACAGGCGCAGGCTGTGCCGCGCCACCTCAAGGTTGTCACGCACCACCGCCAGCGTGGCCTGCACCGCGCGCAGTTGCAGGTAGTCGCGCGCGGTCTGCGCCAACAGCGACAAGAGCACACCACGGCGGTCGTTCTCGGCCACCTCGACGCTGGCGTCGGCCGCCTCGACTTCGCGGCGTACCCGGCCCCACAGGTCCAGCTCCCAACCGGCAACGAAGTCGCCTTGCCAAAGGCTATAGGCCGAACCACCGTTGTGCCCCGAGGGGTCGGCCAAGCCGTCGGCACTGTTGCGGGCGCGACTGACACCACCCGCCAGATCGACCGAGGGGTAGCGCTCGCTGGCGATGCTCTGGCGGGCAGCACGGCGTTGCAGCAAGCGCGCACTGGCGACCTGCAGGTCGAGGTTGCGGCCCACCACGCGCTCGATCAGTGCCGACAGCTGCGCATCGTTGAAGCCCTGCCACCAGCGCACGTCCAACGCTGCCGCGTGTGGCTGGCTCGGCGCGGCGGCTTGCTGCAGGGGCGGCCAGGCCAACCCAGCATCGTTTGCCGGTGCGCTGAAATCCGCGCCCAGCGTGCAGGCGCCCAGGCCCAGGCACGCACCCATCACGCTCAGTGTTCGAAGCCGACTCATCGTGCGCTGACCTCCTGGCCGACGTTGTGCCGGGTATCGATGGTGGCCACCACCGACATGCCCACCCGCAACCGTCCGAGCAACGGCTGTCCGGGCTCGAAGACGATCTTCACCGGAATCCGCTGCACCACCTTGGTGAAGTTGCCGGTGGCGTTATCCGGTTTCACCGCCGCGAAGGTCAGCCCGGTCGCCGGCGCCACACTCTGCACATGACCGCGCAGGCGTTCGCCGGCAAAGGTGTCGACGCTGACCTCCACCGCCTGCCCCGGCTGCACGTCGGTGAGCTGGGTTTCCTGGAAGTTGGCGATGGCATAGGCCTGCGCCAGCGGCACCACCGAGAGCAGCCGCGCCCCCGGATTGACGTAGGCGCCAACCCGCACCGCGCGCTCGCCGACCATACCGTCGATGGGCGCGACGATGGTGGTGTAGGACACGTCCAGACGCGCCCGCTCCAGCGCCGCTTCGGCCTGTTGCAGGCCACCGGCAGCGGCATCCACCTGGGCGTCGAGAATCTCCACCTGCTTGCGCGCCGCCGCCAGGGCCGCGCGGGCGTTGGCCTGCTGCGCCCGCGCCTGATCGACCCGGCTGCGCGCCTGCTGGGCGTTCTGCACGGTGCCGGCGCCCTGCTCGGCGAGGCGGCTGTGGCGGGTCAGTTCATGCTTGGCGAAGGCCAGTTCGGCGTCGCCAGCCGCCAACGCCGCTTGCGCCTGTTCGATCAGCGACACCTGGCGCTCACGGGTTGCCGCCGCGTTCTGCTGCTGCGCCCGTGCGGTCAGCAGACGGGCCTGCGCCGCCGCCAACGCAGCCTGGTAATCGCGGTCGTCGAGCAGCGCCAGCGGCTGGCCGGCACGCACCTGCTGGTTGTCCTCGACCAGCACCTGTTTGATGAAGCCAGGCACCTTTGGCGCGACCACCGTGTAGTCGGCCGAGACGTAGGCATCGTTGGTGCTCTGTTCGCCTCGGCTGGCGAACGGCGACGGCAGTACGACCCACGCCAGGGCGCCAAACGTCACGGCGAGCGCGGTGTATTGCAGGGGTTTGCTCAGGGTCATGATCGGGTCTCTCTGGACTAGGCCGCTGCCCGCGGCGGGTAGATGCGGGTCGGCACGAAAGGAATCAGCAGGATCAGCGCCAGCGCCAGCAGCGCCATGCACAGGTAGAGGTCGGCACTGGTCAGCACCAGCGCCTGCGCGTGAAGGCGCCGGGCCAGGTCCGGCGCCGTGCTGTCGGCCAGTGGCGAGTTGCCCAGGCTGTCCACCAGCGTGTTCGAGTGAAAGTGCCGGCGCACGGTGCTGAGCCAGTCCAGCAAGCCGGCGGCGACCACCGAGGCCAGGCCCTTCACGGTGTTGAACCAGGCCGAAGCGAATGGCCCGTCCTGCGCGGTCATGCCGCCGGTAGCGAGCATCAGCAAGGGAATCACCGCCATCGGCTGAGCGAAGATCTGCAACAGTTGCAGCACGTAGAAGTTATCGCGAATCCACTGCCCGGTAATCAGCGTGCCACCGGCGCAGGACAGCGCGAGCATGCCCAACCCCGCCGCCAGCACCCAGCGGCAGTCGACCGCGCGCAGGTTGCACAGCGCCGCCGTGAGCGGCAACGCGAGCAACTGCGGCAATGCCACCAGCAACATCACCGGGCCACTTTGCAGCGGCCGGTAGCCCTGAATCTGGGCGAGAAAAGCGGTCGGCAGGATGATCACCGCCGAGAGCACCACCAGCACCCCGCCGAGGGTAATCAACGCGTGACTGAGGTTGCGGTTGGCGAGCATCTGCAACTTGAAGAATGGCAGCGGCGCGGACCACTCGTTGAGCATGAACAGCACCATCAGCAGCGCTCCGCCACCGAGTAGCCAGGCAATCAGCGGTGAGTTGAACCAGCCCAGGCGATCGCCCAGCGACACCCCCAGCACCAGCGAACAGATCGCCGGCAGGCCGAGCAGCAGGCCGCGCCAGTCGAACTGCTGGCAGCGTTCCAGGCGCAGCGGGTCCTGCGGCAGGCCCCAGGCCACGCAGGCCATCGCCATCAGGGCCGGGACGATGATCTGCCAGAAGGTCCAGTGCCAGCTGACGTACTCGGTCCACATCCCGGCCAGCGGCAGGCCCAGGCTTGGCCCGAAGGTGGCCGTGAGGGCATAGCCGGCCAGGCCATAGAGCTTGATGTTGGCAGGCAGAAAGCGCAGCGCCACGCTCATCAGCATCGGCGGCAGCGCACCGCCGGCGAAGCCTTGCAGGGTGCGCAGCAGCATCAGGCTGGGCACGTCGGGGGCAAACGGGCACAGCACGCCGAGCACGACGAAGGCCGCGATGGCGCAAAGGGTGAAGCGGCGCAGCGAGAAGGTCACGGCGCACCAGGGCGCGAAGGCCATGGCCGCCACCGAGCTCGCCGAATACAGCGCGATCAGCCAGGCACCCTCGTCGGCGCCGATGTGCAGGCCACCGCGAATGTCGGCCATCGCCAGCTTGGTGACCATTTCGTTGAGGCCGGCGCAGAGCACCGCGAGCAGTACGCCGAGCAGGCCGATCACGATCCGCGGGCCGAACGCCGCGGGCGCAGCAGGGGCGGCGGAAACAGACATGGGGTGACACTCCGGGCAAGTGATTGACCCGGCGAGTCTAAAAAGCGTGACTACTGACGAAAAGTTACATTTTTGCAGCTAATTACTGCAGCAGACGCACGCCTCGATCAGGGCTGGCGGCTGCAGCAGGCTTTCAGGGTCTGGCGCAGCCAGCGATGGGCCGGGTCGTTGTCGAAACGCGGATGCCAGGCTTGCATTACCTGCACCGGTTCCAGGGCGAACGGCATGCGGAACGAGCGCAGTGGCAGGCCCAGGCGGGCGACGCTGTGCAGCATGTGTTCGGGCAGCGGCAGGATCAGCTCGGAGTCCGGCAGGGAAAACATGCCCGAATGGAAGCTTGGGGTGATCAGCGCAACGCGCCGCTGCAGGCCAAGCACACCGAGGGCGCTATCGATCGGGCCGAGGGCACGACCACGGCGCGAGACGCTGATCTGCTCGAACGCAGCGAAGCGCTCAGCGGTGATTTCGTCGTCGAAGATCGGGTGATCGTTGCGTGCCAGGCAGACGAAGGTGGTGCTGAACAGCCCTTGTACCTTGATCTCCGGGCCAAGCTCGCGGGTGGCACTGATGTACAGGTCGAGACGGCCGTCACGCAGGGCTTGATCCTCGTCGCCGCCCGCGCCTTCCGGGACGAAACGCAGCACGGTGCGCGGTGCCTGCTGGCGCATGGCGTCGAGCAGCGGTGCCGAGAACGGCGCAATGAACACGTCATTGGCGCGCAGGTTGAAGGCGCGTTCGAGGCTGGCGAGGTCGAGATCGTGGTTGGCGCTGAACAGTTGGTTGGCCTGTTCGACCACCTGACGTACCTGGCTGCGCAGGGCGATGGCCCTGGGCGTGGGGACCAGGCCACGACCGGCACGTACCAACACCGGATCGCCGACGGCGTCGCGGATGCGGGTGAGGGTGCGGCTCATGGCGGCGGGGCTGAGGTTCATCCGGCGCGCGGCGCCGACAACGCTGCCTTCATCGAGCAGCGCATCCAGCGCTACGAGAAGGTTCATGTCTGGGAGTTGCATGGGACGCGCATCCATTCAGGCTGTTCGAGGAATTGGCTGTAGCCCATGCAGCTTAGATGACGTAGGCCGGATCGGCATTGTCTACAAGTTTTGCCGTGGCTGTACATCGCTGACGGTGATGCACGTCGTTTCCAGAACATTTTTGTACTGCATCATCCGGATTATTCCGGCCTCACCACCACCGTACAGGTTGTCCCCGCCGCCAGCAGGAAGCCTTCCGGCACTTCGTCGATATGAATCCGCACCGGCACCCGCTGCGCCAGGCGCACCCAGTTGAAGGTCGGGTTCACATCCGCAATCAGCTCGCGGCTCTGCGGGTTGTCACGGTCATAGATACCCCGTGAAATACTCTCCACATGCCCCTTCAACAGCGCGCCGCTCATCATCTGCAAGTCGGCCTTGTCGCCCACCCGCACATGCGGCAACTTGGTCTCTTCAAAGAACCCGTAGACCCAGAACGAATCCTTGTCGACCACCGCCATCTTCGCCTCGCCGGTGCGCGCATAGTCGCCACGGTGCACGTTCAGGTTGGTCACGTAGCCGTCCACGGTCGCCAGAATCCGCGTGCGCGTGAGGTCCAGCTCCGCCGCCGCCAGCTGCGCCTGCGCCTGCTGGTAATCAGCCTGCGCCGAGTTGGCGATGTTGCTGGCGTCGTCGCGGTTCTCTTTCGAGATCACCAGGTTGTCCATGTCGGCGCGCCGATGCGCGTTGACCTTGCGCATCTCCCAGGTCGCCTTGCGCGATGCCACCAGCGCCTGCGCCTGCTTCACCGCCACTTCGTAATGCGCCGGGTCGATCTGCATCAGCACATCGCCCTTCTTCACCAACTGGTTGTCGCGCACCGGCACATCCACCACATAGCCCGGTACATCCGCCGCAACGTTGATGATGTCGGCCCGCACCCGGCCATCGCGGGTCCACGGCGTGGTCATATAGTGCAACCACAACTGCCGGCCGATCACCACGGCGGCAGCCAGCACGAGCAAGGTAGCCAGGAGGCTGAAAAACTTTTTCATCGACGTCGGTCTCAACGGTAAACAGTCAGCGCCATCGCGCCGAACAGGCAGATGAACAGGCACAGGCGCAACAACGCCGGGTGCCAGAAGAAGCGGTAGCCATCGAAGCCGGCAATGAAGCGGTCGAGCCCCCAGGCCAACCCGGCGGCAAACAGGAACATCAAGGTAACGGTGGGCATGTACACGCCATGGAAGGCGATCTCACGGGGCATGGCTGGGTCCTTGTGCCGGCGCCAGGGCGGCCAGCGGCGATTGCGGGTCGAGCAGGGAAGTACGGATGAAATGCAGGTAGCTTTGCACCCGGCGCAACGCCGAGGTGTCGAAGTGCCGGGCAAACGGTTCGTCGGTGGCCTGCACCCGGCTGATCGCATGGTCCACCGCCACCAGCGCACGTTCATGGTTGCTCGCCGACGGTTGCAGGAACAACCGCGCCAGCGCCCGGCCCATCACACGGATGGCCTGGCGCCACGGCTGCGACTCGGCATAGCACGGGTGCACCGGGAGGATGGCCTGTTCGCGGCGCAGCTCGATGATCGCGTGGCCAACCTCCAGCACCACGAACATCCAGCGCAACAGCGTGCTCTGTACCTGTGGCTGGCCGACCGCCAGGCCATAGGCCTGGTGCAACAGGTCGCGGGTGCGGCTTTCGAACGCCGAGCCGAGCCCACGCAAGCGGCCACTGAGGGCGAACAGCACCTGGCCACGCAGGTCCTCTTCCAGGCGCCGCCACAACCAGCGGCTGTTCGGCGGCAGGATGATCGCCCCGGCAGCGGCGCACACCAGCATGCCGATCACCATGGCGATGTAGTCGTTGATGAAGGTGTAAGGGTTGTAGATGGTCAGGTTGTCCGGCACCGAGCCGGTCGAGAAGAAAATCAGCAGGCCCAGCCCGTAACCGGCATAGGCCGGGCGCGAAGCGAGGAACGCACCGAGCACGAACACCGGCGCCAGCACCAGGCAGAGCAACGGGAAACCGTCGATCCAGGGGAACACGAAGAAGGTTTCGAAGAAGCCGATCAGCGCACCGAGGAAGGTCCCGCAGGCCATCTGGAAGGACATCCGCTTGGGGTTCGGCGTGGCCGCCGAGAGGCCGACGGTGGCCGCCGCGATCAGGGTCATCATCGCCCCGCTCGGCCACGCCGTGGCCAACCAGAAGCTGCCCAGCACCAGCAGGATGAACGACGCCCGCAAGCCCGCCGCCAGCGACACCATCCAGTTGGTCTGGGCCACGTAGGGCTCGTCCCACTGCTCGCGGGCGTGACTGTGCTCGGCCAGCGAGGCGTGGGTTTGCGCGTAGCTGTGCATGTCGTCGACGAAGCGGTAGAGCAGCTCGTAGGCGGTATGGAAGTCGAGCAGGTCGGCGTCGCTCGGGTCGGTTTCGACATACGCCGCGCGCAGGCTGCGCACGCGCTCGGGCAGCCCCTCCTTGTACGCCGCCAACTGCTCAGCCAGGCGCGCGGCGTCAGCGTGGGTCAGGGCACGCCCGGCATAGCCGTCGAGCAACTCGGCCAGGGCGTTCAGGCCCGGTTCGATAGCGGTGACGATCTGCAACGGGCCACGGGCGCGCAGGCGCTCCAGCAGTTGATGGAGGGCGTTGAAGCGCGTGGTGATGGCCATGAACTCGCTGTTCATCCGCCCCAGCCGGCCGCTACGCCGACGCATGTGCGGGTCTTCGAAGGCGGTGACGTTACGCAGGCTTTCCAGGCCCACCGCTTCGGCGATAAAGCGCACGTTGCTGCTTTCGAAGCGGTCGCGCTGGCTGTCGCCGCGCAGGCCTTCGGTGACGAAACTGGCGAACACGCCGAAGCGCTGGTACAGCGCGTTGCGCATCGCGGCGCCGGCCGACTGCGGCAGGATCGCCGCGCTGACCAGGGTCGACACGGCAATCCCCAGGCTGATTTCCAGCACCCGCCAGACCGCCGCCATGAACGCCCCGTCCGGGTGCTGCAGGGCCGGCAGGCCGACCATCGCCGCGGTGTAGCCGGCGAGCACGAAGCCGTAGGCGCGGAAGGTCCGGTAGCGCATGGCGCCGGCCGAGCAGAGGCCGACCCACACGGCCAGGCTGGGCAGGAACAGCTCGGTGTTCTGCGGGAAGATCGCGATCAACGCCACCATCATCGACGACCCGGCCAGGGTGCCGAGCACCCGCCAGAAGCTCTTGGCGAACACATGCCCGCTCTGCGGCTGCATGACGATGAACACAGTGATCATCGCCGTGCGCGGCTGCGGCAGTTCCAGGCGCATGGCCAACCAGAGGGTGATGAACGCGGCGGTCAGCACCTTGAAGATGTATACCCAGGTAACCCCGTCGGTACGCGCCCAGGCGAAGAAGCCGCGGCGCCACTCGAGCGAAGCCAGCCAGCGAAACGGCAAGCTGGCGGCGCTCATTCGGCGTGGCCCGGTTTATCGAAGATCGCCAGGGTGCGCGGGGTTGCCGGCGGCGCCTCACGCTCGACGTCCGGCACATCGGCACCGGCGCCGAGACCACCGCCGAGGGCGGTGACCAGCTCGGCATGCGCACTCAGCCGCGCGGCCTGGACCTGCTGCTGGATCTGCTGCTGGCGGAACAGCAACGTCTGCGCGTTGAGCACATTGAGGTAATCGGTGAGGCCGCGCTGGAAGGCGATCATGGCGATGTCGTAGGTCTTCTGCGCCGAGGCTACCGACGCGGCGGCGAAGTGCTGCTGCTCGTTCATCGACGCGCGGCGGATCAGCTGGTCGGAGATGCCCTTGAGCGCCTCGACCACGGTCTGGTTGTAGTGCGCCACGGCGATGTCGTAACCGGCCGAGGCCACGCCCAGCTCGGCGCGCAAGCGGCCACCATCGAAAATCGGCAAGCTGATGGCCGGGCCGAGGTTGTAGTTGAACTTGCGCCCGGTGAGGAATTCCAGCGGGCCGCCGCCAGTGGCCATGAAGCCGAGTCCGCCGATCAGGTCGACATTAGGGAAGAAGCCGGCATGCGCAACGTCGATACCACGGGCCTGGGCTGCAACCTGCCAGCGGCTGGCAACCACGTCCGGGCGCTGGCCGAGCAGGTCGGCAGGGAGTGCCGAGGGCAGCTTCAGCTCGACATCGAGCGACAGGCTCGGCCGCTGCAATTGCGCACCTTCGCCCGGGCCCTTGCCGGCCAATGCCGCCAGTTGGTTACGCGCCAGGGCGATTTCTTCGTTGATGGCGTCAAGCTGGCGGTGGGTTTCCGGCAGCGGCGTCTGCGCCTGGCTGACTTCGAAATGCGTACCGATGCCACCGGCCAGGCGCCGTTCGGCCAGCGCGAGAATCTGCTCCTGCTGTTCCAGTTCGGCGGCGACGATGTCGCGCTGGGCGAAATGCAGTGACAGCTGGATGTACACCTTGACGATGTTGTTCTGCAGTTCGAGCTGGGCCTGACGGGCCTGGGCCACGCTCATGTGCGCGCGGTCCACGGCCTGTTCGCTGGCATTGCGCTCGCGCCCCCAGAGGTCGAGGGCGTAGCTGAAGCCGAGCGCAGCGTTGTTGTCCCAGGTGTTGGCCCCGGACAGTGCGCCAGGGCCATAGAACGGGTCTTCGGGCCAGTTATGCCGCTTGAGCACGGCGTCGCCATTGACCTGAAGTTTTTCTGCCGACTCGATCACCCCGGCCAGGGCCCTGGCTTCGCGCACACGGGCAGCGGCCATGGCCATGCTCGGGCTGTCCTTGACGGCCAAGGCAATCCAGCGCTCCAGTTGCGGGTCGCCATAGGCGCGCCACCACTGCTGCGCCGGCCAGTTGGCATCACGGGCGGCCTCGCGGATCGCCGCGTCGGTGGTCAGGGTATTGGCTTGCAGCGTCTTGCTTTGTGGGGCAATGCCCCAGGTTCCGATACAGCCGCTCAAGGTCAAGCTAAAGGCACAGACACTGAGCGCATTCAGCGCTCTGATGATGCGACGCGGCACAGCTGCGAATTCCCGACGTAGAAGGTGGATGACGCTTGGTGAGCGCAATTCTAGGGGGCCGCCGCACTGGCGATAAGCGGGCATTACTGCGAATCTTTGTTACGAAAACGGCGATAATCCGGCTTTAGTCTTAAGACTTCCTTGGTTACTTCATGTCACAATTCTGTCGTCTTCTTTGAGAGCGCCCCATGGACACCCTGCAAAACATGCGTGCTTTCAGTTGTGTAGCGCAAGTCGGCAGCTTTACCGCCGCAGCGGTGCAACTGGATACGACCACCGCCAACGTCTCGCGCGCGGTCTCCAACCTTGAAGCGCACCTGCAAACCCGTCTGCTCAACCGCACCACTCGGCGTATCGCCCTGACCGAAGCCGGCAAACGCTACCTGATGCGCTGCGAGCAGATCCTCACCTATGTCGAAGAAGCCGAGGCCGAGGCCAGCGACGCCCATGCGCGCCCGGCCGGGCAATTGAAAGTGCACTCGATGACCGGGGTCGGTCAGCACTTTGTGATCGATGCCATCGCCCGCTACCGCGAAACCCACCCGGACGTGACCTTCGACCTAACCATGGCCAACCGCGTGCCGGACCTGCTCGACGAGGGGTACGACGTGTCCATCGTGCTGGCCAGCGAGCTGCCGGACTCGGGCTTTGTCTCGCAGCGCCTGGGGATCACCTACAGCATCGTCTGCGCCTCACCCGACTACGTGAAGCAACATGGCATCGCGCACAAGCCGGCCGACCTGCTCAAGCATGCCTGCCTGCGCATGGTCAGCCCGGTGATCCCGCTGGAGAAGTGGCTGTTCGACGGCCCGGAAGGCCAGGAGGTGGTCAACATCACCCAGGCGCCGTTCCAGGTGAACTCGGCCGATGCGATGAAAACCGCGATTCGCAGCGGCATGGGCGTTGGCGTGCTGCCGATCTACTCGGCCATCGACGGCCTGCGCGATGGCAGCCTGGTGCGGGTGATGCCCGAGTACCGCTTGCAGGAACTGAACCTGTACGCGATCTACCCGTCGCGCCAGTACCTGGATGCCAAGATCAAGACCTGGGTCGAGTACCTGCGCAACTCGCTGCCAGAAATCCTCGCCGCCCACGAGGCCGACCTGAAGACCCACGAGTTGCGCATCGCCAACTGAAATCTTGCTGCACAGCGGCCGTGGGGAATGATAGCGTGCTACCCATTCTCCACCGCCAGCCGAGATTTTGCCGATGAAAAAGACCGTCCTTGCCTTCAGTCGCATCACTGCGCCGATGGTCGAACGCCTGCAGCAAGACTTCAACGTGATCGTGCCGAACCCCAAGCTCGGCGACATCGCCGCCCAGTTCAACCAGGCGTTGCCCGAAGCGCACGGCCTGATTGGCGTGGGCCGCAAGCTGGGCCAGGCGCAGCTGGAAAACGCCGGCAAGCTTGAGGTGGTATCGAGTGTGTCGGTGGGGTACGACAACTATGACCTGGGCTATTTCAACGCGCGCGGAATTGCCCTGACCAACACCCCCGATGTACTCACCGAAAGCACCGCGGACCTCGGCTTTGCGCTGCTCATGAGCGCGGCGCGGCGGGTGGCCGAGCTAGACGCCTGGACCAAGGCTGGCCAATGGCAGGCCACGGTCGGCCCGGCACAGTTCGGCAGCGATGTGCATGGCAAGACACTGGGCATTGTCGGCCTGGGCAATATCGGCGCGGCGATTGCCCGGCGCGGGCGGTTCGGCTTCAACATGCCGGTGATCTACAGCGGCAACAGCCGCAAGCCGGCGCTGGAACAGGAACTTGGCGCGCAGTTCCGCAGCCTCGACGCGCTGCTGGCCGAAGCGGATTTCGTCTGCCTGGTGGTGCCGCTGGGGGCGCAGACCACGCACCTGATCAGCACCCGGCAATTGCAGATGATGAAGCCGAGTGCGTTTCTGATCAACGTGTCGCGCGGGCCGGTGGTGGATGAGGCGGCGCTGGTCGAGGCGCTGCGCAACGGGACGATCCGTGGCGCAGGGCTGGACGTGTACGAGAAGGAGCCGCTGGTGGCGTCGCCGCTGTTCGCCCTGAGCAATGCAGTGACCTTGCCGCATGTCGGCTCGGCGACGGCGCAGACCCGCGAGGCGATGGCCAATCGGGCGATCGACAACCTGCGCGCGGCGCTGCTCGGGGAGCGGCCACGGGATCTGGTGAATCCGCAGGTCTGGAAGTAGGCCTTGGGGACCTCATCGCCGCTTCTTGGCGGCTGCTTGAGGCCAAGCTCCACGTGCAAGGCAAAGAACACCAGCCAGTGCGCCAGCGGGCTGCGAGCAGCAACGGCCGCCAGGCAGCACAGCTGCACCTCGCCTAGTGTAGACAGCGGCGCCGGTTCAGGCGCTCGCCGCGAGGCTGGCGGGCGGCGCCTTGGGCCGTGGCTTGCGGAACACCAGCAGGTTGCCGAGCATCACCAGCACCAGGCCGCCGAGTGCCGGCAGGGTCCACTGATAGCCTTCGGCGACGGCCGAGACATTCAGCGCCACCAGCGGGAATAGTACGGTGCAGTAGGCGGCGCGTTCCGGGCCCATGCGGCCGACCAGGGTCAGGTAGGCGGTGAAGCCGATCACCGAACCGGGGATCACCAGGTACAGCAGCGAGCCGATGTAACGGGTGCTCCATTCCATACCGAACGGGATGCCGCTGAGCAGGCAGTACAGGCCGAGCATCGTCGCGCCGTAGAGCATGCCCCAGGCGTTGGTGGTCATTGGCCGCAGGCCGGCTTTCTGTTGCAGGCTGGAGAGCATGTTGCCGGCCGAGAAGCACAGGGTGCCGAGCAGGGCCAGGCCGAGGCCGAGCACGGTTTCGCGGCTGGCGGCGTGGCCGGCCAGTTCCGGCCAGAACAGCAGGCCGAGCCCGCCCAGGCCGAGGGCGCCGCCGGCGAGCACATTGGCGGCGATCTTCTGGCCGAAGAACAGCCGTGCATTGAGCGCGTTCCACAGGGTGGCCGTGGAGAACACCACGGCGATCAGGCCGCTGGGGATCCACTGGCTGGCGGTGAGGAAGCACATGAAGTTGACGCAAAACAGGCACAGGCCCTGGGCCAGGCACAGACCATGAGCGCGTCGGTTCATCGCTTGCAGGCGCCGGCTGAGCAGCAGAATGACGAACAGCACCAGTGCCGCCAGGGCGAAACGGTAGACGATCGAGACCGGGATAGCGACCACGCCCAGTTGCAGTTTCAGGGCGATCCAGGTGGTGCCCCAGATCAGGACGGTCAGCAGGTACAACGACAGGTTCATGGTGGCGCTCCTCAGGTGCGAGCTACCAGTGTCCGGCCGGGGTGGGGTGGCGCGCTTGCACAAACTTGCGCTTTTGCGTGGGGGCAGGCTGACCCTGGACGGGGTCCGGGAGTAGGATGACGGCAGAGGTAGAGCCCATGACGCCACTGGATCAACTGCAAGTCTTCAAAGCCATGCACGCCTCGCCCCATGCCCGTCTGGAACACAGTGCGCAGTTGGGCGACGGCCTGGCCGTGGCGCTGTGGAACAATCGCCATGATGCCCGCGACTACGAGGCGCCGAGCCATCACACGCTGTCGTGCTACATCGCCGACGGCACCGGCACCTTCCGTCGCGAGCAGCCGAGCCTCAAGGGTGCGCCGAACAAGCTGTGCATCATGCCGGCGGGGGCGCCATCGAACTGGGTGGTGAACGGCAGCATCCGCCTGGCCCATCTGTACATCAGCCAGGAACAGTTCGCCCTCGGCTGTGTGCGCCTGCTCGATCGCGAACCGCGCGAGCTGCAGTTGCGCGAGGCGACCTTTCTCGATGACCCGCAGCAGGCACGGCGCTTTCACCAGTTGATCGCGATGAACTGGGACGAACCGGGCGAGCGCCTGCTGACCAGCAGCCTGGCACACGAGATGCTCGACCATGCGCTGTTGAGCCAGGTCGGCATGCGCGCCGGGTTGCGCCTCAAAGGCGGGCTGGCAGCGCACCAACGACGGCAGTTGGCCGAGTATGTCGAAGGCCACCTGGAGCAGCCGTTGAACCTGCGTGAGCTGGCCGGGCTGTGCAATCTGTCGGAATACCATTTTGCGCGGATGTTTCGCGAGAGCTTCGGTTTGCCGCCACATCAGTATGTGCTGGCTCGACGCCTGGCACGGGCGCGGCAGTTGTTGCGTCTTGGCGCGCTGGCGTTGGGGGAGATCGCTCTACAATGCGGGTTTGCCAGTGCCAGCCATTTCAGCAACCGCTTTCGACAGGCGCTGGGGGCTACGCCTGGGGAGTATCGCTTGGCGTTCAGCTGAGACGGGGCTGATTCCTCTTTGTGGGAACGGCGGTGGGCTTGGGCTTGGGCTCGGGCTCGGGCTCGGGCTCGGGCTCGGGCTCGGCGTGCATATCCATTTGCCGTGGCGAGGCTGCCGGCCCCTTCCGCCCTGACGGCGGCTTACTTTTTTTCAGTCGAAAAAAAAAGTAAGCAAAAAATTCTCGCCCCACCTCTCGGCCCTACGCTGCGCTTCGGGTCCCCTCCCTCCGCCTACGATCCGCAGGGACCGCGCCGACGGCCCATCCATGGGCCAACGGCGCTTTCGGGCCATCCATGGCCCTCACCCCACAGATCGCAGGCTCCACTCGGCCTCGGGTTAAC